>DAHUYE010000011.1 GCA_027315345.1 Actinomycetota bacterium
CAAGGTGCCGCGGAGGCTTGCCAGCGGTTGGGCGCCGTCTCGGTGGACGCCGGGGAGACCCCATTCGAGCAACGGGTTAGCAACAGGTTCCGGGTTATTGTGCGCGCGTTAGGTGTCAACACATATTGCGCCTAACGCCGAATACTTCGTGCTCACGAAAATCAGAAGCGGGCGTTCTTGCTCTTGCCGGTGCCGACTTCGTCCGTTCTTATGGCGCGCTGATCGCGGACAGCTTGTGGTTGCGCTGGCACCGCTAGAGAGGGCGGAGAGCCGGGAGGGTGCCGCCGTTGGCCTCAACTCCGCGATCCGACCGCCCGGCCAACCAGGCCACCAGGTCCGCAAGCTTGCCGCAGACAACAAGGCCCTCTGCGCGTTCCTCCGGCGGCTCCGCGTCAGTAAGCACTACCGAGATGTTCACCTCTTGCCGCTGGCGGCGGCCTAGCAAGGTGTGGAGCATCCGTGTCAGGGCCGCCCGGTCAACATCGTCGAAGGAGAAGCCGCCGTCGAGGTCAACCAGGTGGATGACCGTCTCCTCGACCCTCATACCCAGCACCCGGGGCGCCGGGACTGACACCGGATCGGGCCCGCCGGAGCTGAAGAGGACCGTCGTGTTCCAAGCCGTAGCCGGCATGGCGCCGACCTCGACCCAGAACCGTTCGGCGGCCTGAACAGCATCGGCCAGCACGACCTCAGCGGGCCGAGTGGCCCCGGCCTCGATGTCGGCGGCCCGTGCCGTTGGGGATGCATACATCTGGACGGCTTCGCCACTGCGCGCGGCCAGCAGGAGATTGCGCAAGCCGTCGGCGTTGCGGGCCAGGTGGGTCAGAACGTGGCTCCGGGTCCAGCCGGGCAGCCGGGAGGCACCGGCCAGGGCAGCGGGCTCCAGCGCCCGGATGACCCGAACAAGGTTCCGGTTGGCCAAGGCCAGGTCGGACTTGAGCAGGTCGACCTCGCTGGCCGCGGAGCCGGTCCTGGACACCGATGGACGTTCGGCCTGACCCAGACAGCAGGCGATGTCCCAGGCGTGGTGGTACGCGTCATGGGCATTCGTTCCGACCACGTCGACGACCGACAGGGGGCCGCGGTCGGGGTGATCGAGCACCACCCCCCGCCGCTCGGCCTGTTCGACTGCTTCTAGCCAGGCGGCCACTGCCCGATCGAGGGACCACAGCGCCCCTTCGATCGGCAGATCCTCGTATCTGCGGGCCTCGGCCAGTTGCCGGGCTTGGTATCGGCTCACGGGGGTCGGGGCTCCGGCGGCGGCTGCCAATCGCTGGGCCCAGATGGAAAGGTTGTCGCTGACGTGACTGACGTAGGCCTTGGCCGACCAGGCCAGATCGGCGTGGCGGGCGGAGCCGTCAGCGCCAGATAGGAGCGCCCCGTACCGTTCGGGCAGCCCGACCACGACCGCCTTGGCCTCCGGGACGGGCGTGGCCCAGGACCAACCGCACTCCCGGCAGGGCTGGCCGTAGGTGGCGATCCCGTATTCGTTCATGGGTGACTCCTGGCCGGCGGAAGGGGCAGGGGCCCTCGACCACAGTGGGCCATCGGCGGCGCTTCCGAGTCCCCCTCAGTCTCGCGTCGTTCGGCTACGAAGGCTTGCGCCACACCGAGACCACGTTCTCGCCGCTGTCGGGACTGAACAGCGCCCCCTTCCAGCCGCTGCAGCGTTGGGCCATCTGCAAGCCCGCCAGGCGGGCCATCAGGTCCATCTCCGAGGGATAGACATAGCGACAGGGAGATTCGAAGGTACGGAGGTTGCCGTCCTCCAGCCAGTAGTGATGGGAGACCAGCAGCTGGTTGGCCAAGTCGAAGGTGTCAAAGCCCAGCCGGTCGGACGTGAGGGTGAAGGCCCGGGCCGTCTCCCCGGCCGGGACGCGGCGCAGGTCGGGGTACCCGACCTCGACGACCAGATGGCCGCCAGGATCGAGTTGGGCGGCGGCGTTGGCAAAGCAGGCCACCTGGGCGTCCTGGGTGGTGAGGTTGGATAGAGCGTTCCAGACGCAGTAAACGAGCCGGTAGGTGGCACCAGTGAGGGCGCTGGCCATGTCACCGATAGTGACGGGGATGGCTGCGCCGCCCGGTTTGGCCCGAAGCCGGCCGACCATGGGACCGGAGATGTCGATGCCGTGGACCTCGATCCCCCGTTGGGCGAGGGGCAGGGCGACCCGTCCGGTACCTATCCCGAGCTCCAGGGCCCGGCCACCGTCAGCCAGTTCGGCGAGGAACTCAACGGCCGGTTGGAGTACTTCGGGGGCGAACATGTCGGCCGAATCGGCGTCATAGGTTGCCGCCACCACCTCGTCGAACACGACCCCGGCCATCATTGGCAGCGTTGTCGCGCCCGGGGGGCAGCGCCAGCGATTAACCCGCGGCGCTGCGTCAGCACCGGCAGGCTTCACCTGCCGTCGGGCTTGTCCGAGCCAGGAAGACGACCTCGTAGCATCGCCCCGATGGCGGACGGTCATGGCTTCGACCCGGTTGCCCAGATCGACGCGGTCGCCCTTCGCGACGCCATTGCGCTGGCCGGCGGCCCGATGCTCGATCTGGTGGAGCGTCTGGCCGGCGGGGCGGTGGGCGCCTGGCTGGTCCGCTGGCCCGACGGACACGTCGGGGTCCTGACCTGGGCCCCTCCGATCCCTCCAGGCCAGCCACCCGGCCAGCTCGACGACGTGATGGACCTCATGGAGCTCGCTCGAGCCGCCGGTATCCCGCTGCCTCGCTACGAGGCGGTTTTCGACGTGGGCGAGCTGGGGGCCGCCGTCCTGCAGGAGCGTGCCTTCGGCCAGAGACCAACGACTGTCTCCGCCGAACTAGTCGAGCAGTTGATCGACCTGGTTGAGCTGCGCCGGGGCATTCTCGCTGGCACCGCCTACTCCGGCCGGCCGATGCCGATGTACCTGGCGTCGTCCGGACCCGGCTGGTGCCTGCACGAGCCGCTGCGGGCCTACAGCGCCACGACTCGTGCGCTACTGGAGGAGATCGAGGCTCTGGCTGGAGAAGATGACGTCGTGGTCGGTGACGATCTGGTTCATCTCGACTACCACCTGGAAAACGTCCTGGTCGATCCAGACCGGCCCGGAAAGGTGACGGCCATCCTCGACTGGGACGGAGCTAGGGCCGGGCTGGCCGGCACCGACCTGGCAATCCTGGCCTTTGACCTGAGCCGGCGGGCGCCGAGCGCGCTCCGGCAGCGGGTTGAGTCCCACTTGCTGGCCACGACGCCGGCTGAGGTGGCGCCAAGGATGTGGGCACATGCCGGACTGAGGCTGGTGGACTGGGCGATCCGACACCACGGTCCCGAGCAGGTGAACCACTGGGTAGCCGTCACCCAGGAGCATCTCCGGAGGTAGCGCCGGCTGGCATCAGCCCATGTTCGCGGCACCCTCGGGACCGTTCCGGTCGCGGAGGTCGTGAGAGCTGGAAAGTGGTCGCGAGCGACGGGTATGGCGATGGCCTACGGCCTCCGTCCTCGATAGAAGTCCCGTAGCGCGCAGACCTGGGTGCCGTGGTGACTGACCTCGTTGAACAGCGCTGCGAGGTTTTGGTAGCCGAGAGTGGGCCGACCTCCCCAGGAGCCCACGGGTTGCTCCAGCTGCTCGTCAGTGGCGCCGCGCAAGGCCGAGCGGAGCTCCTGCCAGCCTGCCTGGAGCACCTCAACCGCTTGGGCTGCTGAGGTAAACATCGGGTGATCGGTCCTGTAAGGGGATGTCCAGCCGCTATCGGCACTCTCGGTCCCACCCAGGTAATCCAGTTGGGCCGTCCTGCCCGGCATCGATCCGAAGTGCCACATGAGCCAGGCAATGGTGGTCATCGGCTCCCCGTTAACAGCCCAGTCAGTGGAGACCACGGCCAGGTCGTAATCGGCCACCCAATCGCCCCCGCCGAACGGGTTGGGCGTATGGCAGTCTTCACGTCGCCGGATGCTCCAGGACCCGGGAGACGGCTCCCAGAAGAACTCGTCGTCGGTCAGTCCGCTCCAGACTCGCTGGAGGGTGAATCTCTCGATCAAGAACATGGACGTGAGCCCCATGTCGGCCAACTTGCCAGTCATCGAGCGAGAGCGTAGAGGCGTCCTGGTTACGACGCTCGGCCGAATGTGGGTCTCTAAATACCGAGCAACCACCCGCCATCGCCCGGTCGGACGCGCAGTTCAGACCGTCGAGCCGCTCTTCGTTCGCGTGCCGAGTTGGTCCAGATCGACGTTCTTTTGCCGTCCGGACACCGCAGCCGGTGGCGCCGAACGTCGCTGGCGAGCCGGAAGAAAGGCTCCAAACTTCTCGACCGGACAGCACCAACGGGCTAGAAGAGGTCGATGAGCGACGAAGGATCCGCGAGCTCGGGTGCGCAGCTCACCACGGCGCCGGGACGACCAGTCCTTGTTGTCACGGGTGCAGCCGGGTTCGTCGCCGGACTCATCCTGGAGGATCTGCGCACCCGCTACCGTCTCCGGCGCATCGACGTGGTCGACCACGAGGGAGTGGATGACGATGTTGTGATTCGGGCTGACGTGGCCGACGTCGGTCTCCTGACCGAAGCGTTCGCTGGCGCTTATGGAGTCCTACACCTGGCGGCCAAGGCGTTCGAGGACGACTTCCTGACCGTCCTGTTGCCCCGAAACGTGACGGGGACCTGGTCGGTCTTTGAGGCCGCCCGGCGGGCTGGGGTGGCCAAGGTGGTCTTTGCCAGCACGGGCCAGACCATCGCCGGCAACCCGGCGGGGACAGTCGTTCGGCCGGACATGCCGGCCCGACCCATTTCGGTCTACGCCGCTACCAAGCTCTTCGGCGAAGCCCTCGGGCGCTACTACTCGGACTG
This sequence comes from Actinomycetota bacterium, assembly GCA_027315345.1. Lineage (GTDB taxonomy): Bacteria > Actinomycetota > Acidimicrobiia > Acidimicrobiales > JAJPHE01 > DAHUYE01. The sequence goes on from DAHUYE010000011.1 coordinate 4,819, forward strand.
CCACGGCCTGGAGGTGGCCTGCCTGAGACTGGGCTGGGTGGCCCCGGCCGACAGTCCTCTCTTCGCCACCGAGCTAGGACTTCCAGTGGCCTGGTGCGGTACCCGGGACTTGGCCCGGCTGGTCCAGGCCGCCCTGACCAGCTCGGAGGCCTTCAGTGTGGTCATCGCCGTTTCCCACCCCGCCGCCGCCGGCGCCGACACCTCCAACCCCTACGGATGGGCCCCGGAGGAATGGCCAGCAGTGCCATACCTTGGTGCGCGTCGGGAGGGCGGTGACGTCGGGCATGAGTGAGCTGCGTTGGGTCGACACCGATGATGGAGCGACCCTGGCCGTTCGGGTAGGAGGACGGGGCGTCCCGCTGGTGCTCTGCCACGGCGGGCCCGGACTCTGGGACTACTTCGATTCGCTGCGGAGCGAGCTGGAGGACCTTGTCAGCGTCATCACCTGGGACCAGCGCGGCTGCGGGCAATCCGCATCCGGCGGACCCCACACCGCCGCCCGCTACGTCGCCGACCTGGAGTGCATCCGGAGGGCCCTGGGCGTGGAGGCCTGGGTTGTGGGAGGACACTCCTGGGGAGCGACCCTGGCCCTCTTCTATGCGCTGGCCCACCCTGTGGTCACCGGCGGCCTCCTCTACATCAGCGGTACCGGTCTTGGCGAGGCCTGGAACCGGGCCTACCACGAGGAATGTGACCGCCGCCGCCAGCCCTACCAGGCTCGCCTCGACGAGCTGTCCGCCAAGGAGCGCAGCGACAATGAGGAAGCGGAGTGGCGCCGACTGAGTTGGCAGAGCGATTTGGCTGACCCTTCCAAGTTGGAACTTCTGGAGGCACTCGACCGGCCCTTCCGGGTGAACATGCAAGCCAATGCCCAGCTGAACGCGGAGCGCAAGACCTGGTCGGAGGAGGACCTAGTCCGTCGCTGCCGGACTCTCCATGTCCCATCACTGGTGGTCCACGGCCGAGAAGATTCTCGCCCCCCGTGGGCAGTCGACTCCCTGGTGGAGGCTCTCCCGCGCGTAAGCAGTGTCGTCCTCGAAGGGGTTGGACACCTTCCCTGGCTGGAAGCACCGGACGCCTTCCGGTCGACAGCGCGGAGCTTCCTGGCAGACCACGCCGGCGCCTATGCCTCTGGTCAGACCGGAGTCGCGCCGGGTCCATGACCTAGTAGTGACCTGTATAGCCGCCGATAACGCTCCGCAGAGGTACCGAGCGGTCGGATGGCAGATCCGGCGCCGGATGGCAGCTGATCGACGGGTCGGTGCCTGGTCGTGACGACACGCGACCGTACCTATCGCCGGCCGGTCATGATGCTCGAAGCCGACCTGGCCCATGCTGGTGACGGACAGAACCGAACCATGTTGGCGCGCTCAGTGGAAGCGACGTCGCCTTGCCAGCGAGGTGCCCTCGGGTACAGGAGGCCCAGTCGGTCCTGGCAGTCCCCGATGGGCAGCCGCCACAAGTTAAATTTAGGCCCCAGTCCGCCGATCAGCTCAGCATCGCCAGGCCTGGTCACATGGACGCTGAGCCAGTCGGACGGATTCCTCCGCAATTCGACGCGTGGGTCGCAGCGCAGGCGCTTCCTGGCCTCCCGGATCACGGGCTTGGTCAATCGCAGCTCGATCCACTCGGAGTCGACGAGATTGACTACCTGCTTACCGTTGAGCCAGAAGCCCGAAGGCTGTCCTCCTCGGAGAAGGTGGAAGGTCCTTCGCTGAGTCCGCCAATCCTTTGAATGGCCCTCCAGGCCGTGCGCATGGCGGGGGTCATCTCAGCGCGTCTGGGAGCCCTCAAGGCTGGGCTGTCTCCCAGGCAGAGATGGCCTCCAACGCCTTGGCGACAGCGCTGGTCGAGTCCGGCCCCTCGCTGGACAGCTGGGCCCTAGCGAAGGACCGCAACGCCTCTTCGTGGTGGACCAGGAGCTCGGCCAGACCAGCTGGGCCCTCGGTCGGCATGGCCCGACCGAGCAGCTGGTAGCGCTCGATGGCGTGGGTGGTGACAGCATCGAACTGACCGAGGAAGGCGTCCCATCCACCTTCGGCCGCCGCGGCGGCATTGTCGTGGGCGGTTCGACGGGTGCGGTCCAGGTCCCCGGGATCGATCCGATAGCGCTGCACGACCGGTTCCAGGACGGCCTGCATCCTCCGCTCTAGTTCGACCAGCAGCTCCAACTCGGCACGGTGCTCTGTGAAACGCTCGGGCAAGTCGGAGAAGAGAACCTCGCCGGACACTTCGCCTCGAAAGGCCCACGCCAGATGCCTGGCGAACTCATCATCGGACACGGAACCCCCCAGGCCTGCCATATCCCGGGCAATCTAGGGCTGAACCAACACAGGAGCCAGTAGCTCGACGTCGGCATCAGGCCGAAGGCGCTCCCCCCTTCCGCGTGATCGCTAACGCCGCCGGCATAATCGGTTCCTGGCGTCATAGGCATCTGTCGTGGCGGGGCCCGAGTCGGGATGCGCCAGGCACACCGGGACGGGTAGGGCTCGGGTCGGCCATCACTTGAGCGAGCGCCTGTCGCCAGGATCACCAATCCAGGCGCACAGTGGCGGCACGGCGAATCCGGTCCCACTGCTGACCATCCTCTTCCGTATACCGGCTACCCTAGCCCCTTCACTGGGGTGGGTCTGGGGAAGGATCGCAATGCACCGAGCGTTCATGTTCGTGCTGGCGGTTACAGGCGGAGTGCGCTACCGCCTCGTGCGCCGCAAGGGGCTCGGACACCCAAAGGTCTTCTCCGCCGTGTTGGTTGTGGTGGCGTCGGTCTGGGCATCTCCGGCGTGGGCGGGCACTGGGCAGCCGGACCAGGGATTCGGCATCGGCGGGGTGGCTCAGGTGAGCGGGCTCGTGAACGGGGAGGAAGGCGCCTTGGCCGTCGCTTCGAATGGCGACATTTTGGTCGCCGGCATCGGACAGCAGGGCAGTGACTATCAAGTAGAGATCGCGGCCATGCTGCCCGACGGACAGCCCGATCTGTCCTTCGGCGCCGATGGCGTTGCGACGACTCCGCTAGGTGCGGCTGCGCCCCTCCCGGAAGGCAATCTGGGCGAGTACCTAGCGGTCACCCCTCAGGGCTACGTACTCCTGTCAGTGGCCGAGGTCCCCGAGAGCTCATCCGGCTCCACCGGGCAGGGATACGTCCAAGTCTTCGAGTTCACCCCCAGCGGGGCCCACTATGCCAACTTCGGTACCAACGGCATGGCCCAGATGAGCCTCGACACCATCTCTGATACCGGGGGCCTGGCCGTCACACCAACCGGTGACATCCTCGTGGGCGTGACGGGCAAGACTGACAGCGCCGAGATCGCTGGCGCCGGCGCCATCTTCGCCCTGTTGCCGACCGGCCAGCCCGACGATTCCTTCGGCAGTAACGGAATGATCAGTCTCGGTCAGCTCCAGCCCTTCACTCTGGCAGTGGACGATCAGGGTCGGATACTCGTCGCAGGGGCCCAGGGCAGCAGCTACGCCTCGGTGACTGGGGTGGTGGAGCGCCTATATCCGGGCGGACAGCCCGATGCCACCTTTGGCTCCGGTGGCCAGGTTTTGCTCAATCAGCGCCTGAGCAACCGGGCGCCGGTGGGCATCGCCGTCGGAGTGAGCGGTGACGTGTTCCTCAGTGTCACTCCTTACGTGAGCGCTGACCACGAGGTGCTCGCCCTGACCCCGTCAGGCTCCCCGGATCCGGCCTTCGGGATCGATGGATACGTGAGTATCGCCCGGCCCGGTCCTGACCTGGAGTTCTCCAACGACGTCATCGCCGACGCGGCCGGCGGCTTCGACTTAGGAGGGGCGGACCGCCTCGGTCTGGTAGTCGCTCAGTTCGACCAGAGCGGTCAGCCGGACCGCTCCTTCGGCACCAACGGCATGGTGACCGTCCCGCTGGCAAACTCCCAGCCCGTCGACGCGGAGGGCGTTGTTGCCTTAGCCGACAGCGATGTCGTCTCTGGAGCTGACCTCGTCGCCAGGTCCTCTTCGGAACCGACCGGTCCGGTCTTGGGCGGCGTTGCGACGGGTTCGGGAGCTGGCCCGACCTCGCCGGCGACGGTCTCCCGTTGGGCCGGCTCGGATCGTATAGCCACGGCCATCGCCATCTCCCAAGCCAGCTTTCCCACTGCTCCAAGCGGGGGAACAGGGATCCCGTACGGTCAACCTGGCCACTATCCCTACGCTGGCTGTGTTGTCCTGGCTTCGGCGGACAGCTTTGCCGACGCCCTGGTGGGGGTGCCGTTGGCGTCCGAGGAGTTCTGTCCGCTGCTTCTCACCGACCCCACCAGCCTGGACCCCCGGGTGCTCAACGAGATCAACCGGGTACTGGGCGGGGGAAGCAGCGCTGCCCAGATCGACGTCCTCGGCGGAACCGGTTCCATCAGCGACTCGATCGTCGGCCAACTCGTCTCGGCCGGCTACCAAGTCGCTCGCCTGGCCGGTTCGGACCGCTATCAAACCTCGGTGGCGGTGGCCGAGGCAGAACCATGGGATGGTGAAGCGGCCTTCGAGGCCGACGGCACCGGCTTCGCCGACGCCCTCTCGGCGGGAGCGGCGGCGTCGATGCTCCAGGCACCCCTCCTGCTGACCGACGGCACCACCATGCCGAGCTCGGTCAGTCAGTACCTGGCCGCCAACCCTCCTGGAGAGCGCTTTGCGATCGGTGGTCCAGCGGCGCAGGCCGACCCGGGGGCCACCCCAGTGGTCGGAGCGGACCGCTATGCCACGGCGGTCGATGTGGCCGACAGCTTCTTCATCACCCCCTCCGCCTTCGGCCTGGCCACGGGCACTGATTACCCCGATGCCCTCGCTGGGGGTCCAGCTCTTTATCGGGCCGGCGGCCCGATACTGCTCACGCCGCCGAGCGGGCTGCCGAGCGAGGTGTCCCAGTACCTGACTAGCCACGCGCCCTGGATCGACGGCGGGCTGGTGCTGGGAGGCACGAACTCGGTCAGCACCGCCACTCAGGAACAGGCGCAGTCCGACCTCAACCAGCCGTAGAGGTACGGCCCTGAGGAACTGCGCCATCGCCGAAGGCAAGCTCCAGGCCCGACCCGATCGGAGCAGAGGGCTGACACGCCGGGGCCAGAGTGGGCCAGCATGAGGAGGTGAGCGGCCCAGTGGAGACCCCGGACGATCGCCGATGGATGTCCGAGGCCCTGGCCCAAGCCGAGGAGGGCATGAACAACGGGGAGCTGCCCGTCGGTGCCGTGGTCGTCCTTGACGGTGCCGTGGTCAGTGCCGCTCACACAGCGGAGCGCGAGACAGACAGGATGCTCGTTCACGCCGACCTGCTGGCGCTGGTTGCAGCTGAGTCTGAGCTTGGTCGGCGGCGCAGAGATGCGACCCTTTACGTGAACCTGGAGCCCTGCTTCATGTGCCTCGGGGCCGCGATGTCAGCCATGGTGGGAAGGGTGGTCTACGGGCTGGAGTCGCCCGGGGATGGGGCCGCAGCTGTGCTCCAGGCCTGGGACAGCCAGCGAGACGTCTCAATGTTCCCGGCCTACCGGTTGCCCGCTATCCAAGGCGGTGTCATGAGGCAATCCTCGGCAGAGCTGTTCCGCCGCTACGCGGTCGCCGCGTCAGGACCGCCTGGTTTCGTCAAGTGGGCAACGCTCCTGGGTCAGCTGGCCTAGCGCATATCAGCACTCATATCGCCCAACGCGATGGCGTTCAGAGCGCCTGCCTGATGCGGGGCCTAAAGAGCTTACACTAATACCTTGACGTAATTACATAGTTGTGAGACAATGACGTGTGGCTACTTCCCTGAAGACGCGAGCCACCGCCAAGCCGACGCGCCAGACTCGGCGAGTGGCGCCCCGCCGTGACTTCGAGGGAA
>DAHUYE010000018.1 GCA_027315345.1 Actinomycetota bacterium
CGGCTCGGTCATTATCGACGAGCTCGTCTTCTCCGGGACCCATGGCGGCCCGTTCATGGGCATCCCCGCCACCGATCGTCACATCGAAGTGGCCGCCAGCGTCATCTACGAAGTCCGAGACGGACAGCTCATCCGCGAAGCTGCCTACTGGGACGTGGCCACCATGCTCGTGCAGATGGGCGTCCTGCCCGCGCCGGGCGAGCCGAATGCCGAGGCGCAGAGGTGACCGCCCGCCTCGACCAGGTCCGCCGGGCCTTCGAAGCCATCGAGCACCAGGACTATGAGCCGGCCATGGCACTGGTCGCACCGGACTACAAGCACCACGTCACCTCGCGGGGCGTCGAGATCACCGGACCGCAGGAGTTCCGGGACATCCTGGTCCCCCAGCTCGAAGAGATGGGACTCATCCAGCGCCTGGAACACGTCCTGGAATCCGATGACTACGTCGTCGCCACCATCCGCGCCACCAGCCGACTGGCCGAGGGAGAGACCACCATCGTCTACGTCTTCCGATATGAGGACGACCTCATCGTCGAGGCCTGGGCGATCTCCCGACCGGTCCCCGTCGGCTAAGGACTATTCGTGCTTCGTGCTGGCACGAACCCAGAATGCCACCCGAACAGCCGTGGAGTGAGTCCTGGGCAATCACGGATGCGATATAGAACCTCGGCGGGCCCAACCAGAAGCTCGTCCGAGACGGTGTGCAGGACGACGTTCTGGTGCAATCGTGGCCGCCGCGTCAACGGCAGGGGACCGAATGGTGACGCCGCCCGCGGCCGGACCGGATGCGGCCCGGGTGGCGATGTCCCAGGTGGTCGGGGCGCTGAGCGCGACGGCGGTGGACTCGGTCAACCCCAGAACGGCGGCACCGATGGGCTCAACGCCCGTGCAGAGAGATCCGCGACCCGGACCCATCCGTCACGCCGCCGCCCTGAACAGCGCCGGCCGGGACACCGGCGCCGTGCTCACCCCCAGCACCGTTCCGTCGGGTCGATGGAAGACCAACTCCCCATTGGCATCACCCGAGGCCCGATAGCCGGCGTGGACCAAAGTGTGGTGGCGACCACATAGCAAGGCCCCATTACTCACATCGGTGCTCCCACCGTCCTCCCATGGGACCACATGATGGATGTCAGTGATGCCCCGCTGACAACCCGGGAACCGGCACCGCCCTCTGTCCCGCACCGTGATGGCCCGGCGCTGGGCCGTGGTCCAGTCCCTCACCTTGCGACCCAGATAGAGCGGCTCACCATCGGCGCGGACGAGGTGGGTGATGAAGGTGGCATCACAGGCGATGCGGGCGGCCACCTCTTTATCCAGAGGTGATCCATCCACCAACTCCGCCGGCCCGCCCGGCAGTCCAGCTGAATCAGCCACCTCGGCCACCAGGTGCACCAGGTAGCGGTCAGCACCAGACGCATGGCCGTCACCTATATGGCCCATGGCCACTGCCACTGCATCCATGAAGGCGTCAGCTCGAGTCTGGCCGTACTTCACCCGCCAGTCATCGGCGCCCTCGGAGTCCGCCGCTGCGGACTGGTTCTGGGACTCCGCCGGCCCGGAACCGGCCGGCTCATCATCGAAGGGCCCGCCGGCGCCCTCGGAGTCCGCCGCTGCGGACTGATCCGGTGGGGCCAGGAAGGCCCGAAGCAGGGCTTCAACGGCGGCCAACTCGTCATTGGTGAGGGTGGCCCGCAGCTGGCCCAGTCCGTGATGTCCCTTCCAGATACGCACCTCCCGGCGCTCAGGACGCCTATAGGGGTCTCCGGATTCCTGGGAGTCCAGGGCCTGGTAGTACCGCACGGCGGCCTCCACGTCACTGATGGGAGCCGAGCGGGCCAGTTCCACCAGGGCCGCATCCACTTCGGCACTGGCGTCGTCCAAGGAGGTGATGGCCCGGGTGGCCGAATAGGAGATCTCCCCGGCCGCGAAGGCGTCATGGACCACCGGACGCCGGCGCAACTCATGGGCCATCCGCAGTTTCTCGTACGCACTCGAGCGCGACAGCCCACAGGCCCACATCAGCCAGGCCGCCCCGCTGAGTTGACCATCCGCGGCCCAGGCCTCGTCCCGATCGAAATCGGCCAGCACATCCAGCCAGGCCGCCTCGTTGGTGTCCATGAGCCCACGCCGGTCGGCCAGCCAGGGCCCGGGATCGAACATGGGCGCCTCCCAGGGCTCACCGACACCACCCGGTGAAGAAGAACAAGAAACAGCCACCATCCCCATTACCTCCCAAGACCTGCATCAGATGAGAGGGCACCGTCTGCGGACCGCCGTCCCGCCCCTCGGGCCGAAGGGGAACAACTGTTCTGAGTATATCAGATAGAAGTGACAGGTGAGTTGGGTGCTCGCGATGGCACCAGCCAGACTTCACGGTGGTTGTGACGACCGCTGTCACTGGTCATTGGGCCGCCCGCGATCAGGCCGGACGAAGACCACCACGAGTGACAGACGTTGCGTCTGGGGTTCGGGTCCGCTCGGAGCGAACCCGGGGCATTTCCGGGGAATGTGTAGGCCCTTACTCGGCGCGACCGAAGCCCTGCCCTGCCCGGGATGCCTGATCCACTGGCCACTGGCGACGAGTTCTACCGCGCCCTCGACGTTGGCGGTGTCATCCTGGAGGTCCTGGCCGAGATCGAGGTCGTCGGTGAACAGCTAGTTGAATACGCACGCCGGCAACGAACACCCCCGGCGCGGCTCAGAGCGTCAGCAGGTCGCCCAGCTGGGGCTGCACCACCAGATCGGCCAGGTCGGCGGCAGCCGAGCCGGACACCCAGCCGCCGTGGTCGCTGACCGGGATCGCCCGGTGGACCAGCTCCGGGAACAGCTCGTCCACGGCCGCCTCTACCTCCTCATGCTGGCGGGCGAGCACAGGCAGGAGGCTGGGCCCGTGTTCCCGATCGGCTTCGGCCAGGGCCGCGTCGGCCGCCTCCTGCAGGCGGGAACCGATGCGGTTGGCATAGGCGACCAGGAACGACCGGCGGAAGGAGGCCCGTCGGGCCCGGGCACCCGACCCCGCTTCCTTGGCCACGGCCGTCATGCGATCGGTGGCGTGCACCAGGAGTGTGGTGAAGAGGAGCTCGGTGGCGTCCAGGTCCCCGGGACGGCCCACCAGGGTGACGAAGCCGAGCTCGGCGGACACCACCGCCCGACAGCGGTTGGCCGACGCCACCACCCCGGCCAAAATGGCTTTGGCCTGCAGGTACGGGTCATCGAGCCACAGCCGGCGGCCGTCGAGCACGCCCGGCCCGCCGACCCGGCTCTCGACCACCATCCGGTCGAGGGAGTGGCGGGCCATGAGGGCCTGAGCCTTGGCCAGGCAGGCTTCGGCCTCCTCGGGGAACCCACTCGACTCGGCCTTGGCCAGCAATCCCCGCACCCGGGCCAGCAGGCGCTCGTCGACGCCCGGTGGAGCCCCCCGTCGCACCCTGGCCAGGTCGGGCAGCCGGGGAAGGCGCCCCATTACCCCCAGGGCCCCCACCGCGGCGGCCACCGTCTCGGGCCACGAGGCGGCGTCGGGATCCAGCCGGGCCGGCGCACCGGCCACCATGGCGCGCACCACCTCGGCCGAGGCGGCCCCGGCCCGGCGGCGGACGACCCGGGCCAACTCCTCGGTCTGCCAGCCACCCTCGAGCAGTGCCCGGTGGAACTCGGCCAGCCAGGACTGCAGGCGGGACACGACCCGGGCACGGATGCGGGCATCGCCACCCACGAGCATGTCCAGCTGTGAGGACCGGGTCGGTCCGCTGGCGTGGGCCGCTACCTCGATGGCCAAGTCGATCACCAGGTCGAGGTCACCGACGCTCCAGTTGGGCTGCCGAGCTCCGGGCGCCCCGTGTCCACCCGGGGCGGCTCGGTGCCGCTCCTGGCGCTTGGCCTTCTTCATCCGCCGGCGCTGCTGGTTGTTGATCCCCATCCGGTGAGTCTGGTGGCGGCTCCGGGAGCAGTGGTGGATCCCCGGCCGGACACCCCCACGAGCTGGAGCCGGCCATACACTTCCCGACCGGGACGACCTCGAGCTCGATATCTGCGGGGCGGCCCGGGGCCTGGCGCGTGGTGAAGTGGGCTCGGTCCAGGCCCGTCACCGCCGTCAGGATCTGCTTCGGCGGACAGCGCCGTATTTTC
>DAHUYE010000023.1 GCA_027315345.1 Actinomycetota bacterium
CCTAGCTGATCCCGGTCTTGTCTCCCGCCAGCAGGCGGCGGCCCGGCCGGCTGCACCGGCCAGCCGCCGCGCTCCGTGGCCAACTCGGTCCCACTGGCCTGATCGGCTCAGGAGGCGACCTGTCCTGAGTGCGGGTCGAGGCGTGAAGCCTTGCGGTCGGCCGCCGCCTGTGACCACCTCAGCAATCGTCCGGCCTGCTCGGGGCCCAGCCCGAAGGCGGTGATGCCGTCGCCCCAGTGACGCAGGAACATCCCGGTCTGGGGATGCAGGGTATGGCTGGCACCGTGGCTTTCGACGTAGAGCTTCCAGCCCACCCAGCGCGCCAGCCGCCGTTCGAGCTCCTGGGCCACGGCCCGGTCCACCTCGACCTCCTCGTCGACCGGGTTGAAACCGACCTTGCCGCCCCAGCCGGCTCTGGCCCCTGTCGCCCCGGTGGAGGACGAGGCCCCCGGCCGAGCCGCTGCCGTCTGAAGCGTCGGGGACGCCGCCGAGGTCCTCGTCGACCGGGCTGGTCTCGCTGATCGGCCGCGCCGCGCTCCGGTTGACGCCCGGGGGCCGGCCGGAGTGGCGAACCAGTCGGACGTAGCCCCGGCTGACGACCAGCCCGAAGCGGTCCTCGGCCCAGGGTCGCCGGTGGGGCGGCTGGAAGAATGCCACGAATGTGATTTAACAGCCCGGGTGCGACAGTATTCCCACTGTGACCGAGGCCGGCCGTCCGTACGCTATCTGGAGCAGGGCGACGGCCGGGTAGTGACCGCCTTCCTGCAGAGGAAGATGCCATGAGCGTGACAGTGGGCGAGACCACCTTCGACCGGGTCGACTATGACGCCGACGCCGACGTTCTCTATCTCCATGTCGGCGATCCCGAAGGCGCCGAGACCTTCGAGGAGTCCCCCGAGGGGCATGCCTTACGCTTCGACCGCTTTGGCCGACTGGTCGGGGTCACTGAGGTTGCCCAGGTTTTGTGGACACACGGTTATGCCGCTTGTGGCCTGCTGGCCAAAGCTAGCCCCGTATTCCGCACATGAGGGTCGGTAGGGTCCAGGAAAGAATCTGGGTTTTCGTGCAGGAGATCGCGCAGATGGCGCGAAATGCATGGAATGCAACGACCGCGAACGCGTCTGGGGCCGCCTGCTGTTGAGGATTTCAAGGTGCTCGGCTCATTGCCGGCCATCGCCGAGTTCTGCCGGCGGTTGGACATCGCCGGGATCGTCGACCGGGCCTGCCCGATTCGAGACATAGCGCTGGCCTCTCACGGTCAGGTCATCGAGGCTCTGATCGCGAACCGCCTCACCGCGCCGCGACCGCTGGTGCGGGTGGCGCAGTGGGGTGCCGAGTTCGCGGTGGAGGAGGTGTTCGGGATCGGCGCCGACCTGCTCAACGACGACCGCATTGGTCGGGCTTTGGATGCCATCGCTCCCGCGTTAGACGGGATCATCGGCTCGGTCGGCGCCCGGGCCATCACCACCTTCGGCATCGACGTGTCCCGCCTGCATTGGGATATGACCTCGATGTCGTTGTTCGGCGACTACGCCGAGCCCGAAGCCGGCTTCGCTGAGCCCAGCTACGGACATCCGAAGGACCGGCGCAACGATCTCAAGCAGATTCAGGCCGGACTGGCCGTGACCGGTGACGGCGGGATCCCCGTGTTCCATCGGGCCTTCGACGGGCGGGCCGCGGAGATCTCCCAGGTCGTGGGGACGATGGAGTCGCTGCGCGACATGTGCGGGCCGCGCAAGTTCATGATCGTCGGGGACTCCAAGCTGGTGTCCTACAAGAACCTGCGAGCCCTGGCCGACGCCGAGGTCAGCTTCATCGCCCCGGCTTCGAAGAACTACGTGCCCACAGCCGAGCTCGCCGCCTGTGATCTCGAGGCGGCCACCGCCGTGGACTACGTGGCGGCCCGTGACCGGCCCATGCCGACCAAGGGCCGGGGAACCTACCGCGTGCTGGAAAGTGAAGAGCTGTGGCTGATGGGCGGGCCGCGCAAAGTCGACCGGCCCCTGTCGTTGCGCAAGGTGTACGTGTGGTCCTCCGCCGACGCCGGTGCCGCGGTCAGCTCCCGCAACAAGAAACTGGCCCGCGCCACCGAGGACCTTGCCGGCCTCGTCGGCGGGCTCGGCGGTCGCCACTACGCCACCTCGGCCGCGGTGCAAGCCCGCCTGACCGTGATCGCCACCAAACGTCGCGTCGGTGACTACCTGCGCAGCGTGGTGGGGACAGACCCGGCCGGCAAACCGACCCTCGAATGGCATTTCGACCAGAGCGCAATCGACGCCGAAGCCGCCTCCGACGGCTGGTACTGCCTGCTCACCAACCTCGAAGCAGCCAAAGTCGACGCGGGCGAGGTCCTCACCCTCTACAAGGGCCAAGAAGTCGTCGAGCGCCGGTACGGCTCGTTCAAAGGACCGCTCGCCGTCTCACCCATGTTCTTGAAGAACAACCGGCGCATCCAGGCGCTCATCAGCGTCATCTGCCTCGCCCTGCTCATCTTCTGCCTCGTGGAGCGCGAACTACGCCGGGCGATCGCGCCGAACCTCAAGATGGCCGGGCTCGGTGGCTACCGCGACGCCCGTCCCACCGGCCGGCTGATCTTCGAAGCCCTGGCCCGGCTCAAGCTCTATCCCGCACAAGGCAATCGCCCACCCGTGGTCCCCGAACCACCACCCCTACAAGCCGAGATCCTCGCCCGTCTCGGGCTTGACCCCACCACACAACGCTGAAGTCCCTATGCCTCAATCCTGGGACCCCTACGACAACTCATGTGCGGAATGCCCGGCTAGC
>DAHUYE010000043.1 GCA_027315345.1 Actinomycetota bacterium
CCCGGTGGCCCGCCCGTTGCGGAGCAGGATCCGGGCCGCGAAGGTTTCCGCCTCCAACCGGCACCGGCCGCTGGCCAAGGCGCGCTGCAGCATGGCCACCGGGTCACCCTTAGCATGGATCGGGCAGCCGTAGTAGCCGCAGAACCCGCAGTTGTTGCACGCCGGGCGGCCGTCGTAGGGGACCGAGTTGGCGGCGGTGGGGGCGGGGTAGGGATGCAGGCCGATCCGCTCGGCGGCGGCGGTGGTGAGGACGGCCGCGTACATGGGTGGCCCCGGAGGCATCGGGAACGGTCCGGAGCGGGGGGCGGCGAAGGGGTTGGAGCCGGCTTCCCCGGCCACACCGACCAGACGCTCGGCCTCGGCGTAATAGGGCTCCAACTCGTCATAGCCGAAGGGCCAGTCGGCCAGGGTGGCTCCGTCGATCGGCCCCCGTTCCGAGAGCAGCCGGAAGTCCTCTTCCAGGAAGCGGGGTGTCTTACCGTCGGCGTGGACGCCGCCGCCCCCGACCGTGGTGGGGATGCTGTTCACCTCGCCCACGTAGGCCCGATCCCCCTCGGCCTCGCTGACCCGGAAGGTGCGCGGCTCGAGGAAGGGGTCCGGCCCCAGGAAGTGCCGGCTCACGAACTTGATCTCATCGTTGCTGTAGTCACCTAGCAGCCGGCTCGGGTCATCGGCGTCGATGAGGTGGTTGCGCCCCTTCTCCACCAGCAGGACCGACCAGCCCGCCTCGGTCAGGGCCAGGGTGGCGGCCGAGCCGCCCGGGCCCGACCCGATGACCACCGCGTCATAGTCGCCCCCGGTCATGGCGCTCATGGCTCGCTCACCTCGGCGTCGGTGTAGCCGGCCGGCTGCACGTCGCCCTCGAAGTCGATGTAGCGCCACCCCACCAGGTCCCGATTGCCCCCGTATTCGGGGGCGCCGTACATGCCCTCACAGGCGTGTCCGTAGACCAGTTCGGTGAAGTCGGACGCGGCCCGGAGCCGATCGTCCTGCTCCTCCCCGGTCAGGGCGGTGAAGTCTTCCCCCAGTTGGGCCAGTCCGTCCCGGTAACGCTCCTGCAGGCCGACCACGGGCCCGTTGAACTCCCGCTCCGGTCGGCCCTGGGAACCTTCGATCCGCGTCCGCCAGGCCAGCTCATCCAGGGCGGTAAGGGGCGTGAAGCTACTGAAGGACCCCACTCCGCCCTTCCGCCCGGAGAAGGGGCCGCCGGCCCAGATCCGAGGTGGATCGAAGCTGAAGGCTCCGAGCAGCGTGTCGATGTAGTCCGCCACCCCGGCTTCGGTGGCGCCGGGGTCGGAGTCGGTTGGTATCAGCCGGGCGCAGACGGCCCGGACCACTTCGTATTGATGATCGGAGAAGAAGACGGGCATGGCCCGGGGACCGTAGTACCCGGCGGTCAGGAGCCGTCGTTGCTGAAGGCGGTGGGCAGCCAGCCCAGGTTGTAACAGGTGTTGATACCGGCCACGGTGACGAAGGTACCGGCGGCGTCGTTCCACTGGGCTATCGAGTCACAGGCCGGGGACGGCTGGTTGTAGTTCATGGGCGCCCAGGCCAGGGGGGACATCAGCCCATCGAAGGTGTAGCCGGGCCCGCCCGCCTGGGGCTGCTTCCAGGCGTCGAGCCACTTCATGAAGCCGGCCCGGGTGACCTTGGCCCCCATGGAGGAGACGGCGTCCCCGAAGAGGATCCCGAGGGCGTAACCGTCGAGGGCCCACTGGTGCATGGTGGCGGTGGGCTCGTAGGTGGACATGGCCCGGCGGAACTGGGCCACCACCGGGTTGGAGGTGTCCGAGTAGGGGGCGGAACTGTCGGCGGAGTAGACCGAGTCCCGGCACGGCGAGCTCCACTGGCCGACCGACTGGCCGAAGACCTCCACGGTGGAGACCTTGGCCTTGACGGTAAAGCCCTGGCGGTCCATGGCCGCGCACAGCTTCTCGTTTCCGGCCACGTCCATGGCGTCGTAGACGGAGTCGACCTTGTCCTCCCGCATGTTGATGACATCGGTGTCGAAGGTCGGGTCGGCGGGATTCTCGCCCTGGTGGCTGCCGCCACCCTCATAGGTGGTGGCGATCCCCACCGACTTCGCCTCCGCCTCCTCGGCGTAGCCCTGCTGGGCCGAGATGGGGATGATGTAGAAGAAGAACGCCCCCCGGCTGACGTGGCGGGTGGTCGCGAACCACTTGTAGATGTTGGCCTGGTTCTCCTCATTGGCCGGCATGGCGCCCTTGCGGGGGTAGCCGGTTCCGTAGATGCTGAACATGTTCGGGTACTTGTAGTAGCCGTTGCACAGCGGGAACCCGACGTCGGGCACACCCTGGGTGTACTCGTAGTGCGCCGAAGAGGCGCAGGCGTCGCTGTTGTTACCGATCAGGGCGAAGACGTGATCCTGGCTCACCAACTGGTTGGTGCAGGTCAGGTTCTGCTGTCCGTTCTCGGAGTCATCACAGGTGTCCAGCACGATCTTGCGGCCGTTGATCCCGCCGTTGGCGTTGGTGGCGGCCACCCAGGCCTGGAGGCCGGGCAGGCTGACCCCGAAGGCGTCGGGGCCCAGAGCCCCCTGCACGGAAGTGACGTTGCCGATGGTGATGGTGCTGGCGGTGACACCGACGTCACTGGCCCCGCTGGACGTCCCCGACCCGGCCCCCGACGGCCCGCCGGCGCCACCCGCCCCCGCCGAGGCGCCGCCGGCGCCGTTCGAGCCGGCGCCGCCTCCTGCCGACGCCGCCCCCGGGGTCGCCCCCGAGGACGAGGCCCCCGGGACGGATCCGCCCAGGCCGCTGGCGTTGGTGCCGCCCGAGTTGCCGGTCCCGCCGCCACTTCCGGAAGCGGCCGGGCCGCCGGCGGAGACCGAGGCGCCCACGCCGCTGGACGTACCGAAGGCGCTGTTGGGCAGGCGGGTTCCGCAGCTGGACAGGGCCAGACCCACGACGCCGAGGACAGCCACCAGGCACAGGGCCCGCCGATCGACTACGCGACCCATGCGCCTTCCCCCCCTTGGACAGCGACGCCGCCGGGCCGGGCCCGGACGGGGGTGCAGCCTAGGGTCGCCCTCAGGCCGCCACAAGGCAGGCCCCCGGGCGGTCACGGGCCGGGCGCCGCCACCGGCGGTTCGATCAGGTGGAGGCGGGCCGCCTCGGCGCAGGCGAAGGCCATGTCGTGGCCGTACGAGCGCCGGGCGAAGATGAAGGCGATACCGGCCAGACCGCAGACGGGGGCGAAGATCACCAGGGCCGCCTGCAGGCCGGCGGCATGGTTGGCGGCCGGGCTTCCCAGGTGATCGGCCAGTGCTCCCACGATGAGCGATCCGGCGCTGGAAGCAGCTCGCACCATGGAGCGCACGCTGGCGGCCCGTCCTCTCAGAGATGCGACCACCACGTCGTTGAAGAGGGCTTCGCTGGGGGCGATCGGGAGCGTCACCCCGCAGCCGCCGATCAACAGGAACACGCCGCTGAGGACAAGGTTGTGGGTCCCGAAACCGATGGGCAGGCCGATGCCGGAGAGGACCGAGCCGGCCACCACCACGTAGATGCGGGCGTTGAGCACGCCCCTCCGGTTGAGCCGGTCGGCCACGGCGCCGCCCCCGAGGACGCCGAGCATGGCCGCCGGCAGGAGGATCCCGGTGAAGGCGCCGGCCGCCACCGGGGAGAGGTGGTCGACCCGCTCGAAGAAGGGGATGGCCCAGAAGCTGAGGGCGGCGGTGATGAGCTGGGCCAGGGTGAGGGCCAGCAGGGCCCACCACATCGACGGTATGCGGAACAGCTCCCGCATGATCTCGGTGACCCCGGCGGTGTCGTAGTCGACCGTTCCGACCCGGCGGGGGGGAGGCAGCCGCCCGGCAAAGGCCATGGCCCCCTTCTGGCCCGTGAAGCTGGGGGGCTTGAAGCTGGCCGCGGTGGTGCCGGCCTCGGTGAAACTGGCCGCCGTGGAGCTGGCCGCCGCCGCCCGGTCGGCCTCGAAGTCGGCGTCCTGAATGCCCCGCCGGGGCTCGGGCTGGGCCAGCAGATAGGCGACGGTGGCCATGCCCAGGGGGACCCAGAACCAAAAGGCCCACCGCCAACCCCCGACGGCCACCGCCACCCCGCCCCCGAGGAAGCCGATCAGGCTGCCCACGATGCTGCCGGCCTGGTACAGCCCCATCCGCCCGGCCCGTTCGGACACGGGAAAGTAGTCACCGATGAGGGAGATCGACGCCGAGCTGCTGGCCTCGGCGAAGCCCACCCCCAGGCGGAAGGCCAGCAGCACCCAGAAGCTCCAGGCCAGGCCGTTGAGGCCCATGCAGGCCGTCCACGCCAGCATGGCCCCGCCCAGGACGTAGGTACGCCGGCGGCTGTCGGCCATGAAGCCGAAGGGAACGGCCCCGAGCACGCCGATGACCGCCATGGCCACGGGCAGGAGGGCCACGGTGGCGTTGGAGACATGGAAGGTCCGTTGGATGCCGTTGACGGCCTGGGACAGCGAGCCGGTCTCCCCCGCCCCCAGGGCCAGGGTGGCGGCCAGCGCCAACAGCGGAGCCCAGCCGTGGTCGATGGCCCGTCGGCGTCCGTCCGCCCCGATCACTCCCTGTCCGATCACCTTGCCGGCGATGACACCCCTCCCCCAGCTGATCCTTCAAGCATTCGACGCCTGGACGCCGGATCCCTACCGGGGCGTCGACGCTCAGCCGGCCGCCGCCTCCACCGCCACCGTCACTTCGATCTCCACCGCCCCGCCTCGGGGCAGCGCCGCCACCCCCACCGCCGAGCGGGTGTGGCGTCCTCTGTCCCCGAAGACGGCGTGGAGCAGGCGGCTGGCTCCGTCCACCACCGCCGGTTGGGCGTCGAATCCGGGGGCGCAGGCCACGTAGCCGGTCACGTGCAGCACCCGTTCGATGCGGTCGAGGGTGCCCAGGGCCGCCTTGAGCACGGCCAGGGCGTTGAGGGCGCACACCTCGGCGGCCTCGGCTCCCTCCTCGACGGTGACGTCCTCCCCGAGCCGGCCCGTGCACGTGAGGCGGCCCGCGATGCGGGGCAGCTGGCCCGAGGTCCGGGCCAGGCCGCCGTGGACGACCACTGCCTCGAGGGGGTCATGGGGGGGATGGGGACCGTGCAGGGTCAGACCCAGCTCCTCGACCCGGGCGTCGAACGGGGGCATCGGCGCCACCCTACGGTAAGGCCCCGGGCCGGGACGCCCGGGCTGGAGGGGGAGAGAGAGCAGTGACGATCGATCGGTCCCTGTGGGGCCAGGTGGAACCGGAATCCCTGACCCGCATCGTGGTGCTGTCCCCTCACTTCGATGACGCCGCCATGGGCGCCGGCCAACTGCTCATCCGGCATGCCGGGAAGGCGGAGACGACTGTGATCACCGTCTACGGAGGGGCTCCCCCGGCCTACCCGGCCCAACCGACGGAGTGGGACGCGCTGGGCGGCTTCGGGCCCGGGGATGACGTGGTCAGCGCCCGCCGCCAGGAGGACCGGGCCGCCATGGAGGTGCTGGGGGCCGGGCCGGTCTGGCTCGACTTCCCCGATCACCAGTACCTGGACCCGGCCGAGCGGCCCACCGCCTCCCAGGTGGCCGCCGTCCTGGAGGGGGCCATCCTGGAACGCGACCCGACGGCGGTCTTCGCCCCCATGGGCCTGGCCAACCCCGATCACGTCGACACCCACGAGGCCGCCCTGCTCATCCGCCGGGCCCATCCGGAACTGGCCTGGTTCTGCTACGAGGACCAGGGCTACAAGCACCTGCCCGGTCTCTTGGCCTGGCGGGTGGCCAAGCTGTTCCGGGCCCTGATCTGGCCCACCCCGGCGGCGGTGCCGGTGGCATCCGACGCCGAGCGCAAGCGGAGGGCCATCTGGTGCTACGCCAGCCAGATTCCCCCCCTCGAGCGGGACCACGGCCTGACCGAGCGCCTCGAGGCCGGGGTGCCCGAGCAGTTCTGGCGCCTGCTGCCCCCTCCGCCGGGGTGGGAGGCCCTGGTGGAGGTCTGACCGGCCCGCTCAGCCGGCCGGATCCGCCTCGGCGGCGCAGTGGCCGGGCGGGGGGGGCACATCCAGGGCGGGGTTCCGGTCGAAGAAGCCGACCGGGACGAGATGGAACCCGGTGTACTCCACCGGCATCACCGGCCAGTCCTCCGGACGGGGGAAGTGGGTGACGCCGAAGGTGTGCCAGAGCACCACGTCGGTGCCGATCAGGGACCGGTCGGCCTGGGTCCAGCGAGCCAGGCCGTCACCGCCGGCGTGCTGGTTGGGATACTCCCCGGCGGCCCGCATCTCGGTGGCGGCGTAGGGCGTGACCCACAGGTTGCGGGTGGCGAAGGCGGCCCGCCGCCCGACGCTGGAGGCCGGGTCGGCCAGCAGGGTCGGCACCGGACCGGGGACCAGCTGATAGGCGACCGGCTCCCCGGCCGCGTTGCGGACTCCGGGGTTGACCACCCGCCAACGCCGGCTGAGGGCGGTATCGGTGATCCGGGCCGCCTCGGATTCGGTGTTGAGGCGGGTGGACCGGGGCCGGAACCCGTTGCCCCAGGGGTTGGCCGGGCCCGACGGAAGGCGTTCCGCTTCCACCTCGTGGACCTCGTTGTCAGCCCCGTCCACGTCCAGGTCCAGCCGGGCGCAGAACAGGTGCTGATGGACCGGGGCGGCCAGGTCCCGGGTGAGCAGCGGGGCGTGGTCCGGGCGTTCCCCCGGCTTGACGGCCTGGGTGGAGAGGATGCCGGTCAGCTTGACCTCGAGCTGGATGGTGCCGTCCTGATACAGGTACCAGTAGAAGCCGTAGTCGTAGTTGCCCACCGTGGCGATGAAGCTGACGACCAGCCGCCGGGAGCGGCGCACCTCGACATTCCCGGTGTTGAGATCGGTGTGCTTCCAGAGGATGCCGTAGTCCTCCTCGTGGATGCACACGGCGTTGACCAGGGGGTACGGGTTTCCGTGCTCATCGGCCAGAAGGCCGTCCATATAGGTGATCTCCCCCAGGCAGTCACAGCCCAGGCTCAACGAGTTGGCGAAGCGGCCCAGCCCCCACTCCCCCACGTCGAAGGCGTTCTTCCAGCCGTGCATGGGCCCGGGATCCCCGTAGGGGACCACCATCTCGCTGATGGACGCCCGGTACAGGATGGACCGGACCCGGCCACTGTCCTCATAGCCCACCGTGTGCAGGACCACGCCCTCCCGGGTGTCCATCGACACCCGCAGCGACCACTTCTGCCAGCGGAGAAGGTTCCCCTCCAGGGTGAAGCTGGGCCCCTCGGGCTGGCTGATCTCCAGCGGCGCCAGATCGGAACGCAGCGGGCCGACGTCCTCGGCCCCGTAGGTACCGGACGCCTCCGGAACGGGCACCAGGCCGTAATCCACCACCTCCAGCACCTCGGCCCGACCCAGGTCCACGAAGGCGATGAGGCCCTCCACCGGACGGGCGTAGCCGTTGTCGGTGGCGGTGGCCCGGATGTAGGTCAGGCACCGGGCGATACGCCGTCCGTCCTCATGGCCCAGACCGAACGAGCCGGCCGGCCAGGGATCGATCTGGGCGGTGCCGAAGTCGGTGATACCCCGGCGCGCCAGGGCCGCCTGCCAGTCGGGGTTCTCCATCACGGCCACGATGGCCCCGAAGGACTCTTCGAACAGGAGGGCCGGGCGCATCCCGGGCACCGGCGTCCACGACTCCAATTCGTCTGCGTCCCGGCCCTGGCCCAGGACCACCACCGCTTCGACCATGTCCAGCCCCGGGCCCAGGACGATCTGAACCCGGACCCGGCGCCGCACCGGCCGGCCGGGGCGATGGGCGAGGACCTCCGCCTTGGGCGGCTCCTGCAGGGCGATGTAGGAGAACCGGGCCGTCTCGCTCAGCCGTCCCGAGGCCCGCACGACCGCCACGGCCGCCTCGATCTCTTCGGCCGTCAAGACGTCCAGGGGATGGGAGGCGGGAGCGCCGGCCAAGCTCATGCCCCCGTTCGCTGGGCCACATAGGCGATCACGCCCTGCAGGTAAGCGCCGGTGTCGGGGAACTTGTGCGCCACCACATCCTCGAACCAGGCCGGCACGTAGGACTCGAAACGGCCGGACTCGATCTGGTCGATGACCGGCTCGACTATGGCCTCGGCGGCCAGGACCTCCACGTCGGCCACCAGTGGGTCGTTGTCGGGCTGCTGGAACAGTTCGGTGTCGAACAGTCCCGGATTGACCACGTGTACGAGGACGTCGTGGCCGGCGGCGGCCAGGTCGACCTGCATGCCTTCCGACCACGCCGTCAGGGCCGCCTTGGAAGCGGAGTAGGCCGCCTCCCCGGGCGGGCTCAGCCGGGCGGCCACCGAGGCCACGTTCACTATCCGCCCGCTCCGGCGGATCAGGCCGGGGAGCAGAGCCAGGGTGAGGCGGACCGGAGACAGGAAGTTGATGCGCATGACGGCGTCCACCGTGCCGGCGTCCAACTCCAGCACCGACCGCCGCTTGGGAATGCCGGCGTTGTTGATGAGGATGTCGACGCCACCCAGCTCTTCCTCGGCCCGGCGGGCGAAGGCCTCAATTCCGTCCAGGTCGGCCAGGTCGACCACCCAGGACCGCGAATCGGGCGAGACCGCCTTGAGCCCGGCCAGGACCTGTTCCAGCCGCTCGGCCCGGCGGGCGCAGATCCCCACCACCGCCCCCCGCGCGGCCAGGCCCTGGGCCAGCGCCGCCCCGATGCCCGAGGATCCCCCCGTGATCAACACCCGCCGGCCGGCCACGGAATAGGTCACGGCCGGCTCCCGAGACCAGGCGCCGCCAGCACGGCCGGGAGACTAGTTCGACCCGGTCCTTCCTTGACTTGGGCGGCACCACCGTTCAGAGTGTCGGGCCCGGCGCCCCGGCCTGGGCCGCGTCATCGGAGGTCGGCTGTGAGCAACCGCGAATCCCCGGGGCCTTCGGCCCGCCTCCTGGAGTTGGGCGCCGCCACCCTGGGCGAGTCCGGTGGTGTGCCGCTTCACCCCCGGCTGCGCCCGGCCTGGCCGGGAGCCCGGCTGGCGGCCCCGGCCTATACCGTCAGCTGTTCACCCGGAGACAACCTGGCCATCCACGTGGCCGTGACCCGGGCCCCGGCCGGCAGTGTCCTGGTGGTCGATGTGGGTGACGTGGCCGAGCGGGGCTACTGGGGTGAGGTGCTCACCACCGGGGCCGAGGCGGCCGGAGTCACCGGGCTGGTCATCGACGGCGGCGTCCGGGACGTCACCGCCCTGGAGGCGCACGGCTTTGCCGTCTTCTCCACCACCATCGCCCTGCGGGGGGCCACCAAACAGGAGCCGGGTTCGGTGGGGGGCCCGGTCCGGGTCGGGGGAGTGGAGATCTCCACCGGGGACTGGGTGGTCGGAGACGCCGACGGCGTCACCGTGGTGCCGGCCGGGCGGCTGGAGGCGGTCATCGAAGCGGGCGCGGCCCGAGCCGATAAGGAGACCAACTTCTTCCGTGAGCTCCGGGCCGGCCGGACCACCGTCGACCTCCTCGGCCTCGACACCACTCCGATCCGGGAGCTCTGATCCGAAGGCGCTGAGCCCCCGGACCCCGCCCGGGAGGATCAGTGGTGGGTGTAGTCGATCGGCCCCGCCCCCGGCACCCCGATGGCGAAGCAGAAGCAGTGGATGGAGGCGTGGTCGGTGACGGGGCGCAGGGTGTGCACCACATCGGGAGGGATGTGGACCAGATCCCCCTGGCCGATCTCTCGCTCCTCCTCGCCCACCTTCATCAGGCCGCGGCCGGACAGGACGTAATAGAACTCATGGGTGGGATGCGAGTGCGGATCCACCGCCCCGCCTCCGGCCACCTCGAACTCGTTGACCAGCTCCAGGAAGCCGCCGGCGGTGAGGTCCTTCATCTCCGCCGATTCGATCATCCACCACACCGGTACGGTCCCGTTGTGCTCCACGATGGGTGCCTTGTCGCGGATGTTGCGGACGTCCACTGCGCCTCCCGGTCGGCCCTCCGGCCCGAATGGGGCCCGGACGTAGAATATGAGTCACCGTAATAGAGCGAGGAGAAGCCGTTGGGCGATGTCGCCCGTCGGATACAAGCGGCGGCACTGTCCGAGCCGGCCTGGTCGGACTTCGGGTGGCTGCCGCGGGATGACACCGATGAGAAGGACGGAACCGACCGCCTCCGGTTCGACTGGTCCGATGTCCATGTCAATGTCATCCGTCACCTCCCCGCGGAGGTGACCCGCCTGGAGGGCGGCGGGTTGCGCTGCGACGCCATGTACCGCCATGACACCCACACCCAGGTGCTCATGCCGCTCAACTGCGAGTGTGTGATGGCGGTGGCTCCGGCCCGGGTCGAACTGTCGGAGGCGGCTGACCTGGACTCGGTGCGGGCCTTCGTGGTCCGGCCCCTGCAGAGTCTCGTGCTGCACCCCGGCACCTGGCACTGGGGTCCGTTCCCCCTCGGTCAGGAAGCCGTGCGCCTGTTCAACGTCCAGGGCCTGCGCTACGCCGAGGACAACCGCGGCGCCGATCTGGCCGGGCGCCATCTCGCCTTCGAGGTCGCGGTCCCAAACCGGAACTGATTTTCCGCCTTCAGCCGTTGCGGCCCTCGGCCACGATGCGGCGGATGTGTTCGTGGGAGACCCCGGCGGCCTGGCCCACCTCGCGCAGACTGTGGCCCGCTTCCACCGCCTCGGCCACGGCCGCCTCGAAGTCCATCCGGGCCCGCTTGGCCTGGGCGGCCCCTTCGGCCACCCGGACCAGAGCCGTGGGCGGAGCCGGGGGGACCGGGGCGTCGGACCAGAGCAGGGCGTCGACCAGCCGGGTGAACAGGGGGGCGGAGGGGACCTCCTCATCGATGGCAGCCAGGACCATCTTTCCGAAGGCGATGACCATCATGAGCCGGCCCAGGTCCGCTGAACCCACCGCCGGGGAGAACCACCCGGCCTCCCGGCCGGTGTCGGCGGCCCCCACCAGTTCGCCCAACTTGGCCCGGAACAGCCGGCGGATGGTCCCGCCCAGGCGGGGATCCCGGCGGGCCAGCACGATCACGTCCAACAACAGGGAGGTCTCGCCCGGCTGGGCCGCAGCCAGGTCCCGGCCCATCCACAGCGCCAGCTGGGTGGGGCTGGACCCCGAGGCCACCTGGTGGAGGTCCTGGAGGAAGTCACCGATGGGGCGCACTCCGACGGTCTCCAGGAGGAGGTCGAGTTTGCCGTGGAAATGGGCGTAGAGGGCCCCGGTGGTGACCCCGGCCCGCTCGGCGATGCCGTTGACGGTGGCCGACTCGTAACCCTTCTCGGTGAACTCGGCCCGGGCGGCGTCGATCAGGGCCGAGCGGGAGTTGGCCCGCCCCGGTCCGGCCGTCAGGGCCTCGGCCATCAGCCGGTGCCGACCTGGGCGGCCGCCCAGCGGTAGTCGGCCTTGCCCGAGGGGGAGCGCTCGATGTGGTCGAGGAAGATCACTTCCTTGGGCAGCTTGAACCGGGCCAGCCCGCCCGAGGCGTGCTCGATCAGCGCCCCGGCGTCGGGGGTCGAGCCGGCCGCCGGGCGGACCAGGGCCACCACCTCCTGGCCCCAGCGCGGACTGGCCCGGCCCACCACCACCACGTCGGCCACATCGGGGTGGGAGCCGATGGCCCGCTCCACCTCCTCGGCGAAGATCTTCTCGCCTCCGGAGTTGATGGTGACCGAGTCCCGACCCAGCAGTTCGATCTGGCCGTCCTCGAGGAGGCGGGCCCGGTCCCCGGGGACGGCGTAGCGGACTCCGCCCACCACCGGAAAGGTCCGGGCCGTCTTGTCCTGATCCCCGAGATAACCCAGCGGCACGTAGCCCTCCTGGGCCAGCCAGCCGATCCCCTCGTGGCCGGGCTCGAGCAGCCGCTCCAGTGCCTCGTCCAGGACCTTGGTGCCCGGACCGGGGGTGAATCGGCCGCTGGACACCGAGCCCCTGCTGGAGACGTGGCTCATCTGGGCCCCGGTCTCGGAGGACCCGACCGCGTCGGCTATGACCAGCGTCGGCACCAGTTCGGTCAGGCGCTCCTTGAGGCTCGGATTGAGGGGGGCGCCCCCGCTGACGATGGAGGCCAGCGGAGCCACCTCCCGGGGCCTGGCCTCCAGGGCGTCGACCAACGGGCGCACCATGGCGTCGCCCACCACACTCATGGCCAGGGTGCGCTCGGCGCTGACGGTGTCCCACACCTCATCGGCGTCCATGCGCCGGGTGTCGGGGGGCATGACCACCGTTCCGCCCGAGTTGAGGGCGGTGAAGGAGACCCACTGGGCCGCCCCGTGCATGAGCGGAGGCAGGACCAGGAAGCGGAGGAAAGCTCCGTTGGGCGCCCGTTCGGCCAGGGCCTCGTAGCCGGCCACCACCTCGGCCGAGCCCATACCCCGCCCGCCCATGGCCGCCACGAAGATGTCGTGCTGGCGCCACAGCACCCCTTTGGGCATGCCGGTGGTACCGCCCGTGTAGAGGATGTAAAGATCGTCCGGGCTGGGCTCCACATCCGGACCGGACGGGTCGGACCCGGCCAGGGCCTCCTCGTAGTCGACGGCCCCCTCCAGCAGGGGATAGCCGGATGCATCGGCCACCTGGATGAGGACCTTGACGGTGGGCACGGCATCGAGGACCTCGGCCAGGACCGGGGCGAAAGTGGCGTGGTAGATGACCGCGGCCGTCCCGGCGTCATGGAGGAGGTACTCCAGCTCCTCGCGCACGTAGCGGTAGTTGACGTTGAAGGGCGCCACCCGGGCCTTGAAGGCGCCCAGCATGCCCTCGAGGTACTCGTTGCCGTTGTAGAGGTACAGGGCCAGATGGTCCTGACCGGACTGGTGCCCGGCCAGACCACTCCTTTCCTGGCGCAGGCCCAGACCCCGCCCGGCCAGGAACGAGGCCAGCCGGCGGGAGCGTTCCGCCAGCTGGGCGAAGGTCAGGCGGACATCCCCCCACACCAGGGCCTCGTGATCCGGCACCGCCGCCGCCACCACCTCGTTGATCCGCCCGAGGTTGAACTCGGTCTCAGCCATCGAAGGCCTCCTGTCGTCTTCCCCGGCCGGTCAGGACGCTCCGGCCGGTCGGGTGGGGGTGAACCGGACCGGCAGGTGCTTGACGCCGCCCACCAACGGGATGCCCATGGCCTCCAGGTGCACCGGAGGACCGGACGGCTCGATGTCGGGCAGCCGGGTCAGCAGCTGGCGGAAGACCACGCCCAGCTCCCGGCGGGCCAGATGGGCGCCAAGGCAGAAGTGGGGGCCGGGGCCGCCGAAGCCCACATGGGGGTTGGGATCCCGGCGCACATCGAAGCGGTCCGGATCCTCGAAGACCAGCGGATCCCGGTTGGCGGCCCCGTAGAAGAGAACCGCCTTGTCCCCGGGCTCGAAGAGATGCCCGGATATCTCCACCGCTTCGGTGGCGGTGCGGCGCATGAAGGTGACCGGGGAGGCGTAGCGGACGATCTCCTCCACGGCGGCGGGGGTGATGCCCTCGATGTCGTCCTGCCAGATGCGGCGCTGCTCCGGATTCTCCCCCAGGATGTGCATGCCCAGGCTGGTGGCGGTTCTGGTCGTGTCGTTGCCGGCCACGGCCAAAAGGATGAAGAACGGCCCGAGTTCCTCCGGGCGCAGGTACTCACCTTCGATATCGGTGTGCACCAGGGCGGAGGTCAGATCATCGGTGGGCGAGGCCCGGCGCTGGTCGGCCAGTTCGTTCATGAGGGCGGTGAGGGTCATCCCGGCCTCGAAGATGGCGCCGAAGGGATCCCGCCCGCCCATCATCTCCGGGTCCCCCGCCCCCAGGATGATGTTGGTGGCCTCCAGGACGGTGGTGAACTCCGAACGGGGGATGCCCATCATGTCGCAGATGACCAACAGCGGGAACGGCGCCGAGATGGCCTGGACCAGATCGGCCTCGCCCCGCTCACACATCCCGTCGATCAGTTCCGAGCAGATGCCCTCCACCGAATCCACCACCGTCTGCAGACGCCGGGGGGTGAAGGAGCGGCCCACGATGCCGCGCAGGCGCGCATGCCGGGGGTCGTCCATGTTGATGAACGATCCGAAGAAGTCCATGGCCATCTCCGGCATGTCCTGGATGGAGATGGATCCCTGGCCGGAGCAGAAGACCTGGGGACGGCGGCTGATCTCCACCAGCTCGGCGTGGCTGATGACGGCCTGGAACGGGATCGGATCCCCGATGAAGGAGTCCATCTCCACCGCCACGAAGGGACCCGACTCCCGAAGGGCGGCAAAGTCCGCCATTCGCTCGGCCAGGGGCCGGCGCCAGAAGTCGCTCTGGCCGATGGACAGCCCGCTCGGCGTGGAGGCGGTCATCTGTCCGATAGTCCCATTACGGCCCGGGGTCCGTCAAAATTCTCGCCTTGCCCGCCCCAGAAGGTCTCTTGGCCTTCTCGGCCTCCGGGCCGGCGTCAACGTTTCTGACAACGGGCCCCGTGCCGGTTCCGGCGGGTACAGAATGGGGCCGGAAGTGCCGATGACATCCATAGCTCGTCGCCGACCAACGAGGTGCTGACTTTGGAAGACCAACCCAACCCGGTGGCCGGACCCCCCTGGCGAGTGCTGCTGGCCGACGACGACGCTTCCTTCCGCCGCATGCTGCGCATCCTCCTGGAGGACTCCCCCTCCTTCGAGGTGGTCGGGGAGGCCGGGGACGGCGCCGAGGCGGTGGAGATGGCCGTGGCCCTGCAGCCCCACAGCGTCATCCTGGACATGACCATGCCGGCCATGGACGGTGACACCGCCCTGGCCCTGATCAAGAGCAGATGCCCCCACACGGACGTCATCGCCCTGTCGGCTGACGCCTGGGAGTCCGTGAAGGGCCCGCCCCCCGATGCCGCCTTGGAAAAGGGCACCGGCGCCTGGATGGACAAGTTGCCCACCCTGATCGAGCTGCTGGCCATGGACCGGACCCTGCCGGCCAGCTCCTGAATCGCAACCCGCCTTCAGCCCGTCTGCGCACTCTCCGACAGGGGCCGGCGCAGCTCCTGGAAGGGTTGACGGAGCTCCTGGAGGGGCTGGCGCAGTTCGTCCAGCGGCTGGCGCAGATCGTCCAGCGGCTGGCGCAGGCCGGCCGAGTCGACCGCCTCGGAAGCCCGGGACCGCAGGTCGGCGCTGACCCGGCGGTAGTCGGCCAGAAGGGCCCCGATGGTGCGGGCTGCTGCCGGCAGCCGCTCCGGGCCCAGGACGATCAGGGCCACCACGCCCACCAACAGGAACTTGGGGGAGAAGAGATCCACCTCTTCAGCCGGCGGTGATGGCGGAGGTCGAGGGGCTCACCGAGGGGGTGGTGACGGGGGCGGCTTCAACCGAGGCGGCCGTGGCGCCCTCCTCGGTGCCCTTGCGGAACTCATGGGATGCCGACCCGAGGGAACGGGCCAGCTTGGGCAGCTGGGAACCTCCGAAGAGGAAGAGGAGAACGATGGCGATGATGCCCATGTCCGGTCCGAGGATGTTGGCGACGATCATGTTGGGACTCGCTTTCTTTCTTGGATGAGGATCGGGGACGCCGCCGCGCCCTCGTTCGGTTGTCATTCGGCACCGCCGCCGCCGTGGATGTGACTAGCGGCGCAGGAGCCTGCCGATCAGGATGGAAACTTCGTAGAAGACATACAGCGGGACAGCCAGGGCCAGCATGGAGAACGGGTCCGAACTGGGCGTGGCGACGGCGGCGAAGGCGGTGATCATCACGATGGCCCACCGGCGCCGGGCGGCCAGCCACTCGGGCCGGACCACTCCAGCCGCTTCCAGAGCCACCAGAACCACCGGGATCTCGAAGGTGATCCCGAACACCAGCATGAGGGCGATGATCAGGCTCAGGTAGCTGGTCGGGTTGTAGAGGGCCTGAAGATGCGGCCCGCCGATGTCACCCAGCCAGCGCAGGGCGTGGGGAAAGGTGACCCAGGCCACGAAGGCGCCGAAGGCGAACACGGCCATGGAGGCGGAGACGAATGGCACCGCGTAGCGGCGCTCCTTTTTCTCCAGGCCCGGGGTGATGAACCGCCAGACCTGCCACAGCACCACCGGCAGAGCCAGCATCAGGCCGCCGTAGGCGGCCATCTTGAAGCGGATCGAGACTCCGTCCAGGGGAGAAGTGACGTACAGGTTGCAACCAGAGCCAGAGCCTGGGACGGAGCCGTGGCCGGCCGCCACCATGGAGCAGTAGGGGTGGAGGAAGAAGGCCAACACGCTCCCGTAGAAGATGAAGGCCACCACCCCGCCGGCGCTGACGGCCAGGGAGGACACCACCAGGCGCCGGCGGAGCTCCCCCAGGTGCTCGGCCAGAGACATCACCCCGCCCGGAGGACGGGCCGGCCGGCGGCGGAGAGCGGTGATCAGAGCCATGTCGAGCGGTCTCCCGTGGATGGGGTGAATCGGGGTTGGAGACACCCGCCGGCGGGGCTACCGGCGGGTGTCACCACTTAGGCCTTCTTGACGCTGTAGTCCGTGACCGGACGGGCGCCGGTGGTCATGGCGAAGGCGTTGGGTACCGGATAGGTCCCCAACACGAAGTTGAGGATGGCGGCGTGCTGCATCTCCACCGGCTGGATGGTGGCGGCGGTGGAGATGGCCTGCTGGCTGGAGAGGACGCCGATGGCGTTGAGGTAGGTGGCGGCGGCTATGTCCTCGAGGGTGAGGGCCAGCTTGGCCAACCCGCCGGCGTCCTTGACCTGGGCGAAGTCCGACTGGACGGTCGAGGTCAGAGCCGGGTCGGTAGTGGTCACCTTCTGGTATCCGGCTCCGGTCACGATGGCGTTCCAGGCGTCGGCGTGATCCTGGTGCTGGGCCTTGGCGGTGGTGGCGAAGGTCACCACCGCCGGAGGGATGGTCCCCAGCTTTCCGGCGGTGGCGGCCGAGATGCCGGCCCCGTAGGCGAAGACGGCCAGGTTTTCCAGGCTGGCGGCCATGGCCCCGGCCTGGACGTCGACCGGGGCGCTGGACCCGCCCCCCGACGCCGTGGTGGCGGCGGTGGAGGACTTGGTGCTGCCGGAGCCGCAGGCGGCCAGCAGGGCACCGCCCACCACCACGACCCCGCCGCCGGCCAGGAAGCCGCGCCGGCTGACCCGGCTGCGCTCGGCCACCCCGTCGCCCTCGATGTACTCGGCCACGGCCGCGTGCATCTTGGGAAGGGTCTCGCGGTGGCGCTCCTCCATGTCGGCGGTCAGAGCCAGGAGCTCGGTCTCGCTGATGGCTATCTGGTCGGTGTTCTTACGGAGGATCCTCATGACACTGCTCCTTCGGTGGCCGGGCTGGCCATGTCGGTCTGATAGAAGGCGTTGGGGAAGCCGATGCTCCCGGCCGCGCCCGGCAGCGCCGACAGATTCGGCGGTAGGGCGATGAGCTGGGGGGCGTTGGCGGCCAGCAGGGCCTGGACAGCCAAAAGGATGGAGACGTGCTGGGCCTCCACGCCCATGATGCTGGCCGCCACCTTCCTGGCGTTGAGATCGCCGAAGGCGGACACGTCGGCCACATAGGTCTCCGCCGCCACCGTCTCCAGCTTGATGGCCAGGCCGACCACGTCGGCCGGCCCCTTGATGGTGGGTACGGCCGCCTTGACCACGGCCGCGTACTTCGGATCGGCCGCACTCTGGGCCTTGCCACCCAGCTGCTGGGCGGCGGCGTTGAAGGCCTGGCCGTGCTGCTTGTGCTGGGCCATGGTGGTGGTGGCGAACGCCTTCACCACCGGGTTGGCCGAGCTGCCCCCGATGAAGGGCAGGGTCAGGGCCGTCTGGTAGGTGGCCACGGCCAGGTTCTCCAGGGATGCCGCCGTCTGCAGCATCTGGATATCGGTGGCCGAATCGGCAAAGGCAGGGGTGTCGAACAGACCGAGGACGGCGACGCCGAATCCGGCCGCCGCCAGGGTCCCCACGCCCAGGAGTGACTTTCTCATCAGCTCCTGGCGCCCGGTGGCGCCGGCTGTGTCCTGCTCCGGATCTATTTCTCCGGCGCGGCGGCGGTCGTGACCGACCTCCACCATTTCCTTGAGTGCCTCGGTGGACTGGTGCACGGCATCGGCCTGTAGATCGGCCGACTGCTCGATCAGCTCCCCGAGAGCGTGCTCGTCAACGCTCATGGTTCGTTCTCTCCTTTATCGAACCCGCGGGGGGCCCGGCGTCTCTTATACGGAACCGCCCCGGGGCTGGATGGCCACCGGGGCGGATATTTCGGCTCGGACCGTCGATCCGGTCCCGAATCGGGTCAGCCGGTGACCGTGAGGGTGCCGGTCATGTACTGGTGGATCTGGCAGTCGAAGCTGTATTGGCCGGCGTGGGCCGGCGCCGTGAACGTCTTGGTGGTTCCAGGCGCGATGTCCCCGGTGTTGAACGCCCCGTTGATGGCGGTGAGGGTGTGGGTGGTGCTGTCCTCGTTGTGAACCGACACCGTGGCGCCGGCCTTGACGGTCAGCGACTTGGGCATGAATTCGAAGTTCTTGATGATGACGGTGTCGGGGCCCGAGGCGGTAGCCCCCGACGGAGCCGTGGAGGAGCCGGCCTGGGCACTGGATCCGCCTCCGCAGGCGCTCGCCCCTACGGCTAGTGCGCCGCTAATCCCCGCGGTCATCATCAGTTTGGCGATCCGGTTCATCTCTGCTCCTCCTTGGGCCCGCGACGGTTGCCGCCGGTTTTCGATAAATGGGCTTTCAAAATCGGACCGCCCAGGGCCAGGCCCAGGACGGCGCCGACGATCTCGACGGCCAACGACGCTTTCGCCCACGGGGCCGAATAGCTGTCTTTGAATCCGAACAGGCCCACCTGGGCCGACAGCACCAACCCGGCCACGGTGGAGACCAGGAAGCCGGCTCCGGCCAGCCCGGCCCAGCCTGACCAGGCCCGGGGCACGCTGAGGACGGCCAGGGCCAGGGCCGCCGCCGCCATGGCCTGCAGCAGGAACAGCGGCCCGATGGTCGGGATGTGGCGGTAGCCGCTGTCCCAGAGATGGAAGTGGATGGCGGCGCTGGCGCCGAGGGCGGCCGCCGCCCCCAGGCGCAGACCGATCCCGACCCCGTTCGTCTGGGACCGGGTGGCCCTGGCGGCGGTCATAACTGGTACGACCCTGATGGTTTCCGGCCTGTGCTCACGGTTGGATTCGGCGCCGCCGGAGCGATTGGATGTATCGGCCGTCCTAATCTCGGAGCGTGCCCGAGCTGCTCAGTTCCGAAGAGGCCCGCGTCCTGGGTTGCCTCCTGGAGAAGGAGGCGGCCACGCCGGAGTACTACCCGCTCACCCTCAACGCCCTCCGCAACGCCTGCAACCAGAGTTCCAGCCGCAACCCGGTGGTCTCCTACGACGACAGTGAAGTCAGCCGAGCTCTGGCCACCCTGCGCGAGAAGGGCCTGATCCGCGTCGTCTACAGCCCGTCCAACCGGGCTGTCAAGTACCGGCAGGTGACCGATGAGGCCTACGGCCTCGATGACCGGGGCCGGGCGGTGATGTGTCTGTTGTTGCTGCGGGGGCCCCAGACCGTCGGGGAGCTGCGCATCCGCAGCGACCGGCTCTGTTCCTTCGAGTCCCTGGAGGAGGTGGAGCGGGTCCTTGACGGCCTGGCCGATCGTGACGAACCCCTGGTGGCGCGCCTGCCCCGGGCGCCCGGGCAGAAGGAGGCCCGATTCGCCCAGCTGCTGACCCCGGCCGATCCGTCCGTAGGCGGGCCGGGCTATGCCCCCGAGCCGGCCGCCCCCGAGCCGGCCGCTCCGGAGCCGGACGTGGCCGGAGAGCCGGGGGCAGTGGCGACGCGGGTGGCCGGGTTGGAGGCGGAGATGGCCGGGCTGCGCTCCGAGGTCGGCCAACTGCGGGCCACGGTCGAATCGCTCCGCGCCCTCCTGGACTGAGGCTCCCCTCCCGTCTCCGCCCCTCCCCGGATCAGGCGCAGGCCTGGAGGCAACGGACGGACAAGAGGATGGCGGCGGTAGCCGGTGCCGCTGAGCCAGAGCTTGACGGCCTGGCCGTAGATGGAAGCCGACACCTGCAGCGGCATGGCCGGGTAGCGCCGGGCCAGGCGGGCCAGGTTGACGGCGTCGGCCTCCACCCGCTCCAGGGCCAGTTCGGCTTCGAAGATCAGAGCCTCCCCCCGCCGGTCGGCCACCGACACCGACAGATCCGGGCCCGGGACCGACAGTTCGAAGTCATGGGTCAGGTCCATGTCCAGGAAGGGGGAGACGTGCAGGGCCTTATCGGCCTGACCCGAGGCGCCCGCCCCGCCGGCCGGCACCAGGTACTCGTGACGCTCGCCCCAGGGCGTGTTGGTGACCTGGACGAGCACCTGTTGCAGAGCGGAGCCGGCCGGGTCGAAGCAGTAGTAGACGCTGATGGGATTGAAACACCAGCCGAAGCTGGATAGCTGGGTCAGCAGCCGGATGGGCCCGGCCGGCGCGGCACCGCCCAGGGCGATGACGGCATGGGTCACCGCATCCCTCAGATCGCAGCAGGGCGCCCCCAGGTAGTCGCGGCGGCGGAACCGGTAAGGAGCCAGGCGGGCCGACCAGGCCGGATGCTCCCGGAACGGCACCGGTAGCTCGTCCAGGTCGACATAGGCCATGTACAGCCGGTAGGTGAACTCCCGGGGCTCGGGAGCCAGGCGCCGGTGGCGGACCACCCCTTCGTACATGGCGCTGGCCCGGGCGTTCACAGCCCCACTCCGAAGTGCCGGCCCACGTCCAGGGCCGACTGGACCCCGTCCTCGTGGAAGCCGTGGTTCCAGTAGGCGCCGGCGAAGTACGTGCCCGCTCGGCCTTGAATCTCGCCCCGGCGCCGCTGGGCCGCCACCGCTCGGCCGTCGAGGACCGGATGGTCGTAGTCGAAGCGGGCCAGCACCTTGTCCGGATCGACCCGCCCGTCGTCGTTGAGGGTCACACAGATGTGATGCCGGCTCTCCAGGGCCTGCAGCCGGTTCATGTAGTAGGTGACCCGGGCCACCCCCGGCTCCCCGGGACCCGCCGGCGCCTCCGGAAGGTGGTAGTTCCAGCTGGCCCAGGCCCGCCGGCGCCGGGGCAGCACCGAGGCGTCCCAGTGCAGGGTGGCGGTGTTGTACTGGTACGGCAGGGCGCCGAGTATCTCCCGTTCGGCCGGGGTGGGATCCCCCAGCAGCTCCAGGGCCTGATCCGAGTGGGTGGCCAGCACCACCGCATCGAACTCCTCCAGCCCGGACGGGCTGACGATCTCCACCCCCCGGCCGGTGCGGACCACCTTCTCCACCGGCGAGCCCAGGCGCAGCCGGTGGCCCAGGGGACCGGTGATGGCCTCCACGTAGCGGCCCGATCCGCCCACCACCGTCCGCCATCGGGGTCGCTTGAGAAAGCCGCCCAGGAGCCCGTGGTGGTGGAAGAACTGGGCGAAGGTGCGGGCCGGCATGGCCGCGAAGGTGCCGGGATCCGCCGACCAGATGGCCGACCCGATGGGCACCAGGTAGTGCTCGCTCAGCCGCCTCGAGTAACCGCCGTCCCGCACGAACTGGGCCAGGGTGATCTCGCCCTCGCCTCCGTCCAGCAGCCCCCGGGCGGCCCGGTTGAAGCGGAGGATGTCGGCCAGGAAGCGATGGAAGCCGGGCCGGAGCAGGTTGGAGCGCTGGGCGTAAAGACGGTTGGGCCCCAGGCCCCGGTACTCAAAGCTGGCGTCGTCGGCCGACACACTGAAGGACATGTCGCTGGGCTGGGTGGCCACGCCGAGCCGCTCGAGCAGGCGGGTGAAGCCCGGGTAGTTGGCCTGGTTGTAGACGATGAACCCGGTGTCGACCTGGTGGCTCTCACCGTCCAGGTCCACGGTGACGGTGTTGGCGTGGCCCCCGGGGCGTGAGTCGGCCTCGAAGACGGTCACATCGTGAGCGGCGTGGAGGAGGTGGGCACAGACCAGGCCGGACACTCCCGAACCCACGATGGCGATTCTCAACTGTGCCGGCTCCTTGCGATCGGTACTCCTGGACCCTTGTTCGCCGCCGGGGCCGGTTCTGGATGACTGGAGGGTCAGTAGGCGGAGGTGATCCTCTCGCACCAGTCCCAGAGGGCCTCCTCCTCGGCCCGCGAACCGGCGCCGATCACCATGGCCTCCCGCCGGGGGCGGCGGTCCAGCCAGAACAGGCCGCTGGTGGTGCCGGCCGCCGCCGCCGTGGCCAGCCAGATCAGGGTGTCGGCCCCCTCCTCGGGCCGGCGCAGCAGCGGCCGCAAAGTCTTCTCGAAGCGGGGCAGGGACTCGTGCAGGGCGGGAGTGTCCACCCAGCCCGGGTGCATGGCGTGCACGGCCCGGCCCGGCAGGCGTTCGGCGAATCGGTGGGCCAGGGCCACCTGGGCCCGCTTGGCCCGGGAGTAGGCGGTGGCGCCCCGGTAACCGGCCGGGCCGGCCTGGAGCTTGGCCACATCCAGGCCGTGGGAGTACATGCCGCCGGAGGACATGAAGACCACCCGGGACCGGGTCGAGTTGGGGATGAGCGGGCTCAACCGGCGGGTGAGAAGGAACGGGCTCAGCACGTGGAGGACCTGGGTGCGCTCGATTCCGTCGTGCTCCTCGTAGCCGGCAAACATGGCCCCGGCGTTGTGGACCACCACATCCACGTGATCGAGCCGGCCCATGAACTCCTTGGCCAGGCCGGCCGCCTGGTCCAGGTGGGACAGATCGGCCCCCAGGCCGATGACCTCGGACCCGGTGGCCCGGGCGATCTCCCCGGCCACGGCCTGGGCCCGCTCCGGGTCCCGCCCGGTGATGACCACTCCGGCCCCGGCCCGGGCCAGCCCCTCGGCCCCGGCCCGGCCGATGCCGCTGGTGCCCCCGGTGACCAGGGCCCAGCTCCCGCTCATCGATCCCGAGGCCGGATCGCCCCAGGCCCACAGGTTGCGCCGGATCCGATAACCGAGGTTCGTCCATCCGGGCACGATCGGGATCTCGAGGGCGGCGTCGATGACCCGCTTGGTGCTCTGGAAGCTGCTCACGGGCGCCAGTCTGGCCCGGCCATGACCATCTGGACGTCGCTGACCCGCCGCTCCAGGAATCCGCCCTCGCAATAGGACAGGTAGAACTCCCACATCCGCTGGAAGGCGGCATCGAAGCCCATGGCCTCCACCCGGTCCCGGTGGGCGTGCAGATTGGCCCGCCAGGCCGACAGGGTCGGGGGGTAGTGGGCCCCGATGTCCTCCAGGGCGATGACCCTCAGATCGGTGGCCGAGGTCAGGGACCGGGTGATGGCGGTGACGGAGGGGAGACAGCCCCCGGGGAAGATGACCCGGCGGATGAAGTCGTCCTTGCGCTTGGAGCGCTCATAGGCCTGATCGGACACCACGATGGCCTGCAGGGCCATCAGCCCGTCGGGGGCCAGCCGCCTTGCACAGGTGCGGAAGAAGGTGTCGTGCTGGCGCCAGTCGACCGCCTCGATCATCTCCACCGAGACCAGCCGGTCGAACCGGCCCGTCAGGCGCCGGTAGTCCAGGTCGAGCACCGTCACCCGGTCGGACAGGCCCCGCTCGGCCACCAACCCCCGGGCGTATTCGTACTGGCGCTCGGAGATGGTGGTGGTGGTCACCCGCACCTCGTAATGGGTGGCGGCGTGCACGGCCAGAGCTCCCCAGCCGGTGCCGATCTCCAGCAGGTGCTGACCCGGCTCCAGCCGCAGCATCCGGCACAAGCGGTCGATCTTGGCCACGGACGCCTCTTCCAGGCTGGCCCCGGGTTCCTCGAAGTACCCACACGAGTAGCTCATGGTCGGGTCCAGGAAGGCGGCGAAGAACTCGTTGGACAGGTCGTAGTGGGCCCGGATGTTGAGCCGGTCCCGATGCAGGGGATCCCGGTGTTCCCGCCCGGCCCTGGTCACCGTCTGGGCGGCCGTGCTCAGAGGGGCCAGGCTCCGGCCCAGCCGGCGCAGGCGGCCCCGGTCATCGGGCAACAGGCCGATCAGGATCCGCACCAGGCTGGTCAGGTCATCGGCGTCCCACCAGCCCTGCATGAACGACCACCCCAGGCCGACGCTGCCGCCGCCGAGAGTGGCGCTCCAGGCCTCAGGTCGGTGGACGGTGATGGTCGCCTTCAGCCCGGCGCCCGCCGGTCCGAAGGTCCGGGTCGGCCGGCCGGCCTCCTCGATGCTCAGATGGCCCTTCTCCAGGGGGTGGAGGAGTCCCTGGATGATGCTGCGGGCCAGGGCCGGAGGCAGCGCCCGCCTCGACGCCCCCCTATCGGCCAGGCTCATCGGGGGAGCGGATTCCACCCCCGGTATCTACCACGACATCAGCGCGACATCCGCCGCCCGCATTGGTATCGAATGCCTCTATCAGGGACGCTCTGACCTGGCTACCCTCGCCGTGGCGATCAAGCCATCGAAATGGGAGGAAATCATTGTTAAAGGACTTCAAGGCGTTCGTCCTGCGGGGCAACGTCGTCGACCTGGCCGTAGGCATCGTCATCGGAGCCGCCTTCGGCACAGTGGTCTCCTCCTTCGTCAAGAACCTTCTCACCCCGTTGGTGAGCATCCCGGGCAAGGCCAACTTCTCCGCCCTCCACTTCACCGTCCGCCACAGCGTGTTCCTCTACGGGACCTTCCTGAATGACCTGATCTCGTTCATCATCGTGGCCGCCGCCGTGTTCTTCTTCGTGGTGCGGCCCGTCAACCACCTCATGAACCGCCGGCGCACCTCCACCGACTCCGAGTCCACCACCCGGGACTGCCCGGAGTGCCTCAGCTCCATCCCCAAGGCCGCCACCCGTTGCGCCTTCTGCACGGCCGAGGTGACCGCCGTCGCCTGAGCCGGGAGGGCTGAGAAGATCGCACCTAGACCGGAAGGTCCTCGGCCCGGGCCACCGGGAAGTAGCGGTGATGGTGGGCGCCGGTCAGTTCATAGATGGCCGTGCCCTCCCGGCCGTCGTCCGCCTTCACCGTCACCCGGTTGAGACCTCCGCCCACCGGCCCGTAGCGCTGGGCCCAGAGCCCCTCGGCGCTGAGGGCCACGGTGCGGCCCCCCTCCAGGTCGAACTCGACCCGGCCGGCCACCCCGGCCACGTCCGGACCGTCCCGGCCGTAGTCGACCTCGGCGCCGTCGGCGCCGATCCAGTGGAGGTCATGGCGGAAACCGACCACGGGGGTCGGCGCCGAGCCGTCGGCCGGGGCCCAGCACCCGTCGGTGTAGATGCGGGCCCCGTTGGCCAGCTCCCAGTTCCACACCGCCAGCATCCCGTCGGGCAACTGCACGGCCAGCCACATCCAGAACGGGCAGCGGGCGTGGTCCCGGATCCCCCAGGAGTGGTCGCGCTGGCCCCACCAGTCGTCGATGCGGATGTCCGCTCCGCCCCGAGGCTTAACGGTGCCCTGGAAGTGACCGGACTGGACCATGTGGCTCTGGTCCCAGATGAGCTCGTGGCCGGCCCGCATGCTGCCCCGGCGCAGCCCGTAAGCAGCGGTGCGGGCCTCGAAGGTCAGGTCCAGGGCCACCGGGACAGCCGGGTCCTCGGCCACGTGGAGGCGGATGGTCTTGAAGGGTTCGACGATGTCGATCTCCACCGGCCCCACCTTCATCTCATGCGGGGTCAGTCCGGTCTCCCGGGCGTGGCGGCCGATGGCGGGCTGGCCGGCCACGATGCCCAGCTGGAGGGAGTCCATCTCCTCCCGGGCCGGAAAGTGGGCCAGGGTGAGGATGACGCAGTCACCCAGGCGGTCCTTGGGGTGGGCGATGAAGAACAGGCTCTCCCGCCAGTGCTGATGGTGCACGGCCACGTTGAGCATGGGTTCGGGGATCTGGTGGACGAACTGCTCGTCCATGGCGGTCAGTCTGGGCACTTAGGCCTCCTTGGGCACTAGGTCGAGGGCGTCCATATCGATGGCGTGGAGGCCGGCCCGGTCGGCCATGGCGATGAACATGGCGTCGCCCCGGTCGGTCCTGGTCACCACCATGGAGGCGAACATGGCCATGATCAACCCGGCGAAGGCGTAGCGCCGGTAGTCCTCCCAGCACTGATCCCAGTTCAGGGCCACCCCCAGGCCGGCCAGGCGGTCCGAGTACAACTTGACCAGCTCCCGCTCATGGGCCCGGCGCACCTCGGGCAGGAGGCTCCCGCCCAGGAAGTAGCTGACGTCGGACAGGGCCGCCCCCAGCGAGACGGTCTGCCAGTCCAGCACCACCACCCGATCCAGGCCGAACATCAGGTTGTCGTTGCGGAAGTCACCGTGCAGGACGGTGGAGGGGGCGTCGCCCCCGGCGCCGTAACGATCCATCACGGTCAGGAACCGGGGGATGAGCTCGACCACCTCGGGCGTCATCCGGGCCCCATAACGCTCCAGGAACCCGGGCAGGAACATGGCCAGGATGGCCCCCAGTCCGGCCCCGCGGTCCCGGCCTCCCTCGTGTAGCCAGGACAGGCCGGCCAGGGAGGGGTCCCCCCAACGGGGGGCGTGCAGGAGGGCCAGCTCCTCCAGGGCCAGGGCCGCCTCATCGGGCGAACACCCTCCGACCTGGTCGCCCTGGCGGGCCGGAGCGACGTCCTCCAACAGCACGCAATAAGCGGCACGGTCCGGGTCGAAGCCGGACCAGTAGCAGCGGGGGGTCCGCACCGGCAGTTCGGCGGCCAGGGTCGAGTAGAAGCCGACCTCCACCTCGTAGGTGCGGGTGGTCAGCCCGGCCTGCCGGCTCTCCTCGGAGGCGGCCGTAACCTTGGCCACCAACGAGTCCGGTCCGGCCCCGGCCGGCTCCCAGGCCATCGCCAGCCGGGCGCTGTCGGCTATCTGGCCGGTCCCGATCGGGCTGACATCCACCTCGGCCACCCGGCCCGGGTAGTGCGGAGCCAAGGCGGCCGACAGCCACTCGGCGGTCAGATCGGGCAGGCCGGTCGGGATGTGGAGCGCTTCGGGCAAGGGGTGGTCAACCCACCTTTCGGGTCGGCCCGGAAGCTAATGGCCCATCCCCTCCGCCGTCGGCCCGGCCGGGGCCGGCCGGGCCGTTCCGACCCGGCGACGAGGATGGCCCTCGCTGACATTCATATCGGTATACGACGTATTAGCCCTCTTTTTCGGTTTGCTCTTTCCCGCCCCCCGTCCGGGTATCCGCCGACGCCTCTTAGGATCACGGGCCGTGGGCGCCGGGACCGGACTGTCGAACCGGCAGGCCCGCTGGCTGGCCCTGGCCGCTCAGGGCCTGGATCGGTCCCGGCCCGCCCGGCCCCCCGGGCCCGCCCAGTTGCTCCGGATGGTGGAGAAGCTGGGCGTGGTGCAACTCGACGCCGTCAACGTCCTGGCCCGGACCCAGCTCATAGTTCCCTTCAGCCGTCTCGGTTCCTACGACCCGTCCGCCTTCCACGCTCTGACCGGCCCCCATGCCCCCCTCCTGGAGGGATGGGCCCACGTGGCCTCGCTGACCCCGGTGGCCACCCATCGCCTGTTGCGGTGGCGCATGGAGAGGTTCTTCAGTGCCAGCTCGGCCCGGGAGGCGGCCCGGGCCGCCTGGGCCAAACAGGAGGCCGGCTACATCCGGGCCGTCATGGACGAGGTCAAAGAGCGGGGACCCCTCACGGCCGGGATGCTCAGTGACCCCCGGCCCCGGCAGGGGGAATGGTGGGACCGGCGCAGCATCGGCCGCACCGTGCTCGAGCACTTGTTCATCCGGGGCCAGCTGGCCGCCTGGCGCAACCCGGCCTTCGAGCGCCTCTACGACCTGCCCGAGCGGACCATCCCGGCCGAGGTGCTGAGCGCCCCCACCCCCGGCCCGGAGGAGGCCATCCGGGAGCTGCTCTTCCTGGCCGCCGGCTCTCTTGGGATCGGGACCCTCAAGGACCTGGCCGACCACTACCGCGTGGTTCCCACCCAGGCTCGGCCCCGGCTGGCCGAGTTGGTCGAGGAGGGCAGGCTGGAGCCGGTGGAGGTGGAGGGCTGGGCCGAGCCCGCCTTCATGGTGCCCGGCCTCCGACCCCATCGGCCCACCCGGGACCACGCCACCCTGCTGTCACCCTTCGACTCGCTCGTCTGGGACCGGGCCCGCACCCTCCGGCTTTTCGGCTTCGACTACCGCATCGAGATCTACGTGCCCGAGCCGAAGCGCCGGTACGGCTACTTCGTGTTGCCCCTGCTGCTCGGGGATGAACTGGTGGGGCGCTTCGACCTGAAGGCGGACCGGAAGGCCGGCGTGCTCCGGGTCAACGCCGCCCACGTCGAAGCCGGCGCTGACCCCGGGCCGGTGGCCGAGGCGGCCTCCGCCGAGCTGGCCGCCCTGGCCGGCTGGCTCGGCCTGGGGAGCGTGGCCGTGGCCGGCCGGGGCAACCTGGCCCCAGCCCTGCGCCGGACAGCCGGGCCGGCACGAGGTCGGATAGGTTCCTCCCGTGGCTGATGACGGACGGGTGACCATCGAAGAAGGGGTGGTGTTCGGCACCGGCGGAGGCCGGGACCTCAAGGCGGACGTGTTCACTCCCCCCGGTGAGGTCAAGGACGCCCCGGCCGTGCTGCTGGTGCACGGGGGCGGCTGGCGCCAGGGTGACCGCAGCCAGCTGCGCGGCTATGGAGTGCTGCTGGGCCGGCGCGGCTATGTCTGCGTGGCCAGCGAGTACCGGCTCATACCCGAGTCGCCCTGGCCGGCCCAGATCCACGACGTCAAGGCCGCCCTGCGCTGGATGCGGGCCAACGCCGGCCGCCTCGGGATCGACCCGGACAAGATCGCCATCGAGGGCAACTCGGCCGGCGCCCACCTGGCCCTGCTGGCCGCCGGAACGCCCGACCATCCCGAGTTCGAAGGCGACGGGGGAAATCCCGGCGTCTCCACGGCCGTGGCCGCCGCCATCGGCGTCTACGCCCCCACCCTGTTCTGGCATGAGCAGTCGGCCCGGGGCGGCGTACCGATCCTGGCCCTCCACGATGAGCCCAGCGCCGAGCTGGCGGCAGCGGCCAGCCCCATGACCCACGTGTCGGGGGAGTTCCCACCCACCCTGCTCATCCACGGCACCGGGGACACCACCGTTCCGCCGCTGGCCAGCGTGCGCATGTACGAGGAGTTGGTGGCGGCCAAGGTGCCGGTCGAGCTGCACATGTACGCCGAGCAGCCCCACGCCTTCGACGCCGTCCCCGAGTTCGGGCGGCAGTGTGCCGCCGAGATGCTGCTGTTCCTGGACCGCTACGTGCGCCAGCCCCGCCGGGCCGAAGCCCTCACGCTGTAGGCCTCCCCCACCTTCGCCGGTGGGTGGACGGCCCCCGCCCGACTCAGCCGGCGGCGGCCACCCCCATGGCGGCGGCCAGCAGGATGTTGGCCCCACGGGTGTCGCCCAGGAGGTTGCCCTCCATCCGGTTCATGACATAGGAGACGGCCATGCGGGCGTCGAGGTCGACCAGGACCACCGATCCCCCGTAGCCGCCCCAGAAGCAGGCCCGGGGGCCCAGGGGCATGGTCTCGTTGCCCAGGCCGTAACCCAGGCCGAAGCGCAGGGGCGCCCCCAGCACCACGTCGGTCCCGTTGCTCTGTTCCGTAAAGACCGCCTGGCAGCCCTTTTCGGAGAGGAAGCGCCTTCCGCCGACGCTGCCCCCGGCGGCCAGCACCGACTGGACCCGGGCCACCGACCGGGCGTTGCCATGGCCGTTGGCGGCGGGGATCTCGGCCCGCCGCCACCACTCCAGCCAGGACATGTCCCCGGTCAGGGGTGGGTTGGACAGGACCCGCAGGGCGAAGGGCGCCACCGAACCGACCGCCCCGGCCTGGGCCTCGACATCGATGGGGCCGGGCTTACGATCGGGCCATGAGTGTTGCCGTTTCCTTCGCCGATGCCGAGCGGGCCTATCTGGCCGACGCCCTGGAACGTGTGGGCCCGGACGCCCCGACCCTGTGCGAGGGGTGGACCACCCGGGACCTGGCCATCCACCTGGTGGTACGGGAGCGCCGCCCCGACGCCGGGCCGGGCATGATCGTGCCCGCCCTGTCCGGATGGACGGAAAAGGTGATGGCCGGCCGTGCCGGGGACCCCTACTCCGAACTGGTGGGGAAGGTCAGGACAGGCCCGCCGGGGTGGAGTCCCTTCGCCGTGCCAGGGGTGGCCGGACTGGTCAACGCCATGGAGTTCTTCGTCCACCACGAGGACGTGCGCCGGGCCCAACCGGCCTGGGAGCCGAGGGAGCTCGACGGGGACGTCGAGGACCTCATCTGGTCACGCCTCGGCCGCCAGGCCCGGCTCATGTTCCGGAAAGCCCCGGTTGGGGTCAGATTGCACCGGGAGGACAACGGCACCGAGGCGGTGGCCAAGGCGGCCACCCCGGTCGTGACGGTGATCGGAGCGCCCGGGGAGTTGCTCCTCTACGCCTTCGGCCGCCGGTCGGCGGCCCGGGTTCGACTGGAGGGCGATCCGGGGGCGGTGGCCCGGCTGGAGGCGGCCGACGTGGGCCTCTGACCCGCCCTTACCGGAGCCGGGCGGTCCAGGCCCGGTTGCGCTCCGGGGAGTAGCGCCGGACGCTGCCCGCCGCCTGGGCCGCCATGGCGTGCGCCCAGCGATGGCAGGTGTCCCGGGCGGCCTGTTCCCGGCCGGCGGCGGGCGGGTCGATCCGCCATTCGACGGTCGCCACCGTGATGCCCAGGCGGCCCAGCAGTTCCGCCTGTTCGGCCGGCAGGTGATCATCGGCCGTGACCAGCACCCACTCCTCCTCGGCGTAGCGGCGGGCCAGGCCCCGCAGGAGCTCGGCGTCGGCGGCCCGGCCCAGGCCGATCTCCCCCACCGCCAGGGCCCGCCGGCCCCGACCCTTGAGCTCCCCGGCCAGGCGCCGGTTGAGGCTGGCGTCGAGGATGAGCAGGCGCGCTGTGCTCATGACCGGCCCTCCGGGCCGGCCGGGGCCGCCGCGGCCGAACCAGGCGTCGGGCCTTCGCCGGCCAGGCGGCGGGCCTCGTGCCACCAACGCCGGGCGTCTTCTATCTCCGGGCCGGACAGGCCGTAGTCGTGCTTGAGGGTGTCCACACCCTGGGTGGTGGCGGCCAATTCGGCCACCAACTCGGCCGGCACCCGCCGGCCCTTGATCACCGGCCGGCCCGACAGTCGGCCCGGGTCGACCTCGATGTGGGTGATGGGGATGGTCCGGGCCGCCCAGCCCCCCCGGGACAGATCCGAGACCACCCCCACCAGGTCCAGCCCGGCCAGCACCGGATGACCGGCCACCACGTCGGTCTGGGTGTCGCCCGAGTCCACCACGACCGAACGGGCCGGGCGGCCCGGGGCCCGGCCGGCGGGTACCAGCAGGTCGGCCGTCTGCAGCGGCCAGGGGGTGTCCAGCTCCCGGCCCAGGCGCACCACCGTGGCCCGGATCGCCCGCAGGCTGACCCCTTGGACGATCAGCTCATGGACCAACATGGCTTCGGCCACGTCCTGGTAGCAGTAGACGCGGGGAGCGGAGGCCGAATGGGAGGAGGGGATGTAGCCCCGCCGGGCCCACTGGCCGATGGTCGTGCCGGGGACCCCGGCCAGCCGCCCGGCCTCCTCGGCCAGGTACCGGCCCCCGGGCGGGGCCATGTCCGCCCGGCCCCGGGGCGGGGCCATGTCAGTCCCGACGGGCGGCGGCCGTCGTCCGGTGCCGGACACCGGACAGCAGGGCGGCTATCAGCATGAGCCCCACGGACAGGTAGAAGGCGGTGTGCAGGCCGCGGGTAAAGGCCGCCGCCAGCGACGGCTTGAGG
Organism: Actinomycetota bacterium; assembly: GCA_027315345.1. GTDB lineage: Bacteria > Actinomycetota > Acidimicrobiia > Acidimicrobiales > JAJPHE01 > DAHUYE01. Next base: position 31,517 of record DAHUYE010000043.1, read on the forward strand.
GTGGTGGTGCCCACGAAGATGGCGAAGGCTACGTGCCGGGAGATGGCGTGGGACGAGGCCAGGATGGCCACGGCGAAGGAGAACACCATCCCCACGTTGGCGAAGGTGCGCAGCATCCCCGAGGCGATGCCGAACACCTGGGGCGGGGCCGCCTTCATGACCGCGGCGGTGTTGGCCGGGAAGAACAGGCCGGCCCCGATGGAGCTGACGATGCTGGCCGCCACTACCAGGCCGTAGCTGCTGTGTAGATGCAACTGGGCGTAGAGGACGAGGGCCACCGCCTGGGTCCCCAGGCCGATGGTGGCCGGCCAGACCGGTCCGATGCGGTCGGCCAGACGCCCGGAGGTGGGCCCGACCACGGCTCCGATGGTGTAGCCCGGCACCAACAGCAGGGAGGCGTCCAGCGGGCTCAGGCCCCTCACCCCCTGCAGGTACATGATGACCAGGAACAGCACGGCGAAGTTGGCCAGGCTCTGGAACATCGACGCCAGCAGCGACGCCGTCATGGTCGGGATTCTGAACAGGTCCATGTTGAGCATGGGGGCCTGGGCCCGGAACTCGATCCCCACGAAGGCCACCAGCAGAGCGCCCCCGAGCAGGAGGGCCACCAGGATTTCCCCACTGAAGGAATCCGAGGCCAGCTTGGTCATGGCCCACAGCACCGACAGCAGTCCGCCGGCCAGGCTGAGCATGCCGGCCACGTCGAAGCGCCGGGCCTGGGTTTGGGTCCGGTCCCGGAGCACCCGCACGGCCAGCAGCACGGCCAGGGTGCCGATGGGGGCATTGATCCAGAAGATCCAGCGCCAGGAGACGTAGGTGACCATGGCCCCGCCGATGAGGATGCCGAGCACCGCCCCGGTGGTGTAGGCGCCGGCATTGAAACCGAAGGCGCGGCCCCGCTTCTCGGGCGGGAAGATGTCGGCGATGACGGCGCCGGAGTTGGCCGTCAGCAGGGCGCCCCCGACTCCCTGGAGAACCCGGAAGCTGATGATGGACGACTCGTTCCAGGCCAGGGCGCAGAGCACCGAGCCGATGATGAAGACGATGAAACCGGCCTCGTACATCCGGACCCGGCCGAACATGTCGCCCAGGCGGCCGACCTGGGTGGCCAGGACGGTGATGACCAGCAGGTAGGCGATGATCACCCACACCACCGAGGACAGGGCCAGGTGCAGGCTGCGCTGGATTTCGGGCAGAGCCAGCACCACGATGGTGGTGTCGATGGCGGCGATCAGCACGCCGGTCATGACCACCAGCAGGGCCAGGCCCGTGCGGATGGGCGGCTCCTCGGCGGTGCTCGGTGCCTGGATCCCGGCGGGGGCGCTCACGCCCCCAGTATCGACCGAACGGGGGCGGAACCGGGAATCCGGCTCCGCCCCCTGCTACCTGGGACTACTTCTCTTTCTCTCTGACGGCTTGATGCCGGCCGGCGGCCTACTCGACGTAGGTGTCCACCCGGCGGGTGGCGGGGCCGTTGTCGATGACGGTGGTGTCACCGCCGCGCACTCCCCCCCAACTCCCCACCCCGCTTATCAGCAGGGCGGCCAACAGGCCGATGGCCCCGACCGCCATGAGGATGTAGCCGATGGTCTGAAGGTCGACCCCCCGGGCCACGGCGTGAACCGCGAACGCCAACACGGCTCCCACTGCCAGCAGGAACACACTGATTCCGATTCCCATGACCACTCCTTGTCTTGTGGACCGCCGCAGCGGTCACTCCGGAGTGTTCCCGTACAGCCCGGGACCAAACTTCCTCAGCGGACGGAGCACTCCAGATGCTTGATCCCGTTGATGAAGTTGGAGCGCAGCCGCTCGGGCTCGGCGGTGGCGTGGATACCCGGCGCCCGGCGCAAAAGCTCGCGGTACATGACGGTGATCTCCCGCCGGGCCAGGTGGGCGCCCAGGCAGAAGTGGGGCCCCGGACCACCGAATCCGACATGGGGGTTGGGGCTGCGGGTGATGTCGAAACGGAAGGGGTCACTGAACACGTCGGCGTCCCGGTTGGCCGAGGAGTAGAAGAGCAGGAGCTTGTCGCCCTCGGACACCTTCTCCCCGCCGAGGACCGTGTCCTGAGTCGCGGAGCGTCGCATCCAGATGACCGGAGACGCCCAGCGCACGATCTCCTCGACGGCCGGGCCGGCCAGCCGGTCGTAGTCGGAGGTAAGAGCCCGCAGCTGGTCGGGATGATCGGTCAGCTGCACGAGTCCGTGGCTGATGGCGTTGCGGGTGGTCTCGTTCCCGGCCACCACCAGGAGGATGAAGAAGGAACCCAGCTCACCGTCGCTCAACTGCTCGCCCTCCACCTCGGCGTTGACCAGAGCGGAGGTCAGGTCATCGGTGGGTGAGCCCCGGCGCCGGCGGCCGAGGTCCTGGACCAGATTGTTGAGATCCTGGGCCGCCCCGAACAGTGTGGCCAGCGGATCGGCGCCTTCCGGCATGTACTCGGGGTCCCCGGCCGACAGGATGATGTTGGAGGCGTTGAAGACGGTGGCGTAGTCCGACTCGCCTATCCCCATCATGTCGCAGATGATCTTGAGCGGCAGCCGGGCGGCCACGTCGGTGACGAAGTCGCAGTGCTCCTTGGCCAGGAGGTCGTCGACTATCTCGGCCGCGGCTCGGGCGACGTCGTCCTCCAGCTTCTTGAGCATCCGGGGCGTGAAGCCGGCCGAGACGATGCGGCGCAACCGGGCGTGGCGGGGATCGTCCAGGTTGATCATGGAGCCGAAGAACTCGAGGAACATCTCGGGCAGGTCGGGGATGGAGGTCGCCCCCCGCCCCGAACTGAACACCTCCGGATTACGGCTGGCCTCGATGACATCGGCGTGGCGGGTGACGGCCCAGTACCCCGGGCCCTGGGGCACCGGGGCCTCCGGGGGCAGTTCCGGTTCGGTCATGAAGGCCATGGGCTTCTGCTCCCGCAGCGTCTTGAACGCCCCCTCCCGGAAGGCGGGGGGCTGGGCCCAGAACTCGATGTCGGACAGGTCGATCTGCTCGAGGGACACCTCGGCCGGCTGGATGCTCATTTCTCCCCCAGGGTGGATGCGGCGGATGCGGTGGATGCGGCGGATGCGGCGGTCAGGGACGGGAGCCCGTCCAGGCTCTCGACGTTGTTGTCCTCCCGGTAGGCGACCAGCCCCTCCGGGCCCTTCTGCTCGGCCCAGTGGTCCAGGTTGTCCCGGTGGCGCTCGAAGGTCATGAGAGGGACGGCGTAGCCGCAGGAGTCGGATACCCGCTCGGCTTCCACCACGATGACGGCCCGGGTCCCCGGATTGGGGCCGAACCGGCCGGCCACCTCCTCCCAGTCGGGTTCCTCCGGGGTGACCACCCGGCCCCGGCCGTGGACGCGGATGATGCGGGGTGGTCCCTCGAAGGCGCAGAACATGACCACGATGCGCCCGTTCTCCCGCAGGTGGGCGATCGTCTCCGAGCCGCTGCCGGTCAGATCCCGGTAGGCGAGCCGCCGGGGCCCCAGGACGGCCAGGCTGCCGTTGTTCCCCTTGGGCGAGCAGTTGACGTGACCGGCGGCCCCGGCCGGGGCCGTAGCCACGAAGAAGACGGGCTGGGCCAGGATGAACTCACCCAGCCGCCCGTCCAGGGTGTCGTATTGGCGTCCCACGGCCCCAGTGTCGCACCGGCGCCGGTCCCCGCGCTTCCGGGCGTGCACCGGGCCGAAGCGGGCCCCACGGCGCCACATGGCCCCTTTGTCAGGGAGTTGATAGTCCGTTGGGACCATGACGATCTAGCGCCGACATCCCATTTGTCAGATGAGTCTCGACTCCCTGTACTTACCCTGTCACTCTCAGTGGCAAGGAACGGGGCCACAGCACAGCTGGGCCCCCGGGCGAGGAGCAAAGAATGAAGATACGGACGTCCCGTAAGGGCGTTTCCTGGGATATGAGGGACGCGGCGCATAGCTTGCGCCGACGCCTCCTGGCCGCGGGCACCGCCGGGGTCAGCCTGTTCGCCATGGCGGCCCCGGCGGCCATGGCGAACACTCCCACCGCCGGTGAAGGGCCCCTTCAGTCCGTGCTGGTGGAATACGCGCCACCCGGTGCAACCATTGCCGCCGACGCCGCCGGGGTCGCCAGCACCCGGACCGACACGCTCGGCCTGCTCGGCTCGGTCCTGCCACCGGGCCTGGCCACGCAGACCTTCGACTCGACCGGGGCGGTGGCCGTGACCCTGCCCCAGGCCCTGATCGGTGTCCTGGAGGCCGACGGGGCGACGGTCAGCCCGGACACACACGGGAACCCGTTCCTGAGCACCACCTCGACGGCCACCTGCCCGTCGGCCACGACCTACTCCCCGCCGACGGGATACTTCCCGACCGACACCGGGGCCAACCAGCTGGCCGGCGCCGGTGACACCGGTCAGGGGACCACCGTGGCCATCCTGGACACCGGCATCGATGGCAGCCTGCCGGACTTTGCCGGGCGCCTGATCGGCGGCGCCGACCTGAGCGGGGGCAGCTCCCCCTTCACCGACGGGTACGGACACGGGACCTTCGTGGCCGGCCTGGTGGCCGGCAACGGCGCCAGCTCGAACGGCCAGTACGTGGGCGAGGCTCCGGGGGCCAACCTGGTGTCGATCAAGGTGGCCGGCGCCAACGGCGCCACCAGCATCTCCACCATCATCCACGGGATCGACTGGGCGGTGAACCACCAGTCCCAGTACGGGATCAACGTCCTCAACCTGTCCCTGGGGGCCATGCCCACCGGGCCGACGGCCACCGAGCCGCTGGACCAGGCCGTCGAGTACGCCTGGAACGCGGGAATCACCGTGGTGGTGGCGGCGGGGAACTCCGGCCCGTTCAACGGGACCATCACCAGCCCCGGTGACGACCCGCTGGTCATAACCACCGGCGCCTTCGCCGACAACAACTCCCCGGCCCCGGCCAACTGGGCCGCCTGCCCGTTCTCCTCGGTGGGACCCACCGAGTACGACGGCTGGCTCAAGCCCGACCTGGTGGCCCCGGGCCGTTCGGTGGTCAGCCTGCTCGACCCGGGCTCGACCATCGCCACGGCCAACCCCCAGGCGGTGGTGGGCACGGCCAACTTCGTCGGGTCGGGCACGTCTTTCTCGGCGGCCATCACCTCCGGCGCCGCCGCCCTGGTGCTGTCGGCCAACCCGGGCATCAGCCCCAACGCCATCAAGGGCCGCCTGCTCGGCAACGCCATGCCGGGTGAGCTCGGCAACCCCTTCGTGGAGGGCCACGGCTTTCTCAACGCCTACGACGCAGCCACCGGGCCTCCGATGGTCTACCACCAAGGCCCGGCGGCCCTGGCCGAGGCCTCGTCCGTGCCGAGCAGCGTCAGCCTCAGCTCGGCCTGGGGCCCCTCGTCCTGGAACCCAGCCAACTGGACCGGCTCGGCCTGGGACGGCTCGGCCTGGGACGGCTCCTCGTGGACCGCCGGCCCTTGGAACGGCTCCTCCTGGACCGGCTCGGCCTGGGACGGCTCCTCCTGGACCGGCTCCAGTTGGACCGGCTCCTCCTGGACCGGCTCTTCCTGGACCGGCTCCAGTTGGACCGGCTCCTCCTGGACCGGCTCGGCCTGGGACGCCATGGCCTGGGACGGCTCGTCCTGGACCGGCTCGTCCTGGACCGGCTCGGCCTGGGACGGGGATCTCTGGGCGTGACACCCCCACCGGGGCGCAACGGGGCGCCCCGGGAAGCGGCGCAGAAGCTGCGCACTCAATATTCAGGCTCCTGATGCCGATCTACCCGGACCCCCCTGGTTCGGGTAGGCCGGCATCGGGGGCAACACCGGATCGATCGGCAGACCACGGACCATGACCAAACCAGGGCTCACAATTTCGGCGCAGGCCAAGGTGATGGGTTTGTCCGGCACGCTCGCCGCCCTGGCCGGGGCCGCCCTGTGGCTCGCCATCCGATCCGCCGGAACGATTCACTCGCCCATCTCGATCCCGTGGTGGGGCTTTGCCCTGGGCTTCCTGGCCACCGAGGTCCTGGTCTTCCACGTCGAGATCCGCCAGGAGGCGCACTCCTTCAGCTTGAGCGAGTTGCCCCTGGTCATCGGCTTCTTCTTCGCCTCACCCTGGACGTTGATGGCCGGTCGCCTGCTCGCCCACCTCATCTACCGGTCGGTTGTCCGCCGACAGACGCCACTCAAGCTGGTCTTCAACCTGAGCTCCTTCGCGGCGGAGACAGGCGTGGCCCTGTTCGTGTTCCACGCCCTCAGCAACGGGGACCCTCCCACCGCCCCGCGCTCCTGCCTGGCCATCCTGGCGGCGGTACTGGTGGCCGACACCCTCAGCACGTTCTCGGTGACGGCCGCCATCCGATTGTACGGCGGGGACACTCGGATCGTCACGATCATGCTGACGGCGGCGGTGACGGCCGGGGCCAACTCCAGCCTCGCTGTTCTGGCCGCCATCGTCCTGTGGGACAGCCCCTGGGCCATCGTACTCTTCGGCATGGTTGCCACCGCCGTCGCCCTGGCCTACCGGGGCTACGCCGGACTGCGCCAGCGCTACTCGAGCCTGCAGCTGCTCTATGACTTCACCAAGATGGTCGTGGCCTCCGTCACGGCCGAGCAGGTCATGGACGAGGTCCTGACCGAGGCCCGAAAGCTGCTGCGGGCCGAGCGGGCCGAGGTCTTCCTGCTGGACGAGGAGACCGGTACCTGCCGTCACCGCATCCGCAGCGATGACGCCGTCTCGCCCGGTCCCCTCCAGCCCACCGACTCCCCGGTGGGGCTGGAGTCGACCTGGGTGTGGGAAGAGGCGGTGGACCACCGCCGTCCGGTGGTGGTGTCCCAGTCCGGGCGGGGCCACTCCAGCGGCCAGTTCCTGGATCTGGTAGAAGCCAAGGATGCCATCGTGGCACCGCTCCTAGCCGAGGGTCGGGTGGTGGGGGTCATTCTGGTGGCCAACCGGATGGGCACCGTGAGCAGCTTCGACCAGGACGACCTGCAGCTCTTCGCCACCCTGGCCAACCACGCCAGCGTCGCCTTCGAGAATGGCCGCTTGGTCGACCAACTGCGCCGAGAGGCGGACGAGCGGCGTCACGAGGCGCTGCACGACTCCCTCACCGGCCTGGCCAACCGCACCTTGTTCCTCCAGCGGGTCGGGGAGCTGGGCAGCACCCGGGCTCGGGGCGACCAGCGCATGGCCGCGGTCATGCTGATGGACCTGGACCGCTTCAAGGAGGTCAACGACACCCTCGGCCACCACAATGGGGACCTCCTCCTGCGGGAGGTGGCCAACCGGATCGTGGCCACCCTGCGCCATGAGGACACCGTGGCCCGGCTGGGCGGGGACGAGTTCGCCATCCTGCTTCCTCACCTCACCTCGGTGGACCAAGCCCTCTCCAGCGCCCAGCGCATTGTCGAGGCCCTGCAGCAGAGCTTCAGCCTGGACCAGCTCTCCGTCGACGTGGGCGCCAGCATCGGCATCGCCATCAGCCCCGCCGACGGAGACGACGCCGCCACCCTGCTGCAGCGGGCCGACGTGGCCATGTACGAGGCCAAGGGCGCCAGCCACCCGGTCATGCTCTACTCCCCGGAGCGGGACAACTACAGCCCCAAGCGCCTGACCATGGCCGCCGAGTTGCGCCAGGCCCTGGCCGACGGGGAAATCGTCGTCTACCACCAGCCCAAGGCCCGTCTGTCCGACGGCGTCCTCATCGGCACGGAGGCACTGGTCCGGTGGCGCCATCCCCAGAACGGCCTGATCGGGCCGGACGAGTTCATCCCCGTGGCCGAACAGACCGGGCTCATCGAGCCGCTCACCTTCTACGTCCTCCAGTCGGCCCTGGAACAGTGCCGGCAGTGGAACAACGCCGGCCATGACGTCGGGGTGGCGGTCAACCTCTCCGTGCGCAGCCTGCTCGATCCCGATCTGTCGTCCCGGGTGGAGGCCCTCCTGGCCCAGACCGGAGTGGCCGGGTCACGCCTGACCCTGGAGATCACCGAGTCGGGCGTCATGGCCGATCCCACCCGGGCCATCGCCATGCTCGAGCGCCTGGCCGCCACCGGGGTCAAACTGTCGGTGGACGACTTCGGGACCGGATACTCATCGCTGTCCTATCTGCGCCGCCTGCCCGTCCACGAGGTCAAGGTGGACCGCTCCTTCGTCTTCCGCATGGCCACCGATCCGAGCGACGCCACCATTGTCCAGTCCATCATCGAGCTGGGCCGCAACCTCGGCCTGCGCACGGTGGCCGAGGGGGTCGAGGACCAGATCTCCTGGGAGCTGCTGCGGGGCATGGGCTGCGACGTGGCCCAGGGCTATCTGCTCAGCAAGCCCGTACCGGCTCAGGCCATCACCCGCTGGCTCGATGATGTGCGCCGGGCCTCCTTCACCTCCAGCGAAGCGGCTCCGGACCTGCCCGCCCCCACCGACGCCGGCCTGGTCCCTGCCACCGTGCCCACCGGACTGACGGCCGCCGCCGGCCTGAGCAGCGCCGCCGCCGGCCTGAGGGCCGCCGCTGTGATGGCGGAAGCGGAAGCCGAAGCCGAAGAGCCGGGCTGTGACATCGTTCCCATCACCGGCCGGCGGCTGGTCCCGGCCAACGGGCCGAGCCTGCCCGGGGCGAACCGGGTCCTGCTCCGGTAGGACTCAGCCGCCGGCATTGACTTCTCCGACCAGATCCATGAGCAGACCGAGGGTGTCCAGGCGTCCGCTCATGCCCTCCCCGGCCGGGTTGACCCGCAGGGTGGTGACCCCGGCCTCGGCGTAGAGGACGAGACGCTCCTTCACCATGGCCGGGGTGCCGAGCAGGTTGGTGCGCCGGCCGATCTCGGTGGGAACGGCGGCGGCGGCCGCCTCCCGGTCCCCGGACAGCCACAGCCTCTGCACCTCGGCCGCCTCCTCGGCATAGCCCTGACGGGCGAAGGCGTCCTTGTAGAAGTTCTGGCTCGGTGAGCCCATGGCGCCGAAGGTGAAGGCGTAGCCGCGGGCATGGCGGGCGGCTGCCTCCTCCACATCGTCGGTGAACTCGACCGCCACCGGGACGGTCAGCTCGATGTCGGACAGGGAGCGGCCGGCCGATTCGGCCCCGGCCCGGATGGGGTCGAGGAACACCGGGGCGGTCTCGGGCATGAAGGAGGTGCCGATCCAACCGTCGGCCACCTCACCGGTCAAACGCAGGTTGGCCGGTCCCAGCGAGGCGATGAAGACGGGCACCGCCGCCGGCTGGGCACTGACCCGGATGGAGCGGCCGGGTCCATCCGGAAGCGGCAGCCGATACAACTCGCCCTGGTGGGCCACCCGCTCCCCGGCCACCACCTGACGGAGGATCTCGATGGTCTCCCGCGTGCGGGCCAGCGGACGCTCGAAGCGCACCCCGTGCCATCCCTCCATGACCTGGGGGCCGCTGGTGCCCAGGCCCAGGATGAAGCGGCCGGCGGAAAGGGCCTGCATGGACAGGGCCGACATCCCGAGCAGGGCGGGACTGCGGGAGCCGAGCTGAACGATGGCGGTACCGAGGCGGATGCGGCTGGTGCGGGCGGCCAGGAAGGCCAGGGGGGTCAGGGCGTCGTAACCCCAGGCCTCCACGCTCCAGGCCGAGTCCACCCCCAGCCTCTCGGCTTCGACCACGAAATCGGCGGCACCGGCCCCCAGCCCGGCGGCCACGCCGATCTTCAAGCTCACGGGGCCGCCCCCTCGGCCAGGGCCTTGATGCCCTCCAGGGTCGCCCTCATGTTGCGTTCGTGTTCGGCCAGCCGGCTGGCCACGATCCGCTCTTCGAGTTCCGGCCTGCGCTCGATGGCGGCGGTCAGTCCCGACGGTCCCGGGCCCATGACCGCCCGCTGGCGGACGATGACCGCCCCGGAAGCAGCCCCGGCCGGCTCGATCTCGAAGCACCAGGTGGCGGCGGGGTTGTCGGCGTCCTCCACCGCCCAGGCGAAGCGCCGGCCCGGATCACAGGCCACCACGATCGAGGTGGTGTGCCATTCCCCGATGGCGGGGTGGTGGTTGTGCCCGAGGATGCGGGCCCCTAGGGCGGGGCCGGGGGCCTCGGGGTCCCAGCGCCCCTCCTGGAACTCCTGGCTGAACCGGGCCGGCAGGGCCGGATCGCTCACCAGGCCCCAGACCACCGCCACCGGAGCGGCCACCTCTATCTCCACTTCGACCGTGGGTTGATCGGCCATACGGGTCATGGTTCCTCCTCCCGCACCGTAGGACCTCATTCAAGAGGAACGGCCCGGCTCCCGGGGCGACCGTGGGATGTCCGCGTGCATGACCGGCGGCCGATTTGGGAAAACCTGGGCGGAGAGTGCGGACCGTCCGTAACTCTGAGCGAGGAGGAAGAGGCGTCCATGGCCGCCGATCTGAGCGAGGATTTCGAAGAGCAGGTCGAACGACTCCACGCCGAGATTGAGCTTCTCCGGGACCTGAGCGAGGTCACCCGGCTGGTGAGCGAACCCGACCCCGCCCGGGGCATCCTGGAGCGGATCTGCGCCCTGGCCGGAACCTCCCTGCCCGGCTGTGAGGTGGGCATGTCCCTGGGGGGTCAGGTCCGGGACCTCGAGTCCGGAGCCTCCTCCAGCGAGCGGGCCGAGCGGCTCGACCGGGCCCAGCGGGCCGCGGGGGAGGGCCCCTGCCTTTCCGCTCTGGCCGATCAGACCCCCCATGAGGCCGTCGGGGGCGAACTCACCGAGCGCTGGCCGGCCTTCGGGCCGGTGGCGACCGCCGACGGGGTCGAGGCCGTCCTGGCCGTCCCCTTTCTGGTCGAGGGCCGCTCCCGGGGCGCCCTCAACGTCTACGCCATGGACGCCGCCCGGCTCGATGACCGGGCCCGCCGGCTGACCTCATTGCTGGCCGAGCCGGCCGCCGCCGCCCTGGCCAACGCCCAGCTGTACCACCGCAGCGCCGAGCTGGCCCGGAACCTCTCCATCGCCATGGAGTCGCGCGGTGTCATCGAGCAGGCCAAGGGGATCATCATGTTCCGGAGGCGCTGCAGCGAGGACGACGCCTTCGCCCGCCTGCGCCAGGTGTCCCAGGACCACAACATCAAAGTCCGCGATCTGGCCCAGCAGGTGGTCAGCCACGCCGCCGCCTTCCCGGCCGAGGGAACGGCGCCCCCGGCCCCGCTGGCCGAACTGCTCCGCCCGGCCGAGGACGCCATGGACTGACCGCCTCTGGGTGGCGGGCGGTCCACGGGCAGGCCGCCGGCCGCGGGAGAGCGCGGCCGGCGGAGCTCAACCGGTGATGCGGGTGACCTCGGGTACGGCCGAACCGATCTCCCCGATCGCCATCACCTGGACGGTGCTACCGGTGTGGGTGGCGTTGACCACGTCACCGTCACCGACATAGATGCCGACGTGGTAGATCGAGCCGCCCGACGACCAGAAGACCAGGTCCCCGGGGGCGGCCTGGGAGAGTGGGACGTGGGAGCCGGCGTCGTACTGGCCGGCGGCGGTGCGGGGCAGGGTGACCCCCTGTTCCTCGAAGGCCCGGTAGACCAGGCCCGAACAGTCATAGGCGCCCAGGCCCGAGGCCCCGTAGGAGTAGGGCTTTCCCTGCTGGGAAAGGGCGAACTTCTCGGCCCGCTGGGTCAGGCTGGGCGGGGCCGGGGACGGGGCTGGAGCCGGGCCCGAGGCGGCCGAGGAGCTGTAGACAGGAGGAAGGGATACCTCCGCCATGGCCGTGAAGACACCCGGCGGGGTGGATCCGTCCGAGCCGAAGGCCCGGACCTCACCGGCCCCGTCCACCAGCCAGTAGCCGTTGGAGTCGTCGGCCGCCACCAACTGGTCCACGGGGGTGCCCGACCCGGCCGGGGCTCCCGAGCCCAGGAAAGTGGCGTCCCCGTAGTTGAAGACACCCCCGTCGGCGGCGTAGAGCCAATACCCCCTGCCGTCGGCGGTGGGGGTGATGCCGGTGACCGGGGCGGAGAGCTTCTTGGCCCCGGCCGAGCCGAAGAAGCCGGCATCACCGAAAGTGAACACCCCTCCGTCGGAGGCGACCAGCCAGTAGCCCCGGCCGTCGCTGGTGGGGGCTATGGCGATGACCGGGCTGGCCAGGTGCTCGGCCCCGGTGGAGCCGTAGAAGCCGGCGTCCCCGTAGCTGAAGACGCCTCCGTCGGAGGCGACCAGCCAGTAGCCCTTACCGTCGGCGGTGGCGGCCATGCCGACTACGGGATGGGTGATGCCCTGGGGCGAGCCGTAACCGGTGGCGTCACCGAAGGCGGTCACCCGTCCGCCGCTCTCGGCCAGCCAGTAGCCGCTGCCGTCCGGGGTGGGGACGATGGCCGCCACATAGGCGCCCGAATCGGGCGTGTCGGAACCGAGGGACTGAGCCCCTCCTACGGCGTCGACGTGACCGCCGCTATGTGCCATCCAATAGGACGGGGCCTGATCGGCAACAACTGGTGTCGTGCCGCTGAAGCTGAGGGTGACCGTTCCGGCCGCAAAGCCGGCTGCGCCCAAGAGGAAACGGGCCACCCGATGTCTGGAGTGGTGCTTGCGCATCTCACGCCTCCTTGAGAAGTGGGCCGGGGACCCGGGCCCTTCAGGTGTGGTGGAGTGCGGGCAACCGCCTTTTGGCATTCAGCTCGCGACCGGACCGATTGCAGGTGCCGCCGCCGAGGGGCGTGGTTCCGTGATCGGGTCGGGACTCTCGTCCGTACGAGGTGCAGACGGAAAACCCTGGTTCTCTTCGGCTAGGCGATCACCTCATAGGGGGGGGCGCGCCGCACCAAGGCGCTGGGGTTGGGGGGGACGACCGGGCAGAGGCGCGGCCGGGGGCGTATCGACTCCGTCAGGACCGAAGTCCCACGACGAAGTTCGTCACTCTAGGTGAATATCCTCCAAAATCCAACCTCGGCGGTTTGGGAAATCCCCCCGGCGGGTATGAAGCGGCGCCGCCGGCCGCACCGGTGGGCCGCCGCCCGGACCCCCAGCCGAAGGCGTGGCAGCCCTCCGGCCGGCCGGTGGTCAGTTGAGGGAGGGGTCCTCGGGGAAGGCGGCCAGCATGGCCAGGCTGGATCGCTTCTGGCGGCGCAGGACCGCCGGCCACAGGCCGGCCGGATCGGGGCCGAAGGCGTCCTCATCCTCCCGGCGCAGTACCAGCCACCCCCCGGCTTCCAGCTCGGTCTCGACCTGGCCCTCCCCCCAGCCGGCATAGCCGGCGAAGAGCCGCAGTCCCAGGCTGGCCTGGCCCAACTCGGCCACCGGCTTGTCCAGATTGACCGAGCCCACCGAGCCGAACAGGTGGCTCCAGCTGGGCCCGGACTCGGGGAAGGCCAGTTTGACCAGGCAGATGGCCGCCTCGGGCTGGACCGGGCCCCCGACGTGGACCGTCCCAGGTGGCAGGGCCAGGCCCTCCAGGTCGGGAAGGATGTCGGACGCCCGTACGTGGCTGGGCCGGTTGAGAACCACCCCGACCGCCCCGGTCTCGCTGTGTTCCAGCATGAGTACGACCGTCCGGTCGAAATTGGGGTCCCGCATCACCGGGCTGGCCACCAGGAGGCGGCCAGTGAGCCTCCGCCCCACCACGGGCGTACCTTAGGGCGGGCAGCGCAAAGGGCCGGCGGGGGGGATGCCGGCCCTTTGCTACCTACCTGGGGGTTCTACCGGAGGGGGGTCCGGGACCTCACCAGCAAGAGCAATTCAAACGCCTGGGACGTCATCTGTCCAACAGTTATTCGTGATACGCCTGATCCACTTGGAAGATAGGCCAGCTAGAGTGGGTTGGAGGCCCCTAAACGGTCAAGAACTCTTTTCCAAGATGTCAGTAAATGGCGCCGCCGGGCCGGAGCGCGGCAGCCCCAGGCCTCAGAGGTGGATTCCGCACTCGGTCTTGTCGGTGCCCGACCAGCGTCCGGCCCGGGGGTCCTCGCCCGGCCGGACAGCCCGGGTGGTGGGAGCGCAGCCGATGGAGAGGAATCCCTGGCTGGTGAGGGGATGGATGGGCAGGCCGTGGTCGACCACGTAGCCGGAGACGTCCCGGTCGGTCCAGGTGGCCAGGGGGTTCACCTTGACCAGGCCGCGGGCTTCGTCCCAGCCCACGATGGGCGCCTCGGCCCGGGTGGCGGCCTCGGCCCGCCGCAGGCCTGTCATCCAGGCCCCCCGGCCTTCCAGGGCCCGGGCCAGCGGGGCGACCTTGCGCAACTCACAGCAGCGTCCGGTGCCGCACGGCCACTCCTCAGCCCCCAGGGTGGGGCCGATGACCCGGAGGTTGAGGTCGTAGCGGCGCCGCACGGTTTCGACGTACTCGAGGGTCTCGGGGAAGTGGAACCCGGTATCCAGGAACACGACCTCGACCCCGGGGAACTGGCGGACGGCCACGTCGATGAGGACGCAGTCCTGGAAGGAGGAGGCCAGTACCAAAGAGGCCCCGAAGCGGTCGCGGGCCCAGCGCAGGACCGCCGCCGCCGAGGCGGTCTCGAACCGCCCGGAAATTCCGGCCAGCTCGGCTCCATCCAGCAGCGTCATCATGTCCGTCACGGCGTCTCTCCCCAGCGGGCGTCGGCCTATCTGAGCATTCCTGAGTATTCCAGTCAACTTTCTCAACAATCGGCGCGACGCCGGGGCCGCCCGAAGATTCCCGGCGCCCCTCCAACCGGTGCCCGCCGCCGGCCCGGGCCGGCATTAGGGTCCGGCCATCGTGCGGGGCGGACGCCAACACCGGGCTGTGCTGATCGGCCTCCTGGTCCTCGGAATCGCCTGTACCAGCGTGGTGGTGGGCCTCTCGGCCCGGCCGGCCGGCGCCGCCGGCACCGGTAGCGGGCCGGGGCCGGGAACGGTCGCCTCGCTGGCTTTCTCCCCCGCCCCGGTGGCCCCCACCGGCAGCCTGGCCCCGGGCCAGGCCGTGGACGTGACCCTTACCGCCCTGGATCCCTCCGGAGCACCCGTCAATGACGGCCTGGTCTATCTGTCCCTGACCTCCACGGCGGCGGCGGCCGGGACCGCCTCGGTGGGAGGGACCGCCCTGACCTCCAGCCCGGAACCCTTCACCACCTCCCAGAACGGGCTGGTGGCCATCGCCTACGCCGCCGCCGACCCCCAGTGTTCGAGCGGTGGCGTATGCATCCCGGCCGCCTTCCCCACGGCCGGGGCCGATGAGATCCAGGCCTCGACGGCTCCGCCGTCCGGCTCGGGGGCCGGAGCGTCCGCCTCCCCGACCACGGCCCAGGACGCCTACTCCTACGCCCCGGCCGGCCCGGCGCCGGGCCCGGACCGCTACAGCTTCTCCCCCGATCCTCTGGCCGGCCCCGGCAGCCTCCAGGCCGGCCAGAGCGTGTCGGTGGTCCTCACCGTGACCCGGGCCTCCGGGGCGCCGGAGCCCCAGGCGGCCGTCTTCGTCTCCGTGGCCACCACCAGCGGTGGAGCCACCCCCCAGGTCACCTCGACCCAGTGCGCCCAGGGACAACTCGGTTCCGCCCCAACCGACTGCACGACCGACGCCAACGGCCATCTGGCCCTGGACTACTCGGTGCCCAGCCCGGGGCCGGGCTCGACCCTGCCCACCACGGGCCAGGATGCGATCACCGTCCAGAACCAGGCCGGCACCCCGACCGAATCGGCCACGGATGTCTATGAATACGGCGCCGCGTCCTACCACCTGTCGTCCACGCCCATGGCGCCGACCGGGTCGCTGGGATCGAACCAGTCCGAGACCCTGTCCGTCACCGTCGTCGGGCCCGACGGGGTGGCGGTCCCTGACTGTCCGGTGTACCTGGTCCTGGCCGCGGCCAAGGACCAGGCCCCCGCCGGTTCGGCGGTGGCCACGGGAGCCACCCCCAGCCCGCAGAACCCGACCGGCGCCCCCGGCCTCGGCCCCAGCCCGGAGCCGTTCGACACCGACACCAACGGCGTGATCCTGGTGACCTACTCCACCCCCGCTGGCACGCCATCCAGCGGCATGGACGTGCTGGTGGCCCAGAACCGGGCCACCAACCCGGACGTGGGGGTCTTCGATCCCTATTCCTTCTCCTCCCCGGAGTTCTCCTTCTCCCCTGACCCCCTGGCCCCCGGCGCCTACCTCCACCCCGGCCAGAGCGTGACCACCACTCTTTCGGTGACGGCCTCGGCCCCCGGCGTCTATCTCTCCTTCGATCCGGCCCCGGGCGGGGGCTCGGCCTCGGTGGCCGGAGTTGCTCTGGGCCCCGCACCCAGCCCCTTCACCCCCGGCCCCGACGGCCGGCTCAGCCTCACCTACCAGGCCCCGGCCAGCCTCCCCAAGTCCGGGACCGACCGGATCGTGGTCCAGGACGCCGCCAGCGGGCCGGCCGCAGCCGCCTCGGACACCTACTCCTTCTCCCCCGGCCCGGCGGCCGGGACCGGCTCGGGGCCCGGCCCGGGCTACTGGCTGGTGGCGGCGGACGGAGGGGTCTTCAGCTTCGGTGGCGCCGGCTTCTTCGGGTCAACCGGGGCCATCCACCTGGCGGCGCCGGTGGTCGGGATGGCCGCTGCCCCCGACGGCGGGGGGTACTGGCTGGTGGCCTCCGACGGGGGGGTCTTCAGCTTCGGGGACGCCCGCTTCTTCGGGTCCACCGGGGCCATCCATCTGGCCGCCCCGATCGTGGGCATGGCCGCCACCCCCGACGGCGGGGGGTACTGGCTGGCCGGGGCCGATGGGTCCGTCTACGCCTTCGGGGACGCCCCGGCCCGGGGCGGGGCCAACGGAACCGGCCTGGCCGCCCCGGTGGACGGGATCGCCCCCACCGCCACCGGGCTGGGGTACTGGCTGGTGGCCTCCGACGGGGGGGTCTTCAGCTTCGGGGACGCCGCCTGGTACGGCTCCACCGGCGGGGAGCACCTGAACGCCCCGGTGCTGGGCCTGGCCCCGACCGCCAACGCCGCCGGTTACCGCCTGGTGGCCCGGGACGGCGGGGTCTTTGCCTTCGGGAACGCCGCCTTTGACGGGTCCGAAGGGGGTGAAAGGCTCAATTCACCTGTCGTCGGGATGGCGACCACGTAAAGAAGTCGCTGGAAGACTGTATTTCACTATGAGTGGCGCGCTACCCTCTCCACAGTGGCCCCGGGGAGGGTAAGGGTGGAGTTCCCCCCAGACGACGCGCGCTCCGTGGCGTGCGCTACCAGTGACCTGATCCTCGTCATAGACCGCGCCGGACGGGTGGCGGCCAGCTTCGGGCCCGCCCTGGAGGTGATCGGCTCCCCGGCCGAAGGCCTGATCGGGAACCGGGCCATCGGCCTGGTCCATCCCGATGACCGCGGCCATGTGATCGACTACGTGGCCAAGCACCTCGAGCGACCGGAACTGGCCCAGAAGCTGGACCGCTTCCGGGTCCAGGCCTCCGACGGCACGTGGCGCCACCTGGTGGCCCGGGCCGTCAACCGCATCCACGACCCGCGCATCCGGGGCGTGGTCCTCACCCTGGCCGATGAGACCGATCTGCAGGCGGCCATGGCCGCCCTCACCGCCAGCGAGGGTCACTACCGCTCCATCCTGGCCGGCCTGGACGCCGCCGTGCTGGTCATGGACCGGGACGGAGCGGTGGTGTCGTGCAACCCGGCCGCCGAGTCCCTCTTCGGCCAGCCCCGACCGGCCATGGTGGGCGACCGTCCCTTCGAGGCCCGGGTGGTGGACGAGGACGGCCGGGACCTACCCCCGGAGCGGTTCCCGACCCGGGTGGCGGCGCAGACCGGTAAGGCCAGCCGCGCCGTCCTCATCGGCATCGAACGGGAGGGCCAGCGGCGCTGGCTGTCGGTCGACACCGTCCCGCTGTCGGTTCCCGCCGAGGGCCGGCCCCTGGTGGCCGCCTCCTTCAGCGACATCACCGAACTGCGGGAGCAGTCCGACGCCGCCGCCCGCAGCGCCCGTCGCTTCCGCCGCCTGACGGCCCGCACCGGAACTGCCCTCCTGGTCTGCGAAGCCGACGGCACCCTCTGCTACGCCAACGACAGTGCCATCGACCTGTTCGGTCCGGGGCTGGCCGAGCTGGACGGGGTCTGCTTCGACGACCTGGTGCTGGCCGAGGACCTGGCCAGCTTCAACGCCGCCTTCGACGCCGCCGTCCACCGCCCCGAGCGGCACCACGCGGTGGAGTTCCGGGGCGGCCGCCACCGTCCCGACGGGTCCATCCCCCACTTCGAGGGTCGCTTCACCAATCTGTTGTCGGACCCCGACGTGGGCGGGGTCGTCATCAATGTCGAGGACGTCACCGAGCGGCGCCGGATGGCCGAGACCCTGGCCCATCAGGCTCTCCATGATCCTCTCACCAATCTGCCCAACCGGTCCCTGTTCATGGACCGCCTCGAGCACTCCCTGCGCCGGTTGCAGCGGGGCCGGGCGCCGGTGGCGGTTCTCTTCGCCGACGTTGACCACTTCAAGGCCATCAACGACAGCCTGGGCCACAGCACCGGTGATCGGGTCCTGCGTTCGCTGGCCGGACGGTTGCGGGCCCTCCTGCGCCCGGGGGACACGGTGGCCCGCTTCGGCGGGGACGAGTTCGTGCTGCTCTGCGAGGACACCACCGCCGAGGCCGCCCTGGTCATCGCCCGGCGCATCACCGGCCTGGCCGAGCCCATCTCCCGGGCCGTCAGTCCCTCTGGGGATCTGAAGGTGACCCTCTCGGTCGGGGTGGCCGTGGCCAGCGACCCGGACATCACCCCCGGAGCCCTGCTGGCCAACGCCGACGCCGCCATGTACCGGGCCAAGGAGGAGGGCCGGTCGCGGGCGGCGGTGTACGACACGAGCATGCAGTTCGCCGCTCAGGGGCGGATGGAGACCGAGACGTCGCTGCGTCGGGCTCTGACCGACCAGGAGCTGCGCCTCGTCTACCAGCCGGTGGTGCGCCTGGACGACCGCCGGGTGGTCGGAGCCGAGGCCCTGCTGCGCTGGGAGAACCCCCGCCGAGGACTGTTGCACCCCGGTGACTTCATGGCCGTGGCCGAGGAGACCGGCCTGATCGTGCCCATCGGCCAGTGGGTGATGGGCGAGGCCTGCCGCCAGGCGGCGGCGTGGACGTCGGCCGGGCACCCCACGCCGCAGATCTCCGTCAACATCTCCGGTCGCCAGCTCAGCGATCCCGGGTTCATCGATCAGGTCCGGAGGGAGATCGATGAGTCCGGCATCGACAGCTCCAGCCTCTCCCTGGAAGTGACCGAGAACGTGATCATGGCCGACCCGGACGGCTCCGCCACCGTCCTGGCCGGGCTCAAGGATCTCGGCGTGCTCATCAGCCTCGATGACTTCGGGACCGGCTACACGTCCCTCGGCTACCTGCGCCGCTTCCCGGTCGACGTGCTCAAGGTCGATCAGACCTTCGTGGGGGGTCTCGGGCATGACGCCGAGGACTCCAGCATCGTCTCGGCCATCCTGGGCCTGGCCGGCAGCCTCGGCCTGGCCACGGTGGCCGAGGGGGTGGAAACCGGTGAGCAGGCCGACGTGCTGACCGCCATGGGCTGCACCCACGCCCAGGGCTTCCAGTTCGGACACCCCGCCTCGGCCGAGGACCTCACCACCCAGATGTCCGCCTGAGGCGGCCCAACCTCTAGCCTTGGCGCTGACGCCGCGTCTCCGGCGTGCGCTCGTAAAGGAGCCTCGAAATGGTTCTGGCAAACCTGGCCGGGCCCGACACCATCATCCTTATCGTCGTCGTCGCCCTGGTGTTCCTCTTCGGTGGCAGCCAACTGCCGAAGCTGGCCCGGGGCCTCGGCTCGGCGTCCCACGAGTTCCGCAAGGGCCTCGAGGAAGGCGGCCAGGACGCCGCCGCCAAGGACGCCGGGGCCGGCGGGACCGGTAAGCCCGACTCGGCCGGCTGAGCCCAGCTGGGGCCGGGACCCGGGTTCTGCCCTGGTCCCGCCGTCGCCCGGTCAACCCCGCCCCTCCCTTCGTGGCCAGACGCTTCATCCCCTTCGCCCTGCACCAGGCGGCCGAGCTCCTGCTGGCCGTCCTGCTCATCGTGGTGGGCATCCACGTATCCGGCCCGTCCCAGATCTTCCTGGTCGCAGGCGGCGTCTTGCTGGTCGTCCTGGCCGTGCTCAGCGACGGCCCCCTGGCCGCCTGGGAGCTGCTCAGCCGGCGGGCCCATCGGGTGGCGGACTGGATCGGCATAGCCGTGCTGGCCCTGCTGCCGGCTCTGCCGGGGCGAACCCTTCTGTCCGCCTTCCTGCTCGAGTTCAGCGCCCTGGCCGTGTGGCGCCTCAACGCCTCCACCCGCTTCGAACCCCGCCCGGCCCGAGTGCGACCGGCAGGTCCGGCGGGTGCGGTAGGTCCGGTAGGTCCGGCCCGGACCGGGGGGGCGGCGCCCTCGCCCGGGCTGGCCCCCGCCGCTGATCTGGCCCTGCGCCGCACCGCCCGCAAGGCCGGTATAGCCGCCGGGATCATCCGCCGCCGTAGGATGCGGTCGTGAGCCGCACGACCGTCCAGGTCCCGACCAGGCTGCTGGTCTTCGGCATGACCCGGGCCGATCACACCATCGTGCCCAGCGAGGTCATGCCGGTGGCCGAGGCGTGCGGTCAGAGTCCTGACCAGATCCGCTCCTGCCTGCGCCGGCTGGTGACCGAGGGCCTCTTCCTGCGCCGGGGCAGCGGCCGGGACGCCGTTTACGAAGCGACCCCGGCCGGCCTGGCCGCCATGGGGTCCACCATGGAGCGGACCCGGCTGGCCTACGTCCAGGACGCCGCCGGGCGGGGCTGGGACCGCCAGTGGCGCCTGGTCGGCTTCGCGGTGCCGGAACGCAACCGGGCGGCCCGGGATGCCTTCCGGGAGCGGCTCCTGGCCCTGGGAGGCAGCGCCGTCCAGGGCGGCCTCTACGTCTCACCCCATCCCTGGCACAAGGACGTCCGGGCCGAGGCCGACCGGCTCGAACTGGCCGACCAGATCACCCTGGCCACCACCGATGACCTGGAGGTCGGAGGCGAGCGCGATCCCCGTGAACTGGCCCGCCGCCTCTGGCAACTCGACGAATTGGCCTCCCGCTACCGTCGCTTCAGCGACACCTACGGCCGCATCCCGGCCGAGCTGACCGCCCTGCGGGAGCGCCACGAGCGCCTGGCCGACGCCACCTTCCTGCCTCTGGCCCTGGGCATGGCGGTGGCCTTCTCGGAGTGCTTCAGCCGGGACCCGCTCCTGCCCCCGGAACTGCTGCCCCGCCCCTGGCCGGGCCGGGAGGCCAGGGAGCTGACGGCCCGCTCCCGCCGCCAGGCCCTGGCCCTGCGCCAGGCCAACGGCCTGCCCCCGCTCTTCCGCCTCTTCGACGAGGCGATAGAAGCCCTGGGTTAACTGGACATGGCGGCTATGACCGCCGGCGGCACGGGGGTCATGGTGCAGGTGGCCGTGATGGCCGAGCCGGTCACGGTCAGGCTGAAGCTGCAGGCCGGCACGATCGGATTACGGGCCAGGTCCAGCGAGACCACCGTCACCCCCGAGACATCGATGTCGAGGACGTCGGCCGCCCCCATGGTGGCGCTGGCCTGGGCCTGCTGACCGCCCACGTCCACCAGGATCTGCCCCGAGGAGGTGAGGGCGATGGTCCGTCCGGCGGCGGCGGTCAGCTCCGGAGCGCTGATCGTCACCGCCGCCGTGCCACTGGCGATCGACTGGATGGTGACCTTGCGCTTGTGAATCAGCTCCTGGCGGTCGATGGCCACCTTGACCAGGTGCACATGGACGCTCTGCAGGGTCAGCGAGGTGCCGGCCGGGACCTCCTCCAGGGTGAGGTCCACGGTATCGACCGAGCCCCGGCCCAGGACGTCGTACAGGAACGGGAAGCCCCCGATGGAGGCCGAGGCGGAGCTGGCCCCGGTCGACTGCTTGGCCCGGTCAGCCATGGCCGTCTCGGCCACCCGCTTGGCCCCGAAGTCGGCGGCCACCGCCCCCAGCACCACGATGAGGAGGACGACCGAGGTCAGCCAGCGCAAGATTCTGAACATGTCCGGGCGCACACTAGGAAAAGGCTCCCCCGGGTTGCCGTCAGCCTCTCTGTGCCCACTAGATTCCCAGCCGTGAGCACCTCGGCGAGCGCACCCTCTCGAGCCACGCCCGGACGGCGCCGCCTGGGCCGGGCCGGCCTGCTTGGCGCCCTGGCCCTGGCCCTGTCGGGCTGCACCTACAACTTCGAGAACTACACCGGGGCCACCACCCAGGGGCATCAGATCTTCAAGCTCTTCCAGGGCTTCGACATCACCGCCCTGGCCGTGGGGGTATTCGTCTGGGCCCTGATCTTCTGGTGCATCCTCGCCTACCGGCGCAAGAACCCCGATCACTGGCCCCGCCAGACCCGCTACAACATGCCCTGGGAGGTGGCCTACACCACCATCCCCATCCTGATCGTGGCCGTCCTGTTCGGTTACACCGTGGTCACCGAGAACAGCGTCGACGCCGTGGCCGCCAACCCCTCCAACCACATGTCCATCCAGGCCTTCCAGTGGGGTTGGCGCTTCACCTATGACAATCCCCCCGGGTCGACCCGGCCGGTCACCCTGCTTTCCGACCCCAACCACTACGCCACCTTCGAGATCCCCCTCAACGAGGTGACCCAGGTCGACCTGACCACCGCCGACGTCATCCATGAGTTCGACGTGCCCCGATTCGACTTCCAGCGCTACGCCCAGTCCGGCATCGAGAACACCTTCGATCTCACCCCGACCCAGACCGGCACCTACATAGGGCGCTGCGCCCAGTTCTGCGGCCTGCACCACGATCTCATGATCTTCTACGTCAAGGTGGTGCAACCGGCCACCTTCCAGACCTGGCTGCAAAGTCAAGAAAGGTCGTCTACATGACCCTGGTGGCCGAACGGCCGGTAGTGGCCCATGAGGAGCACCACGAGGAGCACCGCTCCGGGATCCTCTACTGGCTGACCAGCACCGACCACAAGGTGATCGGTAAGAACTACCTGTACACGTCGGTGTTCTTCTTCCTGGTGGGCGGCCTGATGGCCATGTTCATCCGGGTCCAGCTGTTCTCACCCAACAACACCTTCGTCAGCCAGGACACCTTCAACCAGCTCTTCACCATGCACGGCACCATCATGCTGCTGCTCTTCGCCGGGCCCTTTGCCTTCGCCGGCTTCGCCAACTACATCGTCCCCCTCCAGGTGGGGGCGCCGGACATGGCCTTCCCCCGCCTGAATGCCCTGTCCTACTGGTTGTTCCTCTCCGGCGGACTCATCATGTTGAGCTCGTTCCTGGTGGCCGGGGGCGCCGCCGATTTCGGCTGGACGGCCTACGCCCCCCTGTCCAACTCCCTCTACACCCCAGGCGCCGGGGCAGACCTGTGGATCGTCTCGCTCTTCCTCACCGGATTCTCGGCCATCTTCTCCGGCATCAACCTGGTGGTGACCACCTACGGTCTGCGGGCGCCCGGCATGACCATGTTCCGCATGCCCATCTTCACCTGGAACATGCTGGTCACGGCCATCCTGATCCTCATCGCCTTCCCGGTGTTCACCAGCGCCCTGGTGATGCTGTACTTCGACCGCCACTTCCACACCCACATCTTCGAGACCAACGGGGGCGGCGTCCCGATCCTGTGGCAGCACCTGTTCTGGTTCTTCGGGCATCCCGAGGTGTACATCCTGGCCCTGCCCTATTTCGGGATCGTCTCGGAGGTCATCCCCGTCTTCGCCCGTAAGCCGATCTTCGGTTACAAGGGCATCGTCTTCGCCACCCTGGCCATAGCCGGGCTCTCCACCGGGGTCTGGGCCCACCACATGTTCACCACCGGCGCCGTGCTTCTCCCCTTCTTCTCGGGCATGACCATGCTCATAGCCGTGCCCACCGGCATCAAGTTCTTCGCCTGGATCGGGACCATGTGGCGGGGGTCGATCGTCTTTTCCACCCCCATGCTCTTTGCCGTCGGGTTCCTGGTGGTCTTCCTGGCCGGCGGCCTGTCCGGGATCATCCTGGCCGCCCCCCCGCTGGACTTCTACACCAACAACAGCTACTTCGTGATCGCCCACTTCCACGAGGTGCTGATGGGCACGGCCGTCTTCGGCGGCTTCTGCGGCTGGTACTTCTGGTATCCCAAGTTCACCGGGCGCATGTTCAACGAGAGGCTGGGCTGGGCCCACTTCTGGGTGATGTTCTTCGGTTTCTGGTTCCAGACCGTGCCCCAGTACCTGGTGGGCCTGCACGGCATGCCCCGCCGGATCGCCATCTACCAGGCCTCCGACGGCTTCACCACCCTCAACCGGATCTCATCGGTGGGGGCCTGGCTGGTCGGCTTCTCCTTCGTCATCTTCCTGGTCAACATGTGGGTCTCCTGGCGCCGGCCCGTCCCGGCCGGAGGCAATCCCTGGGACGGCTACAGCCTGGAGTGGGCCACCACCTCCCCGCCTTCGCACCACAACTTCGAGCGCATCCCCCCCATCCGCTCCGAGCGGCCGGTGTGGGACATGAACCACGCCGACATCGAGGACATCCAGCCCCACGGGAGCCACGGGAGCCAGGGGAGCCATAAATGACCGCTGAAGTCGACCCCGGGCCGGCGCCCGAGCCCCGGACCGTGCCCCGCGTGTACAAGGGCTACCGGATCGAAGCCCTGGTCTTCCTGGGCACCGCCTTCTTCTTCGCCATCGTCCTGGGCGTCTACTGGTTCACCTCCTACGAACACGCCGGCTCGGTCATGCTGCTCATGACCGTCTTTCTCGGCCTCATCCCCGGCTCCTATCTCTTCTGGTGGGGAATGAAGCGGGGCGGGGACATGCCGGCCCGGGCCGAGGACTCGGATGAAGCCGAGTTGGAAGACGGCGCCGGCACCGTGGGCGCCTTCCCCTCCTCCAGCATCTGGCCCTTCTGCATGGGCGTCTCCGCCGCCGTGGTCTGCCTGGCCCTGGTCTTCGGCGCCTGGCTGGGCATCCTGGGCGGCGCCGGGGTGGTGGCCACCCTGATCGGCTACACCATGGAATCCCGCCGGGGCGGCTACATCTAGAGGGCTTCGGCTTCGGCTCCCCGGGCCACCCGTAGTCGCCCGAGGACCACCCGTAGTCGCCCGAGGGCAGGGCGTGTGGCGGCAGGTGTCGACCTGGAGGCCGCTGAAGCGATAGGGGTAGCGCTCCCGGCTTCAGCCCGGTGGCAGTACACCTTGGCCGTGCGGGGCCAGGTCTCCCTGGCCTTGAGAATGAGGTCGCACTCGGCGCTGCCGGCGTGCAAGTGGCCGGCGTGCAAGTGGCCGGCGGAGAACCAGAACCCGGTTCAGTCGGAGCCGGCCCCGTCCCCGTCCTGGGCGCCACTGCCGGCGTCCCCCTTGGAGCCGTTCCCGTGGGATCGGCGCGGGAAGAACAGGTGCCGGCCCGAGCGCGGCGCCGGCTCACCCGGAGTCTCCTGGCGGCTGACCTGGCGCACTCCGGGTATGTCGGAGGCGGCCGTGCTCTGAACGGAGGCCGAGGCGGCTGAGGTGGCCGGAGCCGGGCCGCGGTTGGCGCGCTCGGCGGCCGTGGCCGGGGAGACGGCCCCGGCCGTCACCAACTCCGGCTCCGGCTCGGGCATCACGACATGGCCCACGGGAGCAGGCTCGAGCTCATGGTGGTGCTCGGCTTCGAGCGGATGGAGCTCCACCGGCGTGGCCGAGTAACCGCCGTCGGCGCCGCGCACGATGACGTTGGCCACCCGCCGCTTACCGGCCGAGGGCACGGCCGAGAGCTCCTTGCAGAGGAGATAGGTCACCGCTCCCACGATGGGCGGTATGACGAACAGCCCGACCCGGAGGGTCCACACCACCGACTGGACGGAGGTGTCGAAGGCCACGGCTATGACGTCCTCGGAGCCCCCGAGTAGCAGCACGAAGAAGAAGGCCAAGAAGCCGGCCCCGAAGGCGGTGCGGCCGGGGACGTCCCGGGGCCGTTGCAGCAGGTTGTGGTACGCCTTGTCCCCGGTCAGCTTGGCCTCAAGGAACGGGTAGGCGTAGAGGATGTTGAAGATGATCCCGGGCAGGATGACGGCCGGATAGAACGTGTTGGCGATCATGTGGCCGGGGAAGTGCGTCTCCCAGTTGGGCCACAGCCGCAGGGCGCCGTCCAACCAGCCGATGTACCAGTCGGGCTGGGTGAAGGTGCTGATCCGGATGGGGTCGTAGGGGCCGAACAGCCAGATGGGGTTGATCTGGGCCCAGCCGCCCAACAGGGCCGTGATGGCCAGTGTCATGAAGAAATAGCCGCCGGATTTGGCCATGTACCCGGGCCACATCGGGGTGCCCACCACGTTGGTCTCGGTGGCGCCTTTGCCCGGGAACTGGCTGTGGTGCTGGCGCATGATGATGGCCAGGTGGGCGCTCAAGAGGCCCAGGATCACCAGGGGCAGGATGAAGACGTGGATGACGTAGAAGTGGGACAGGACCGCCGTGCCCGGATAGGGACCGCCGTAGAGGAGCTCCATGGCCCAGGTGCCCACGAAGGGAATGGACTCGAACACCGAATAGAAGATGCGCAGTCCGCCGCCGGAGATGAGGTCATCCGGAAGCGAATAGCCGAAGAAGCCGTTGAGCAGGGCCAGGATCATCAGGGTCAGGCCGATGGTCCAGTTGATCTCCCTGGGCTTGCGGAAGGCACCGGTGAAGAAGACCCGGCACATGTGGATCCCGATGGCGCCGATGAAGATCAGGGCCGCCCAGTGGTGCATCTGGCGGATGACCAGACCGGCCCTTATGTTGAAGCTGATCTGCAGCGTCGAGGCGTAGGCCTCGGACATCTTGACGCCCTGCAGGGGGATGTAGGACCCGTGATAGATGATCTCGTGGGCCGAATCCACGAAGAAGAAGGCCAGGTAGACCCCGGTCAGCAGCAGGATGATGAAGGAGTAGAGGGCGATCTCGCCCAACATGAAGGACCAGTGGTCCGGGAAGATGTAATTGAGCATCCACCGGCCGGCCGAAGCCAGACCCAGACGCTCGTCGAGATCCCGGCCCTGCTTGGCGGCCGCCTTCTTACCGGCGTCAGCCGCCTTCTCCCGCATGCCGGTCGGTGTCCGGCTCCCGCTGATCAGTGTCACAGTGCATCCCTGTACCAGAAGCCCGGGCCCACCGGCTCGCCATAGCTCGACAGGGCCCGGAGATAGCCGTTGGAATCTAGCGTCAGCGGCAGCTGGGGCAGCGGCCGGGGGGCGGGGCCGAAGACCACGGCGCAGGCGTTGAGCACGTCGAAGGTCGACTCATGGCAGGGGCAGAGGAGCTTCTGGTACTGGGCCTCGTACTGGCCGACCGGGCAGCCGGCGTGAGTGCAGAGCTTGGAGAAGGCCAGATAGCCGACCGGGGACCACTGCAGCTTGTGGGATTGATCGGGGGGGGCCACCGGCTGGGTGGACGCCCGGATGAGAAGGGTCTGGTCGTCCTCGGCGTCGGTGTAGCCGTAGGGGAAGACCGTCATGGAGCCGCCCACCTCCAGGGTGGTGTAGTGGACCGGGTTGTTGTTCTCGTCCACCACCAGCGAGCCTGGCTTCCACTGGGTTTTGTAGAAGGGCCCGTTGGGCGAGAGACCCACCGGGCTCAGCGAACGCAGGGGAAAGAGCAGGATGGCGCCCATCAGCCCACTGGCGGCCAGGAAGAGCTTGAGCAGGAACGAGCGCCTGCCCTCGATGGCCACCTGGCCCCGCTTGAGGGTCTCGGCAAAGGCCTGCTCATCGGCCTCCGAGGTGAGGACCTCCCTCTCCTCCACGAACGGCCCCCGGGGCATGAGGTACTTGCCCCACGCCGCCATGCCGAAGCCGATGCCCCCGAAGAGGACGAAGAGCATGGCCCCTTCGAGCTGGGGATTGCCGCGCTGGGTGTAGATCCAGCCCAGGACGAACACCGACAGGATGGCCAGGATGAAACAGGCCCCGACCACCAACTCGACCCGCTTGGGGTTCCGGGCCGCCACCGACAGTTGGGCGGCGTAGGTCTCGGTGTCGGTGGTCCCGACGGGGGCGGCGCCGTGCCCGCCCGGGGTGCCGCTGGGATCTTCGGTGCCCGTGAGGTCGGTCATGCCCGGTCTCCGATCCAGAAGGCGGCCAGCATCAACAGGCCCACTCCCACCACGATCCCGATGAATCCCTCGGTGGTCGGCCCGACGTGGCCGAGGTTGAAGCCACCCCGGTCTTGGGGGTGGGTGATGTACTTGACGTACTTGATGATGTCGGCCTCATCCTGGCTGGAGAGCTGGGCGATGCTGAAGCGGGGCATGTTGCCCGGCCCGGTGCGGATGGCCTCGGCTATCTCCAGGGGAGTGTCCGGGACCAGCGAAGGGGCGTAGGCGCCATAGCTCAGGGCTCCACCGTTGGCGGTGAGACTGTGGCAGGTGGAGCAGTTGAGCCGGAACAGCTCCCCGCCGTGGGCCAGATTGGCCTGGGAGAGATCGATGGGGCCGGGTATGGACGGGCCCTGGGGCACGCTGCCCACATAGCCGGGGACCTGGAGAGAGGCCACGTACTGGGCTATCTCCTTGGCCTGGGTGGTGGAGAAGATGGGGTTCTTGCGCATGGCCTGCTGGCTCGGAACCTCCAGGGGCATACGCCCGGTGATGATCCAGAAGTCGACCGCCGCCGAGCCCAGCCCGACCAGGGTGGGCGCCCGGGCCGAGCCCTGGGCATCGGTGCCGTGGCAGGAGGCACAGGCCTGGACATACAGCTGCCTACCGCTGGCCGACCCCGTCCCCAGTTCGGTGTCCTGGTAGCTGGTGCCCCCGGTGTTGCCCAGGGCGTGGTTGTGGGTGCCGGCCGGCACGGTGGTGGCCGGCGCCGCCGGCTGGGCCGAACCGGTGCCCTGGGCCCGCGCCGTGGAGCCGAACAGCACGATGGAGATGGCGGCCACCCCCATCACGAGGAGGGCGGGCAGGGCCATCTGGCGGGTCCGGCGGGCGATAGCGGGTCGGGCGGAGGCGGGCATGGAGGGCCGACTACCCCTTCAGGAGGAAGATGGCGCTGTACAGGAAGACCCACACAACGTCGACGAAGTGCCAGTAGTAGGTGACGCATTGGAACACGGAGCGCTCGCCCGGGTCACCGCCCGGACCGGCCAGACGCCCGTAGAAGGCGGCCATGGCCACCAGGCCCACGAAGACGTGGAGCCCGTGCAGGCCGGTCATGAGGAAGAAGAGGGATGTGAAGGCATCGTGGGAGATGCGGAAGTCGACGTGGAACCACTCGTAGCCCTGGTTGGCCAGGAACAGCGAGCCCATGATGAAGGTGATGATCACCCAGCGGCGGGCCTGCTCCCGGTCGTGGCGGCGCTCCTCCGACCACAGCGCCCTCTGCATGGTGAAGCTGGACGCCACCAGGATGGCGGTGAAGATGCCCGACTGCAGGATGTCGAGGTGGATCCCCTGGGGGGGCCACACCCCGGCCACGGTGTCCTGGGCCCGCACCGTGAAGAAGGCGGCGAAGAGCCCGGCGAAGAACATCAGCTCCGATCCCAACCACACCATCACGCCCACGTTCAGCAGCGGCGGCCGGGTCGGGGGGGCGGGAGCGGCGTAGTGACTGGGCGGCTCCGTGGCGAGGACCTGGGTCACGGCCCCTTTACTAGTCGATCCAGAGGGGTCCGATCACATCTTCGGGCCATCTCCACGACATATTCACAGGCGGAGCGGGATATTCAGGGGTGAACCAGGCCGAGCTTGAGGGCCAGGGCCGTGGCCTCCTGCCGGCTGCGCACCTCGAGCTTGGCGTAGATGCTGCTCAGGTGGGTCTTGACGGTGGCCGGGGACAGGAACAGCTCGGCGGCTATCTCCTCGTTCCGGGCCCCCCGGACCAGACAGGCCAGCACCTCCCGCTCCCGGGCCGTGAGGGACCCGGTCTCGGGCGCGGCCGCCCCGGTGTCGTGGATGACGATGCCGGCCAGGGCGGGGACGAGCTCCCCGGAGAGGGCCCGCTCCCCGGCCATGATCCGCTCCACTGCCCCCAACAGCTCCTCGGCCGGGACCGAAGCGGTCATGATCCCGTCCGCCCCGGCCCCGGCCAGGGCGGCCAGCTGGCTCCGGGAGGGCCGGTCGACCAGGGCCAGCACGCGGGCGCCCTGGGATTTGGCCATGGCGACCAGGGAGGAGCCGTCTTCCCCCAGGTGGTCGCCCAGGACCACCAGATCCGGATGACGGCGGCGGATGGCCGCCCGGGCCGCCACCGGGCCATCCGCTTCTTCCAGTATCCGGTAGCTAAGACTGGGCAGGGACCGGCCGATACCCAGACGGACAAGCGGCCACTGGTCGACTATCACCACCCCCGTCGAAGCCACCTGCCCCAGGGTAGGCCGTGGCGGGATTGACACCCGGCTCGGGCGGACTAGCCCATCCGGGTTGGTGGCATCTCTCCGTCTTCCATAGCCCGAGCGGGCCATGGCCGTATAGCCGACCACCCGCGCGGCCGATGCCCCGAGGGTCCCAGATGGCCCATAACGGCTTACATGGCACAAAGGACCAAGAACCTCTCCTCGGTCCCGACCAATGAATACGGCGTCAACGAGGAGCAACTGGTAACCGAGCACTTCCAGCTGGCGCAGCGGGCCGTTTCCGACCTGCTCCAGCGGGTGCCCAGGCACGTATCGCGCAGTGATCTGCTCTCGGCCGCCCTGGCCGGGCTGGCCCAGGCCGCCCGTTCCTACGATCCCGACCGGGGCATCGCCTTCGACCGCTTCGCCTCGGCCCGTATCCGGGGCGCCCTGCTGGACGAGCTGAGGAGCCGGGACTGGGCCAGCCGCTCGGTCCGGGCCCGGGCCCGCCGCGTGACCGCCGCCGTGGACCACCTGACCGCCGCCAACGGCTCGGCCCCCACCCCGGATCAGGTGGCCGCCCACCTCGGGATGGACAAGGCCACCCTGGATTCCCTCACCGGGGACGTCCACCGGGCCGTGGTCCTCAACTTCGACGCCCTGGTGGTCGACGGGGACGGCGCTTCCGCCCTGCCGGCTGATGAGCGGGGCCCCGACGTCCAGATCCTCGACCGGGAGCGGCGCTCCTATCTGCTCGACGCCGTCTCCCACCTGCCCGAGCGCATGCGCCACGTCGTGGTGGGCTACTTCTTCGATGAGCGCCCCATGCGGGAGCTGGCCGAGGAGCTGGATGTGACCGAGTCCCGCATCTCCCAGATCCGGGCCGAGGCCCTCGCCCTCATGCGCACCGCCCTGGACGCCCATCTGGACGGCATCGACCCCGTGGCCGAGCTGGCCCCCCGCACGGCCAAGCGCACCGCCGCCTACGTCGACGCCGTCGGCACCAACTCGGAGTGGAAGCACCGCCTCGACGCCGTCCCCCACACCCCCCGCCCCACGACTCTGATTGGCTGACGGGCACCCGGGTCCTTCGGACCTCGCCCATTGCCGGCTCCGCCGGCGTGCCCGCACCGGGTGCCCGGGGGCCCAACCCCGGGCGCGCTCAATGCCTGAGTCAGTGGTACCCCTACTCCGGCCGGAGCGCCTCTGGCAGAGGGCGGGCGTGGACCACGCTGAGGCGGCGGGTGGCCCGGGTCAGGGCCACGTAGAGGGCCCGTAGGCCCTGGGCGGCACCCTCGATGATGGCGGCCGGCTCGATCACGATCACGGAGTCGAACTCCAGGCCTTTGACCACCCCGACCGGCACCAGGGTGACGGGGCGGTCCAGGCCGTCCCGCTCGGGAAGGCCGAACTCCAGCCCGGACTGCTCCAGCTCGGCGCTCAGCCAGTCCAGCCAGGCGTCCGGACAGACGAGGGCCACCGTCCCGCCCTCCACCGCCGCCAGTTCCGAGCGGGCCTCCTCGGCCACCGTCTTGGCCAGCGACTCGGCCGAGGGGGCGGCCACGAAGCGGGGCACCGACCCGGTGCTGCGGACCGACTGGGGCGGCACCAGCCCGGGGGCGGCGGCGGCCAGGACCCCGGCGGCCACGTCCATGATCTCGGCCGGGGTCCGGTAGTTCACGCTCAACTCGGTGACCGTGGGCTCCCGGCGGGGGGTCAGGTGCTCGACCACCGCCTCCCATCCCGGGGGGGCCAGGGCACCGGTGGCCTGGGCCACGTCACCGACCACGGTCATGGACCCGGCCGTGGAACGCCGGGCCAGCATCCGCAGCTGCATGGTCGAGAGGTCCTGCGCCTCGTCCACCACGATGTGGCCGTAGGTGCGGGGCCATTCGGTGTTGTCGTTGGGCCGGGGGCTGCCCACCAGCAGCTTGGCCTCGTCCACCAGGGCGACGTCGGCGGCGGTCCAGGGGATGTCCTCCAGCCGGCTGGACCGGCGCCGGTACAGGAGGCGGACCTCCTCGGCGCTCAGGACGCCCTTGCCGGCCGAGGTCAGCAGGGCCGGCGCCCCCAGGAGGTCGTGGACCAGCTCCTCGGGCAGCAGGCGGGGCCACATCCGCTCCAGGGCCTCCACGATCACCGGGTGGCGGCGCAGCCGGGAACGCAGCTCGGCCTCGTCCAGCTCCTCCTCCCCGTGCTCGACCTCCCAGTCCTCCTCGGGCGCCGGGAACAGGGGGATGACCTTGGCCAGTCCACCGTCGCGCCCGGGCACCTCGCCCTCCCCGGGGTCGGCGTTGAGCTCCCGGGCTCCCACCGCCTCCAGGTAGGCCCGATGAACCCGGCGAAACAACTCCGCCTCCACATACCGCCGCCGCCGATTGTGAGCCCCTTGGCGGCGGCGGCCGGCCGTCACCGCCGCGACCGTGTCCTCGGGGCTGAGCCGCAGCACCAGCGAGCCGAAGGGGATCTCCAGGTTGGCCCGCAACGGGCGCTGGCGGTCCCGGACCGCCCGGGCCAGGACTCGGGCCATGCGGGCCTCCCCCTTGAGGGCGGCCAAACCAGCGGCGTCGGTGGCCCGGACCCGGACCTCCGAGACCAGCCCGGCCAGGGTGGACAGGACGGCGCCGCTCTCGCCCAGGGAGGGCAGGACCGACTCGATGTAGCGGAGGAAGAGCTGGTTGGGGCCGATGACCAGGACGCCCTGGCGCTCCAGGGGGAAGCGGTGGGTGTAGAGGAGATAGGCGGCCCGGTGCAGGGCCACGGCCGTCTTGCCCGTGCCCGGGCCACCCTGGACGACCAGGACCCCGGGCAGGGGGGCCCGGATGATCTCGTCCTGTTCCTTCTGGATGGTGGCGACGATGTCGCGCATCCGGCCCGTCCTGGCCCGGTCCAGGGCCGAGACCAGGATCCCGCCCAGGGTCGTCTGGCCGATGTCGCCCTCCCCGAAGACCTCGTCCTCGATAGCCATGAGGGTCGGTCCGTCGGTCAGGAAGTGGCGCCGGCGGACCAGGCCCATCGGGTGGGCGCCGGTGGCCCGGTAGAAGGGCTCGGCCACCGGGGCCCGCCAGTCGACCACCAGGGGTTCCATCTCCGGGCCGGACACGGCCAGGCGGCCGATGTAGAAGGTCTCCGGGTCGGCCGGGGCGGCCCCGTCCCGGTCCCCGCCGTAGCGGGCCGGCTCACCGCTGCCGTCGGCGCCCTCCCAGGCGGGCGGACCGCCGGTCTGGTCGATCCGCCCGAAGCACAGCGCCTCCCGGCCGATGTCCAGCTGCTGGAGGCGGGCCAGGCTGCGCCGGACGATGACGTCCCGTTCCTCCCGGGCCTGGGCGGTGCCGCCCTTGCCCTGAGCGAGCACCGAGGACATGTGCGACCGGGCGAACTCGCGCATCGCCTCCAGCTGGCGGTAGGCGCGGTCGATGTGTTCCTGCTCGGCGGAAAGCTCGGGATGCGTGGGCAAAAGTGCGTCCTCCGCCCCGTTTGGGGAGTCGATAATCATACGCCCCCGCCGGCTCGGCCCGGTAGGTCCCGTGGCGGGCCGGGCCCGGCCGAACGGGGGCGGGCGGGGCGGTTAAGTACTGTCCCGAGCCGATGACGACCGCCGGGGCTGGACACGCCGAAAGCCCCTTTATCCGGGCCTGCCGGGGCCAGGCGGTGGACCGGGTGCCCGTGTGGTTCATGCGCCAGGCCGGGCGGGCCCTGCCGGAATACCGGAAGGTGAGGGGCGAGGGCCGGTTCCTGGACGCCATTGCGGATCCGGCTCTGTGCGCCGAGATCACCCTGCAGCCGGTGCGCCGCTACGGGGTCGACGCCGCCATCCTCTTCTCCGACATCGTGGTCCCCCTGGCCGCCATCGGCTTCGGCGTGGACATCGTTCCCGGCACCGGCCCGGTGGTCGAGTCGCCCTTCCGCCGCGCCGCCGACCTGGCCCGGCTGCGGCCCCTGGAGGCCGAGGTCGACGTTCCCTATGTGATCGAGACGGTCCGGCTGCTGGTGCAGGAGCTGGAGGTGCCCCTGATCGGATTTGCCGGGGCGCCCTACACCCTGGCCAGCTATCTGATCGAGGGCGGCCCATCCCGGGACTACGCCCGGACCAAGTCGCTCATGCACGCCGATCCCGACCTGTGGATGGCGCTGATGGACAGACTGGCCGACCTCTCCCTGGCCTTCCTGGCCGCCCAGGTGGGAGCGGGGGCGTCGGCTGTCCAACTCTTCGACAGCTGGGCGGGGGGACTGTCGGCGGCCGACTACGAGCGCTTCGTCATGCCGGCCAGCCGGAAGGTCCTCGATGGACTGGCCGGCGCCGGGGTCCCCCGGATCCACTTCGGGGTGGGAAATGGTGAGCTGCTCGGGCTCATGGGCGAGGCCGGCGCTGATGTGGTCGGGGTCGACTGGCGGGTCACCCTCACCGAGGCCCGCCGCCGGGTCGGCCCGGGCCGGGCCGTGCAGGGCAATCTCGATCCTGCCCTGTGCCTGGCCCCCTGGGACGTGGTGGCCGAGGCCGCCCGAGCCGTCCTGGCCGACGCCGGGGGCCGGCCCGGGCACGTGTTCAACCTGGGCCACGGCGTCCTGCCCGGCACCGACCCGGACATCCTGACCCGGGTGGCCGACCTGGTTCATTCCGAAGGCGTCCCAGCGTGAGTTGCCGCGCCGGAGGCGCGCCATGACTTGCCGCGCCGGAGGCGCGCCGTGAGTACCGCCGTGCTGCTCATGTCCTACGGCAGTCCGGAGCGGGAGGGCGAGGTCGAGGCCTACTACACCCACATCCGCCGGGGCCGGCCACCGACCCCCGAACAGCTGGCCGATCTGCAGCGCCGCTACGACGCCATCGGCGGTCTGTCCCCCCTGGCCGAGAGGACCCGGTCCCAGGCGGCCGGGGTCCAGGCCGCCCTGGACGCCATCGACCCCACCGAGTTCCAGGTCTTCACCGCCTCCAAGCACGCCCAGCCCTACCTGGAGGACGGGGTCCGCACCGTGGCGGCGGCGGGCCTGACCGAGATGGTGGCCATGGTCCTGGCCCCCCACTACTCCGCCCTCTCGGTCGGGGAGTACCTGGAGCGGGTGGAGGAGACCGCTGCCGGCCTGGGGGTCGAGGTTCACCCCGTCCGCCACTGGCACCTGGAGCCCGGCCTGGTCGAGCTCCTCGCCTCCCGGCTGGGGAACGCCGTGGCCTCGACCGGGGTCCCGGCCGCCGACACCCTGGTCCTGGTGACGGCGCACAGCCTGCCCAGGCGGATCCTGGAGATGGGCGACCCGTACCCCGAGCAGCTGCGGGAGACGGCCGAGGCGGTCACCGCCGCCGCCGGGGTGACCGGGTGGCAGGTGGGCTGGCAGAGCGCCGGCCGGACGCCCGAGCCCTGGCTGGGACCGGATGTGCTGGAGTCGATCCAGGCGGCCGCCGCCGAGGGATTCCGGGCCGTGGTCGTCTGCCCGGCCGGTTTCACCAGCGACCACCTCGAGGTCCTCTACGACCTCGACATCGAAGCCCGAGCCAAGGCGGAGGGGCTGGGCCTGGGCTTCGCCCGGACGGCGTCGCTCAACGATGACCCCGCCTTCTGCCAGACCGTGGCCGGGGTGGCCGCCCGGGCCAGCGGCCGGCTTTGAGCTCCCCCCCGGGGCCGGACCGCCCGACCGTGGCGGTCATCGGGGGCGGAATAGCCGGGCTGGCGGCCGCCTGGCAGCTCTGCGGGGCGGCTGGTGCAGCTGGTGCTGTTGGGGCGGCCGGTTCTATTGGGGCGGCTGGTGCCGTTGAGGTGGTTGGGGCCAGTAGGCCGGCGGCGCCTCGGGTGGTGGTCCTCGAGGCCGGCCCGCGGCTGGGCGGGAAGATCCTGACCGGCTCCCTGGCCGGGACCAGGCTGGAACTGGGGCCGGATGCCTTCCTGGCCCGGGTCCCCTTCGGAGTGCAGCTCTGCCGGGAGCTCGGCCTGGACCAGGAGCTGGTCAGCCCGGCCGCCGGCCACGCCTACC
The DNA here is from genome assembly GCA_027315345.1 of Actinomycetota bacterium. Classification (GTDB taxonomy): domain Bacteria; phylum Actinomycetota; class Acidimicrobiia; order Acidimicrobiales; family JAJPHE01; genus DAHUYE01. The sequence goes on from DAHUYE010000043.1 coordinate 67,529, forward strand.
TGTGGAGCCGGGGCCGCCTGCGGCGGCTGCCCGAAGGGCTGGTCCTCGGCGTCCCGTCCGACCTGGGGGCACTGGCCCGCTCCGGCGCCGTAAGGCCGGCCGCCCTGGCCCGGGCCGCCCTGGATCTGGTCCTGCCCGCCACCCGGGTGGAGGGGGACCGCTCGGTGGGAGAGATCGTCAGCGCCCGCTTCGGGCGCGGCCTCCAGGAGTGGCTGGTCGACCCGCTGGTCGGGGGGATCCACGCCGGGCGCAGCGAGTTGCTCTCGGCGGCGGCCACCGCCCCCCAGCTCGACGCCGCCGCCCGCTCGGGCCGCAGCCTCCTGCGGGCCCTGCGGGCCCAGGCCGCCGACGCCCGGGCCGCCGCCGCCCAGGCGACGGGCGGGGCCGGGGCGGCCGCCTCGCCGGTGTTCCTCACCCACCCCGCCGGCCTCTCCCATGTGGTCGACACCCTGGCCGGGCGCCTGGCCGCGGCCGGGGCCGGCCTCCGCACCGGCACGGCCGTGACCGGACTGTCCCGCTCGGGGGCCGGATGGCAGCTGTCCCTCGGGGACGGAACCGCCCTGGACGCTGACGCCGTGATCCTGGCCGTCCCGGCCCCAGCCGCGGCCGCCCTGCTCGGGCCGGTATGCCCGGAGGCGGCCGCCAGTCTGGGCCGCATCGAACACTCCTCGGTGGCCGTGGTCAGCCTGGCCTACCGGGCCGAGGACGTGCCCGGTCCCCTGGACGGCACCGGATTCCTGGTTCCCCGGCCCCAGGGCCGGTTGATGACCGCCGCCACCTGGATGACGGCCAAGTGGCCTCACGTGTCCGCCCCCGGTCAGGTCTTCATCCGGGCCTCGGCCGGCCGGCATCGGGACGAGCGGGCCATGAACATGTCCGACGCCGAAGTCGTGGGTGGCCTCCACGCCGAGTTGGCCGAGGCCATGGGACTACGCCGGCCGCCGCAGGAGTCCCTGGTCACCCGGTGGGTGGGTGCCTTCCCCCAGTACGCCGTGGGCCACCTGGAACGGGTGGACCGCATCGAGGCGGCCGTGGCCGGACTGCCCGGTCTGGCCGTGGCCGGAGGGGCCTACCGGGGCGTGGGCATACCGGCCTGCATCTCCTCGGGCCGGAAAGCCGCCGACCAGGTCGCCGCCCAGCTGCCTGCCCTGTCCTCCTGATGGGTCTCCGTGGCCGGCGCCGGGTGTCTTGCGCCCACCTGGCCGCCCTGGCCGGGGGCGGGATCGCTTTCCTGTCGATTCCACCCATCGGGATCTGGCCGGCCGGGCCGGCGGGGCTGGCCCTCTTGGCCGTCGCCCTCTACCGGGCCCGGGCCCGCCGGCGTATCGCCTGCGGCTTCCTCTTCGGGTTCGGCCTCCTCATTCCCGGCCTGGTCTGGATGATCGACTTCACCGCCCCGGGCTATCCGATAGCCGTTCTGATCGAGTCCAGCTTCTACGCCCTGGCCGGCCTGCTGACCCCCCCGGGCCGGGGCCGGCTGCTCGCCTTCCCCGCCGCCGTGGCCGCCGCCGAGACCCTGCGGGACACCTGGCCCTTCGGCGGGGTGCCCATCACCGAGCTGTCCCAGGGCCAGGCCGCGGCTCCCCTGGCCGGCCTGGCCCGACTCGGGGGATCCGTCCTGGTCACCGGGGGCACGGCCGCCATCGGTGCTGCCCTGGCCGGCCTGGCCTGGGCCTGGTGGGCGCGCCGGGGTGGACCCGGGGCGGCCGGCCGCGGCGACGCCACCCCCGGCCGCGCCGCCTCCATCCGGTCCGGGATGGCCGGACCGCCGGGACGGGGGCTGCTGGCCCCGGCCGGCCTCGGACTGGCGGCCGTGGTCCTGACCGTGGTGGGGGCGCTGGCACCCAACGGCGGGGCCCCGACCGGCCACCTACAGGTGGCCGACGTGCAGGGTGGCGGACCCCGGGGCATGCGGGCCATCGACCGGGACCCGATCCTGGCCTTCAACGCCCAGGTGGAGGAGACGGCGGCTGTCCACCGACCGGTGTCGCTGATCGTCTGGCCCGAGAACGTCCTGGAGCTCAACGGCCCTCTGGACGGATCGCCCCAGGACGCCACCATGCGGGCCATCGCCTCCTCCCGGCGGGCGACGGTGGTAGCCGGGGTGACGGTGCCGGTGGGGGCCACCCACTTCCTCAACGAGGTCTTCGCCTGGACCCCGTCGGGCGGGCGGACCCGCCCCTACGAGAAGGTCCATCGGGTCCCGTTCGGGGAGTGGATCCCATTTCGGTCGCTGCTGTCGCACTTCGCCAACCTGTCCGTCGTTCCCCGTGACGCCATACCGGGGACGGGGCCGGGATACCTGGCGACACCAGCGGGCAACTTCGCCGTGTGCATCTCCTACGAGGTCTTCTTCGACTCCCGGGCCCTGTCGGGGGTGCGGGCCGGAGGCCGGGTTCTGTTGGTGCCCACCAACGCCGCCTCCTACTCGAGCGGACAGGTGCCCTCCATCGAGGTGGCCGCCGCCCGCCTGAGGGCCATCGGGACCGGCCGGGACGTCGTGCAGTCGGCCCCCACCGGCTACAGCGCCATCATCGATAACCGGGGCCGGGTGAAGGCTCGGACGTCACTGGGGCGGGCCCAGGTCCTGACCGGCCTCGTGTCCGCCCGATCGGGCTACACGCCTTTCGACGTGGTGGGAGTGTTCGGGATCCGCCTGGCGTTGTTGTTGTTCCTCGGGCTGGGGTGGGCGTGGTGGGGGTGGAACTCGTCCAGGGGCGGCGTGGGCGGGGCCGAGATCACCAGGTCATCGTCCTCGGGGCCGTGATGGACGAACAGGAAGCGGTTGAAGATGATGAACTTTCCGATCCACAGGACCCCGAATGATCCCAGGTAGGCGGCCGCCAGCTCGATGGTGCTCAACACGTGGCTGTGGACCATGGCTGTGTGGGTCTTGGTGAAATCCACCGACCAGGTGGAGAACACCAGGCCGACGGCGGCGATGACCCAGAAGGGCGCCACCTCCCGCCAAAAGTGCGAACGACCCGACTTGCCCCAGGCCCAGTTCCGGTTGAGCCAGTAGGAGGGGATGGTCCCGGCCACGGTGGCGGTGATGCTCGAGCCCCGGGAGTTGAGCAGGCCGAACACGCCGTAGACCAGGATGAAGGCGGCCTGGCTGGCCACGGTGGAAACCACGCTGGTGGCGGTGTACTTGACCGCCTTGAGTCCCTCGTCCGAGCGGGCCCAGGCGATCAGGCCCGACGGAGTTAGTTGCACCGAGGAACTTTACCGGGACGGGATCATCCCTAATCCATCACCCCGGTCCGGGCGATGGTGCCGAGCCAGGTGGCGCTGGGCTTGGGCCGGCGCTCGAAGGTCTCCCGGTCCACCGCCACCAGGCCGAAGGTCGGCCGGTAGCCCTCGGCCCACTCGAAGTTGTCCAGCAGGGTCCAGTGCACGTAGCCCCCCACGTCGATGCCGTCGTCCAGGCAGCGCCTGACCCCCTGCAGGGCCCGGCGGGTGTACTCGACCCGGCGGGTGTCGTCATCGGTGCCGATCCCGTTCTCGGTCACCACCACCGGCACTCCCCCGGAACGGTCGTAGGCCCGGCGGATGGTCGCCTCCAGGCTCTCGGGCCAGAACTCATATCCCATCTGGGTGGTCTCCACCCCCTCCTCCGGACGCAGCGCCCCGGACGGGCCCACCCGGGTGCGGCTGTAGCACTGGACCCCGACGAAGTCGTCCCCGGCCAGGGCGTCCAGGAAGACGTCCTCCATCCCGGCACGGATGCGCTCGAGGTAGGACTCCCCGCCGTCCACGGCCTGATAATCCGACATGGCCAGACAGATCCCCACCGGGGCGTCGCCCGGACCGGAGCGGATGACCTCCACCGCCCGGCGGTGGGCGTCGATGAAGGTGGCGTTGGCCCGGTGCCTGGCATCGCGGTCCCGCTGGCCGGGAGGGAAGACACCGGAGAGATAGCCGCCGGTGGCCACCATGCTCGGCTCGTTGATGGTGCAGGCCCGCCCGATCAGATCTCCCAGGTGTCCGCTGGCCCTGGTGACGTAGCGCTCGAACAGCTCGGCCGTGGCCGCCGATGCCCACCCGCCCCGGGCCGCCACCCAGCGGGGAGAGCTGAAGTGGTGGAAGGTCACGATGGGCGTGAGGTTGCGTTCATGGCAGGCGGCGCAGACCCGGCGGTAGTGGTCCAGGGCCACCCGGGAGAACTCCCCCTCCTCCGGCTCGATGCGGGCCCACTCGATGGAGAAGCGGTAGGCGTTGAAACCGAAGCCGGCCAGTAGGTCGAGGTCCTCCTCGTAGCGGTTGTACTGGTCACAGGCGTCCCCGCTCGGCTCCCGGACCCGGTCGCTGGTGTGTTCCCACTCCCACCAGTCGTTGTTCCAGTTACCGCCCTCGACCTGGTGGGCGGCCGTGGCCGTACCCCAGATGAACCCGTCCGGAAAGGTGACAGACATGGTCCGGGACCGTAGTGGGCCATGATGATCCCGTGACGAAGGCGCTGGACGATCTCATCGACCTCCTGGATCTGGAGGCCATCGAGGTCAACATCTTCCGGGGCCTGAGCCCCCAGGAGGAGCGCCAGCGGGTCTTCGGGGGCCAGGTGGCCGGCCAAGCCCTGGTGGCGGCGGGGCGCACGGTGGAGTCGGGCCGGGTGCACTCCCTGCACGCCTACTTCCTGCGCCCGGGCGATCCCAACGTGCCGATCCTCTATGACGTGGACCGCATCCGGGACGGCCGCTCCTTCACCACCCGGCGGGTGGTGGCCATCCAGCACGGCCGGGCCATCTTCAACCTGTCGGCATCGTTCCATGTGGATGAGACGGGCTTCGAGCACCAGGCCCCGATGCCCGAGGCACCGGATCCCGAGAGCCTGCCGACCTTCGCGGAGAGGATGGCGCCCTTCGCCGAGAAGATGGGCGACTGGTACCACCGGCCCCGGCCCATCGATCAGCGCCATGTCACCGATCCCCGCCGGGCCCGGCGGGCCCAGGGCGACGGGCCGGGACCGCCGCATCAGAAGGTCTGGATGCGGGCCGACGGGACTCTGCCGGATGATCCGATGCTGCACGCCTGCGTGGTGGCCTACGCCTCGGACATGACCCTGCTCGACTCCATCGTCATGCCCCACCAGGACGTGTGGGACGACCAGGGACTCATGATGGCCAGCCTGGATCACGCCATGTGGTTCCACCGGCCCATCCGGGCCGATGAGTGGTTCCTCTACGACCAGGCCAGCCCCTCGGCCAACGGGGCCCGGGGCCTGGCCACCGGGCACATCTTCACCCAGGACGGCCGCCTGGCCGTGACCGTGGTGCAGGAGGGCCTGGTGCGCAAAATCTCCCGCCCGAAGGGCTGAGGTTCAGCCCCGGTTGGCGATGGGGGCGTAGTCCCGCTCGGGAGCGCCGATGTAGAGCTGGCGGGGCCGGGCGATCTTGGAATCCTGCTCGAGCATCTCCTCCCAGTGGGCCAGCCAGCCCGAGGTGCGCGGGATGGCGAAGAGCACGGTGAAGATGTCCAGCGGGAAGCCCATGGCCTGATAGATGAGGCCGGAGTAGAAGTCGACGTTGGGATAGAGGCGCCGGGAGATGAAGTAGTCATCGGCCAGGGCCACCTCCTCCAGCTTGAGGGCGATGTCGAGGAGGGGGTTCTTGCCCGTGACCTCGAAGACCTCATCGGCGGTCTTCTTGATGATCCGGGCCCGGGGGTCGTAGTTCTTGTAGACGCGGTGGCCGAAGCCCTGCAGGCGGCCGCTGCCGCTCTTGACGCCCTTGATGAAGTCCTCGACGTTGTCGATGGACCCGATCTCCATGAGCATGCGGATGACCTGCTCGTTGGCCCCGCCGTGGCGGGGACCGTAGAGGCCGGCGCAGGCGGCGGAGGTGGCCGTGTAGGGGTCGGTGTGGGACGAGCCCACCACCCGCATGGTGGTGGTGGAGCAGTTCTGCTCGTGATCGGCGTGCAGGATGAACAACACGTCCAGGGCCTTGGCCAGCACCGGATCGTTCCAGTCCACGTCCCGGCGGGGCTCGAACATCATGCGCAGGAAGTTGGCGGTGAAGCTCATGTCGTTGTCCGGGTAGATGAAAGGCATGCCCTGGCTGAAGCGGTAGGCGCAGGCGGCGATGGTCGGCATCTTGGCGATCAGCCGAACGATCTGCTTGTGCCGCTGCTCCTTGTCGAAGATGTCCTTGGCCTCGGGATAGAAGGTGGACAGGGCGGCTACCCCTGATACCAGCATCCCCATGGGGTGGGCGTCGTAGTGGAACCCGTCCATGAACCGCTTGCGCAGGTTCTCATGGATGTAGGTGTGGTAGGTGATCTCCCGGGTCCAGTCCTCGAACTGCTTGGCGTTGGGCAGCTCCCCGAACTGGAGGAGATAGGCCACCTCCAGGTAGGTGGACTTCTCGGCCAGCTGGTCAATGGGATAGCCCCGGTAGCGCAGGATGCCGGCGTCCCCGTCGAGGTAGCTGACCGCGCTGGCGCAGGCCGCCGTCTGCATGAAGGCAGGGTCGTAGAACCAGATGTCGGGCAGCAGCTTGTGCCACTCGGTGGCGGCCACTCCCCCGTTGTCGATCGGTATCTCGATCGAATCCCCGGTCCGGTTGTCCGTGATCGTGATGCTCTCGGCCATTGCAACCTCTCGCCTCGTTCGGTCCACTCACTCGACCGGTGACCCTCGGCCCATCCGGCCCAGAGGGCGCCCTGGCATCCTATGGCATGCCCTTCCTCTCCTCATCCCCCCCCTCGCTCCGCCGGTGGGCCACCGGGGCCGCAGCCGCCGCCCTGCTGGGCCTGGCTCTGGGCGCCTGCAGTTCCGGGACCACCGCCGCCCACCGGACCGGCGCCCCCACCACCTCCTCCTCCACGACCACCACCACGGCCGGGGTGACGGCCCAGTCCACCACCAGCACCAGCGGGGCGCCGGGGTCCGGGGCCTCGACCACCTCCACCACCAATCCCCCCGAGACCCCGGCTCCGGGCTCGCCCATCAGCGTGGCCAGCCCGGGCACCGGAGCCACCGTGGGCAGCCCCCTCACCGTCAGCGGGACGTCCAAACTGGGCTCTCAGGCCATCGAGGTCCAGCTCACCGCCGGAGCCGGCAACCTGTTGGGCCAGGCGGTGGCCCACCCCGGTACGGGAGGGGCGTTCAGCGTCACGCTGCGCTTTGCCGTCTCCCGGGCCGGGCCTGGCAGCCTGGCCCTGTTCGAGGCGTCGTCGGGCTCGGCCCGGACGGACCTGACCCAGGTCCCGGTTCAGCTCAGCGACTGAGGAGGACCTCGGGTCAGGCCTCGGAGCTGTAGCGGTAGACGTTGGTCTCCCGCCGTTTGAAGCCGAGCTCCTGGTAGAGACGGTTGGCCGCCTCCCGGGAGGGCCGGGAGGTGAGATCGACGCTGCGACAGCCCCGCGCCTCGGCCACGGCCAGCGCCTCCGTGACCAGGGCCGAGCCCACCCCCATGCGCCGGGCGGAGTCATCGGTCACCACGTCTTCGATGATGGCCCGGGTCCCGGTGGGTATCCGGAACAGGACCAGGGTCAGGCTGCCCAGAATGGGCCCGTCGTCACTGCGGGCCACGAGCAGCACCGTGGCCGGGGACGCCACGATCTCGGCCAGTTCCTGGGCCGTGGGGGGCGGGGCCGAGCTCGACAGTTGAGGTGTGAGACGCTGCCAGGCCTCCACCAGCTCCTCGTCGACCGCCGTGGCCTCGCTCACATTCACCGCCATGGGCCGGACAGTACGCCGCCGGGGTCGGGGGCCTGGCAGGCGGGACACCAGTAGATGCGCCTCGGGGTCCGGCCCAGTTCGGTGGAGCGGACGGTGGTGCCGCAGCGCCGGCAGGGCAGACCGGCCCGCCGGTGGACCCACTGGCGGCCGGGGCCGGCGCCGGTGTCCCGGCCGCGGCCCGCCCCGGCACCCAGGTTGGCCCGCAACATGGAGGTGCACAGGCCGATCAGATCGGCGGCCGAGTCGTCATCGACCCGGTCGAGGGGGAGGAACGGCCAAACCCGGCGCAGGAACAGCGCCTCGCACCGGTAGACGTTGCCGATGCCGGCCGCCACCGTCTGGTCCAACAACAACTCACCGATGGTCGTGTCCGGACGCAGGGCCCGCCGCCGCCGGACCCGGGCCATGACCTCTTCCGTGTCCAGCCGATCGACCAGGACATCGGGGCCCAGGGACGACAGCGAGCCCAGCTCCAGGTCGTGGCGTGCGACCAGGCGGACGATGACCGCCGCCCAGCAGCCGGCGTGGTGATCCCCGGCTTCGATGACCACCAGGGCCTGGGACGCGGCGCGGCCCCAGGGCCGCCCGGCGGAGCGGACCCGCCAGGATCCCTTCATCCCCATATGGGTGTGCAGCACCAGTTCCTCCGGTCCGCCCGGACCGAACCCGATGAGCAGATGCTTGCCCCTCGCCTCCACCTCGGTGACGGTCCGGCCCACCAGGCGTCCGATCCCGAGCCGGACATCGCGGGCTGAAGCGGCGGTCACCTCCCGGCCGTCGATCCAGCGGGACAGCGTCTCGGCCGTCCGATGGATGGTGTCGCCCTCAGGCGTAGCGGACCATCCCTCTCGGAGTGGGGACGAAGTCGGCCGCCCGCAGCCAAGGCTCCAGGGCCGGGTCGTAGCGGGCCAGGGACAGGCGGGGGAAGCGGCCGTCGCGCACCAGGCCGGCCAGCCCATCGATGGCCCTCTCCTCCCAGGACCCGTCCAACTCCCGCAGGATGACCACCGAGCGGCCCCCCTTCTCCAGGTAGAGGCAGGCCCTTCCGTCGATGAGGACGACATAGGCGCCGGCCGCCCGCTGCGGGCCCCGCTCCGGCCAGGCCAGGGTGGCTCCATAGGGGTTGGCCGGGTCGGTGGCGGCCAGGACCAGGGCCCGGGCCTGGGAATCGGGCTCCCGCCGGGCGCGGAGGCGGTCCACCGCCCCCGGGGCGGCGAACTGGGCCCCGCCCAGGCCGGCCACGAAGTAGCCCCGGCGCACCCGGCCCGACTCCTCCATGGCCTTGAGCACGGCGTAGACGGCGGCAAAGCCGCCCGGCACCCCCTCGCTCCTCACCGCATCCCGGGTCAGGATGCCGTGACGTTCCAGGAGCACCTCGGCCAGGGCCACTCCCGAGGCGGTGGCCAGGGGGACCGGATCGGCCGGGCGCTCCACCAGGGACCACCGGCCCTGGGCCCGGGGCGGACCCAGGGCCAGCACCCGGCCCATCTGGAGCCGGCGGGCCCGGCCGGCCCCGCCGCCACCCGAGCGGGCCCCGCCTCTCGACCCCCGGGCCCGGGCCACCCGCCCCGACACGGCGGCCCGCACCACCGCGAAGGTGTCGTTGGTGACCTCGCCCGCCCAGACCAGATCCCAGAGGGCGTCCAGGATCGACTCCTCCCCCCCCGGGGCCAGCGACGACGGCGGGGCCAGATCGGTGAAGAAGCACGCCCCCCGCCGGCCCAGGGTCTCCCGGATGTGGGCGTGCTGGTCGCCCTGGGGACGCTCGGAGCCACCCCCCGGCGGCAACCGGGACATCAGCAAACCGGCGCTGGCGCGCAGCATCAGCATGACCCGGCCGTCGTCACGCCCCAGAGGGCCGGCGCCGACCCACATGACCAGGCCGGCGGAGATCAGTTCGTCGAGTTGGCGGGGGCTGTAGTCGGCCACCCGCTCGGAGAGGATGTCCCGCTCGAGCACGGAGGCGGGCAGGGCCAGGCCCTGGAGTTGGGTGATGACCTCCAGGCAGCGGTCCAGGCCCCTGGCCTCGGAGCCGATGCCGTGCCACTCGGGCAGGAAGCGGGCCAGGGCTTCAGCGGCGGTGGGCTCCACTTCCTGGCGCAGAGCGGCCAGGGAGCGCTGGCGGAGCTGGCGCAGCACCTCCACCTCGCACCACTCCGGCTCGCTCCCGCCGGGCCGGAAGCCGCCCCGGGACAGGCCGCCTTCCACGCTGAGGACGGACAGGGCCTCCTCCACCAGAGCCAGGGGAACGCCGAAGCGGGCGGCCGGGCCGGCCGGGGTGAAGGGCCCGTGGGTGCGGGCGTAGCGGCGCAGCAGCTGGCCCAGGGCGCCCGGCACCGGTTCCAGGAAGGCGTCGGGCACCCCGGGGGGCGGGGACACGCCGAGGGCGTCCCGGTACCGCCCGACATCCTCCACCGCTATCAGGCGCTCCTCCCCGGCCAGGCGGATCCATACCGCCCGTCTGGCCCCGACCAATTCGGCCACCCACTCATCCGGGGCCGCTTCACAACGAGCGGCCAGCTCCTCGACGGAGAGGTCCCCCAGCCGGCGCAGGAGGTCGGCCAGGGTCTCGGCGCTCCGGGCCCGTCGGGGGCCGGTCAGGCCCTGCAGTTCGGACTCCAGGCCGGCCAGGGCCTCGGGGTCGATCAGTTCCCTCAGCTCGTCCGAGCCGACCAGCTCGGCCAGCATGGCCCGGTCCAGGGTCAGGGCCTGGGCCCGCCGCTCGGCCATCGGGGCATCGCCTTCGTACATGAAGGCGGCCACGTACCCGAAGGCCAGGGCCGAGGCGAAGGGGGAGGGCGTGTCCACCTCCACCGCCGCCACCCGCACCCGCCGGCCGGCGATGTCGGCCATGAGCTGGCGCAGCGCCCCCAGGTCGAAGACGTCGGCCAGGCACTCCCGGTAGGTCTCGAGCAGGACCGGAAAGGACTCGTAGCGCGAGACGACCGCCTGCAGGTCGGCCGAGCGCTGGCGCAGTTGCCAAAGCGGGGTGCGGCTGCCGGGCCGGCGCCGGGTCAGGAGCAGGGCCCGGGCGGCGTTCTCCCGGAAGCGGGCGGCGAAGATCGCACTCGATCCCACCGCCTGCACCACCAGTTCCTCCACCTCATCGGGATCGAGCAGCACGTCGTCGGGCGGGGGCGCCTCGTCCGCTTCGGGCAGGCGCAGGACGATCCCGTCATCGCTCCAGATGGCCTGCACCTCCAGGCCCAGCCGGTCCCGGATCCTGGTCTCGATGCCGAGCGCCCACGGGGCGTGCACCCGGGCCCCGAACGGGGACAGCACGCACAGCCGCCAGTCGCCCAGCTCGTCCCGGAACCGCTCCACCACGATCTGGCGGTCGGTGGGGAGAAGACCTCCAGTCGCCTCCCGTTGGTCGGCCAGATAGGAACGCAGGTTGGTCACGGCGTTGGCGTCCAGGCCGTAGTCCTCGATCAGGCGGGAGTCCTCCCAGCCTTCGACCTCGGCCGTGAACCGGCCCAGGGCCCGGCCCAACTCCACCGGACGGCCCACCCGGTCCCCGTGCCAGAAGGGCATCTTGCCCGGCACCCCCGGAGCCGGGGTCACGATGACCCGGTCCCGGCTGATCTCCTCGATGCGCCAGGTGGTGGCGCCCAGGATGAAGGTCTCCCCCACCCGCGACTCGTAGACCATCTCCTCGTCCAGCTCACCCACCCGGCTGCCCTCGGGGGTGAACACGCCGTAGAGGCCCCGTTCCGGGATGGTACCGCCGTTGGTCACCGCCACCATGCGGGCCCCGGGCCGGGCCGACAGCCGGCCGGCCACCCGGTCCCAGTTGAGCCGGGCCTTGAGATCGGACATCTCCGTGGAGGGGTAGCGGCCGGCCAGCATGTCCAGCACCGACTCGAAGGCGGCCACGGTGAGGTCGGAATAGGGATAGGCGCCCCAGACCATCTCGGTGACCTCGTCAACTCCCAGATCCTCGATGGCGGCCATGGCCACGATCTGCTGGCTCAGCACATCCAGGGCGTTGCGGGGAACCCGGGTGTGTTCGACCTCCCCGGTCATCATCCGCCCGGCGGTGACCGCGGCGGCCAGCAGATCACCCCGGAACTTGGGGATGACCAGGCCCTTGGAGGGTTCGCCCACCCGGTGGCCGGCCCGTCCGATGCGCTGGAGACCGCTGGAGACCGAGGCCGGCGCCTCCACCTGCACCACCAGGTCGATGGCGCCCATGTCGATACCGAGCTCCAGGCTGCTGGTGGCCACCAGGGCCGGGATGCTCCCGGCCTTGAGCATCTCCTCGATCTCCCGGCGCTGATCGGCGGCTATGGACCCGTGGTGGGCTCTGGCCACCTCCTCCCCGGCCGCCTCGTTGATGCGGGCCGACAGCCGCTCGGCCAGCCGGCGGGAGTTGACGAAGATCAAGGTGGAGTTATGGGCCCGGACCAGTTCCACCAAGCGGGCCGCCACGGCCGGCCAGATGGAGTGGCGGACCTCGGGATCCCCGGCGGCGGCGCCGGACAGGAGTGGCTCCCCGTCGACCATGACCGGCTTGCCCAACTCGGCCATGTCCTCCACCGGCACAGTCACAGTCAGCTCCAGCTGGCGGCGGACTCCGGCGTCGATGACGGTGACGGGGCGGGTCTCCCATTCGCCCGCGTCCGAGCGCCGGCGGCCTCCGAGGTAGCGGGCGATCTCGTCCAGGGGGCGCTGGGTGGCCGACAGCCCGATGCGCTGGGGCGAGGGCCGGCCGGCCTGGGCCACCAGGCGCTCCAGGCGTTCCAGGGACAGAGCCAGGTGCACTCCCCGCTTGACCCCGGCCATGGAGTGGATCTCGTCCACGATGACCTGTTCCACCGAGGCCAGCACGCTGCGCTGGGCCGAGGTCAGCATCAGATACAGCGACTCGGGAGTGGTGATGAGAATGTCCGGCGGCAGCCGGCCGATGGAGCGCCGCTCGGCCGGGCTGGTGTCCCCGGTGCGCACGCCGACCCGGATGTCGGGGACAACCTCGCCCCTGGCCCCCATCTCCAGCCCGATGCCGGTGAGAGGCGCCCGCAGGTTGCGTTCCACGTCGTAGGTGAGGGCCCGCAGCGGGGAGATGTAGAGAACCCGGCAGCGGGAGGCGGCGTCAGGCAGGGGCGCCCGGAGCAACCGGTCGATGGCGCACAGGAAGGCGGCCAGGGTCTTGCCCGAGCCGGTGGGGGCCAGGATGAGGGTGTTGTCCCCGGCGGCTATGGGCGGCCAGCCCCGCTCCTGGGCCGGCGTCGGGCCGGCGAAGGACTTGTCGAACCAGGCCCGGGTGGCCGGCGCGAAATCCGGAACGGACACGCTCGGAACCTACCGTCTGGAGCCCCGGCTGCGGCCGGGCCGTCAGCGGTGCCCGAGTAGATTGGCTCGATGGAGATCGTGCAATGGCAGGCCCGCCCGCGCCTGCGTCGCCCGATCCTGGTGGCTGCCTTCGAGGGGTGGAGCGACGGGGCCGACGCCGCCTCCACCGCCATGTCCCACCTGATCGATATCTGGGGCGCCCGGCCCTTCGCCGCCATCGATCCGGAGGACTTCTTCGACTTCACCGCCACCCGGCCCCGAGTCCGCCTGGATGACGACCTGGTCCGGCGCATCGAGTGGCCCGAGAACCAGTTGCTGGCCGCCCCCCTGCCCGCCTCCAACCACGACGTGGTCCTGCTGTCGGGCACCGAACCCCACCTGCGCTGGAAGACCTTCTGCGGCGGCCTGGTGGAGGCCATCCAGTCCCTCGGGGTGGAGATGGTGGTGACCCTCGGCGCTCTGCTGGCCGACGTGGCCCACACCCAACCGGTCCGGGTGACGGGCACGGCCGCCGACCCGGACCTGGCCGACCGCCTCAACCTGCGCCGTTCCCGCTACGAGGGGCCCACCGGGATACTCGGGGTGCTCGGGGACGCCCTGGCCAAAGCCGACATCCCCACCGCCTCGCTGTGGGCGGCCGTCCCCCACTACGTGGCCCAGACCCCGTCGCCCAAGGCGGCCCTGGCCCTGGTCGAGCGGGCCGCCTCCCTCCTCGGGGTCAGCGCCGACGTGGTCGACCTGCAGCTGGCCTCCAGCGCCTATGAGCGCAAGGTGACCGAGCTGGTGCAGAACGACCCGGACGTGGCCGAGTATGTGGCCCAGCTGGAGCGGGACGAGGACGCCGGGCCCGAAGGGGACTCCCCCCTGGAGATCGGTGGCGTGGACGAACTGGCCGCCGAGGTCGAGCGCTTCCTGCGGGGCCACGGCCCCAAGTAGTCAGGGGCCCACGGCCCCGAGTAGTCGGGGTCGGGCAGCTCAGTCCCGGCCGGGCTGAGGCGGATGTCCAGGTTCGGTGTGTTCCTCCCACACCGGACGGCGGGGCGCATCGAAGACGACCTCGACCGGCTCACCCCGTAAGGCGGCGAAGGCGGGCGGTCCCCATCGCTCCTTCCCCGCCAGCGGGCTGGGCAGGTTGTCCTCGCTGAACCAGCCCACGTCCCGGCACTCGAGGGGGTGGGCCTTGAGCTCACCGCCGGTGGCCCGGCAGGCGAAGACCAGCGAGTAGAGGGGAACGGAGGTGAAGCCGAGGCGCAGGCCGTCGAGCACGGCTATGAGCCGCAGCGGCTCGCAGTGGATGCCCGTTTCCTCCAGCACCTCCTTGATGACCACCTCGGAGGCGGAGTAGCCCACGTCGCACCAGCCGGTCGGATACAGCCACACCCCCGAGTCGGCCCGCTGGACGAGCAGGAGCTCACCGGCGTCGTTTCCCACCACCGCTCCCACCGCCAGTTTGGGCGTCACGTAGCCGGCCACCCCCTGGCCGACCTGGCCCATCCATTCCTGCACGTGCTCGGCGGCGTCGGCCAACGATGACGCCCCGGCGGCGTGGCGCATGTCGGCGGCCACTTTGAGGATCTCCTCGAAGCGCTCTCGTTCGTACAGGCTCTCGGTGAAGCCCAGGCCGGTCCGGGCGATGCCCGACAGCGCCTCACTCCATCGGGTCAGCTGAACAGCCGTGACCTCGGGCATCGGCCCGGACAATACGCGCCCCGCCACCGGCGCCGGCCCGCCCGAGGCGGCGCCGCCGATCAGGTCGACGGCGTGAGCTGAGTCAGGAGGGTCGCCTCCAGACGGTCGAGCCGCTCCGGGTCGGTGACCTTGCCCCCCTCGGCGGTGCGGACGTAGAAGGCGTCCACCACCTCGTGGCCCAGGGTCGACACCTTGGCCGTGACCACGTCGAGGTCGTGTTCGGCCAGGGTCCGGGTGATGCGGTGCAGCAAGCCCACGGCGTTGGGGGAACGGACTTCCACCACCGTGGCCGAAGCCGACGCCTCCTGGTCGAAGAGGACCAGGGGTTGAGCCGACCGGGCGGCGTGAGGCCGGCGCCCGACCGAGTAGGTCTTCTCCTTCTGGGCCAGCTTCTCCTCCAGGTCCAGGCCGCCCTCCAGGGCGAGGGCCAGATCGGCCCGCAACCCGTCCCAGCGAGGCGGCTCGCCCCGGGCCGGGACGACGTCGAAGACCTCCACCGCCATCCCGGCTTCGGAGGCAGCCGCGGCCGAGAGGATGTCCAGGCCGTGGATGGCCAGCACCCCGGCCACGGTGGCCATGAGCCCGGGCCGGTCGGGGGCGATGACGGTGACGGTGGGCCCGTCGGCTAAGACGTTGACCTCGCCCTCGGCCATGAGGCGACGGTGCTCATCGGTGGGCAGACCCGGGGGTGCCTCCACCTCCTCCCCGGCCAGGCGGTCGCGCACCACCCGCACCAGTTCGTTGACCAGCCCCGCCTTCCAGGAACCCCAGGCAGCCGGACCGGTGGCCAGTCCGTCCGCCTCGGCCAGGGCGCCCAGCAGTTCGAGCAGGTCGGCGTTCCCCACCGCCCTGGCCACCAACTCGGCCGTGGCCGGATCGGCCAGGTCCCGCCGGGTGGCCACGTCGGGCAGCAGCAGGTGGTGGCGCACCATGTCCTGGAGGACGAGGACGTCCTCGGGAGGAAAGCCCATCCTCTGGCCGATGCGCTCGACCACCTCGATACCGACCTCGGTGTGGTCGCCCGGATAGCCCTTGCCGATGTCGTGCAGCCAGGCCCCCACCAACAGCAGGTCGGGCCGGCGGACCCGGCGGACCAGCTCGGCGGCGTTGGCGGCCGCCTCACAGAGGTGACGGTCCACCGTGAAGCGGTGAAAGGCGTTGCGCTGGGGGCGGGAGCGCACCGGCTCCCACTCGGGCAGCAGCCGGGACAGGACCCCGGTCTGGTCAAGAGCCTCCAACACCCCGATGGCGCCCGAACCCGCTCCCAACAACTGCACCAGGGCGTTGCGGGCCTCGGCCGGCCAGGGCCCGTCCAGGGTGTGCACGCCGGCAGCCAGGCGGCCCAGGGTGGAGCGGGACATGGGCACGCCCAGCTGGGCCGAGGCGGCCCCGGCCCGCAGGGGCAGGGAGGGATCCGTCTCCGGGTCGGCCTCGGTGGTGAGGGATATCTCCCCGTCCCGCAGCACGATGCCGGCGTCGAGCTGGCGGTCGGGGTGGCGCCGGCGGGCCGGGCCGGCCAGCCACGCCCCCACCCGGTGCCAGGCGTCATCGTTGGCCCAGGCCACCCGGCGGGCGGCGGTGGCCACCGCTTTCATGAGGGCGTCGGCGTCCTGATAGTCGAGATCGGCCGCCACCCCGTCCTGCTCCTGGAGGTTGAGCCGGTCCTGGGGCCGGCCGGTGCGCAGGTGCAGGGCGATGCGCACCGCCAGGAGGGTCTGGTGGGCGTCGACCAGGGTGGGCTCGCCCCGCCAGTCATCCACCACCGGGGCCCCGGCTGCCACCGCCCGCAGGCCGGCCAGGTCCCGCAGGCCGCCCTCGCCTTCTTTGAGCTCGGGCTCCAGGAGGAAGGCGACTTCGCCGAAGTGGTTGTGGCGCTCGGCTGACATGTCCCCCAGCTGCTCGAGCCACTGGGCCGCCTTCTTGCGCCACCGCTCCGAGGCCCGGTCAACCAGCTCCCCGGCTACGGCCCGGTCCCCGGCCACCAGCCGGGCGTCGAGCAGTCCCAGGATGACCTTGAGGTCAGAGTCGATGGCGGCCAGGGCGTCTTTCATGTTGCGCACGCTGTGGTCGAGCCCGGTGGCCGAGTCCCAGATCGGATACCAGACGGCCTCGGCCGAGGCCTGGATCTTGCGCTTGCCCTTGTGGATCAGGGTGACGTCGAGGTCGCTGCCGGGGCAGAGCTCGCGCCGGCCGTAGCCGCCGACGGCCACCAGGGCCATGCCCGACCCGTCGGTGATGCCGGCGTCGGTGGCCAGGGTGCCGAGCCAGTCATCGGCCAGGCTGGAGTAGGCCCGGCAGAAGGCGGTGCCCCGCAGGCCGGCCCGGGCGAAGAGAGCCGTCTTGGCCCGGCGGAACTCGGCGGCGCGCTCATCGACCATCGCACCATGTTGCCCGCCCGGCGGCGCTTCACCCGCCGATGCGGTACATCGCGGTTCGGGCGCCTCACCCGCCGATGCGGTGCATGGGGGCGCCGGTGTAGGCGGCTTCGGCGTGCTGGGTGGTGTCGAGCCCCTCGTTCTCCTGGGCCACCGTCACCCGCAGGCCCATCACCCGGTCCACGGCCTTGGCCACCAGCCAGGTGGCGGCGAAGCTGTAGGCGATGGTCGCCACCACGGCCAGGGCCTGCTCGCCCAACAGGCCGGCGCCCCCACCCGAGGCCCAGCCGTTGGAGCCGGCCGGGTCGATGGCCCGAGCGGCGAAGAGACCCAGCAGCAATGTCCCCACCACCCCACCCATGCCGTGCACGGCCACCACGTCGAGGGAGTCGTCGTAACCGAAGCGGAACTTGGCCCGCACGGCCAGGACGCAGACCACCCCGGCGGCCAGGCCGATCAGTATCGAAGGCA
Organism: Actinomycetota bacterium; assembly: GCA_027315345.1. Taxonomy (GTDB): domain Bacteria; phylum Actinomycetota; class Acidimicrobiia; order Acidimicrobiales; family JAJPHE01; genus DAHUYE01. Next base: position 85,040 of record DAHUYE010000043.1, read on the forward strand.
TGGTGCCCACGAAGCCGGCGCAGGGCGTGATGGCCACCATCCCCGCCACCGCCCCCGACGCCGCCCCCAGGGTGGTGGCCCGGCCCTCCCGCAGCCGCTCCATCAGGATCCAGCCCAGGAGCCCGCAGGCCGCCGCCACCTGGGTGTTCATGAAGGCCTGGGTGGCCACCGGTCCGGCCGACAGCGCCGAGCCGGCGTTGAAGCCGAACCAGCCGAACCACAGGATGCCCGCCCCCAGCATGGTGAAGGGCAGGGAGTGGGGACTCATCAGTTCATGGGGCCAGCCCCGCCGCCGGCCCACCACCAACACGGCGGCCAGGGAGGAGAAGCCGGAGTTGATCTCCACCACCGTCCCGCCGGCGAAGTCCAACACGCCCCGGTGATAGAGCCAGCCGCCCGGGCTGAAGGACCAATGGGCGATCGGGCAGTAGACGACCAGCAGCCACACGGCGATGAACACCGCGAAGGACCCGAACTTGAGCCGGTCCGCCGTGGCCCCGGTGATGAGGGCGGGGGTGATGATGGCGAACATCATCTGGAAGATGACGAAGGCCATCGGGGGCACACTGAGGTGGAAACCGGGCACGCCGGCGCCGAGGTGGCGCAGGCCGGCCATCCCCAGGCCGCCGATGAGCCCGTGGCCGGCGTCCGGGCCGAAGGCCAGGCTGAAACCGACCAGGACCCACAGCACGGTCACGATGCCCATGCAGAAGAAGCTCTGCATGATCATGCCGAGGACGTTCTTGGACCGGACCATGCCGCCGTAGAACAGGGCCAGGCCCGGGGTCATGAACAGGACCAGTGCGGCCGAGACCAGCACCCAGGCGGTATCCCCGGCATTCATGCGACGGCAGGGTAGCGGGGGGCGTAACAACCAAGAAACGGACCCCCGCCCGGCCCGGCCCCCTCTCCCTCCCCTGCATCTGTGATGATGGCCCCAATGGCTGTCTACGCCAACTGCCGTCACTACGTCATGCAGACGGTCAGAGGCGATGAGAAAGTCGAGCGTTGCCGGCTCGACGCCAACGAAAAGCTGCCCTTCGCCTGCCCCGAGGGCTGCCTGTTCCTTGAGCCCCGCAACGTCTCGGACGCCGGCTGGACCCGGACCGGGCCCGAGGAACCTCCCAAGGACTAACGCCTCGGGCGCTCCGCCGGGAGGTCGGCGGGTCGGTTCAGCCCTCGACCACGTCGCCCAGGGCGTCGACACCGACGCCGAGGTCGTTGAGCCAGGCCACCGCCTTCTCCACGGCGGCGCTGTCGCCCCCCAGCTCGCAGACGATCCAGCCCACGTGCTCCTCGACGCTGGCCCGGCGGATGTTCGGCATCACGTCGAACTCCCGCACCAGGCGGGCGATGATCGGCTGTTTCACCAGATGCTCAGGGAAGGTCAGCTTCACCCGTACGTTGGTCACTGCCCGTTCCTTCCACGGTCGGCCGGCCCGGAGGCGAGGGCCTGGTTGAGGTTGCCGGATCGGAAGCCTTCCAGATCCAGGGTCACGTACTCATAGCCGGCCGCCTTGACCGACTCCACCAGCTCCCGCCGGCGGTCCAGGGCCCCGGCCAGCTCGTCCTGGCCCAATTCGATCCGGGCCGTGGTCCCGTAGTGGCGCACCCGGAGCTGGGCGAAGCCCATGGCCCGCAGAGCCGACTCGGCCCGGGTCACCGAGGACAGAGCCCCCAGGGTCACCGGGGTGCCGTAGGGCAGGCGGGAGGCCAGGCAGGCGGCGGCGGGCTTGTCCCAGGTGCGCAGGCCGAGCCGGCGGGACCACTCCCGCACATCGGCCTTGGTGAAGCCGGCCTCGACCAGGGGGAAGACCGCCCCGGCCTCGGCGGCGGCCTGTTGACCGGGACGGTGATCGCCCAGGTCATCGAGATTCACACCCAGGGCCACGGTGGCGCCGCCGGCCTCGGCGGCGATGGGGCCCAGCACCGACATCAACTCGGCCTTGCAGTGGAAACAGCGCAGCCCGTCGTTGGCCACGTACTCGGGCCGGTCCAGCTCGTGGGTGACGACCTCGCGCCAGGACAGCCCCCACTCGGCGGCCAGGGCGGCGCAGTCGGCCCGCTCCTCCGGCGCCAGTGACTCCGATACGGCCGTCACCGCCACCGCCCGCTGCGGACCGAGGGTGTCGTGGGCGACCCAGGCCAGGAAGGCGGAGTCGGCCCCGCCGCTGAAGGCCACCACCACCTTCCCGAGCCGGCGCAACTCGCCCCGCAGCCCTTCCAGGTCGCCCCGCAGCCCCTCCACTTCGGCCACGGTCAGGACCGGGTCAGCGCTTCGAGGAGCTGATCGACCTCTCCCAACAGGCCGGTGAAGAACGGCCCGAACTCCGCATAGACGGCCGAGGCCGGATCGAAGCGCATGTTGTAGACGACCTCCTTGAGATCGTCCGGCACCCGGGCGAAGAGGGTCACCCCCCACTCCCAGTCATCCACTCCGGTCGACCCGGTGATGAGCTGAACAATCCGCCCGGCGTAGCGCCGGCCGACGGCGCCATGGCCCAGCATCAGCTCCTTGCGCTGGTCATAGGGGAGGCTGAACCAGTTGCGCCCGACGTCCCGGCTCTTGGACATGGGGTAGAAGCAGACCGCCGTCATCCCCTCCGGCGGCAGGGTCGGATAGAGCCGGGCCTGGCGCATGGGCTCGGGGATGCCGGCGGCGTACTCGGACACCTCCGTCATGGAGACATAGGAGGAGACCAGCTCCAGGCCGGCCGCCCCCAGCTCGGTCTGCAGCCGGCGCAGGACCCACAGGTCCGGGCCCAGCGCCATTACCCCGAGATCGGCCTTGTGACCCAGGACGGCAAAGGTCACGACCTGATGGCCGGCCTCCCTCGCCCCCTTGACGGCCGTGCCCACGGCCTGGGCGTCGGTGCCGGCCGGGACCCGGAAGAAAAGGTGCAGGACCCCCCATCCGACCGACGGCGTCACCGGCTCCGGATCGCTGCTCACGGCCGCATTGTAGGGGTCAGGGTTGGCATGACCCCCGGGCCGGTCGGGCAGGATGTCCCGGCGATGCGGAGCCGAAGGGGGTGGAGGCTGGCTGGTGCTCTGGTGGCCGCCGGTCTGTTGACAGGCGGCACCGGCCTGCCGGCGGTGGGGGCGACCGGGGTGGCGATGGGAGCGGCCGGGGCGGCCGGGGACGTCCCCGTGGTCCAGATCAACGGCAAGGGCTTCGGTCACGGCGTGGGCATGGCCCAGGACGGGGAATTGGAGATGGGCCGGCAGGGCGACGGCCTGGACACCATCCTGGGTCAGTTCTACCCCGGCACCAGCCTGGCCCAGGCCGGCGGGACGATCCGGGTGGTGGTACTGGCCGCCTCCCCGGCCCGGGCCACTCTGGCCTTCCCCCAGGGAGGCCAGGTCCAGGACGCCTACTCCGGACCCCAGTCCGCCGGCTTCCCTCTGAGCGTTCCGGCCGGGGATCAGGTGACCGTGTCCTTCCACAACGGGACCTACACGGCCTCGGTGGCGGGCGGGGTCAGCACCCAGTCGGCCTCCCCGGCCGTGCCTGTGACCAGCCCCACCACGACCTCCACGACCTCCACCACCTCGCCCTTAGGGGGCCTGGTGCCGAGCACCACCTCGACCTCCACCACCAATCCGAAGCTGCCGGGCTCGTCCACCACCACCACAACCCGGCCGTCCGGAGGCACTTCGACCACGACCACCGCCCCGTCCGGAGCGAACGGCACCGGCCCGGACCGGGCCAGTTCCACCCGGGCCCTGTGGCTGGTCCCCTCCGGTGGCGGGCTCACCTCGGTCATCGCCACCGGGCGGCGCTACCGCGGCGTGGTCGAGACCGTCGGAGCCGGTGGGGGGAACGAGCTCGACCTGGTCAACCAGCTCAACGTCGAGTCCTACCTCCGGGGCATGGGCGAGGTGCAGGATCCGAGCTGGCCACTCGCCTCCCTCCAGGCCCAGGCCGTCATCGAGCGCACCTACGCCCTGCGGGCCATGCAGGCGGCCGGGGAGATCTGCGACGACACCCGCTGCCAGGTCTACCTGGGCCAGGAGGCCGAGTACCCCGCCCAGGACCGGGCCGTGTCCTCCACGGCCGGGATGGTCCTCGCCTACCAGGGCAGCCTGGCCGCCACCGTCTTCTCGGCCAACGCCGGCGGCTTCACGGCCACCCCCCAGGAGGGCTTCGGGCCCGACGCCGGGGACTTTCCCTACCTCCGGGCCGCCCCCTATCCCACCTATGACACCGACCCATGGTCGTTGACGGTCTCATTGGCCGACGTGGCGTCCCGGCTCAACTACCCCGGCGAAATCACTTCGGCGGCCGTCAGCACCACCGGCCCCTCGGGCCGGGCATTGACCGTGGCCCTGCTCGGCTCGGCTGGTCCGGCCACCGTCGCCGGCGTGGACTTCGCCGCCGACCTGGGACTGCGGTCGACCCTGTTCCAGCTCTTCGACACGGTGGCGGCCACCGCTCCGGCCGCTCCCCCGCCGGCCCGGGCCGGTCAGGCCCTGCCCACCGACGCCGCCGCCCTGGAAGCGGCGGCGGCCACCCCGGTGGCGGTGAGCGGTAACGGCGGCCGGGGTGGGGGACAGAACCGCGCCCGAGTGCGCCGCGGCGGCGGTGACCGGGGGGCAACTCTCGCCACGGCCGGCCGGCCGGGCTGGTCGGACCGGGCCTGGGAGTGGCTGGCCCTGGCTCTCCTGGCGCTGGTGGTCGGGGCCGGAGTTTCCCTGGCCGGCCGGTGGCCGGCCATGAGTCTGGGGGCCGGCCTCGCCTGGATACGCCGGCGTTTCTAGGATGAATGGGTGAAATCACCCATTAGGACCCGGGCGGGGGGAGTAGCCGCCGGGCTGGGGGCCCTGGCCCTGATGGCGGCCGCCTGCGGAGGCTCCTCCCATGTGACCGCCTCATCCCACGCCACCACCAGCTCCTCTACCTCCCCAACCACTGCCCAGTCGGGCGCGGCGGCTGTGACCGCGGCGGCTCCCAGCGGGGGCGGCTCCAACTCCCCCGGTGTCACCGCCGCCCCGTCGGCGGGCGCCGCCGCCACCCCGGGCTCGGCAGCGCCGGCGCCGCCGCCGACCAGTAGCGCCGGCCTGGGTCCGGCCAAGACTCCCGGCCCCGCTCACGCCCCGACCGTCGGCACCTACCAGTACAAGTCCACCGACGCCAACGGCACCGTCACCCAGCTCCAGGTCAGCATCAAGCCCGCCAAAGGGCCGGCCGGGGCCACCGATCAGAACCTGACCATCTCCTCCCCCAAGGGTTCCGAGTCGAGCGATTACGCCTGGAGCTCCACCGGGGTGATGGTCAGTTCGACCACCCTGTCCGGCCAGCAGGGCTCGATCCAGTGCACCTGGAGCCCGGATGTGACTCAGTACGTGTTTCCGATCAAGGTCGGATCGACGTGGAGTTCGCTCAGCCACTGCACCACCACCGTGGCCGGGGCGCCCACCCAGGTCACCTACTCCGACCAGGCCTCGGTGACCGGGATCGCCCGGATCAAGGAGGCCGGCCAGGTCCTCGACACCTGGGTCATCCAGCGACACACGGTTCTGTCGGCCAAGTCGGCCGCCTTCACCTTCAACGTCGACACCACCACCACGGAGTACTTCGCTCCCAGCGACGGACAGACGCCAAAAGAGGTCTCCGACTCCAAGACGTCGGGCTCCTACGCCGGCAAGAGCTTCAGCAGCGAGACCAGGACCACCGTCGAAGCCGAGACCCTCAGCCCCTGACGGACGCGGAAAGGCCCGCCGGGGGATCGCTCCCTCCGGCGGGCCTGACCGGCCAGTTCGGTTTGGCTAGAGGTACAGCGGCTTAGTAGTCGTCCATGCCGCCGCCGGGCATGGCGGGGGCGGATTCCTTCTCCGGCTTGTCCACGATGACGGCCTCGGTGGTGAGGAACAGAGCCGCGATGGATGCGGCGTTCTGCAGGGCGGACCGGGTCACCTTGGCGGCGTCGATGACGCCGGCGGCGAAGAGATCCTCGTAGTCACCGGTGGCGGCGTTGAGGCCCTCGGCCGCCTTCTTCATGTTGCGGACCTTCTCCACCACCACGCCTCCCTCCAGGCCGGCGTTGATGGCGATCTGCTTGAGGGGCTCCTCGACGGCCCGGGCCACGATGCGGGCCCCGGTGGCCTCATCGCCTTCGAGCTTCTCGGCCGCCTCCAGGATGCGGGCCTGGGAGCGGAGCAGGGCCACGCCACCGCCGGGGACGACACCCTCCTCCACGGCCGCCTTGGTGGTGGAGACAGCGTCCTCGATGCGGTGCTTCTTCTCCTTGAGCTCCACCTCGGTGGCGGCCCCGACCTTGATCACGGCCACACCGCCGGAGAGCTTGGCCAGGCGCTCCTGGAGCTTCTCCCGGTCGTAGTCCGAGTCGGTGTTCTCGATCTCCGCCTTGATCTGGTTGATCCGGCCCTTGATGTCCTGCTCGGAGCCGGCGCCCTCGACAATCGTGGTCTCGTCCTTGGTGACGACGACCTTGCGGGCACGGCCGAGTAGATCGAGGGTCGTGTTCTCCAGCTTGAGACCGACCTCCTCGGTGACGACCTGGCCGCCGGTGAGGATGGCCATGTCCTGCAGCATCGCCTTGCGGCGCTCACCGAAGCCGGGCGCCTTGATCGCGACGCTCTTGAACGTGCCG
>DAHUYE010000065.1 GCA_027315345.1 Actinomycetota bacterium
ATGGTGGCAGGGCGGCGCCCGGTGGCGGCGATGACCAGTGCTTCAGGGTCGAGCTTCAGTTCGCTCAAGATCGTGGCCACGTTGCCGAGTCCGCCGCCTCGCTCGGAGCGTTCCGCCAGGTCGAGGGCGCAGGTTTCCGGCGTTGCCACGACCACAGGCCCGTTGGGCCCTGATCTGGCGGTGCCTCTGGTCCATTCACCCCTCGCCCCCGGTTGGCGCCCAGGCCGGCGTTAGACTGTGGCTGTGGCGCTCCAGGAACCGCTGAGCAGGGTGGTCAAGGGCCATGTCGCTGACGATGGCAGCGTCATTATCCCCTCAGAGGAGTTGCATGAGATGGGCCTCGGGCCGGGCCAAGTAGTTGAGGCCGAGCTTCGAGTCCTTCCTGAAGGACACCATTCAATTCGCGGGGCCCTCAAAGGATGGCCGGACATCTCCTGGGACGACTTCGAACGCGCCAGCCGCCTCGCCCAACAGGACGCATCCGCTGGACAGTGAAGCTGGTCGCCGATACGCACGCCATCGTCTGGTTCGGTGAGGACAACAGGAGGTTATCCCGGACAGCAGCGGATGCTCTCTCCCAGGCCGAGGCCGGAGACGGCATCCTGGTCTCAGCCGCCTCTCTCATCGACCTCTGGTACGTGACCCAGACCACGAAGACCCTCTCCGAGTCCCAGTTAGTCGATCTTGAGGCTCTGTTGGCCGACCCCGCCTCGAAGGTCGAGTTGGACCCGGTCGACCTGGAAGTGACGCGGGCGTTCCGACAGATTGATCGGGCCCTGTTGGCGGATCCTTGGGATCGCCTCATCGTGGCCACCGCCATGGCGCGTGGTATGGGCTTGGTGAGCCGAGACGAGCCCATACGGCGTTCGGGTCTTGTCGAGGTGATTTGGTAGGCGAAAGATTAGCCTCCAAAGGAGTCGTCCTTGTGGCTGGCTTCGTTGCAGCTCGGCTCCAAACTCCTGCCGGGAGCAGGTTCGTCCAGCAGGCCGGTTGGCACCCGTTCTGCCGAGAACAGCTCTACCGGTGAGCTTCAACCTCCGAGAGGAGTCGGTTGAGGTCGATGTGAGACTCGTCCCATACGCGATCCGGCACGATCTGACCTGGCAAGGCATGAGCTAGCGATGCAGCACCTCGACGAGCCCGGCCAAAAGCTCGTCAGGGGTCACAGAGGTCGGGCACCACCGGCCGCTGGCGCATCATCGGTGATGACATGCACGTATGCGCCCACCACGCCACTGGCCCGCACCGAGAACCGGTTCACTGCTCGATACCCTGGCTCCTCGCTGTGCACCACCACGGTTCCGTCGCTCTGCACGGACAGGCCGCTGAGGCCCGCTTCGCGGGCGGCCAGTCGCAGCTGCTTCGCGTGCGGCCGGATCTCTTCCAGCCGGGCCCTGTGCTCCTCGAGCGATACCTCGGACATCTGGTACATCGTACCGCCGGACGGCACCGGGTAGTCGCAAGCTCCGCGTCGGCCAGGAACACCCCCCGCCGCCTGGCGGGTCGGGTCAGGGTCGTCCTTGAGCGCCCGCATGAGCGGAGCCACTCTCGCCCCTGCGATCTTCGAGGCCCGAGACGATTGGCCCACGGGATCGGTCCCGTGGTTCGAGGCCGTCAGGCTCGGTCTGCGCTAACCCGGTCGGCCCCGCCGGAGACGCGCTGAACGGCATCAAGAGCCACGTTGAGGAGATGGGCTGCGACAGCGGCGTCACCAGCAGCAAGGACCGACCGGGCACGGTCGATCCCCTTCTCGATGAGGTCGGCATGGCGCGCTGCATACTCCTGAACGGCGAGGTCGACCACCTCGGCCTGGCTGGTGTCGATCAGGGCCGCCAAGTACCGGATGCGCTCCTTGGTTTCCTCGTGCTCCTTGATCGGCGCTTGGCTCGCTAAGCCTCGGCACCACGTGACGTCCGTGCACCGAGAACCGATTCACGGCTCGGTAGCCAGGCTCGTCGCGGTGGACGACAGCGACCTGGACGATCCCGAAGTGATCCGCTCCGCCCCGCGATGAGCGCCGGTGGAACCGTCGCTCAGGACGCATCGGGTGGTTCCGAAGGGCACCGTGGACTGAGCGCCGGCTCGGCGGCCGCGGTTACTGGCCGGCCGAGCCGGCGTAGACGGCGTCCCCGAACACGTACACGTGCCCGTTGGCATCCACCAACCAGTAGCCCCGCCCGTCAGGGGTGGCGGCCATGGCCCGGATCGGTGCCGACAGTTGGCCCGAGGGGACCGAGCCCAGGGCCGGAGCCCCCCCGAAGGGATAGACGGTGCCGTTCGATCCCACCAGCCAGTAGCCCCCGGTGGGATCGTCCGCCATCCCCACTATCGGCGCCGGGAGGGCCGTGCCCCCCAGGGATCCGGCAAAGGCGGCGTCCCCGAAGGCAAACACGCCTCCGTCGGCCGCCGCCAGCCAGTAGCCCCGGCCGTCGGGGGTCGGCACGAACCCGACCACCGGGGCCAGCAGGTGGAGGCTCTTGGTGGGACCGAAGAAGCCGGCGTCCCCGAAGGTGTACACGTGGCCGTCGGTGGTGGCCATCCAGTAACCCAGTCCGTCCGGGGTCGAGGCCAGCGACCACGCCGGGGCGGACAGGGCGACCCCGCTCAGGCTCACGGCCGTGGTCCCCGGCCCGTGCTCGGCGGTGGCGTCCCCGAAGTTGAGCACCCCGCCGTCGTAGGCGCCGAGGCGGTAGCCACCCCCGTCAGGCATGGCCGATATGGACACCACCGGGCGGTTGAGATGCACGAGGCCGGAGCCCCCGTAGTCGGTGGCCGACCCGCAGGCCGACACCGAGCCGTAGGCGTCGGTGATCCAGTAGCCGGTCCCGGCGGGATCGGCGGCCAGGCCCTGGACCGCCCCGGGGCTCAAAGCGACGCTGCAAGACGCGGCGCCGCCGGCCGACGAGGGGACTCCGGCCCAGCTCAGGCTGGTGACCCCATAAGAGTTGAACGAGGCGATCGGCTGGGGCGATGCCCCGGAGCCCGGCTGCGCCTCCAGGACCTGGTGGCCGTTGGAGACAACCAGCTCCGACCCGTCGGGGGAAAGGGCCGGCGCCGTGAAGCCCGGATAGCTGGCCACGGGTTGGGTGCCTCCGGGATCGAAGACCTGCACGCCACCCGTCTGAGGCGGGACTCCGGTGGCGTAGGCCAACCGACCCGTCTGGACGGCCTGGGCCACCGCTCCATCGGGGTTGGCCTGGCTCACACCGCCCGGGAGTACCGGGCTACCCACCGAGCCGTTGGGATTGACCACGTAGGCCACCCCGCCACAGGGCTCACATATCGGCGCCCCGGAGGCCCCCATCAGGTCGGCCACCAGGCCGGTCCCACCCCAGGAGATGGAAGGAGCCACCCCGGAACCGCCAGAGGTGGCGGCCACGATCGTGAGCAGCCCCGATCCGTCCGAGGCGACCGTATCCAACGAGCAGGGCTCGGATGGGACCGTGCAGACGGTAAAAGCGACCGTGGCCGAGTCAGGTGACCAGGCGATAGAGCCGACCTGGCCGTAGGGGGCGGTCACGGTGGCCGTCCCGGTCCCGGCGGCCGTGGCCAGCACCACGGTCCCGCTGCCCTGGGCGGCGTAGGCGATGGCGGAGCCGTCCGGGGCCGCCGACACGAGATCCACGGCCGGATCGGAGACCACCAGGTGGCGTCCGGCGCCGTCTGCGCCCATGGCGAAGATCCCCGTTCCCATCTGGACCCCGAAGATGGTCCCACCCGGCGCCGCCTCGGCCGGGGAGGAAAAGGAAGGCAGCAGACCCAGCAGGGCCACCGCGGCGATGAGGCCGGGGACCATGCGCCGGCCGGCTGAGCGGCGCAACCCCCTCACCACTTTCCGGCCCGCTCCAGCCGACAGCTCAACCAGGGGCAGACGGCTGGCAAGGGCAGGCATGGCAGAAATAGGACGGAACGGAGCGGGTTATGTCACACGACCCGGCGCCGGCGCCCATGTCATCCGAACGTAGGCGCCCTGAACGTCCCAGGCACTACCTCGATCGGGCCACTCGAAAATGACCACTTCTTGCTATGCCAATTGCCACGGAGAGCGAGGATCATCTACATGTCACCCATTTGACCCAAACCGCCGGGGAGCCACCTATGGCCGCATCGAAGTTCCGCACCCGATCAGGCATCGTCTGCCTCCTGAGCGGGTGCGCCCTGGCCGCCCAGGGCCTGGTGATGGCGAGCCACGCCGCCTCCATCCCGGTCAACACCGGATCGGCCTCCCTCAGCCTCACCCTGCCCCAGCTGTCCCTGAGCGGGACACCGGGCGCCGCCCGCTCCGTGGCTCTGGGAACCATCACGGCCGCCGCCCAGTCCGTCCCACCCCTCGGCGCCACCCTCGCCCTGGCCGGGCCCACGGCCATGGGCCAGGCCACTCAGGGCGCCGCCTACAGCTCCGCCCAGGGCAACCAGGCGGGCAACGTCACCGTGCCGGTATCCGCCGGGCCGGTCACCGGGTCGGTGGGCCTGGTCAACTACGCCGTCAACTCTGGCGCCGGCAGCGCCCTGGCCCAGCTGGGCGGCCTGACCGGCACCCTTGGGGTCTCGCCCCTCAACCTGTCCGCCGACCTGGGGACCCATGGCCTACTGGCCCAGGCCGGCCCGACCGGCTCGGCGGCGTCCCTGGACCTGACCTCCCCCGGGATCAGTCTCGACCTGGCCGACCTGCTGCCCGCCAACGTCCTGGCCGGCTTGCCCCTCGGCGTGGTCGTCAACCTGCTCCAGGCCACCGGCGCACCGCTGAGCTCCACCCTCACCACTGAGCTGGACCAGGTCCGCTCGCTCCTGAGCGACACCCAGACCCTCAGCACCGACCTGACCAGCCTGTCCGGCGCCGAGGCCAACGTCGCCTCTCTGACCGCCGCCAATACCACCCTGGCCGCCGCCCAAACCGACGTGACCAAGGCGACCCAGACCGTGGCCACCGACCAGGCCACCGTCACCTCCGACCAGGCCGCCCTCACCTCCGCCCAGACCACCCAGTCCAGCGACCAGTCCACCGTCAACACCGACCAGGCGGCCCTCGCCGCCGCCAAGGCCACGCTGGCCGCCGACCAGACCGCCGAGAACACGGCCTGCCTGGTTCCTCTCTCACTGACGTGCACCACCGCCACGGCTGCGGTGGCTGCAGCCCAGACCACGGTCAACAACGACCAGACCACCCTGACCACCGCCCAGGGGACCCTGGCCACGGCCAACCAGACGGTGAGTTCCGCCCAGGCCGCGCTCAACACCGCCCAAGGGGCCCTTGCCACCGCCCAGGCCACCCTGGCCGGCGCCCAGGCCACCCTGGCCAACCTTCTGGCCCAGGCCTCCGCCCCCGGCAGCCCCCTGGCCATCGCCCAGGGCCTGGTCACCACCCTGACCACCACCATCGACAACCTCCTGACCCAGCTCCAGACCCTGCTCGGTTCCCTGCCCAACCTCCAGTCCGTCCTGGTCCAGCTCACCGGCGCCCTGGGCAATGCTCCCCTCCTCGGAATCGGTGACCTGGCCGTCGGCCTCAACGTGGCCGCCAACGCCAAGACCGATACCGCCTCGGTGACCTGCACCCTCGGATCGGTGAGCGTGCTGGGCAAGGCCGTGGCCGCCCCGACCTGTGAGGACCTGTCGACACTGCTCAAGGGCATCACCGGCCAGCTCTCCACCGTCCTGGACATCCTGCCCGCCGCGGCCAAGCCCACCCTTAGCCTGGGCGGTCTCACCCCCACCACCTCGACCTCGGCACCAAGCGCGGACGGGACGCGGACGGCCAGCGCCGGGCTCAGCGCCCTGGACCTGTCCATCTCCCCCATCAGCCTCTCGGGCCTGGTGGACTCCCTAACCTCCCAGCTTCAGGCCGAGCTCGGGGCCATCACCAGCGCTCTGGGTAGCCACTCGCTCCTGGCCCGTCCCGCCGCCGACGCCCACAGTCTCACCATCCCCTCCGGCCTGACCGGCCTGTTGGGGACGCTGACCACCCAGGTGAGTGCCCTGCCCACCGGCTCCGCCCTCAGCGGTCTGTCCACCCTGGGCCTAGCCGCCGGCCTGGCCGGGGTCACCTCCCAGGCGAACTACCGGGCCGCCTCCTCGACTACGCCGGCGGGCACCAGTGCGAGCGGTGTGAGCCCCGCCCCGGTCAGCTCGGCCACCGGGGGGGGCGCCACGGCGCCTCCGACCGGGGGGAGCACCGGCACCCCGGCTTCTCTGCCCTTCACCGGCTCCAATAGCCTCCCCATGCTGGCCGCCGGCCTGCTCCTCATGGTTATGGGCAGCCAGCTCCTCATCATCCGCCGAAGACTGCCGGCCCTCATCCGCAGCTGAGGATCGCGCCCGGCAACGAAGCTGGCGCGGACCTCTTGGATCATGAAGCGCCGCCGTCGGGTGATCCCCCCTCGGCACCGAGGAACTTGAGGAACTCGTTGGGCGATTGCACGGGGATTCTGTGTCGCAGGCTCAGAAGGTGGTGGTCGCCCGAGACGATCACAGCGCGGACCTCGGCCGCCAAAGCGATCAAATAATCATCGCCCGGATCCACAGACCGTACCTCGGGGGGGTCGGTGGGATCGTTCGAAAACTGTGCGCTTCGGCGCAGGAGGCGGATCACTTCACCTGCTTCGGCCCTGCCGATGCGCTTTCTGATCTTGGGATAGGCCAGCACTCGATCCAACTCTTCGACCAGCAACGGAGAGGCCACCACTTCGTAGGCGCCTTCCATCCAAGCCCGCAGCACCTGTGCCGAGGCCCCTCGCGGACTCAACAGAGCAGAGATGATGACGTTGGGGTCGAGGACCGCCCGCAAGTCAGTGCCGTGGCCGCCGAGTGGCGTGCTGTGCCTCCACGGCTAGGTCCAATGCCTCTGCCTCATCAAGATCACTTTTGGCCCACAGTCGATCCAGCAGGTCAAGACCCAAGTCCCGACGGAGCGCCTCTTCGATTACGTCCCCGTCAGCCTTTCCTGTGCGCGCCGCACATACCTTGACGGCCCGCATGACTTCAGAGTCAATGGTCACGGTCGTACGCGTCTTAGCCACATTGTCATCTTAGCACCTAGGCACTGGAGCATCAGCGTGACAGACGCCCACATGGAGCTCTCGCCCATCCGTCACGCCGCCCTCCTGAACAGCGCCGGCCGGAACACCGGCGCACTGCTCAGCCCCAACACGGTCCCATCGGGGCGGTGGAAGGCGAGCTCAGCATTGGCGTCGCCCACCGCCCGGTAACCCTGGTGGACCAAGGAATGGTGCCGGTCACAGAGCAGGCCCCGTTGGCCACATCCGTGAACCGCCCTCCTCCCAGGGGACCACGTGGGGGATGTCGGTGATGCCCGGTGTGGCCGAATAGGAGATCTCCCCGGCGGCATAGGCGTCATGGACCACTGGGCGTCGGGCCGATTCGTTGGTGTCCATGGCCGAGCGCCGCTCGGCCAGCCATGGACCGGGATCGAACATGGGGGCCTCCCGGGTCCCATCCCTCGGACAAGACCCACCCACCGAAAAAGAAGAAACAGCCACCATCCCCAATGCCTCCCAAGACGTGCACCACCAGCTGAGAGGGCACCGACTGCGGGATGGCTATCCCGCCCCCCGGGCCGCGGGGAACTACCGTTCTTATTGTACCAGGTCAGCTTGGCCAGGCTCCTACCCCGGGCCGAGCCGGAGCAGCACTGCCCGGCCGACCCTTTCGATGTCCCCGGGGGTGGGCGGATCAAGCAGCATTGTCTGTCGGATGGCCCGGGCCGTGCGGCCGGCTCCCGCTACGAGTTCGATCTCGATCCTCTCATGGCACCATCGGCCGAGCCCTTGGGGGGCGTTTGGCAGGTCGGAGACAATGTCGTCGAACGCCTCTGGTTGGACCAGGAGCGCGAAGAGATCTCCATAATCGTTGGGGCCCTTGTGCGCCCGCTGGGCTCGTCGGCGAGGTGCCGACTGGAGCTTCATAGCCACGAGTGCTGCCGGGGTAGCCACACGACATGTCGCCGTGGTGAGGGGAACTCGCTGCTCGGATACCACGGTCAGAGAAGCCTCCTGGGCAGAGTCGAGCGCCCACCGGTGTGCCAGCAGAAAGGCTCGGTCGAACTCGTCGTCAGGAAGCTCTTCCGGGTCGAGATCGACAGCCGGAGTGGACCCCACATCGATGCAGTCGACCTTAACGCCTTCGACCGACCGACGCCCCTGCCCGCTCTCACCACCTCCCACCAGAATCGACAGACGAGAGGGGCCCCCATCCACGCTCTGGGCTGCAGCGTCAAGATCGTCGGTGGCGCGGTGGACCCGGCCGAGCCTTGTCATGACGGCCAAGCCGCCGATCAGCGCGAACTCGGATGAGGGGACTTCGGCGGCCAGTGTCCCCAAGGCACGAACGAGGCGCGATGCTGAGCCGCCGGGCCCGTCGATGAACAGGATCTCACCAGACACGGACGTGGCCCTCCGGGTCCCAACCCTCGAGGATCTCCCGACCCCTACCCCGGTCCTGGGCCAGATCAAGGGCAACCACGATGTGGTTGGCCACCGGGAACCCATGGTGCGAGAACTCGGCCGGGACCGACCATCCGTAGCGAGACGGGCATATCGCTACCCGTCCGGCCGGGGGCATCTCCGAAGGTGCCCCATGGGAGCGGAGCACGGCCCGCAGTTCGCTCTGGTCCTGCACGTAAAGCTCGGCGGGCCAGTCCGCAGTTGCCACCACCGGTGCCTTGTGCCAGACCGCTCCCAGGGTCCCTGAGAGGCGGAAGAGATCGGCGTCGGGTTGGGGAAGTGTCTCCAACGGTCGCCATGACGGAGTCCAGGCGTCGGCCATCTCGTCGAACAGGTCGGGAATCGATGGCCGACCATGGCGGTCCACAAGGCCCCGGTCCCGCATGGCGGCCAGGATCTCCGATACCCGCCCTGGAGATCGTCCGATCAGCGTTGCGACCTCGGTGGTGCGATGGGACTCTTGCGGATGGAGGAGTAGGGCGACTGCGACATCCAGGCCCGTCGGGACGAAGAGCTCGGTGACTCGGGTCGGTTCGGGCTGGAGGAGCGGGGGCACATCCGCGTCGATACGCACGGTGGCGCCGCGAAGCTGTAAGTGGCCCCGGCGGTCAAGCCATGCCACCCGGCCTACGGCTAGGACGCGACGAGCCTCTTTGGAGATCCGGTCCGCCACGATGATCCCACCGGCAAATCTCCGAGCCAGACCCTCGGCCTCGGTCTGGCTGACGCTGCGGCGCGTCTCAACGAGAATCTGTTGGCCATCGGCCTCGACAGCCGAAGGGGACATGGCCTTGGCCGGTACGGCAAGGGCCCTCAGGGACTCCGCCACCTCCTCGGCGGGACTATTCGTGCTTCGTGCGGGCACGAATCCAGAATACCGCCCGAACAGCCGTGGAGTGAGTCCTGTCAACCATGGATGCGATGTAGAACCTCGGCGAGCCCAACCAGAAGCTGGTCCGAGGTGTACAGGAGGACGTTCTGGTGCAATCGTGGCCGCACGTCACGGGCAAGGGGCCGAATGGTGACGCCTCGGCACCGCACCGATGGGCTGAATGCCCGTGCAGAGAGATCCGCGACCCGGACCCATCCGTCACGCCGCCGTCCTGAACATTGACGGCCGGGACACCGGCGCCGTGCTCACCCCCAGCACCGAACCATCGGGACGGTGGAAGGTCAGCTCACCGTTGGCATCGCCCACGGCCCTGTAACCCTCGTGGACCAAGGAATGGTGCCGGCCACAGAGCAACGCCCCGTTGGCCACGTCGGTCAGGCCTCCCTCCTCCCACGGGTGCACATGGTGGATGTCAGTGATGCCCCGGGCACAACCGGGGAAACGACACCGCCCCCGGTCCCTCACGGTGATGGCCCGGCGCTGGGCCGTGGTCCAGTCCCTCACCTTGCGGCCCAGATAGAGCGGTTCTCCCCCCTTTCCGATGAGATGGGTGATGAAGCTGGCATCACAGGCGATACGGGCGGCCACCTCCTTGTCCAGAGGTGACCCATCCACCAACTCCGCCGGCCCGCCCGGCAGACCGGAGCTATCAGCCACCTCGGCCACCAGATGCACCAGGTAGCGATCCGCTCCTGTGGCATGGCCCTCGCCCAGATGGGCCATGGCCACCGCCACGGCATCCATGAGGGCATCGGCGCGGGTCTGGCCATAGCGCACCCGCCAGTCACCGATCCCCTCGGAGTCCGCCGCTGCGGACTGGGTATCGGCCTCCACCGACCCGCCAGCCGGTTCGTCATCGAAGGGCCCGCCGGTCCGGTTGGAGTCCGCCGCTGCGGACTGATCTCGGGCCTCCACCGACTCCCCGGCCGGCTCATCGAAGGGCCCGCCGGCGCCCTCGGAGTCCGCCGCTGCGGACTGGGTATCGGCCTCCGCCGACTCGCCGGCCGACTCATCATCGAAGGGCCCGCCGGCCTCCCCGCCGGCGCCCTCGGAGTCCGCCGTGGCGGACTCATCCGGTGGGGCCATGAAGGCGGCCAGCAGGGCCTCGAGTTGGGCCAACTCGTCATTGGTGAGGTTGGCCCGCAACTGGCCCAGTCCGTGATGGCCCTTCCAGATACGCACCTCCCGACGCTCGGGGCGTCGATAGGGGTCCCCGGATTCCTGGGAGGCCAGGCCCTGGTAGTAACGAACGGCGGCTTCCACATCACCGATGGGCGCCGAGCGGGCCAGTTCCACCAAAGCGACATCCACCTCGGTGGACACGTCATCCAAAGAGGTGATGGCCCGGGTGGCCGAATAGGAGATCTCCCCGGCGGCGAAGGCGTCATGAACCACGACACGTCGGGCCAGTGCATGGGCCATGGCCAGTTTCTCATAGGCACTCGAGCGCGACAGCCCACAAGCCCACATCAGCCAGGCCGCCCCGTTGAGCTGACCGTCGGCCGCCCAGGCCTGGTCATGGTCGAAGTCCACCAGCACGTCCAGCCAGGCCGACTCGTTGGTGTCCATCAGCCCCCGCCGCTCGGCCAGCCACGGACCGGGATCGAACATGGGAGCCTCCCAGGACCCATCCCCCGGACAAGGTCCACCCACCGAAGAAGAAGAACCAGCCACCATCCCCAATACCTCCCAAGACGCGCATGATCAGATGAGAGGGCACCGCCTGCGGGATGGCTATCCCGCCCCCCGGGCCGATGGGAACGACTGTTCCTATTGTATCAGGGTGAAGTGACAGGGGGATCGAGGCGCCGGGACCTCACCCGCCACCCGGACAGCAGAGCGGGCCCGACCCCTGAAGGAGCCGGGCCCGTCACTGGACTGACTGGGACGAGCTACACGCCGGCCATCCCCACCACGGGAGCGGTCAGGTGGATGGCTCCGGCCGAGCCTTCAAAGGCGGCGTCCCCGTAGGAGAAGATGCCTCCGTCAGAAGCCACCAGCCAGTAGCCCCCACCATCGGGGGTGGCGGCCATGCCCACCACGGGCTTGTTGAGGTGGATGGCCCCGGCCGAGCCGTGGAAGGCGGCGTCGCCGAAGGAGAACACCCCGCCATCGGCGCCCACCAGCCAGTAGCCCCCACCATCGGGGGTGGCGGCCATGCCCACCACGGACTTGTTGAGGTGGATGGCCCCGGCCGAGCCGTGGAAGGCGGCGTCGCCGAAGGAGAAGATCCCTCCATCGGCGCCCACCAGCCAGTAGCCCCCACCATCGGGGGTGGCGGCCATGCCCACTATGGGAGCAGCCAGATGCAGGCCCGACGCCGAGCCGTAGGAGGTGGCGTCCCCGAAGGTCAGCACCGTGCCGTTGGACTCGACCAGCCAGTAGCCGCCGTGGTCCGGGGTGGAGGCCATCCCTACGACCGGCGCAGCCAGGTGGGTTCCCCCGGCCGAGCCGTGGAAGGCCGCCGAGCCGAAGGAGAAGATCCCTCCGTCCGAACCGGCCAGCCAGTAGCCCGGCGACGCGGATGGGGTCGGGCTCGGGGTGGGAGGCGGGCTGGCGGAGGCGGTGCTCACCCCGAGCACCGTCCCGCTGAGCTGGGAAACGCTGGGGCTGGTGGAGCCGGTAAGAGTGACCGTCACGCACGGTGGGGACCCGGCCGAATAGGTCGGCCCCGGGCTCCCAGTCACCGCCTCCCAGGCGCCGGCGCCGGAGTTGGCCGCCGGGTTCCACCACGACAGGCTGGTTCCCCCGCCCAGGTTGCAGTCATCTATGGACACCGACGTCAAGCTGTTGCCCGAAGAGGCCTGCACGTCGAAGTACTCGGTGCCCGAAGACAGGTTGCCCACCGGGTCAGAGGAGTACTGGGCCAGAGTCACCGCCCCCGTGCCCGTGACCGTGACCGTGGTGCCGGCGTTGGTGGTCGAGCAACTCGAGCTGGAGCTGTCCGAGGCGCAACTCGAAGAGCCGGAGGCCCCGGTGGGCGGAGGCGGCGGGGTGGGGGACGAGGAGAACGTCGTCGGTGGTGGAGAGCTCGACTGGGTGGTTATCCCGGTCACCGTGGCCGTGACGGCGGTCCCGGTGTAGTTGATCTGGAAGGTGTAGGTGGGCGGAGCAGAAGTGCACTGACCAGACGTGCCGGGATTGGCGGCCTGGATGGTCTCACCATTGGTGATGGGCGTGGGAGTGCCACCCGGTGCGGTGGGGTAGCCGAGCTGACCGGTGATACCAGGCGCCGATACCAGGGTGAGGGTATCCCCCGTCGCCAGAGTCGGGCTGCAGCTCGTCAGGAGGGAGAGTTGGGCCCCTCCGAGGTTGACGCTGCCGGTGGCGGTCAGCTGCGGGTAGGACGTGCCCGCCGTGGTTGGGCTGTCGATGCCGGAAAACATCAGGTCGCTGGCACTGTCGAAGCCGGCCGACCCGTCGACGGTCATGGTCCCCTCAGGAAAGCCCGTGTAGGTCGGGCCGAGAAGGCCTACCTCGATCTGGGCTCCGGTGGCAGTGAGCGGGCCGACCGAGCCGGCGGATGACAGGCCGGCGTCGGTGATGGTGACAGGGTTGCCATCGCCCCCGTTGAGGCTGCTCCCAGAATCCGAGAGGACCACGCTCCCGTTGGTCCCGGCGGCCTGGAACCCCGAGGATGTGGTGGCCGTTCCGGTGACGGCAACGGTCCCGGCCTCGACGGTGGCGGCAATCGTCAGCGAGCCGGGGATGCTGACCCCAGAGACCGTCTGACCCGCCAGCGTGATCCCCAAGGTATTCGTGCCAGGCGAACCGCTGATCCCTCCCGTGACACCGCCCGCGGGCGGGCCAGAACCAAAGGCGCCGATGGTCGGCCCGGATCCGGTGACGCTCCAAGTCTGGGAAGCCCCCAGCGCCATGGGAATGCCCAACTGGTTGGTACCGGAGTTGAACGGAGTCGATGATTGCGACTGCATGGCGCTAGTGAGACCGGCCGAGCCGAGGGTGACGGCGTTACCGGTCACGGCATAGGCAGGCGGCGCTTGGACGGCGGGCGCATAGGTGGGAGTCACCAGGTTGAGGGAAAGGTTGGACAGTCCGGAGATGTCGTTGGTGCTCTGGTAGCAGGCGGCACAGCCCGACGGCAGCGCCGGAAAGGTGACGGCGTTACCACTCACCGGCGCCGGAGCACTACCCCAGTTGCCGGTGTCGGACCAGTCGGGGTTAGGAGTCCCTGCACCGGCAGCCGTCCCCGTCCAGGTCGATATCGTCTGAGCCTGGGCCGGCGCCGCCGCCAAGCCAGCGAGGCCGGCGGTCGCCAGAACGGCCACGCTGGCGGCCCCCCACAGGCGCCGGCTTATCCCGGATCCCCTCAAGGCCGCCCTCTGCCCACGAGCGTGCATTTACGCCTCCCGCATTGTCCGAGCCCGCCGATGCCGGGGACCGCCTCAGGTCGCGGACCGTACCCGGCGCCGGGTTCGTTGGGCAAGGCGCCCCCGGGGAGGACCGAGGGCGCCCAGAGGGACGGACGCAAGGTGCCGGCCTGCTCACTCACGGTCATGAGCGCCGACAGTTCCTGATCATCCGCCGGCCACTGCCGGCCACCCCCCGCACATGACCGTCCCCCACACCAGACGACCCCGCCGGCCCCCAGAGAACAGCCTCACATGGGCATCGACGCCGGCGCCGGCGCCTCCTCCCCCCCCACCGGCCCAACCGGGTTGTGCGCCGGCGGGACCAGCGGCTCGGGCTCGTGGGCCTTCACCTCCTGGATCATGAGGCGCCGGCGCTTGCTCGTCTCATAGACGGGCACGGCCGCCAGCAGGCCGCCCAGGAACAGGGCGACGGCAACCACCAGGCCCATGAGTATCGATGCCGTGGCGCGCTGGTCGCCCAGTCGGGCCACCACCACCGCCAGCCAGCCCAAGCCGGCGCCCACGGCGTAGATCAGGCTGACCGTGACCTTCACCGGCACGCCCAGGAACACCAGCCGGTGGCTGGTGTGGTCCCGCCCCCCGCTCAGGGGGTTACGCCGGTGCCAGAGCCGGGTGAGGGTCACCAGCGTCGTGTCGAAGAGGGCCACCCCCAGGATCAGGATGGGTACGAAGAAGGAGATCCGGCTGACGTTGTAGGTCCGCAGGCGCAGGCAGAGCGCGGCCAGGAGGAAGCCCAGATAGAGGCTGCCGGCATCGCCCATGTAGATCTTGGCCGGGTGGAAATTGTGGCGCAGGAAGCCGACGGCACATCCCACTAGGGCCAGGGCCAGGGTGGCCACCAGGAATTGGCCGTTGAGGTAGGCGACCACGAAGAGGCTGAGGGAAGCGATGCCGGCTATGCCCGCCGACAGGCCGTCCATGTTGTCCAGGATGTTGAAGGCGTTGGTCACCCCCACCACCCAGACCACGGTCACCACGGCATCGAAGATCTCGCCATCGGGCAGCCGGTGGTCCAGTAGCTGGGCGTGCGTGCCCGTGAGGTACACCACCACTCCGGCCGCCGCCTCGGCCGCCAGCCGGATCCACGGACCCAGCCCGCGGATGTCATCTACGACCCCGACCACAGCCAGGCCCACGGCCAAGGCCAGGACGGCGGCCAAGACGCCGCCGTTGCTATGGGGCGGGTGGACCAGAGCGGCGCCCCCCACGACCACCGAGAAGGCGACCACGATGGCCAGGCCGCCCAGGTAGGGGACGGGGGACGACTGGGCCTTGATGTCGTTGGGGTGGTCCAGGATCTGGCGGCGCAGGGCCATGCGCAGAGCCAGAGGGGTCAGGACCAAGGTGACGGCGGTGGTGCCGAGCACGACGCTCAGGTACTCCCACCACGTGGGGGCTGTCACCGGATGCCACTCATCAATGCCACGGTCACTTGGTCGCCTACCCCTGGCCTCTGAGCGTACCCTCGACCGCGGCGGGGCGACCGGGACCGTGGATCAGAGGAACTCCACCCCGGGGCCGGCCGGCAGGCGGTGGCGGGTGTCGAGCACATAGTGCCCTGAGCGGGCGATCAGGTCATAGTCGAAGGCGTCGTGGTCGGTCACGAGGACCACCGCGTCGGCCGAGCCCAGAAGCTCGGCGGTCAGCGACACCATCTCCAGGCCCACCGGACGCTCCACCCCCACGTGGGGATCCACCGCTTGGACGACGGCCCCCAGGCCGGCCAGGCGCTCGGCGATGGCTACGGCGGGTGACTCCCTCACGTCGGAGGAGTTCTTCTTATAGGCCAGGCCCAGGAGCACGATCCGACTGCCGGCCACCGCCTGGCGCCGGCGGTTGAGGCCCTCGATGACCCGGTCGACCACGTAGTGGGGCATGTGGTCGTTGATGTCATTGGCCAGTTCCACGAAGCGGAAGGACTTGCCCAGGCTCTTCTTCACCCGCCAGGACAGATAGCTCGGATCCACCGGCAGGCAGTGGCCCCCCACCCCCGGGCCGGGGGAGAAGCTCATGAAGCCGAAGGGCTTGGTCCCCGCCGCCTGCACCGCCTCCCAGATGTCGATCCCCAACTCCTCGGCGAACATGGCCATCTCATTGACCAGCGCCACGTTCACATGCCGGAAGGTGTTCTCCATCAACTTGGCCAGTTCGGCCACCCGGGTGTCCGACACCGGGACCACCACCTCCACCAGGCTGGCGTAGAAGTCCGCCACTGCCGCCAGGGACTCCGGACTCACGGCGGAGACCACCTTGGGGGTGTTGGCCAGGGTCCATTTCGTATTGCCCGGGTCGATGCGTTCGGGGCTGTAGCCGAGGTGGAAGTCCCGCCCCGCCACCAGCCCGGAGGCCGACTCCAGGATCGGGCGCACCAGCTCCTCGGTGGTCCCCGGATAGGTGGTCGACTCGAGCACCACGCCGGCCCCGGGGCGCAGATGCGGGCCCAGGATGGCGGCGGCGGCTTCGATGAAGCTCAGGTCCGGCACCCCGTCGCGTAAGGGCGTGGGCACGGTGACCACGGCCCAGTCGAAGCCGGCCAGGGACGAATCCGAGTCCGAGACGGCGTAGCGCCCGGTGGCAAAGGCCTCTTCCAGCGCGGTGTCCGAAACGTCCTCGACGTAGGAGCTGCGGCTGTCGAGGAGCTCCACCCGGCGCCGGTCGACCTCATAGCCGATGACGTCATAGCCGACCTGCACCGCCCGCAGGGCCAGGGGCAGGCCGACGTAGCCCTGGCCGACCACCGTGACCCTCGTCCGGGCCCCACCCGTCAGGTCAGGGCGCAGAGCGCTGCTCCTCGATGACCAGGCGCACGATCTCCCGGAGGGACAGGCTGGGCTCGAAGCCGATCAGGTCATGGGCCCGGGAGGTGTCCGGAACGCGACGGGCCATGTCCTCGAAGCCCTCCTCATAGGCCTGCTCGTAGGGTACGAAGCGGACCTTGGAGGCAGAGCCGGTCTCCTCCCGGACGACCTCGGCCAGCTCGGCTATGGAGACCTCCTCGGCCGAGCCCAGGTTGAAGACCCGGCCATGGGCATCGGGGTCGGTGATGAGGAGGGCAAGGGCCGAGACGATGTCGCCGACGTAACAGAAGCAGCGGGTCTGGGCCCCATCGCCGAAGACGGTGATGGGCTCGCCCCGGAGGGCCTGGGCCACGAAACGGGGAACGACCATGCCGTAGGCGCCGGTCTGGCGGGGCCCGACGGTATTGAAGAGCCGCACGATCACCGTGGGCAGGCCCTTCTCCTTCCAATAGGTGTAGGCCAGGATCTCGTCGATGGCCTTGGCCTCGGAGTAGGACCACCGGCTCTTGAGCGGGGAGCCCAGGATCCGGTCATCGTCCTCCCCCAGGCGATCGGAGCGGTTCTTTCCGTATATCTCGCTGCTCGAGGTGACCAGGACGGGAGTCCCGTACTTGTTGGCCTTCTCGAAGACGATCTCCGAGCCCCGGATGTTGGTGGCCAGGCTGCGCAGGGGGTGGTCAACGATGAGCTGCACCCCGACGGCGGCGGCCAGGTGGAAGACCCCCTCGGCCCGGCTGACGACGTCGTCCACGACATCGGGGTTGAGGATAGAACCCAGCACGAACTCGAAGTCAGGGCGGCCCAGGAGGTGTTCGATGTTGGCGTGGCGCCCGGTGGAGAGGTCGTCGATGACCGTCACCGTGTGGCCCCGGGCCAAGAGGTGGTCGGCCAGGTGAGATCCGATAAACCCGGCTCCACCCGTTACCAATATATTCACTGACCGGAAACCTCTGGCAGGTCGGGTCGAACAACTCGATTACCGAATCGACAAGGTGGACAAATCATCCGCGCATAACCGAGTCACCGAGGAGAGCCCTCTGGTACCAGGCATACGTACTGATAATGCCAGAGCGCAGATCTGTCTTGGCCTGCCATCCCAACGCTCGGAGCTTCCCGACATCGCACACCTTCCGAGGCGCCCCGTCAGGCTTGGTGGAGTCGTAAACGATCTGGGCCCCGGGGTAGACCACATCTCTGACCAGATGGGCGAGATCGGAGATCGAGGTATCTACCCCCGTGCCCACGTTGATGTGAGAGGCGTCGGAGTAGCGCTCCATCAAGAACAGGCATGCGTCGGCCAGATCGTCTACGCAAAGGAACTCTCGCCTCGGCGTCCCTGTTCCCCAGATGAGGACCTGGTGGGACGCGGAGATCTTGGCATCGTGGAACTTGCGAATCATGGCAGGAACCACGTGGCTCGAAGTGAGATCGAAGTTGTCGTTTTGTCCATAAAGATTGGTGGGCATTGCCGAGATGAAATCGCAACCGTACTGAGTCCTGTAAGCCTGGCACAGCTTGATGCCAGCGATCTTGGCGACGGCGTACGGCTCGTTGGTGGGCTCCAGTGGTCCGGTCAGCAAGGCATCCTCGGTGATCGGCTGGTCTGCCTCCCTGGGGTAGATGCAGGAAGATCCCAGGTAAAGCAGCTTCTTGACCCCGAACTGGTACGCCGCCTGCACTACCGTGGCATGGATCATCAGGTTGTCGTAGATGAACTCGGCCGGGCGGGTCGAGTTGGCCAGGATCCCTCCTACCGTGCCCGCCACCAGATAGACGTGCTCCGGACGGTTGGCTTTGAACCAGTAATTGACGGCCGCCTGATCGCGTAGGTCCAGCTGCTCGCGCGTGGCGGTCAGGACGTTGGTGAATCCCCCGGACTCAAGCCGCCGAAGTACCGCCGAGCCGACCAGTCCCATGTGTCCGGCTACATAGATGCGGGTGTTCTGCCTTATGCTCACTGTTCAGACCTCTTTTGGCACGAACGGAGCCTCCCTCGCACAATATAGCCACATAGGCATCAACGGCTTATTGGTTGCCCCCTCCGCATTGGGACGAGAGACGTGTCGGGGGGCGGTAGGCTTACCCGTAGCCAACTGGAGCACTTGGCTCCCCACAGGGCTCGGCCGGCGGCACTGGCCGACCATGGTCCACGTCTTCCACGGTCACGTGTTCGATGGCTACTTCTCCAGGCCGGTGGCGAGATCCTTCGTGGCAGCCGAACGCGCTCCGCCCGCACCGATCTCCTGGCAGCGGTCAGTGCTCAGACCGACGACCTCCTCGCGCTTGGGATCGGACATCCCGACCAGTACCGGATAGTCCACCTGGGCTTTGATCTCACACCCTTCCTGTCCGCACAGAACCATCCGGGTCGGTGCGGGCACGCCTGGGCGTCAAGCCGGATGTGCCGCTAGTGAGCATTCCAGCCCGACTGGTCCGATAAAGCACCACGTCACGCTCCTGCGGGCGATGGCTTGCCTCCCCGACATCCACCCTGGCCGTACTGGGTGATGGCGTCCTGCGGGCGGAGCTGGAGGCAGCTGCGGAGTCGCTGAGCCTAGCCAGTCGAACACACTTCATCGGCTGGTGGTCGGACATGCCCGGTGCTCTCGGTGATCTGGACGTGGTCACCCCGTCGGGCCGAAACGAGGCGACCCACGTGGGCCTCATCGAGGCCTCGGCCACCGGGCGGCCGGTCGTGGCCACAGCCGTGGGCAACACCGCGTCGGTCGTGCAGGACGGAGTCACGGGCTTCCTGGTGCCTCGCGATGACCCGCCGCCGATGGCTGCCCGTCTGGAACGACTGTTGGGGCACAAGTCCCTCCGGGTGCAGATGGGGATAACCGGCCGACAACTGGCCATGGAGCGATTCGACCTCGCACGCAAGCTCGGGGACGTGCGCAGGGTGTATGCAGAGTTACTCTGACCCTCTCCCGGGAGTCAGGGAGAAGACCTCCCGCCAGCCCTCCAGGACCTCTCGCTGGTGCACAGCCGCACGTTCCTCCATACGGCTGAGCACCGCATCCACATCCAACCTACGCACAGAGCGCCTCAGGTCCCGCCAGCTCCGAAAGGTGACAATGAACTCGTGGTCGGATGAGTACCACTCGGATATTCCGATGTACTCCTTGAGCAGGTGGAGCTGCGGCCACCAAAAGCCACCCTGCCGAGACAGACTGAGGAGAAACTTGGGCGCGGGTATGAGGATGGGCAACCGACCTTGGAGATGTTCGAACAATGCGAAGTTCGACCAAGCGTAGGGAATGTGGATCACCCCACGAAATCCCCGCAGGTCCTCCGGCCCACCGTACCGTCCGGAGTAGGTCGTGATTCCCAGCTGACGGCACCGGGTCGGCAGGTCCATGAAGACGGTGTCGTTATGATACGGAGGGACGAAGAACGACCTTCCCTTGTCGAAGCTGCTCCGGATGATGCCGGCCGAGGGTGCTGGCCCACGCAGACCCAGCGGTCGGATGACGCGGTCACCGGTGTCGATACCGTGCATGCGGGCCCAGACATGCTCGAAGGCCGTATAGGCGATCAGGTGCACACGGGGGTGTCCGGTTGCCTCCTTGAAGAGCTCATAATAGGCCGGATCGGGGAATTCACAGTCGTTCGTGGCGGCGTCCGCATAGTCGAATCGGTTGCAGATCCAGATGACAAGGTGACCGGGGAACTCATCGAGGTGCTGAAGAACGATTCGCGACAACGGCGCCGTATCCGAGACCATGACCACATCACAGGCTTCCATCCGGCCGCGCCATCTGTGCCAGGCACGGTCAGCTCGCTCTTTGCTGATGTTGTACCCGTCGTCGAAGCGTGCAGACTCGACGTCCACCCCGAGCTCCAAGCCTACGCGCTCGATGTCAGCTAGACAGCCCTCGTGGTGTGAGAGATGCAAGAGCTTCACGTAGGGCTCCGCCGGGTCAGGGAAGGTACTCCAGGACGGATTGGATCCGGTTCAGATATGTGTGCCGGGACTGAACCTCCTTCATCTGGGCCACCAGGGCCCCTCGATCCCGGACAAGAGGACTGGCGGACCAGAACAGCTCAGCCGTATCCCGCCGGCACAACACGGGCTCGTCGAAGATGGCCTGAACCGACGGACTGTTAGTTATGCCGATGCGACCGTAGCTGATGTTCTTGAAGACACGGCAGGGCAGGTACCCGTTCTGCAACTGCCAGGCTCCGACGATGGCTGGGGCCATGAGACTGTTCCGAACCAGCCGGATGTGGTCGGCCCGACCCAATCCCTGGCGGTGCACGAACACCACACCAGCCCTCGCACAGGCCTCCTGGAACGGGGCGAGCTCGGCCTCGTTACCGTACACACCACCCCCTATGGTTCCTATCCAGACAGCGCGGAACGGACCGGACCTCAACCCCCGCAGCCGGGAGCGAATGGTTCCCTTCGGCCAGGGAGCGGGGAACGACACGTCAAAGTCGAAGTCCTCGGGCAAGAGATCGGTCGCCCATGGCTGGTAGAGATGGGGAACCCCGTCACTCACCTCCACGTAGGTGTACTCATTCACCCTTTCGACCCCATCACCGGAGCTGCCGCGATCCCGGACCTCGTTCGTGACCACCTGGAGTGCGAGCACCCTCTCGGCCACTTCCTCGTACAGCTGGCCCTCCGCGTTGTGCAGCACGTAGAGGCAGTCGCGGCGCAGTGGGAGTCCCGTCATCACCTGTCCCTCGGAGAGGAACAGGCTGCCCCGAAGGTCAATCCCGTCCAGCACACAAACATCGTCGGTCCAGATCGTCTGAAGCCCCAGGCTCCGGAATCCCCGCGCGTAGCCCTCGTGGATGTAGGAGTGCGTGTGGGAGTGGAGCGGATGGCCCCAGATGATGACCCGTCGGATGGCGGCGATCGCCCGAGAGATGTCTCCCAATCGGAACCTTCCTAGATGGGCTCCCGACAGGGGAGGCCTCCGACCAGCCTGCACAATCTAGTCCGACCCCCCGACCGGCCCCGGTATATGGTTCCCGGTCGGGGTCGGCCGAGGACCGGCCACTCGCTTCGCTCCTACTATTCTCGGGCCGTGAGCACCAGGCCCTGACCCATGAAGATCCTCCATGCCGTCGAGTTCTACGCCCCCTCCCATGGAGGGGCCCAGGAGGTGGTGCGGCGGATCAGCGAAGCCATGGTCGTGCGGGGCCATGACGTGACTGTGGCGACCACACGAATTCCTGCGAGAGGCTTTGATCGGTTGAACGGAGTGCAGATCAAGGAGTTCGCCCTCTCGGGTAACTCCGTCAGGGGGATTGTCGGGGACTCGTGGGAATTCCAGAGGTACCTGGTCGACTCCGACTTCGACCTCATCATGACCTACGCCGCCCAGCAATGGACCACCGATCTCCTGCTCGACGCGGCGGGCTCCATCCGGGCATGCACT
The DNA here is from genome assembly GCA_027315345.1 of Actinomycetota bacterium. Lineage (GTDB taxonomy): Bacteria > Actinomycetota > Acidimicrobiia > Acidimicrobiales > JAJPHE01 > DAHUYE01. Next base: position 21,937 of record DAHUYE010000065.1, read on the forward strand.
GTCTGCGCGCCGTGCGGCTACTCCGGGCTCCGGACGCCCGAGTACGCGCGGTACTTCGAGGACCTGCCCTCCCGACTAGCTCGGCTCGACGCGACGATCTATCACTCCCCCACCTACCAGGACATCGAGTTCGCTCGCGCCCATGGGCTGACCAGCCTTCACGTCATCCCCAACGGCGCCGCGGAGGATGAGTTCGGCCAACTTGACTCAGAGGTCGGACGGTCGTTCCGGGATCGTCACGGTATCACCGGCTCGCTCATCCTGACCGTCGGAACCCATACCGGGCTGAAGGGTCATCGCCAGGCCATGGCCGCATTCGCGGCATCTCCGATCGGCCCGGCCACCCTGGTCGTGGCCGCCGAAGGACGCCGTGGGGCGGGGTGCTTCGACTCCTGTCTTCGGTGGGCTCGCCGCCTCAACCGGGTGATGGGGCCCTCGGACAAGCAGATACTGGTGCTCGAGCTGGAGCGTCCCGATGTCCTGGCCGCCTATACGGCCGCCGATCTATTCCTGCTCCTGTCGCTGGTCGAGTGCAGCCCAGTGGTGCTGTTCGAGGCAGCCGCCTCGGCCACTCCTTTCCTCGCCTCTGACGTCGGAAATTCGCGGGAGATCGCTTCGTGGACCCAAGGGGGCGCGGTCATGCCGGCCCTCAGGACGCGGAGCGGCCTGCGGGTCGGCCTCCCCGCGCTCACGGCCTACCGTATGGCCAGGATGCTCCGTGACAGGTCAGGTCTCGAGAGGATGGGAGCGGCCGGCCGCCAGGCGTGGTGGGCTGACTTTCGCTGGGAAGTACTGGCTGAGCGCTATCTCGGCCTCTATGAGGACCTTGTCCGCGCAGCCGGCACAGACGCCCCTTGCGAGATCGCAGATTGAGGATCCTCTACGCGGCACTTCGATGGGACTACGGGAGACCCGAGCAGGGGGACAGCTTCGAGCATCAGACGTTTTACCAAGCCCTGAGCGGGATGGGTCATGACCTCCTCTACTTCGACTACCACAGCCTGCTCCGTGAGAAGGGTCGGGACCAGATGAACCGGCTTCTGTGGGAGACAGTACGCACCGAGGAGCCGGATGCGATGTTCTGCGTTCTCTTCGGGGAAGAGCTCGACCGGGGCCTGGTCCGCCGGATATCCGAGGAGACCTCAACGGTGACCATCAACTGGTTTTGCGATGACCACTGGCGCTTTCACGACTTTTCGCGATTCTGGGCTCCGTGCTTCAACTGGATTGTGACGACGGTTGGGCCGGACCTCGCTCCCTACGAAGACCTTGGGCTGGATAACGTCATCCGTAGCCAGTGGGCATGCAACAGGTACACGTACAAGCGCCCGACCGAGCCCGCGCCGCTCGACTACGACATCAGCTTTGTGGGGATGGCCCACGGCAACCGCTCCGAGTACGTCGAGGCACTCGAGAGGAATGAAATGCGGGTGCAGACCTGGGGTTATGGGTGGCCGGCGGGGCGAATCTCTGTCGCGGAGATGGTGCGGGTCTTCAGCCACACCCGAATCAACTTGAACTTCTCGAATGCATCCGTCTCCACTGCTCAGGTCGAAGGACGCGCGCCACAGTTCGGCAGGACGCGGGGAGCACTCCGGAGTCTTCCCGGTGGGCGCCGCATCCTCACCGCCGGGCGCCGATTGGCCAACCGCGCCTGGTCCCCTCGTGCCGACCGGCCCCGCTACGGCGCCCAACTGAAGGCGCGCACTTTCGAGGTCCCCGGATGCGGAGGTTTCCTGCTCACCCAGGATGCCCCGGCTCTCGAGGAGTACCTGCTGCCCGGGTTGGAGGTCGGCACCTTTGAGGACCCGAGCAGTCTCGTGGATGCCGTCCGCTACTACTTGTCCAACGAGGATGAACGTCACCAAATTGCCCAGGCCGGCTACCGACGGGTCATCCGGGACCATACCTATGAGCGACGCTTTGACGAGATCTTCTTCCGTACCGGCCTATCCGGCGGCGGATCGTGAGCCACCCGCTGGTCAGCGTGGTCATGCCTGTTCGCTCCGGTGGCGGTCTGTTGGACCAAGCCATTGCCAGTATCACCAACCAGACCCTGTCCCACTTTGAGTTTCTCGTCGTCGATGATGGGGCCGATGCCGAGACCGCAGCCGGTCTCGACCGTGTGGCCAGACACGATGCGAGGGTCAACGTCATTCACCAACCGGCCCTCGGAATCGTCTCGGCACTCAACGCTGGATGCCGGGTCGCGCGTGGGAAGTACATCGCCCGGATGGATGCGGACGACGTTTCGTACCCGGAGCGCCTGAAGAGGCAGGTGGACCTCCTGGAGTCCGAGCCTGCCATCGGATTGGTCGGTGGGCAGGTCAGATGCTCGGATGTCTCCGGGCGGATGAGCTGGGCGGTCACCTACCCCACGGGGGACGCCGAGATCCGAGCGATGCTCCCGGTGGGGAATCCATTCTCCCACCCAGCCGTCACCATGCGCCGTGACCTCTTCATCAGCGCCGGCGGCTACCGGGAAGCCTTCCGCCATGCCGAGGACTACGACTTGTGGGTTCGGCTACTCGACAGCAGCCAAGGCGCGAACCTGCCGGACGAGGTTCTCCGATACACGGTGCATCTGGGCCAGAGCGCATTTCGCGACTGGCGTGCTCAGACACTTTCGATGGTGGCGATTCAAACCTCACTGCGGACCAGGGCCGTGACGGGACATGACCTTCTGTCGACTGTCGAGAAGGTCACCGAGGAGTTCGTTCTCGGTCTCGGGGTTACCACCGCTCAGCTGCACTCCGTCTACGTGACCTCGCTGGTATCTCAGTCGATCCTGGCCGGTCGCATTGGGACACGCGATGAGCGGCGCCGGCTTCTCGAAGCGGCCGTAGCCGAGTCCCGCGGCATTCGGCTGCCGCCTGAGGTCGGGCGGCGGCTGTGGGCAGCGGTGGCGGCCCTGGCTGTCGAAGATCGCGCGCCTCTGAGGGCCGTGGCGGCCGCCCGGCGGGCGGCGCGTGGCAACGAGAGGGCCATCTTGGCCCGGGTTCGGGGACGAATCACGGGCTCCGCGGCCAGAGCAGCCAAGCGGGCCCTGGTCTCCTTGGGGCGGTCATGATGGGATCAAGGCACCTGGCTGGCCAAGCCATGGCATCGCATCGGAGGGCTCGTGGGCCAGCCAGGTAGACCGATCCCTCTGATTCCTCCGGAGCTTAGGCGACGGCTCGGAGTCGGGCTGAGCCTGGCCCTTCGGGGAGAGCTCCTGAGCCTGATGCGCCGGACGCGTGCCGGTCGGGGAGTCTCGATCAGCGGGCCGAAACCTTATCGGAGCTCCTCCGAGCTCGCCTCGGATCGGGCCGGCCGACAGGAACCCATTACCGGCTCGGTCGTGTCCGTGATCATCCCGTGCTTCAACCACGGGAGCTTCGTGGCAGAGGCGGTCGCCTCGGCGCTCAGCCAGACCTACCGCAACCTGGAGGTGATCGTCGTGGAGGGCGGATCCACCGATGGAACCACACCGAGGCAGGTGCGAAACCTCGAGGGACTTGGCGACCCACGGTTGAGGATCCTTTACCGGGACAGACCGAGCCTGCTAGGTGACAACCGCAACTTCGGCGTCCGCCACGCCCGTGGTCGGTACCTCTGCTGTCTCGACGCCGACGACCGGCTGGAGCCTACATATCTGGACGTGGCCACCTTCCTCCTGGAGAGGCGGGCTTACGACGTCGTCTCGAGTGCCATCAGATGCTTCGGTGACGAAGATCGGTGTGTGGGGACGCTGACCTATCCGGCACTGACCGACCTGCTTCGGCTGAACTGGGTGAGCGGTGCTGCGGTCTTCCGGCGCGACCTCTACGAGCGGGCGGGTGGTTATCGCGATACGGGGCTCGGACCCGACTACGTCTTCGAGGACTGGCGTCTGTGGGTACGGATGGCGGCCCTCGGAGCTCGCATCGCCAACATACCGCAACCCCTAATGCTTTACCGGACACATTCCGGCCCTCGCCTATCCCAAAGCCCATCGCTTCCCGGCTACAACGCCCAGCGTCGAGCCGTGGCTCAGCTCAATAGGGACCTCCTCACCCGAGTCTCGCGACGGCGGTCCCGCCGGTTGCGGGCGTTCGAGATCCGACTCAGTGACGGGGACCAGACCGGCAGCGCCAACAACGGGGTCAGGGTCGGGGGGATTCTGGCAATCGCAGACGAGCAGGGCGATCTGACGTCAGTCTTGCTCCCAGCCCCAATCCCCGCTCACGCCAGCAGGACATCCCTGGTGGTGCTGGTGTCTACCTCGAGGCAGGACCCGGCGCGCACGTCGATCGCAACCGGCCGAGGCCACCTACAGCACTTCCACCTCCCCGGCCTCCTGAGACAGCAGGATTGGAGTGACTTCTGCTCACACCTGATTCGAACCAAAGGTCTTACTGCGCTCGCGGGGACAGTAAGGACCGGAAAGTCGCCATTCGTGAATGAGCTGCGCCGGCTCCATCCAACCCTGCCATTCCTCAGCTCCGAGACCCTTAGTCCCGTCGGGTGATTACGGTTCGCCTCATGGGGGGGCTCGGCAATCAGATGTTCCAGTACGCCTGCGCGCGCCGACTATCGATCACGCTAGGCGTTCCCCTCCGATTAGACATCGGCTGGTACGACGCAGACGACCTCATGCCCCACGAGACATACTCCCTTGGTTGCTTCCGGTTGTGCCCCGATCTGCACTGGATCAAAGGGCGAACTCATTGGAAGCGAACGGGACGGGTCATCGAGGAGAGAAGTCACTCCGTGGACAGTCGGGTCCTCTCTGGCTCGACCCGCACCTACCTCTCCGGCTTCTGGCAGAACGAGGGGTACTTCGCCGAGGTGGCCCCTCAGATCCGCAGCGAATTCTCCCTCCGGAGTTGCCTGACCGAGGAGACCGCCCTTCTCATCGAGCAGGTCGGTAAGGGGCAGACGGTCTCCCTTCACGTGCGACAAGCGGGTTATGCGGACGCCCTACCGGCTTCGTACTACCTCGATGCCGTGGCTGAGATGCAACGGCGGGTTATCGACCCGACTTTCTACGTATTCACGGACGACCTCGCCTGGGCCAGACGGGAGTTGAAGTTGCCGCCGAGATCGATCCTTGTCGACTTCCTCAACCGCGGTGAGCCATGGCAGGACCTGCTCGCCATGAGCAGGTGCAGGCATCACGTGATCGCCAACAGTTCGTTCAGCTGGTGGGGCGCCTGGCTGGACCCGAGGCCGGACAAGGTCGTGCTCGCTCCCCGAGTCTGGTTCTTCCAGGACCACCAGGGCGATGCCGAGTTCCGCCTTCCCGCGGCCTGGACGAGGGTATGACGCCTATGAAGGCGGATCCGGACAGACCCGACGGCCGGGCGCTGCCGACGGGACTCCGTGCAGCCCTGTCGGATCTCCGGTGGATACTGAGCAGGCACAGCCTGGCTACCGGAAGGGGAGTTCCGTTCAACATACTCCGCACGACAGAGTTGGCATGGCGCCGGTTCGGGCCTGTTCGAAGTTTCGATAGGACATCCGACCTACGGCTCGACGTCGTCATCCCGCTCGCAGACGCCGACCGTGAAGTCCTGCCAGTCTCCGTCGCAAGCGTGAGGCGCAATCTCGCCCACCCCCTCGGGACGATCTACGCTGTGACCAGAGCGGGGTCGTTGGCAGCTGAGACGGCAAGTGAGCTGGGGTGCACGGTGATCGATGAAGATAGCCTGTTGCCACTACGCCGCGCCGACATCGACTATCGCGTCGGGACCATGGATCGCTCCGGCTGGTTGTTCCAGCAGCTCATCAAGCTGAGCGCCGATGCCATAGCCGTCGAGGACCACATCTTGCTGCTTGACGCTGACACCGTTCTGGTTAGGCCTCAGAGCTTCACACTGCGGGGCGAAATTGTGCTCTTGCAGTCCGGGGAATATCACGGAAACTACTTCTCTGCCTGCGAGGACGTACTGGGCATCGCCCCCTCGTCGCACCTGTCGTTCATCGCGCACCACATGGTCGTGAACCGTCGATCCCTCGCCGCCCTCAAGCATGAGATGGAACTTGGTCGAGAAGTGGCCTGGTGGCAGGCCATTCTTAATGTGTGCGACCTGTCATGCGCCTCCTGCTTCTCAGAGTACGAGCTGTATGGCAACTTCGAGCTGCGACGGCGGTCAGTGCCGCGGCGGTGGTGGATGAACGCTGCTCTCCCGCGCGACCGACTGTTGACCATCGAAAATCTCGAGTGGCAATTAGGATCTCGGTACCGGACCGTGTCGTTCCATCACTATGTTTGATGGGGCCCCTGCTACCCAGAGTCAGTGCGCCGCCCCGGCTCCCCCGAACGGGCCCGACTGCTCACGGTTTCTAGCATCCTGTCTCCGAAAGGGTCTCGGCTGAGGAGCACGGGCGGCCGGCTACCCAAAATTGACGCGTAAAGACGCGGTGACAGATCCAGAGCGGAGAACTGTGACCAGTCATCCAGCACGATCCAGGGGAGGTCGGACAGCTCCTCGGTAAGGCAGCTGGAGATCACTATCGGAACGGCTCCCACCACGAGAGCCTCCCAGGTCCGGTGGCAGTCCAGCCCGTTCCCCGCCGGTGAGACGCAAAAGTAGGACATCGAGAGGCGCTCCAGGTACTGGGGAAAGGGCAGGCGGGCGCTGGCGGAAAGGCCGATCCCATCCAGGCAGCGAGTCCGCTCTGCCGGATTGCTGCCGATCGAGAAACTGACGTCCACCAGCTGGGACTTCGGCTGGCCCGCCGCGATCACCCGGTCGAATATCGCGGTGTCCCCGTGGGGCCAGATCGAGTTGGCTAGGCCAATCGGCACGGGAACGAGCTTCTGGTGGGTCAAGGCGACGTTGCTGGAGAACCACACCAGCAGCTCGGGGTGATCCAGGAAGCCTAGGCAGGATGCATCGATGGGACGGTCCCCGTTGTGGGTGACCAGAACAAAGGGCGTGTCGGGAGCCAGCCGCTCGAAGAAGCGCTCCACGAAGTCGACCTTGACGAACCACCAGTTCTCACGGCCTCCCGGGTTGGTCTTTAGCCGCCCGTAATTGAGCGAGTGACGGCACATGGAGGCGAGGGCATTGCCGGTCAGATAGCGAGTATCGAAGCGGTTGAGGAGCTTGATCCTGCTCCACCATCCGACCAGCTCACGGGCACGCAGCAGTTCCGGACTGGCCTGGCGCGATACCGACGGGAGAGCCAGTCGGGACCGGGAACGGCGTGCACCCAGAGACCTAACCGCTCCGAACATGGTTTAACTCTAGGTAGACCTGCCGGAGCGCGCCCAGGGTCTCCTTCAAAGCAACACGAGCGGCCAACCGTCTGGCGGCCAGCCCCATCTTCCTACGCTTCCCTTCGTCCAGCTGCAGTAGGCGTAGCGCGTTGGCCAGGGCTCTCGGCTTCTCGGTCGGCACCAGCAGGCCGGTCAGATCGTGCCTCACTACCTCGGCTGTCCCAGTGCCTCCGGCAGCCACCACCGCCTTGCCGGCTTCAGCCGCCTCCAGAAGCGAGGACAGCTCCACGTCCCCTCGGCTGGCAACGACGACCAAGTCGACCTCGGCCATCGACCCCGGGAGCTCGGTCCACCAGCCCGCCAGGTGGATCCGGCCCTCGATGCCAGCGGCGCGAATCTCGCTCTCCAGGGCGGATCGGACCTCGTAGCTTTCCCCCCCGATGACCAGATGCAAGCCTGGCGCCAGCCTCATTGCCTCTATCAGCGACACGTGGTCCCTTGCCGGCGCCGAGCGGGCGAAGGCACCGGCCAAACACGCATTGGGAGGGACCCCGAGCTCGAGACGTAGACGGCCGGCTAGTCCACCTGGCAAGCGGGCAGGGACGGGTTCGAGGGCCGCCGGCACGATGCGCCACTGGGCCTCTCTGCCCACCCCGGAGTCGACCAGCTCGTCGCGGATCTCAGGACCGGACGTCACCAGGAGGTCGGTCCGGCGCGCCAGCCTCCGCTCCGTCTCCAGGAACACGGGAGCCGGCACACCGCGGGGGGACTCGCACATTCCACGATCGTGGAACGTGTGGACCGTCACGGAACCTGTCAAGGCCTTTGAGACAAGTCTTCAGGATTTCTTCTGTGCGTCGGTGTTGATGGTCGGGTTGTTGATCCAAGCGACGGTGGGGAGCTTGGGTGGGGTCGGCCGCCGACCGCAGAACCGGCGTGGGTTGGCGG
>DAHUYE010000073.1 GCA_027315345.1 Actinomycetota bacterium
CGGCGGCCCCAGGCGACCCTCCCTTTGGTTCCTCGCGTCTTGGAGGTCGGGATGGTCACTGTTTCGGTTGGTGCTGAGTCCTCGGAGCCGCCCCTCTTCGGGGTCGGGCCCTGGCTGGTGGAACGTCGCTCGGTGATGGAGGCCAACGAGTCGGGGTGGCTGGACGTGCTGGTGGAGTTTGACCGGGACGAGGGCTGGGCCGCCGACGGCCAGCTGTGTTGCGCCGCGTGGCTTTCGTGGCGCTGTGGCCTGGCCCGTTCCACGGCGTATGACCCGTTGCGCCTGGCCCACGAGCTGTCGCGTCGGCCGGTGGTCCATGACGCCTTTGCCGGCGCGGAGATCTCCTATTCGGCCGCCCGGGCCATCTGCTCCCTCGATGACGTATCGACCGAGGTGGACACCGCCCTGGTGGAACTGGCCCGTTCCGGCGCCGTGCATGACGTCGAAGCTGCCGTGCGCTACTACCAGGCCCTCTTCTCCCAGAACCGGGGTGGTCCCTATGACAAACCCGAACGCCGGGAGATCCGGATCTGGAAAGGCCATCACGGACTGGGCCAGCTCCGGGCCAGCCTGACCAATGACGAGCTGGAGGCGATCGAAGCCATGCTGCGCTCCTTCAGCGCGCCCCGGGGCGGGGACGAGCCCTTCCCGGAATCGCCGGCGGGACCCGATGACCAGTCTGCACGTGCGCACGCTGAGCCGGCCGGCCAGAGCCCCTTCCCGGAGACGCCGGCGGAGCCCGATGACCAGTCTGCACGTCCAGACGCTGAGGGCCCGACGTGTCCGGGGAGTTGGGCGGATCGCCGGTGCTGGGGGCGTGGTCCCCTGGGAGGGGGGTGGGACGGGCTGCCTGCTGGCCACCACCGTCCCGCCGACCCACCGGCCCTCGCTGTTCAGGTCGGCGTCGTGAGACTGTGGCCAGTTCCGAACCATGGCCGGACGGCCCAGGTCTTATGGCCCAGACCGCAGTGCCGGTCAAGGTCCGGCGTCAGCCGGTCCCGGAGGGACGCCGCAGGCGGCCTTGACGGGCACGGGCAATCTCGGCACTGACCATGGAGTTGGTCCCGCCGCTGGCGGGACCTGGTAGCCGGCCTCGATCCGCTGACACGATTGATCCCCCTTCCCGAGGGGCCACTCCGCCTGGCCAGTGCCCTGGCTCGTCACGACCTCACCGACGAGAACCCACCCCGCATCGACATCGCTCTCCCCCGGACTACGCGACTCCCCCGAGCCGGGGCCCCGGTCAGGTGGCACCGCTTCGCTGTAGACACGTTCGACCTGGGACGAGCCGTCACCGACCTCAGCGGCGTTCACATCGGCCTTTACAGCGCCGAGCGCTCGATCATCGACGTGTTCCGACTGGCCCACTGGGAGGGAGCGGACCTCGCCAATGAGGCCTTGCGGCGCTGGGTCCGCCGACGCGGTTCAAATCCAGCCACCCTGCTGGAGCTGGCGCGTTACTTCCCCCGCGTCGAGGGCCCCATCCGGCGGACATTGCAGATCCTGCTGTGAGTCCCGGACCCACACGTGCCTCGGTAGCCGGCAGCCTGGCCGAGGTCGCCCGGTTCCGTCAGGTGTCGCTCGGATCGCTCAGTCCCGTGCTCGCTGGGCACGGGCAGTTGGCCAAGCCCAGATGGCAGGCCTGGAGGCGACGCTGGCAGCTCGCGGACCGTACGCCCGAGGATTTCGGCGACCTCCTCAGCGAGGTCCTCGCCTTTGCGGATCCGATCCTGGACGGAAGGGTCACGGCCGGCCGGTGGGATCCGACCACTGCGTCTTGGACCCTTCAGACGGACGGGTGATCCGTTGCGCTCTCGGGAGTGTTCGTATTCGACACCAAGGCCCATGGGGGCAGGGTGGAGCTGATCGATCGAGGCTCCTTTTGTCGTCCCTCGCTTCGCCTGCACGTCGCCGGCTGGGACCGGAGTGATCTGGTGGCGGCGGTCGGGCGCCAGGCGGCCGCCGTCGGCGCTGTCGTGAGCGGGGACGGGCCTGAGGGTCCTTCCGTGCCGGTCGTGCCGGTGCTGTGCTTCGTGGGCTGCGAGTGGTGCATGCCGGCGGCTCTGGTTCCGTTGGGGTCGGCGGTGGTGTGCGGCGTGGGCGGGCTGAGGCGACTGTTGCGCCGGCGGGGCGGCCTGGGACCGGCCGAACGCCGACACCTGGCCCAGGTCCTCGACGCCTCACTGCCGCCGCGGTGATGTCCAAGTCCTTGCCGGACGCGCCGTCGCAGCTGAATCGGTCAGTACGGTGCTACCAGGTCCGGGAACATGGGAAAGTGTCTGACGTTGCGCGTCAGCAACCGGGGGTCGCTGTGGATGGCGGTGGCGGCAATGGCGTAGCGCCCAGATCGACGACCACCAAGCCGGCCACATGTTCGAAGTGCCGGATATTGGCCGTCCCGACCTGCCATCCGGCGGCTATGGCGGTGGCCGCCACCATGCGGTCGTGGGCCCCTACATCCCTGCCCTCGGATGCCAGCTGCGCCCAGAGACGGGCGTGGACCCGTGCCGCCAGCAGATCGAACGGCAGGGGCGGGAAGGCCGACAGGATCCCCTCGACGAAGGCTTCTCGGCGGGCGCGGTGCTCCGGCGTCGCCCGGTGGACGCCGTGAAGCAACTCGGAGGCGGTGATGGCTGCGATGCCGACCGCCTCGGTGGCGCCGATTCGAACCTCCAACCGGGTACGCACCTCGTCCATGGCCTGGGCGAGAGGGACTCGACGCAGGATCCTCTCGAACTCGATGAAGACGGTGGTGTCTAGGAGGGTGCCCACGGCTCGGGAGTGGGTCCGACGGCTTCGAGCACGGTCTGCATGTCCGCCCCGAAGGCCGGATCGGGCAGAGCCCCGGTGGCAAGCAGATCGAGGGCCTCTGCGAGGGGCCGCCCGCGGGCCGTGGACCGGCTGGCGGCATGATCCTGGGGATTCAGGATGACGAAGGCCGGACGGTCATGGTTGACCACGATGATCTCCTCGTGACGGGCAATCGCCTCTCTCGCCCAGCGAGGGATGCGCACTTCTTCCGCCCTGATCTCGGCCATATCGCAGCGTAGATCTGCCGGACAGAAGTGTCAACTTCCGTACGGAAGTGGTCGGGGACGCGGCGATCAAGAAGCGGGCAGGCACCAGGCGCACGTCACCGGTGGCGTAGACGAGCCGGGCGCGGCCGTGGGGCTGGTGGCTGCCCTGCATCACCTCTGATCGACGGCTCCTTCGCCCCGGCCCCGATCTAATGAGGCCTACCTAACACGCTGGCCTGGTCGACCTCTGAGGTGGGGACGGGTGGGGGCGGTCCGGGCGGAGACGGCTTGATTCGCCGTCCGCAGGCCCGCCCTTCTGGGCCGGGGGACTGTGTTACAGGACGTTTCTAGCGTCGTGGTCATACCGGTTGTCTGGGACCGGAAAGGAGACGACGATGGCCGTTGATGAGCAAGCCCGCTTCGAGTTGCACCAGCTCCTCACCGAGGTCCTCTGGACCAGCGGGGCGGCGTCGCTGATGGAGCACCTGCCGCCGGTGGGTTGGGCCGATGTGGCCAGGAAGGCGGATCTCGCCCACCTCGTCACCAAGGCGGAGATGGCTGATGTCCGCACCGAGATCGCGTCGGACCGTCTGCATGGGCGGGCCCTGAGCCCCTGGGTCGGGCCGACCCCGGCGGCCAGTTTGTTACAGCCGACTGAGATGATCCCGGAACAAGTTCGCCTATCGGTTCGCCGGGCGACATGGAGTTGGGACACGGGCGGCGACCCTAGGCGACCCTCCTTTGGTCCCTCGCGCCTTCGAGGTTGGAATGGTCACTGTTTCGGTTGGTGCTGATGGCTCCAGGCCGCCGGCGTAGCCCGCCGGCCGGTCTGCATGTGCAGACGATGAGGCCTCAGTTGGTAAGGACCTCTGCCCGGAACCGCCGGCGGATCCATGCCTGCGTCTCTACCTCAGCGCCGGACAGGGACACCTTTGGTGCCCACGTACGGTGCGAGAATAAATGTAGCCATCTACCCACCATCTGGCTACGCTTGTTCCCGATGCCATCCGCTATCGAACCTGGGGCGACATTCTCATACGCCGAGGCCCGGGCGGCCGGATGGGCCAAGCGGCGCCTCTACGCCCTCAGAGACTCCGGGGATATCACCGCCATCGGCCGGGGCCTCTACCGGTGGACGGACGCACCCATCACCGACCTGGACCTACTGGAGATCGCCCGCCGTGCGCCGCAGGCAACGATCTGCCTGGCCAGTGCCCTGGCTCGTCACGACCTCACCGATGAGAACCCACCACGCATCGACGTCGCTCTCCCTCGGACTACGCGACTCCCCCGAACCGCAGCCCCGGTCAGGTGGCACCGGTTCGCTGAAGACACGTTCGACCTGGGACGAGCGGTCACCGACCTCAGCGGCGTTCACATCGGCCTTTACAGCGCCGAGCGCTCGATCATCGACGTGTTCCGACTGGCCCACAGGGAGGGAGCGGACCTCGCCAATGAGGCCTTGCGGCGCTGGGTCCGCCGACGCGGTTCAAACCCGGCCACCCTGCTCGCCCTGGCGCGTCACTTCCCTCGCGTCGAGGGCCCCATCCGGCGGACATTGCAGATCCTGCTGTGAGCCCTGGCCGCCTACGACAGCCGCCGGCCTACGAGGGACATCGACCTGGCGCGGCGGGCAGTTGGCCCAGCCCAGGTGGTTGGCCTGGAGGCGACGCTGGCAGCTCGCGGACCGTACGCCCGAGGACTTCGACGACCTCCTCAACGAAGTCCTCGCCTTTGCCGATCCGATCCTGGGCGGAAGGGTCACGGCCGGCCGGTGGGATCCGACCACTGCGTCTTGGACCCTTCAGACGGACGGGTGATCCGTTGCGCTCTCGGGAGTGTTCGTATTCGACACCAAGGCCCATGGGGGGAGGGTGGAGCTGATCGATCGAGGCTCCTTTTGTCGTCCATGGCTTCGCCTGCACGTGGCTGGCTGGGACCGCAGAGGTGTGGTGGCGGCGGAGCGGAAGGCCCGGTCTGCACGTGCGGACGCTGAGCACCTCGCCCCAGGACAGCTCATAGCCCAGGGTCCCGCGGGCCGAGTCCGGACGGCCCCGTTGACCGGCGTCCATCTATCCCCGATACTGAACCAGGGCTCGGGATCGAGTGAGGGGTGACCATGGCAACGTTCATCGTTTTGGTCAATTGGACCGATCAGGGCATCAGAGACTTCAAACAGTCGCCCCAGCGGACCGACGTGGTCGCCAAGGTGGCCGAGAAGCACGGCGGGTCCATGCAGAGCCTCCATTGGACGGTTGGGCCCTATGACCTGGTGGGAGTGTTCGAGGCGCCGGACGAGGAGTCGGCGGCGGCCATGATGCTGGAGGTCGGCGCGTCAGGAGCGGTCCGGACCACCATCCTTCGCGCCTTCGACCGGGCCGAGATGGAAGGGATAATCGCCCGGACCGGGTAAGGCCGACTGGCGAGTTGCCTGGTGCCGGGCCGGCACCGGCACGACCGAGGAGATCAGGGCCCCGGCGGGGGAGGTAGGTCCCCGAGCCGGTCTCCGCGCCACCCACGTGGCCGGCTGGGACCTCAGCGATCTGGTGGCGGCTGGGCGCCAGGCGGGCACTGCCGGTGCCGTTGTGGACAGGGACCGGCCCGAGGGTCCTCCCGTGCCCGTCGTGGCCGCGGTGTGCTTCGTGGGCGGCGACTGGTGCATGGCGGGCGCGGTGGTTTCGATGGACTCCGTGGTGGTGTGCGGCGTGGGCGGGCGGAGGCGACTGTTGCGCCGACGGGGTGGCCTGGGGCCGGCCGAACGCCGCCACCTGGCTCAGGTCCTCGACGACGGTATGCCGGATCAGCTCAACCTTCAGGACCGTGGCGGGCAAGCCAAGCCGTACCAGCTACGACAGCTCGTAGGGCTTGTCAGGCCTTACGATCTGTCCGTTCAGGAGAAGCTGTGACCGTGCCCGCCTACCCGATCAACGTGTTCTGGAGCGATGAAGACGGCGCCTGGATTGCTGACGTTCCTGACCTGGCGTACTGCTCTGCCATAGGAGACACTCCCCACGAGGCTGTCGCCGAGGTTGAGGTCGCCACCGAAGCGTGGCTCGAGGCGGCCCGGGCGAATGGACGCGTCATCCCGCCGGCCTCGGGCCGAGTGATCCACGCCTGATCCCCCGGCGGCCGGGTTCTGACCATCTACCGCAAGGGCGGCAAGCGCCAGACCCTGCCTCTGCCGCCCGCCGTGCCGGAGGCGATCGACCGGGCCCGGCCGGGCGGTCGTGCCGGTGCTGTGCTTCGTAGGCTGCGACTGCGGCATGCCGGCGGCCCTGGTTCCAATTGGGTCGATGGTGGGGATCGGCCGGCCGCTAGTCTTTCGGCTGTGGCTCGCAATGCCGCCGACCTTCCTCCCGAGTCTGGACTCTTGGTGGTGAACCCCGATGATGAGGTCACCCCGGAGGCATTCGCGGCTTGGCTTGACCGCCGACAGGCTGGCGAGCCAATCAGTCTCTCGGTAAGCGCGGCAGACACCCTGGCAGAGATCAGGTCGCGGCGCTACTGAGATGGCCGCTGCGCATTGCGCAGTCCCGAGGCCTGTTCGACAACGCTTGGAGGCGGCGAGGGAATATGACCTTCGCTGATGGGATCTACGTAGCCTTGGCCGAGCTACTGGTCGCTCCGCTGCTGACCGAGGACCATAAGCTGGCGAATTCTCCGGGGCTGGGGGTGGTGACCCTGCTCTTACCTCGCTGACCTGCGTACCGAGGTCAGGACGGGCACTGCCGGCCTGCGGGCCGAACTGAGCGACCAGCTCCGGGCCCAGACCTGGCGGATGATGGCGGTCATGTTCCCCGCCCTTCTGGGCCTGGCGGCGCTGGTGGTGACCCAACCCCACGTTTGAGTCGGCCTGTCTGCACGTGGAGACGCCGAGCTCACCGGCCTAGAGACTATACATCCTATAATATAGGTAACTGCTATACTCACCCGAGTATGGCAACAGGTGCCGCAGCCCGGCCAAATCCCTATACCCCCGGAGCGGGCGACCGGCCCCGTGCGCTGGTCGGACGGTCCGAGCAGCTGGCTCTCGCCGAGAGTGTCCGCAGTCAGCTCGAGGCCGGTTACTCGGCCAACAGCCTGTTGTATGTGGGGCTACGTGGCGTCGGTAAGACCGTCCTTCTCAAGGAGATCGCAGATCGACTGGCCCGAGCCGGCTGGTACGCGCCATATCTGGAGTTACGACGCGGCTTGGCCATCGACGCGGCCATCGGTGCCGTCGCCGACCGATTCGCGACCGAACTTCCCTCTGGAGCCCAACTGACACGCCGTGTGGGCCAGCTGTTGCGCCGTGGCGGCGGCCTGCAGGTGCTTGGGTCCGGTGCCAACGTTCCAGCCAACCGGCCCGCGCCAGCCTACGAAGACCTGGCCAAGGTGCTCGCATCTCTCGCAGAAGCCGCCCGCCAGGATGGGCTCGGTGTCGCTCTGGTTGTCGATGAGCTACAGGCGGTCTCCTTGGCCAGCCTGGGTGCGATCGTGCATCTCGTCCAAGATCTGCGGGACCGTCTGCCCTTCGCCTTCATTGGTGCCGGGCTGCCTCACTTGCCTTCGTATATCGCTAGGGCCGCCACGTACACCGAGCGATTTCGTTACGAACCGACTGACAACCTTCACGAGGACGAGGCTCGCGCCGCCGTACGCGAGCCAGCGGCAGGGGAGGCCGTGACTTGGGACGAGGACGCGCTGACGCAGGTCGTCTCGGCCGCTGGAGGGTATCCGTACTTCCTCCAGCTCTTCTCCTTCGAAGCCTGGGAGGTGGCCGCCCGAGCAGATACCTTCCCGCGGATCACGTCAGGGGACGTGAAGGCGGCTGAGCCGATCGCACGCCGCCAGATCGAAGCTGGCATCTACGGCGTTCGGTTCGATGGAGCGACCGAGACTGAACGCAAGTACCTGTTCGCCATGTCAGAACTCATGGACGTCCAGGGAGAGCGAGTGCGGTCTGGCGACGTGGCTCGGACTCTCAATCGTG
This sequence comes from Actinomycetota bacterium, assembly GCA_027315345.1. Classification (GTDB taxonomy): domain Bacteria; phylum Actinomycetota; class Acidimicrobiia; order Acidimicrobiales; family JAJPHE01; genus DAHUYE01. The sequence goes on from DAHUYE010000073.1 coordinate 7,990, forward strand.
AGCTATCCGCCGTCTCGCCGACCCGAGACGCGTTGATCCGCAAGGGCATCATCCACGCGCCTGACCATGGACTGCTCGCCTTCTCCATTCCCGGCTTCAAGCAATACGTCGCCGGTCGCGCCGCCGAGGATGCTTGAGATGAAGCCCCTCGCCATCACCTGACCGATCCAGCGCAACCCGACTGCCGACCTCGTCCGCTGACGAGACTTGTCAGGCGCAGACCATTTCCAGGATGGGGTGCTTCGGTGGTGATCCACCCAGGCCCCCCGGAAGGTGGCGTCACCGAAGCTGAACACTCCCCCGTCGGAGCCCACCAACCAGTAGGTCCCGTATGACCAACATGGTCGAGGCGGTGCCGTGGTCGGTGCCGGAGCTGTTGGCTTTCACGCGCCGGCCGAGTTCGGAGAAGGTCATGAGGGTGACGGCGGTGGTCCAATCCGAGGCCAACTCGTCGATAGAAGCTGTCGATGCCCTCGTCGAGACCGGCCATGAGAGTCGGGTAGCGGCTGGCCTCGTCGGTTGCTTTGGGGCGAACTGGGAGGACAGGCCGACGGGGAGGGCGGTGGCAGCCCAGTTCTCGCTGGGGGCCGAGACGAGGTTGGTGGCGCGGTCCAGGTAGGCCAGCATGGCCGGGTCCAAGGCGACGGCTTGGGTCAGGGTCCGGAAGTCGAGGACGGCTTCCACGGCATCGGCCAGGTCCATGCCTTCCAGGGCCTGGATCTGGGTTGCAAGGTCAGGGACTGGACCACCGCCCAGCGCCGGGCCATCACCGTGAGGGACAGAAAGCGGTACCGGTTCCCCGGTTGTCAACGGTCGCTGTTGGCCACCACCTCTCCGCCGGCGTCGCGGCCGGCGCTGTTCCGGGCGGCGGCTTGAACCGGCTGGATCAGCGGGTTTCCCCGCCCCGCCGCCACGGCAGCCGTTACAAGTCCTTCGTAGGTTGAACTTCCTTCCCCCTCAACAGTTGATTCCGACCGGTCCGGAGGGGCACCATGGCCATAGATGAGCAGTCCCGCTACAGCCTGCACCAACTCCTGGAGGGGGTCCTCGGCCAGGCCGGGGCCAACTCTCTGATGGAGCTGCTTCCGCCCGTGGGGTGGGCCGACGTGGCGACCAAGGGCGACCTGGATGCCCTCGAGGGCCGCCTCGGCGGACGGATCGAAGCGTTGGATGCCCGCCTCAGCGGCCGCATCGACGCGTTGGATGCCCGCCTCTGCGGCCGCATCGAAGCGTTGGATGCCCGCCTCAGCGGCCGCATCGACGGGCTGGGTGGCCGCATGGAGGCGATGGAGGAGCGGGTGCTGAGCCGGATCGAGCACGTGGCCCGGGTCCAGACCTGGAGCTTCGCCGGCGCCCTCATAGCCGCCATGGGGCTGGTGGCCGCTCTGCCGCATCTCTGACAGGGACAGGGAGGCGTTCCCCGGCCAACCTCGACCATGTGGTCATTGCGCCCTCGGGGTGTTCGTCATCGACACCAAGGCCGCACCCCGACAAGTCAGGGGCGCGGCATGTCTAACGCCCCGTTTCGGCCAGCACCTCAATGGGACAACGCAGTCCCTTCACCCGTCCGAGCCGGGCATCGGTGGTGACCAGGGTCGCCCCTAGCCCCTCGGCCAGGACCACGTACATGGCGTCCCATCCCCGGACCGTGGCCCGCAGCTCCCACGCCCGTTCGAGCAGGCCGCGATGGCCGAAGCGCTCCCCGGGCCAGTCCGTCAGGTCCTCGACGGCCTGATCCCCAGCCGTAGCGTCAAGGTGCCCGAGGAGCAGGTCGCGCCGGATCACGGAGGCGACCTCGACATCGATCAGGTGCGGCGCGACCTGGTCGGGGTCCGAAGCCAGGCGGCCGCCGTCGGCGATGTCCTTAAGCAGGCATGTCCCGGCGGCGCGGCGGTGCCCGTTATGGCCGTCGTGTGCTTCCTCGGCTCGGAGTGGGCGACGCCGGCGGGCTGGGTCATGGTTGGGTCGGTAGCCGTGGCCGAGGCGGGCGGGCTGGGTCGGGTGCTGCGACGTCGGGGTCCCCTCGGACGGCCCGAGCGGCCCCACCTCGCCCACGTCCTGGATGCGGCCCTGCCGCCCCGATGACCAGTGCGCACCTGCGGATGCTGAGCCCGGCCGGCGGAGCCCGCCGACCTGTCTGCACGTCCAGACGCTGAGGGCCCGACCTGTCCGCAACAACGGCGGCCGGACGGGCTGCCTGCTGGCCACCACAGCCCCCCCGGCCGCATCGACATCGCTCTCCCCCGGACTACGCGACTCCCCCGAACCGGGGCCCCGGTCAGGTGGCACGGCTTCGCTGTGGACACCTTCGACCTGGGGCGAGCCGTCACCGACGCCAGCGGGGTCCACATCGGCCCTTTAAGCGCCGAGCGCTCGATCATCGACGTGTTCCGACTGGCCCACTGGGAGGGGCAGGGTGGAGCTGATCGATCAAGGCTCCTTTTGCCGTTCCTCTCCGTGCCACCACGTCTACGGCTGGGACCGCAGTGACGTGCTGGACCAGGCTAGCTCTGGGCAGCGCCGTCACAGGCCCTCCCTACCCTTGACGCTCATGCCGAAGTTGTCGGCCTTCTACGGAATAGCCATCTACCTCTACTGGGACGACCACAACCCACCCCACTACCACGCTCGTTACGGAAATGAACACGAGGCCTGGGTCACCATCGCGGGCTCCAAGGTGCTGCACGGATCGCTCCCGAGGCGCGCCCTCCGCCTTGTCCGTAGCTGGCATCGGCTCCACCAGGCTGAGCTCGAGGCGGCATGGGACAAGGCCAAGGCGAGCCAGGCCCCAGGTACAATCGATCCGCTGCCATGAAGACCAACTACCCCGTGCCCCACGTCACCGCCGTCGAGGTACCCCGTCCGCTCGTCATGCGGATCACTTTCGACGACGGATGCACCAAGGAGCTGGAGTTCCTTGTCGGGGGTAATGAGGGAACGGTCTTCCTTCCCCTTGAGGACCCGGCCTTTTTCGCTGCCGTCCGTGTTGATCCGGAGAGTCGGACAGTCGTCTGGCCGAACGGGGTAGACCTTGATCCGGCCGTGCTCCACGGGGACTTCGAACCCGCCGGCAAGCCTCACTTCCGGGACCTCACCACGATGATCGACCAACCCCCGGCGCGTTCGAGTTCCTGACTCCGAATCCCAGGAACGGATTCGGGTGGTGGCCCTCGCTCTGCTCGACCCTTGAGCAGTCGGTCGGACATCACGTGGTGATGGCTGACTGGGACCGCAGCGACCTGGTGGAGTCGGTTGGTCGCCAGGCGGCCGCCGTCGGCGATGTCCTTAAGCAGGCATGTCCCGGTGGCGCGGCGGTGCCTGTGGTGGCCGTCGTGTGCTTCGTCGGCTCGGAGTGGGCGATGCCGGCGGGCTGGGTCATGGTCGGGTCGGTAGCGGTGGCCGAGGCGGGCGGGCTGGGTCGGGTGCTGCGACGTCGGGGTCCCCTCGGGCGGCCCGAACGGCCCCACCTCGCCCACGTCCTGGATGCGGCCCTGCCGCCCCGATGACCAGTGCGCACCTGCGGATGCTGAGCCCGGCCGGCGGAGCCGGGTCCCTCCGCCGGCCTCTATGCCACTCACATGGCCAACGAGGGTGACCGGCGGCTGGAGGCGCTGTCCGAGTCCTTCGGCCTGGACAGGATCGACCCGTATTGGCACAGCGCGTCCGGCTTGCATCCGGCCCCCAGCGAGGTATACTCGAACACCTGTTCGCCTATCGGTTCGCCGGGCGGCATGGAGTTGGGACACGGGCGGCGGCCCCAGGCGACCCTCCCTTTGGTTCCTCGCGTCTTGGAGGTTGGGATGGTCACTGTCGGTACTGATATCTGGGAGGCGCCGCTCTTCGACGTCGGGCCCTGGCTGGCGGAACGCCGTGGGCTCATGGACACCAACGAGTCGGCCTGGCTGGATGTGCTGGTGGACTTCGACCGTGACGAGGGCTGGGCCGCCGACGGTCAGTTGCACTGCGCCGCCTGGCTTTCGTGGCGGTGTGGTCTTGCTCGCTCCACCGCTTATGAGAAATTGCGTCTGGCCCATGAGCTGTCCCGGCGTGGCGTGGTCCATGACGCC
>DAHUYE010000090.1 GCA_027315345.1 Actinomycetota bacterium
CGCTGACGCTGGCGCCCGGGTAGGCGGCGCTGGTGCCCACCATCTCCCCGCCCTCGGCGGCCACCACGGCACGCGCCAGCTCGAAGCCGGCGGCCATCCGCTCCACGTCGGTTGCAGAGGGTCGGACGCCGAACGCCGCACCCTCGGTGGCGAAGAACCGCTCGAGCTCGCCCTCAGCCAGAGCGCGGAGTTCCATCGTCCGCCCCGCCACTGACCACGGTCGGTGGCGTCTCGCCTACCCCCAGGCGGCGGCGGATCCCCTCGACCCGCTCCCCGCTGTGGTTGGCGTCGCTACCCTGCACGTCGAGGAGTGCCGCGCGGTCAGCAGCCGCCTCCCGCGCCGCGCCGGCGTCGGCGGCGGCCAGGCGGGCCTCGATGCCTTCGGCCACCAGCTTCTCGGCCTCGTCCACCAGGGCCTGGACCATCTGGTCCTCGGGGACGACCCGGACGATCTTGCCCTTGATGAAGAGATGGCCCTTCTGGCGGCCACCACCGATGCCGATGTCGGCCTCCCTGGCCTCGCCCGGCCCGTTGACCACGCAGCCCATCACCGCCACCTGAAGGGGGATGTTCCTGGCCTCCAGGGCCACCTGGGCCTCGGCGGCCAGGCCGATCACATCGATCTCGGCCCGCCCGCAGGAGGGGCAGGCGATGAGGTCGAGGCCCTTGCGTTCCCGCAGGCCCATGGCCTCGAGAAGCTGGCGGCCGGCCCGGGCCTCCTCCACCGGATCGGCGGTGAGTGAATAGCGGATGGTGTCCCCGATGCCTTCGGCCAGCAGGGTGCCGATGCCGGCCGTGCCCTTGATGAGCCCGGCCGGCGGCGGGCCGGCCTCGGTCACGCCCAGGTGCAGGGGATGGTCGGTTACCTCGGACAGCTGGCGGTAGGACTCGATCATGAGCGGCACGTTGGACGCCTTGACCGAGATCTTGACGTCCTCGAAGCCGACCTCCTCGAAGTAGGCCAGCTCCATCTGGGCCGACTCGACCAGCGCCTCGGGAGTGGCGCCGCCGTACTTCTTGTACAGGTCCGGGTGCAGGGAGCCGGCGTTGACGCCGATGCGGATGGGCACGCCCCGGTCCTTGGCCTCGCTGGCCACCAGGCGGATCTCCTCCGGCTTGCGCAGGTTCCCGGGGTTGAGGCGCAGGCAGGCCACCCCCGCCTCCAGCGCCTCCAGGGCCCGCTCGTAGTGGAAGTGGATGTCGGCCACGATGGGAACCGGGCTGCGGGGCACGATGCGGGCCAGGCCCTCGGCGGCCTCCGGCTCGTTGCACGTGCAGCGCACGATATCGGCGCCGGAGGAGGCCAGGGCGTAGATCTGGGCCAGGGTGCCGTCGACGTCGGCGGTCTTGGTGGTGGTCATGGACTGCACCGTGATGGGAGCGCCGCCTCCCACGGGGACGTTGCCGACCATGATCTGTCGGGTCTTGCGCCTCTCGGCCATGGTGCCGGTGGACTTCATCGGGGTCTCCCCGCAGTTGGTTGGATCAGGATCGGCATGGCTGCGACGTCGGGACGGGACATCACTGGAACGGGTTGGCGGGCGGGTGGAAGATGTCGGCCCAGATGGAGGCCAGCCCGATCACGATGAGGGCGACCATCACCAGAGCGGTCACCGGGGCCCACTTGGCCATGTCCGCCCGGTAGCGCCGGCCCCGCCGGGAACGGAGGCGCTCGTAGATGGCGGTGACCACGTGGCCGCCGTCGAGGGGCAGCAACGGGGCCAGGTTGAACACCCCGATGAAGATGTTGAGCTCGATCAGCAGGCCGAGCACGTCGCGCAGGCCACTGGCGGCGGCGTCGTGGGCCAGGTAGACGATGCCCACCACCGAGGTGAAGCGGGGCTGGCCGGCGGCCTGCTTGGCGGACACGTGGCCGGTGATCTGGCTGGTGTAGGCGTCCAGGCCGGCCGAGGAGAACACCTGGCCCAGGGCGCTGAACACGCTGGTCACGGTGGAGCCGAAGTCGTTCCCGGCCTGGCCGATGGCCGCGATCGGATTGACCCGCTGGCCCACCACGGCTGGGCCGATCCCGACGAAGCCGTAACTGGTTGTGCCTTTGGGGACGCTCACATTTACCCCGCTGACCTTGGCCGTGGCCAGGTTCACCGGGGTCACGGTGGTGGTCAGGGTGCGGCCGTTGCGCACGAAGGTGACCGTCACGGGCTGATCGGCGTGGCTGACGATGAAACCGCGCAGGTCGCTGAAGGTGGACTCGGGGTGACCGTCCAGGGCGGTGATGCGGTCCCCCAGGTGCAGGCCGGCCATCTGGGCCGGCGTAGACGTCCCAGGAAAGCGGGTGAGCGATCCGATGGTGGTGCTGTTGTCATTGGGTGCGCCGACCACGGCCAGCAGCACGAACAGCAGCACGAAGGCGATGAGGAAGTGCATGAAGGAACCGGCGCTGACGACCATCAGCCGGCGGGGGAAGGTGGCCGAGCGGTAGGTGCGCGACTCCTCGGCCGGGTCGACCTGCTCCAGGTTGGTCATGCCCAGGATGCGCACATAGCCGCCGGCCGGGATGGCCTTGACCCCGTATTCGGTCTCGCCCCAGCGCACCGACCAGAGGCGGGGGCCGAAGCCGAGGAAATACTCGCTGACCTTCATGCCCGACCACTTGGCGGTGGCGAAATGACCGAGCTCGTGGAGCATGATCATGACCACGATTGCGGCCACCACCGCCAGGGTGCGCAGTACGCCGAAGGCGGCCGCCACCACCACGCCCACCCCGACTATCAGAGCCAGACGCAGGAGGGCGGCCCGCTGTTCGGCTGGGCCGTTGGAACCGGGGAAGCGGCGGTTGGGACCGCCGCCGGAGGGGCCGTAAGGACCGTCGGGGCCGTGGACGTCGGCGCCGGCCGGGGTCAGGGTCGTGCTCATGCCACCTCGGCCCGGACGCCGACGGCATCGGCGGCGCTGCGCCGCCCGCCCGCATCGGCGTCGAGCACGTCGTCCACCGTTTCGGCGGGGCGGGGTCGGTAGGTCTCCATGGCCGATTCGACCACGCCGGCTATGTCCACCCAGCGGATGCGGCCGTCCAGGAAGCCGGCCACGGCCACCTCGTTGGCGGCGCTCAGCCAGGCCGGGGCGCAGCCCCCCAGCCGGCCTGCCTCATAGGCCAGGGCCAGGCAGCGGAACCGGGCCGGGTCCGGAGGCTCGAAGTCGAGCCGGCCCACCGAGGTCCAGTCGATCCGGCCGAAGGGCAGCGGCCAGCGCTGCGGATAGGCCAGGGCGTAGGCGATGGGCAGGCGCATGTCGGGCATGGAGAGCTGGGCCAGGGTGGCCCCGTCGTTGAACTCCACCATCGAGTGCACGATGGATTGGGGGTGCACCAGCACCTCTATCCGATCCAGGTCGATGCCGAACAACTCGTGGGCCTCGATGACCTCCAGGCCCTTGTTCATGAGCGTCGAGGAGTCCACCGTGATCTTCGGACCCATGGCCCAGGTCGGATGCGCCAGCGCTTCATCCACACCGACCCTCTCCAGAGCCTCGGCGTCGGTGGTCCGGAACGGTCCCCCGCTGGCCGTGATGACCAGGCGGGCCACCTCCCGCTGGGGATCGAGACTGGACCGCAGGCACTGGTGAACGGCGGCGTGCTCGGAATCGACCGGGATGATCTCGCCCCCGCCCTGCCGGCGGGCGGCGTTGACCACCGGGCCGGCGGCAATGAGCGACTCCTTGTTGGCCAGGGCCAGGCGGGCTCCGTTGCGGAGGGCGGCCAGGGTCACCGGCAGCCCAGCAAAGCCCACCACCCCGTTGAGGACCACCTCCGCCCCCAGGGCCGCTCCACTCAGGGCGTCCGGTCCGTACTCGACCGAGGTGCCGGGAGGCAGCTGGCCGCCGAGGGTCCGGGCCGCCTCCGCGTCGCCCACCACCACCCGCTCGGGGTGGAGCAGCCGGGCCTGTTCGGCCAGGAGTTCGAGCGAACCGCGGGCCGACCCGCGGGCGGCCAGGCAGACCACCTCGAAGGCGTCGGGCCGCCCCAGGATGACGTCAACGGCCTGACGCCCGATCGATCCGGTGGAGCCGACCAGGCTGACCGTGCTCACCCGATGCCCAGGACCCTGACCAGGTAGTAGGTGGCCGGCAGCACGAAGAGGATGGCGTCGATGCGGTCCAGCATCCCCCCGTGGCCGGGCAGGACCGTCCCCATGTCCTTGACCTCGAGGTCCCTCTTCACCATCGACTGGCACAGGTCGCCCACCGGGGCCACCACGGCCCCGACCACGCCCAGGAGGATGGCGTCCTTGAGGTTCCAGGGGGAGATCTGGCTGACCACCACCGAGGTAACCACCAGGCTGGTGAGCATGCCACCGACCAGGCCCTCCCAGGTCTTGTTGGGACTGATGCTGGGCGCGAGGGGCCGGCGTCCCAGCCGGCGGCCGAGAGCAAAACCGCCCACGTCGTAGCCCACGGCGGCGATGACGGCGGCCATGAGGAAGGCCACCCCGTGCCGGTGGGGGAACTGGGTCGGATCCAGGAGCAGCCCGGCGAAGGAGGCCAGAAAGCCCACCCACATGAACATGACCATGCTGGCCCCGATGTTCATCACCGGCCGGGCCCGGACCACCCCGGCCAGGTACCAGATCAGGGCGAAGACCATGGTGAGCACGGCCACCAGGGGCAGGGCCGTCTCGCCCTTGAGGTAGGCGCCGACCATCAGGGAGACGGTCCCGGTCAGGCCGAGCAGGGTGGCCGGCCGGTAGCCGGCCCGGCGCAGGGCCGAGTAGCCCTCGATGGCGGCCAGCAGAACGGCCAGGGCGCACAGGGCCAGCAGCGGGACCGGCCCGAACTGGGCCACCAGGACCAGGAGTAGGCCGATTCCCACCCCGGTAGCCACCCTCACCCCGACCGAGGCCGGGCCACCGCCCCGCCGGGCGGGGTCGGGGACGCCCAGGCCGGCGCCGCCGCCCGGGCCGGGACCGGCGCCGGCGCCGAGCCCGGGGGAGCGCACATGGCGGCTGGAGATCCGGACCTCCCCGGAGGTTGTCATGACCTGGGTGGCCCCCACGGGCAGAGGCAGTTCCGGGTCCTCCCAGGCGTCGTCCTCATCGACCAAGAGGGGCTCCAGGGGCGGACCGGCCGTGGCGCCCTCCGGGACGGGCTGACCCCGGCGCCCGGCCGACCCGGCCGAGCGGGACCTCCCGGCCACCCGCCCCCACAACCGTCCGCCGGTGCGGCCCCGGGCGGCCGGCGCCGGGACATCCTCGGGCTCCTCGTCCAGGTCGTACTCGTAGCCGAAGGGGTCATCCGGATCGGGGTCCACCCGGCCGGCCACCATCTGGTCCGGTTCCAGCTCGTCGTCGAACCCGGCGTCGTCCCAGTCCCGGGGCTGATCCCGCCAGCGGGCGCCGCCGGCGAATCCGGACCAGGCAGCCATGTCATCGTCTTCCTCCCGGCCCGTGCCCGCCCCTGAGGCGGAGGCGAGGACGGCCGGCACCTCCCCGGTGGCCGGCTCGGTCCAGTGCGGCATTTCGGTCCCCCCGGTGGTGGCCGGGGCGGCGGAGGCCGGGGCGGCCGTGGCCGGGCCCGTCCCGCCCGAGCCGGTGCCGGCCAGAGGCGCTCGGGGCAGCCGGCTGGGGTCCACCGCGTCCGGCAATGGGAAGCGGGCCGCCGGAGTGGGGCCGGCGGCCGGGGCCTCGGGCACGTCCCCGAAGCGGGGGGCGTCATCGGGCCGGCGCCCGGCGGCCTGGCCGGCCTCCAGGGCGGCGGCGGCCTCATCGGCACCGATGATGCGTACCCCCTCGTTGCGGGGAGCGGCCGGAGCCTTGTCTTCCCGGTCTTCCTGGTTGTCAGCGTCCACGGTTGCCTCCTCCTCGGCTCGGTTGAGCCCCGGCCCCGGGCCGCCGCCCGGCTCCGGCTATACCTCGAGCAGCTCCTGCTCTTTGTGCTGGAGCAGCCGGTCGATATCGGCCACCTGGTCCTGGGTCAGCTTGTCCAATTCCTTCTCGGCCCACTCGACGTCGTCGGAGGTGATCTCCCCCTCCTTCTCCAGGCCTTCCAGATCGTGGCGGGCGGCCCGGCGCAGGTTGCGCACCGCCACCCTGGCCTCCTCCGCCTTGTGCCGGACCACCTTGACCAGGTCCTTGCGGCGTTCCTCGGTGAGGGGCGGGAAGGTCAGGCGGATGACCTGGCCGTCGCTGCTGGGATTGATGCCGAGATCGGAGTTCTGGAGCGCCTTCTCGATGGCCTTGGCCGAGCCCTTGTCGTAGGGGGAGATGACCAGCAGCCTGGCCTCGGGGGCGTTGATGCCGGCTATGTCCCGGAGGGGCACCTCGGTGCCGTAGTAGTCGACCCGGATGCGCTCGACCAGGGCCGGAGCGGCCCGCCCGGTCCGCACGGCGGCGAACTCCTCCTGGGCGTGGCCCACCGCCTTGGTCATCTTGTCCCGGGCCTCGGCCAGGGCGAGCCCGACCAGCGAGTCGTCCTCCATCACTGGATAAGCGTACCGATCGGCTCCCCGCCCAGGGCGCGGGGGATGTTTCCCTCGGTCATGACGTCGAAGACGAGGATGGGGAGCTTGTTGTCCCGGCACAGGGTGATGGCGGTCATGTCCATCACCTGGAGGTTCCGGTTGAACACATCCATGAAGCCGATCTCCTCGTACCGGGTGGCGGTCGGGTCCAGCTTGGGATCGGCGCTGTAGACCCCGTCCACGCCCGAGTGGGTGCCCTTGAGGATGCCCTGGGCCTCGATCTCGGCCGCCCGCAGGGCGGCGGTCGTATCGGTGGTGAAGAACGGGTTTCCGTTGCCGGCGGCGAAAATCACGACTCTGCCCTTCTCCAGGTGCCTCATCGCCCGCCGGCGGATGTAGGGCTCGGCCACCTCGGCCATCTGTATGGCCGACAGGGTCCGGGTCGGCTGGCCGTGGCCCTCGAGAGCGGCCTGGAGGGCCAGGGCGTTGATGACGGTGGCCAGCATGCCCATGTAGTCCGAGGTGGCCCGGTCCAGGTTGGCGTTGGCCCCGGTCAAGCCCCGCCAGATGTTTCCGCCTCCGACCACCACCGCGATCTCGACGCCCAGCCGGTTCCGGCTGTCGGCAATCTCGCCGGCCATGCGGTCCACCACGCCGGCGTCCATGGTCTCGTCCGAAGCGGTGCTGGCCAGGGCCTCACCGGAAACCTTCAGGACGACCCGCGGCCAGCGCGGCTTGGCGGGCACCCCTATTGACCTATGACCACCTGGGCGAACCGGTTCACCTTGGCCGATGCGGCCTCGAGGACCTGTCCGACCGACTGCTTCTCGTCCTGCACGTAGCTCTGGTCGAGCAGGCAGCGCTCCTTGAACCAGCCGTTCAACCGCCCCTCGACGATCTTGGGCATGGCCGCCTCGGGCTTGCCCTCGTTGCGGGTGATGGCCTCGAGCGCCTGGCGCTCCTCCTCCACCGCCGCGGCCGGGACTTCGTCCCGGTTCAGGTATTCCGGCTTGGCGAAGGCGATGTGCAGGGCGATGCCGTGGGCGAGTTCCTCGCTTCCGCCGTCCAGCTCGACCAGCACACCGTTGACCCCCCGCCCGCTCTGCACATGGAGGTAGGCATCCGACACCGTGCTGGGCCCGCCGGCGAAGCGCACCACCCGGCCCAGCTGGATGTTCTCCTTGAGGGTCAGCTTGAGACGCTCCAGTTCCTCCTGGCGCTCGGCGGCGGCGTCTTCGCCCTTGGCCGCCACCAGGCGGGCCATCTCCTCGGCCAGCTCCACGAAGTCGGTGGACTTGGCCACGAAGTCGGTCTCACAGCGCAGCTCGACCATGGCGATGGCCTCATCGGTGCTGGCCACGGCCACGGCCCCCTGGGAGTTCTCCCGGTCCTCGCGCTTGGCCATGGAGGCCAGGCCCTTCTCCCGGAGCCACTTGGAGGCAGCCTCCATGTCCCCGTCGTTCTCGTCCAGGGCGCGCTTGGCGTCCATCATCCCGGCCCCGGTCGACTGACGCAGGGCCTGGACGTCCTTGGCGGTGAAGCTGGGCATGGCTGGGTTACTCCTGACTCTCGGCGCCTTCGGCGCTTCCTGCAGTTTCGGTGGCCTCGGGGGCAGCGGCCTCGGGGGCGGCGTCCTCCGCCTCGGCCTCACGGTCGGCGGCCACATCAGCCTCGGACTCGGTGGGGGCCGCCACGGCCGGGGGCTCGGGGGCGGCGTCGTCCAGGGTGTTGTCGTCCAGGCCGGTCGGGGAGGCGGCCGCGGCCAGGCGGGCCGCCCGGGCCTGGGCCTCGGCGGCGGCGGCGGCGCGGGCTTCGCGCTGCTGCTGGGCCCGGCGGGCCTCCTCCTCCGGGCTGGGGGGAGGCGGAGCGGCGGCGGCACCCGGGGCCGGGGCCCGGCGGGAGGCCATGAGCCGGCCCTCGTCCACGGCGTCGGCCAGCACCCGGCACATCAGGCTGCCGGAGCGGATGGCGTCATCGTTACCGGGGATCACGTAGTCGATGACGTCGGGGTCACAGTTGGTGTCGACCACGGCCACGATCGGGATGCCGAGCTTGTTGGCCTCGGTGACGGCTATGTGTTCCTTCTTGGTGTCGATCACGAAGAGGGCGTCGGGCTGGCGGGTCATGGTGCGGATGCCGCCCAGGTTGCGCTGGAGCTTCTCCAACTCCCGGGACAGGATCAGGGCTTCCTTCTTGGGCATGGCCTCGAAGTCCCCGGCCGCCCGCATGCGCTCGTACTCCTGCATCTTCTGGACCCGGGCCGAGATGGTGGAGAAGTTGGTGAGCATCCCGCCCAGCCAACGCTCGTTCACATAGGGCATCCCGCAGCGGTCGGCGAAGGTCGAAATGGGGTCCTGGGTCTGCTTCTTGGTCCCGACGAAGAGGATCGTCCCCCCGTCGGCCACCATGTCACGGACGAACGTGTAGGCGGTCTCGATCCGCCGGAGCGTCTGGTTCAGATCGATGATGTAGATGCCGTTGCGCTCACCGAAGATGAACCGCTTCATCTTCGGGTTCCAGCGCCGGGTCTGGTGCCCGAAGTGGACTCCGGCCTCCAGAAGCTGCTTCATGCTGACGACGGCTGTCATTTTTCTTTCTCCCATCGGTTGCTTCCGACCGTGCTCAGCGCCCTACCGGGCGACCGTGGGTGGCACGGACGTGGATTGGTGCCCCCTGAATCGGGGGCGGGACCCGACCAGTCTAGGCGTGCTCGCGCTGGGGCTCGGAAAGCCGGGAGCGCAGCTGCAGGATCGACTTGGTGTGGATCTGACAGACCCGGCTTTCGGTGACCCCCAGGACCTGGCCGATCTCGGCCAGGGTCAGGCCCTCGTAGTAGTAGAGGGTGAGCACGATCTTCTCCCGGTCCCCGAGGCGGTTGATGGCCCCGGCCAGGAGCTGTTTCATCTCCTCCACCTCGTAGGCGGCGGCCGGGCCCTCCCCCTTGTCCGGGATGGTGTCGCCCAGGGTGGCGCCCCCTTCGCCCCGGTCGCCCCCGGAGAGAACCTCGTCCAGGGCCACCAGGCCCACGAAGGACACCTGGTTGTAGATCTCGCTCAGATCGTCCTCGCTGACCCCCATCTCCCGGGCGATCTCCTGATCGGTCGGGGTCCGGCCCAGGCTGGCCTCCAGGGCGGCGAAGGCACTCTCCACCGCCCGGGCCTTGGCCCGCACCGAGCGGGGCACCCAGTCGATGGAGCGCAGCTCATCGATGATGGCACCCTTGATCCTGGTTATGGCGTAGGTCTCGAATTTGATCTGCCGGGCCGGGTCGAATTTCTCCAGGGCGTCGATCAGCCCGAAGATGCCGTAGCTGACCAGATCGGCCTGCTCAATGGTCTGAGGCAGGCCGACCGCCACCCGCCCGGCCACGTATTTGACCAGGGGGGAGTAGTGGACGATGAGCCGGTCGCGGGCATCCCGGCTGGCCGTGGCTTTGAAATCACGCCACAGCTCCTGGATGACGCCGGCTTCCTCGGTTTCCACGCCCTCCCTTAAGCCAGCCTGGTTCCTATGCCCGGGGGTGGCTGCGCTCATATACCTGGAGCAGCCTCTCCTTGCTTACATGAGTGTAGACCTGGGTCGTCTCCAGGCTGGAGTGCCCTAACAGTTCCTGGACGACCCTCAGATCGGCACCTCCGTCGAGGAGATGAGTGGCGAAGGTGTGGCGCAGGGCGTGGGGGTGGACCGGGGACGGGCTGTGGGCGTCCAGGATGCGTCTGACCTCCCGGGTTCCGAGGCGGCCGCCCTTAGCCCCCAGAAAGGCGGCCTCGGAGGGGCTGTCTGCCGTGGCCAGGGCCGGGCGGCCGTCGGCCAACCAGCGCCGGGCCGCCTCCACCGAGGGTTCGCTCATGGGAACCCGGCGCTGCTTGGACCCCTTGCCCCACACCGTCACCACCCGGCGGTCCAGATCCAAGTCCTCCGGTCCCACAGCGCACAGTTCCGCCACCCTGAGGCCACTGCCGTAGAGCAGCTCGATGACCGCCATGTCCCGCAGCTCCAGGACGGCCTGGTGGCCCGGGCGGGGGGTGAGGAGCTCGTCCAGGTCGGAGTGGCTCATGACCCGGGGCAGCCGCCCCTCCCCCCTGGGGACTGACAGCCCCACCGAGGGGTCGGCCGAGACCGTCCCGGCCCGGTGCAGCCAGTGGAAGTACCGCCGGATGGCGGTGGACTTCCTGGCGATGGTGCGCCGAGCCAGACCCCGGGTGGCCAGGAAGGCGATGTAGCGCCGGAGGGTCAGCCGGCTGACCTCCTCGGGCCCGGCCAGGCCGGCCCGCTCGGCCCACTGGACGAAGCCGGCCAAATCGGACTGGTAGGCGGCCACCGTGGCCGAGGACACCGAGGTCAGCGACCGCACGAAGCCCTCGAGCCTCCAGGCCATGGCTTCACGATAAGGGCGGTCGTCCCTTCAGCCGGCGATGCAACTCGGGCCGGCCTCACCCGGTGATGCGGGCCCACCACCCCGGCCCCGCCTCCACCAGGCCGGCCTGGTCCAGAGCATCCAGCCCCAGGGCCAGCTCGCCCGGGGCCAGGCCGGTCCGGGCCATGAGGACGTCCATCCGGGTCGGCGTGGCGTCCACCTGGTCGAGCAGGTCCCGCTCGAACTCCGTCAGCTCGGCCGTGGCCGCCTCGGTGGGCCGGCGGCCGGGCCGGCCCTCCCCGGGGCTCCAGGGACCGGTGTCGGGTGCGAGGCCGGCCCGGGGGGGCCGGCCACCGCCGCGCCGCCGGGGCCGGGGTGGGGCCACTTCGACCAGCTCTCCCGCCCGGCGCCGGCCGGCCCGGACCAGGCCCAGGGCTACCTGCACGTCCACCGCGTCCCGAGCCGGCGGGCACCCATCGGCTATGAGGGCATTGGCGCCCGCCGAGGCCGCCGAGGTGACCGGGCCGGGGACGGCCATCACGGTTCGGCCCCGCCGGACGGCCTCGTCCACTGTCACCAGGGAGCCCCCGCGGATGTGCGACTCCACGACCACCACCACATCGGCCAGGCCGGCCATGATCCGGTTCCGGTGGATGAAGCTGGTGGGTGTGGCTCCGTGGCCGGGCGGCTTTTCGGACAGAAGGACCCCTTCGGACCCCAGCCGCTCCCAGAGCTTCCCGCTCGAGGCGGGGTAGACGACGTCCAGGCCGGTGGCAGCCACTCCGGCCACCGGACCACCCTGGCCCAGTGCTCCCGACTGGGCGGCCGCGTCGACCCCTGTAGCCATGCCGGACACCACCACCACTCCTCGTTCGGCCAGGTGGCGACCCAGAACCTGGGCCATCTGCCGGCCGTATCCACTGCAACGCCGGGTCCCGACCAGCACCGCCGTGGGCCGGCTCTGATCGATGACAGCAAGATCTCCCCGGACGAAGAGGACGGCCGGAGGCGCCGGGTCGTGGGCCAGGCGGGGTGGATAGCCCGGCAGCCCCTTCACCAGCACCTGGACGCCGACGTTGAGGCACCGGGCCAGGTGTTCCCGGGGGTCCTGACGTTGGACGGCGCGCCGCCAGGTTTCCACCCGGTCGCGTGACAGCTCCATCCTTGGCTCCAGCCGGCCGCTGAGAACCTTGTGCCAGGCCTCGGAAGGGAGCCCACCCCCGTCGATATCGAGCAGCCGGCTCAGGTAGGACGGGATCAGTTCGGGCAGCGCCGCCAGGGCGGCGGCGTAGGCGACCTCTGGGGCCCCCAGCGGAGCCCGGGCGCTCACGCCGCCCCCCTCAGGGACTCCTCGTCCGGGCGCAGGGCCAGGGCGGCGGCAACGTCCTCCTGCCGAACCGGTCCCGAGTGCCCGTCCAGATCGGCGACGGTGCGGGCCACCCGCCGCACCCGGTGCAGACCGCGAGGATTGAGCCGGCCGGCGTCCAACCGCCTGGTCAGCAGCAGCCCGGCGCCCTGAGTCAGGGGGGCCAGATCGTCCAACGCCCCGACAGGTATGCGGGCGTTGCAGGCAACACCCCTCGCCCTGGCCATAGATCTCGCCTCGGCCACCCGGCGGGCCACCACGGCGGTGCTGTCCCCGCAGGGGACGCCCATGAGGTCGGCAACGTCGGTCTTGGGCATGGCCACCCTCAGATCGAATCGATCCAGGAGGGGACCGGACATCCGCTGCGCATAACGCAGCCGGGACGACGGACTACACCGACAACTGCCCTTGGTCAGCCCAAAACCACACGGACAGGGATTGGTGGCGCCGATCAGAAGGAAACGGGCCGGGAATCGAGACACCCACCGCGCCCGGCTGACCGTGACCCATCCGTCCTCCAAAGGTTGTCGTAACCCGTCCAGCACGGGCCGGGCAAACTCGGCCATCTCATCGAGGAGAAGCACGCCGTTGTGGGCAAGGGAGATCTCCCCGGGGCGGAGGCGATATGTGCCGCCGCCGATCAGTGATGGGATCGAGGCCGAGTGATGCGGAGTCCGTAGCGGCGGACGGCGGATCAGCGAAACCTCGTCCCCGAGCATCGACGCCGCCGACCAGACCCGAGTGGTGTCCATCGCCTCCTGGTCGCTGAGATCGGGCAGGAGACCCGGAAGCCGCTGGGCCAGCATCGTCTTGCCCGCCCCGGGAGGCCCGACCATCAGCAGGTGGTGCCCGCCGGCGGCGGCCACCTCGATGGCCCACCGGCCGTAGGGCTGGCCCCTGACCTCCGCCAGATCGGGCTCGGGAAGTCTTCGACCTTCAGTCAGCGGAGGCGGAGGCGCCGGCCATGGCTCCTCACCCTTGAGCGCCGCCACCAGGCCGCGCAGGGTGGTGGCGGTCTGCACCCGCCGGCCGGCCAGGGCCGCCTCGGCCCCGGCCGCGGCCGGCACCAGAACGGCCCGGGTGGGAGCCCGGTCGACCATGGAGATGATCCCGGGCACCCCCCGCAGGCAGCCATCCAGCCCGAGCTCCCCAATGAAGGAGCAATCGCCCAGACAATCAGCCCCGACCACTCCCGTCGCCACCAGCAGGCCGATGGCGATCGGCAGATCGAACCCGGCCCCGACCTTGCGAACGGAGCCGGGGGCGAGGTTCACGGTGATGCGCTGCAGGGGCCAGGCAAAGCCACTGGACAACAGCGCCGCTCTCACCCTGTCCCTGGCCTCCCGGCAGGCGGCATCAGGCTGGCCGACGACGTTGAAGGCCGGGAGGCCGGACGAGACATGGACCTCGACCCGGACCGGTTTTCCCTCGATTCCGTCGAGTGCGGCGGAGTGGATGATGGCGAGCAAGGTCGCCTCCTCGAAAAGCGTGTGGATGGGTTGAGGAGGACCGTGCGCCGGCCGGCTCGAGCGTTGCTCCCAAGCTAAGGCCGAGGTGTGACAGGCCGGCTCAGGTGCCGGTGAAAGTGGGGTCCCGCTTCTCTACGAAGGCCCGCATGGCCTCGGTGGCGTCGCTGGTGCGGAGGTTCACGGCCTGGCTCCGAGCCTCGTCCTCCAGCGCCTCGTCCATACTGGCCGATGTCGAGGCGTTGAGCAGGGTCTTGGTCATCGACAGCGCCAGGGGCGGACCCGCCGCCAGCCGCTTGGCCCAATCGTCGACGAAGGCATCCAGCTCAGCGCCGGGGACCACCCGGTTGACGATGCCGAACCGCTCCGCCTCGGCGGCGGAGATGACCTCGGCGAAGAACGCCAGCTCCTTGGCCTTGTGCAGCCCGACCAGCCGGGGCAGCACCCACGAGCCTCCGAAGTCGATGGACAGGCCCCGTCGGGCAAATATCTCCGAGAAGCGGGCCTCCTCCGAGGCCACCACCAGGTCGCAGCCGAGGGCGAGGTTGCAGCCCGCCCCGGCCGCGACTCCGCCCACCTTGGCGATGGTGGGCTTGGGTAGGCGGTGCAGAGCGAGGGCGACATCGCCGACGTGGCGCATGTGCACCAGTGGCTGTTGCATGAGCCCGCTGCTCCCGCTGAGATCGGCGCCGGAGCAGAAGGCCCCGCCCGCCCCGGCGATCACGATCACCCGCACGGCATCATCGGTAGCGGCCCCACGGAAGACGTCGAGCAACTCGTCCCACATCTGGTCGTTCATGGCATTGCGCACCTGAGGACGGTTCAGCGTGACCATCAGCACGCCACCGTCCTGGCCGACCAGCAGAGTCTCCATGGCCGGACCTTATCCAGGCCCTGTCCGATCGGTCATGACCACACAGGGTGGCGGAGAATGGAGGATGCAAGTTGGCGTCACGATCCGAAAGTTTGCTGTTTGTCGACTGGTGGCGAACAAATATTCGTTCCGTAACCATTCTGAAATATGAAATCGACCGACGGTTCAAGTTGGATACCCCGCTCCCCGAGACCGGACCGGGCCGGTGCGGAGGGCCGGTGCGGAGGGACGGCGCCCGGGGGTGGCACCGCCGGCTTGAGAACGGCGAAGGGAGCTTCGCCGGTTAGAAGGCTCCCTCGATCACCTCAACCTGGCCGGCCAGGATGGAAACCACGTCGAAGCGCAGGGCGCTGGGGTGGACCGGGCACTCGTCCTGGAGCCAGCGGGCGGCCAGGCGGCGCAGGCGCATCTGCTTGGTGCGGGTGACCGCCTCGACCGGGGATCCGAAGGCGGCCGAGGAGCGGGTCTTGACCTCGCAGAAGACGAAGAGGCGAGCCCGGCGGACGATGAGGTCGATCTCACCGTCCCGGCAGCGCCAGTTGGTGGCGACGGGCTGGTAGCCGTTGGCCAGGTACCACGCCGCGGCCAGGGCCTCCCCCTCGGCGCCGAGCCGGCGGCGCTGGTCGGTGCTCACAGCTCCTTCTCGGGGAGCTCCTCCACGTTGACGTCCTTGAAGGTCACGACCCGGACGTTGGAGACGAAGCGGGCCGGCCGGTACATGTCCCAGACCCAGGCGTCCCCGAGGCTGATCTCGAAGTAGGTCCGGCCCGACTCGCCCTTGGGCTCCATTTTGACGTCGTTGGCCAGGTAGAAGCGCCGTTCGGTCTCGACCACGTAGCGGAACATGGGCAGCACGGCGCGGTACTCCTGATAGAGCTGGAGCTCGATCTCGGTCTCGTAACGCTCCAGATCCTCGGCGCTCATGTGCCTTCCGCCACGGCCGTCACTGTACGACTCAGAGGAAGGAAAGGTGGTCCAGGGGCCACACCCTGACGATGGCCCGGCCGATGACGGAGGACTCCGGGATGGCTCCCTCGGGAAAGCAGCGGCTGTCGCAAGAGTCGTTCCGGTTGTCCCCCAACACGTACAGGCGGCCAGGGGGGACGGTGACGGGGCCGAAGTCGGCGGTCAGGTCCCCCGGGGGCAGGTAGGGCTCGTCCAGGAGCCGGTCGTTGACATAGACGTGGCCGCCTCGGGCCTCGACCACGTCCCCGGGCAGGCCGATGACCCGCTTGATGAAATCCTCGGTGGAGGGGGGAATCACCCCCATGTCGATCCCGAGGTCGTGGAGCCAGCGGATCGGGAGGGGGGAGGTATCGGGAATTTGGGGAGGCTGCTGGCTGGGCGGCGCCTTGAACACCACGATGTCGCCCCGGTGGGGCGAATGCAGGTCGTAGGCGAGCTTGGAGACGATGATCCGGTCGTTGACGTGCAGCTGGGGATACATCGACAGCGACGGGATGTAGAAGGGCTGGGCGACGAAGGTCTTGACCAGCACGGCCACGACCACGGCCACGGCGATCAGAAGCGGAATCTCCCGAGCCGCGGCCAGGACGTTTGTGGCCGGGGCCCTGGTAGCCGGGCCGGGGGCGCCGGGGGGACCGGGGGCGCCGGCCGAGTCCGGCCGATCGGCCTCGGTCACCGCAGAACTCAGCGGGCTGCCCGCTTCTCCTTGATCTTGGCCGCCTTACCGATGCGGTCGCGGAGGTAGTAGAGCTTGGCTCGGCGAACGTCGCCCAGGGTGACCGGCTCGATCTTGGCGATGATGGGGCTGTGCACGGGGAAGGTGCGCTCCACGCCGACACCGAAGCTGACCTTGCGCACGGTGAAGCTCTCCCGGATGCCGGAGCCCTGGCGGCGGATGACGGCGCCCTGGAAGACCTGGACCCGCTCCCGGTTGCCCTCCACCACCCGGACGTGGACCTTGAGGGTGTCGCCCGGAGCGAAGTCCGGGATGTCGTCGCGCAGGCTGGCGCGGTCGACCAGATCGGTGGGGTTCATGGCGAGTGATGCTCCTCGGGCTGCTCTTCGGCCCGGATGCCGGCGGCGCGCTCAGAAGCGCCTCCGGCGGCTACCGGGGACGACCCAGGATAGTCGGCCTCGGAAAGCAGCCGCACCTCGTCCCCCGAGAGCCCGCCCCGGGCGGCTATGAGATCGGGGCGGCGGGCCAGGGTCAGGGAGAGGGACAGGCGCCGGCGCCAGCGGGCGACGCGGCCGTGGTCTCCGGAGAGGAGGACGGGCGGCACGGACCAGTCCCGAAACTGGGCCGGCCGGGTGTAGTGGGGGTATTCGAGCAGGTTGTCGGTAAAGCTCTCCTCCCCGACCGAGGCTTCGTTACCCATCACACCGGGGACCAGGCGGGCGACGGCCTCGGTGACCACGGTGGCGGCGGATTCCCCCCCGGCCAGGACGTAGTCCCCGATGGACAGCTCCTCATCGACCAGGTGGTCGACCACCCGCTGGTCCACGCCCTCGTACCGGCCGCAGAGGAGGGAGAAGCCGGGCAGGGCGGCCAACCGGCGGACACCGTCCTGGTCCAGGCGGCGCCCGGCCGGACTCAGGTAGATGAGGGGCCGGGGGGGATCGGTGGCCTCCACCGCCCCGAAGATGGGCCCGGGGGCCAGGACCATCCCGGCGCCGCCCCCGAAGGGGGAGTCGTCCACCGAGCGGCGGGGGTCGGTGGCGGCCGAGCGCAGGTCGTGGATGCGGATGTCGAGGAGGCCCTCCCGGCGGGCTTTGCCGACCAGCGACTGGCCCAGCCAGGCCTCGAGCATGTCGGGGAAGACGCTGAAGAGGTCGATGCGCAGCGGGCTCAATCCAGCAATCCCTCGGGCAGGTCGGCCCGGACCAGGCCCGGCCCGGTGGAGGTGACGAACCGGAGCGGGACCAGTCCCTCGTTGTCCAGGACCAGGAGATCGCTGGCCGGGTTGGCCTGGACCGAGACCACCACGCCCCGGTCGGTGCCGTCCTGGTCGATCAGGTGGCTGCCCACCAGCTGATGGACCCACAGCACGTCGGGGTCCTCCAGAGCGGGGGCCCGCAGAACGCTGCCCCGCAGGGCGTCGGCGGCCGGGCGGTCATGGACGCCTTCAAAGGCGACCACCCACCGCCCCTGGTGCGGAGTGGAGGTGACCACCGTGAGGGGGACCGGGCCGGCCCAGAGCACGGCCCCGGGGGCCACCCGTTCCTCCCGGTTGGTGACGAGGGCGACCACCACCTCGCCCCGCAACCCGTGGGCCCGGGCGATGTGGCCGACCTCGAGAAGGTCCGGCGGCGGGGCCCCGCCCTCAGTCGACGATGTCGACCTGGACGTCGGCGCCGTCACGGCTGCCCGCCGCCCGGACCAGGGCCCGGATGGCCTGGGCCACCCGGCCGCGCCGGCCGATGACCATGCCCATGTCGCCCTGGGCCACATGGAGGCGCAGGGTCAGGCCGTTGCGGCCCTCGTCCACCTCGACCCGGACCGAGTCCGGCTCATCCACGATGGCCCTGGCCACGTATTCCAGGACCGAGGCGGCGGTGCCGGCTGGCAACGAAGCGGAACTGCCGTTGGAGGCGCCGGCGCCGACCTCGCTGTCATCGGCGTCATGGGCCTCCTCGTATCCGGCCCGGCCCTCCTCGACCTCGCTCACGCCGCCCCGCCCGGGGCCACGCCCGAGCGGAAGGTGTCCCAGGCGCCGGAGATCTGCAGGAGCTTCTGCACCGTCTCGGTGGGCTGGGCCCCCTGGGCCAGCCAGCGCAGCGCCTTTTCGTTGTCGATCTTCACCACCGACGGCTCGGCCCGGGGCTCATAGGTCCCGACGATCTCGATGAACCGGCCGTCGCGGGGCGAACGGCTGTCCGCCGCCACCACCCGGTAGGTCGGTTGCTTCTTCTTTCCCATGCGCATCAAGCGCAGTTTCACTGCCACTGTTCAGCTGATCCCTTGTTCGGGCCGATCCCGTTGAACCGGCCCCTTTGTACCTACATTCTGACCGATCTGGCCGGCTACCGGCCACGCTGGCCCGGAGAGGGCAATCCGAGGGACTCCCGGATGGAGTCCAGACCGCCCGGTCCGCCCGCCCCGGCCAGGCCGGATAGGGCCTCGGGGTCGAGCTTCCCGTCCGAACCGGTCAGTCCCTCCATGCCGCCCATGGCCTGCATCTTGCGCAGCTCCCGCATGCCGGCAATGGCCCCCTTCGGGGTCACCCGCCCCCCGCCCCGGCCGCCCTTCTTCTTGCCCTTGCCGACCCGGCCGCCGGTGACGGCCATGAGCGGCTGCATCATCTTCTGCATCTCCTTGAACTGCTTCAGGAGCTGGTTGACGTCCTTGGTGTCGGTGCCGCTGCCCTGGGCGATGCGGAGGCGGCGGGATCCGTTGATGAGGTCGGGCTCACGGCGCTCGGTGGGGGTCATGGAGCGGATGATGGCCTCGACCCTGGCCACTTCCGAGTCCTCGATGTTGGCGTTCTTCAACTCCTTGGGCATGCCCGGCATCATCCCGAGGATGCTCTGGAGCGGGCCCATCTTCTTGACCTGCTGGAGCTGCTCGAGGAAGTCCTCCAGGGTGAACCGGCCCTGCTGGAGGGCGGCGGCGGCCCTCTCGGCCACCTCCTGGTCGTAGTTCTGCTCGGCCTTCTCGATAAGGGTGAGAACGTCGCCCATCCCGAGGATCCGGCTGGCCATCCGGTCGGGGTGGAAGACGTCGAAGTCCTCCTGCTTCTCCCCGATGGAGGCGAAGGCAACCGGGCGGCCGACCACCTCCTTGATGGAGAGGGCGGCCCCGCCCCGGGCGTCGCCGTCCAGCTTGGTGAGGATGACCCCGTCCAGGGCCAGGGTGGCGTGGAAGGCCTCGGCCGTGGTGACCGACTCCTGGCCGATCATGGCGTCGACGACCAGGAAGGTGTAGTCGGGCCGGACCGCTTCGGAGATCCGGCGGACCTCGTCCATCAGATCGGCGTCCACGGTCACCCGCCCGGCCGTGTCCACGATGAGGACGTCCCGGCCCAGCCGCTCGGCCTCGGCCCGGGCGGCCACCGCCACGGCCACCGGATCGGTGGGCTGGCTGAAGACGGGCACCCCGGCCTGGGCCCCCAGGACCCGGAGCTGTTCGACGGCGGCGGGACGCTGGAGGTCGGCGCCGGCCAGGAGGGGCTGGCGGCCGGCCTGGCGGAACCACCGGCCCAACTTTCCGGCCACGGTGGTCTTACCGGCGCCCTGCAGGCCGGCCAGCAGGATGACGGTGGGGGGCTTGGAGGCGTAGGTGATCCGGAGGGTCTGGCCCCCCAGGATCCCGATCAGCTCCTCGTGGACGGTCTTGATGACCTGCTGGCCCGGGCTCAGGCTCTTGGACAGCTCCAGGCCGATGCAGCGTTCCCGGATGCGGGTCAGGAGATCGCGGACGACCTTGAAGTTGACGTCGGCCTCGAGCAGGGCCAGGCGGATCTCCCGCAGGACCTCATCGACGTCGGCCTCGGACAGGGCGCCCCGGCTGCGCAGACGGGCGAATATCCCCTCGAAACGCTCCGACAGGGACTCGAACATGGTCCGGCCAGGTTACCGGACCCCCCGGCCGGCCCAGCCGGCTCCGGCCGGCTCGGACGCCGGCTCTAAGCGGCGAAGAGGGCGTCCACGAACTCATCCGGGTCGAAGTCGATGAGGTCCTCCGGCCCCTCCCCCACCCCCACCAGCTTCACCGGGATGCCCAGCTCGGCCTGGATGGCCAGGACGATGCCGCCTTTGGCCGTTCCGTCCAGCTTGGTGAGCACCACTCCGGTGACCCCCACCGCCTCAGCGAACTCCCGGGCCTGGGTGAGGCCGTTCTGGCCGGTGGTGGCATCGATGACCAGCAACACCTCGCTGACCACCCCGGGCTCGCGCTGGGCCACCCGATGGACCTTGCGCAGCTCCTCCATCAGGTTGACCTTGGTGTGCAGCCGCCCGGCCGTGTCGGCCAGAACCAGATCGGCGCCCCGGGCCGCGGCCCGCTGGACGGCGTCGAAGACCACTGCTCCGGGGTCCCCGCCCTCGGCGCCCCGGACCAGGTCGGCGCCCACCCGCTCGGCCCAGGTCTGGAGCTGCTCGGCGGCGGCGGCCCGGAAGGTGTCCCCGGCCGCCATGACCACCCGGTTGCCCTCGGCCGCCCGGCGCAGCCCGAGCTTGCCGATGGTGGTGGTCTTCCCGACCCCGTTCACCCCCACGAACAGCCACACGTTGGTGCCGGTCTCGGCCAGGTGCAGCCGGCGGTCCTCCACGGCCAGGTCCGCCTTGAGCTGGTCGCGCAGGGCGGAGAGGAGCTGCTCAGGGGTGTCGAGGGAGTCCGACTTGACCCGCTGGCGGAGGTTGTCGATGAGGGTGCCGGTGGTGGCCACCCCGACGTCGGCCCGGATGAGGGCCTCCTCGATGTCGTCCCAGGAGGAGTCATCGATGCTGGAGCGGGACAGGACCGATCCGACGTAACCGGTGATGAGGCCCCTGGCCTTGCCCAGCCGGTCCCGAATCCGGGGCCGGCCCGGGGCCGGCGGAGGTTCCGGGAGGCCGAGGGCCTCCGCCTCGACCGCGGCGGCTTCCTCCGGGGTGACGACCGGGGGAGGAAGCCGATCGTGGTCGGCGGCCAGCAACGGCTCGGCGGCCGCCTCGATGTCAGGGGGCTCGAGCTCCGGGTAGCGGCGGGAGCGGACCAGAACGGCGCCGCCCACCACCATCACGAAGACGGCCAGCAGCACCACCACCACGACCAGGGTCATTGCCCCGGGAGCCTACCGACGAAGTTCCCGGCCCAGGGCGGCCCGGTCCGGGTGGGGAGGGGGTCAGACCCCGGCGGAGACCTTTTCGGAGACGACCTTGCTCGATCCACCCGGCTGCATGGTCACGCCGTAGAGGCAGTCGGCCGCCTCCATGGTGCGCTTCTGGTGGCTGACGATGACCAGCTGGGCCTCCTGGCGGAAGTCGTTGATCAGGTCCAGGAAGCGGTGCAGGTTGACATCGTCGAGGGCGGCTTCGACCTCGTCCATCAGGTAGAAGGGAGAGGGCCGGCTGCGGAAGACGGCGAAGAGGAAGGCGATGGCGGTCAGCGACCGCTCCCCACCGGAGAGCAGCGACAGGCGCTTGACATTCTTTCCGGACGGGCGCCCCTCGATCTCAACCCCGGTCTCGAGCAGGTTGTCCGGATCGGTGAGGCGGACCCGGCCGGCCCCGCCCGGGAAGAGCGTGGCGAAGAGCTTCTCGAAGTTGGCCGAGACGTCGGCATAGGCGGCGGCGAAGACCTCGACTATCTCCATGTCGATGGCCCTGATCACCTTGGCCAGCTCCCGGCGGCTGGCCTTGACGTCGTCCAGCTGGCCCTCCAGGAACTGGTGGCGCTCCTCCAGGCCGGCGAACTCCTCCAGAGCCAGGGGGTTGATCGGCCCCAGCAGCCTCAGCTCCCGGTCCAGGTCCCGGAGCCGGGCCGGGGCGGTGATGCCCGGCGGCAGTTCGGGGCAGGGGGCCGACTTGGCCGCCTCCGGCTCACAGTCCAGATCCCGGCGGATCATCTCCACGCTGGACTCCAGGCGGAGGCGGGCCTCGGCCTCCTCGAGGGAGGTCCGCTGGGCCTGGTCCCGGACCCGCTCCAGGGACCTCTCGGCCTCGGTGCGGTCCCGCCTCAGGTCATCGAGGTGGGCGGCGGCGGCCCGGGTGCCCTCGGCCTGCACGCGCCGGCGCTCCCGGAGTTGGCTCAGCACCTCTTCCAGGGCGGTGGTGCGCGACTCCAGCGAGCGGGACAGCCGCCCCACCGCCACCAGGGACGACTCCAGGCGGGTGCGGCGCCCGGCCGCCTTCTGGCGCTCCTCGACGTGGGCCCGCAGGCGTTCCTCCACCTCCATGAGCCGGGCGGTCAGCACCGAGCGGCGCTCCTCCAGGCCGGCGGCGCGGACCTCCAGTTCCGAGCGCAGGGTGGCGGCCGCGGCCGTGAGCCGGTCGACCTCCTGGCGTTCGGCCCGTCGGCGCCGGGCCTCCTCCTCGGCTGCCGCCTCCTTCGACTCCAGGGCCGGCAGAGAGGCCTCCAGCCGGGCCACCTCCTGGCGTTCCAGCTCGAGGCGGCCGGTCAGTTCGGCCAGGTGGGCCTCCACCCCGGCCAGCTCCTCCGCCGCCTCGGCGGCCTGGCGGTCCAGCCGTTCCAGGGA
Organism: Actinomycetota bacterium; assembly: GCA_027315345.1. Classification (GTDB taxonomy): domain Bacteria; phylum Actinomycetota; class Acidimicrobiia; order Acidimicrobiales; family JAJPHE01; genus DAHUYE01. Next base: position 22,620 of record DAHUYE010000090.1, read on the forward strand.
CTCCGCCGCCGCCCGCCGGCGGGCCTGCTCGGCGGCCTCGGCGGCGGTGGCGTCCCGGTCGGCGGCCGTGGCCTCATCCAGCTCCCGGCGGGCCTCAACCAGGATCTCGGTGGCCCGCTCGGCGGCGGCGGCGGCGGCGCCCTGACGGCGGCGGGCCTCCTCCAGGGCGGCCCCGGTGGCGCCGTTGCCGGCCGCCCCCGTCCTCCAGCCCGACGGGGCGAAACGGTCGCCCTCCCGGCTCACCGCCACCAGGCCAGGCCGGCCCGTGACCGCCTCCAGGGCCGCCTCCCAGCCGCCTTCGACGGCGGCCGTCCCGCCGACAATGGCGTCCAGCAGGGACTCGACCCTCGGGTCGGCGGAGCGAACGTGGGCCCGCACCGCCCCGGCCCCGGACGGAGCGCTGACGGCGGGGTGATTGAGGCCGAGGGGCAGGACCGAGCCGTCCTGGCCCTGCTCCCGCAGGCGGTGAAGAGCGGCCCGGGCCGTCTCCGGCCCGTCGACGATGACACTGGACAGGGCGTCCCCGGCGGCGGCCTCGAAGGCCGCCTCCCAGCCCGGATCCACCTCGATCAGCTCGGCCAGGGTGCCGACCACGCCGGCCAGGCCGGCCAGCCGCTCGGCCCCGGCCCGGGCGGCCGCCTCGTCCAGGGCCTGGGCCAGGGCCTCGGCCCGGGCGGCGGCGGAGTGAAGCCGGCGGTCGGCCTCCCGCTGGGCGGCGTCGGCGGCCTCGAAGGCGGTGGTGGCCGCCGCCAGCCGGCGGGCGGCCTGCTCCCGGGCTCCCGCCAGGGCCGATGTCGTCCCGTCCGGATCGGCGCCGTCGGCGCGGATGGCCCGGGCGTCGTCCCGGGCCGTATCCCGGCGGGCGGACAGGGACTGGCGACGGGACTCCAGGCGCTCGGTCTCCTGGCGGTCCCGCTCCACGGCGGTGCGCCGCCCGGCCAGGGCGGCCCGGGCTTCGGCGGCCGAAGTGGCCGAAGTGGCCGGGCCGGCCGGGCCGGCGGCGGCGGGTCCGGCCCCAGAGGTGGCGGCGGCGCCGGCGGCGGACGCCTCCCCGCCCTCATCGGCCCCCCAGCGGTCCTGGAAGTCGAGCCGGGCGGCTTCGGCGGTCCGCTCGGCCGAGGCGACCCGGGCGGACTCATCGATCAGGCTCTGGGCCGCCGTCTCCACGTCGGCCAGCTGCGTCCCCAGGGTGGCGGCGTCGGCCTCCAGGCTGGCCACCACGCCCTCGTCCCGTGAAGCCAGCAGGTCGCGCTCCAGGGACCGGCGCCGCTCGGCCAGGAGGGCCAGGACGCCGCGGGCCCGGGCCCGGGCTCCCTCCAGCTCCCCCACGGCGTCGGCCAGTCCCCCGTCGCTGGCCGAGGCCGACATGGCCCGCTCGGCCACCATCACGTCGGCGTCGAGGGCGCTCAGGCGGGCCCGGATGGCCTTCTCCTCCTCGGCCAGGCGTTCCCGGTCGGCCCCGGCGGCGGCCAGGCGGCCCTCGAAGGCAGCCATCTCCAGGCCGGCAACGTGGACCCGCAGGGCTCGGACCTCATCGGCCAGCTCAGCGTGACGGCGGGCCGCCTCGGCCTGGCGCTCCAGGGGCCGGAGCTGACGCCTCACCTCCCGGAGCAGGTCGCTGAGCCGGGTCAGGTTGGCCTCGGTGGCCTCCAGCCGGCGCTGGGAGCGCTCCCGGCGGCGGCGGTACTTGAGGACGCCGGCCGCCTCCTCGATAATCAGACGGCGGTCCTCGGGCCGGGCGTTGAGGACCGAGTCGAGCTGGCCCTGGCCCACGATGACGTGCTGCTGGCGGCCCACGCCGGTGTCGGAGAGAAGCTCCTGGACATCCAGCAGCCGGCAGGGCGCCCCGTTGATGGCGTACTCGCTGTCCCCGGAGCGGAAGAGGGTCCGGGTGATGGTGACCTCGGCCAGGTCGATGGGCAGCATGCCGGAGGAGTTGTCGATGGTCAGGGAGACCTCGGCCCGCCCCAGGGCCGCCCGGGAGGAGGTCCCGGCGAAGATGACGTCCTCCATCTTCCCCGAGCGCACCGTCCTGGGCCCCTGGGCGCCCAGCACCCAGGCCACGGCGTCGACCACGTTCGACTTACCGCTGCCGTTGGGGCCCACCACGACCATGACCCCGGGCTCGAATTCAAGGGTGGTCGTGTCCGCGAAGGACTTGAAACCCTTGAGGGTCAGTGCTTTCAGGAACACGCGCTTTGAACTTACGTCCTCGGCGGGCACCCGGCGCGCATAGTCAGCCCCGCCTGGGGCCCGGACCCGGGATTTGGCAGCCGGGGCAGTAGAAGGTCGAGCGCCCGCCCCAGGCCTGGCGCCGGATCGGCCCGCCGCAGCCGGTGCACGCCAGCCCCTCCCGGGCGAAGACGAGGTGGCGCTCCTGGTAGCGACCGGGCCGGCCGTAGACGTCCCGGTACTGCATGTCCGACAGGCTGGAGCCGCCCAGGCGCACGGAGGCCCGCAGGATGCGCAGCAGGTGGCGGTAGAGGGCCTTGGCCTGTTCCTCGTCCAGAGCCGAGGCCGGGTGGTCGTAGCGCAGGCGGGCGGCGAAAAGAATTTCGTCGGAGTAGATGTTCCCGATCCCGGCCACGAAGCGCTGGTCCATCAGCAGGGCCTTGAGCATGGTCCGCCGGGACCGCAGGAGGGCGGCGAAGCGACCGGCAGGCAGGCCGTCGGTCAGCGGGTCGAAGCCGAGGTGGGCCAGCTCGGCGGGTCGGCCCCGCCGCCCCGGTTCGGGCCCGGCGGACAGGAAGACCTGCCCGAAGGTCCGGGGGTCGACGAAGCGCAGCTCGGAGCCGTCCTCGAAGACGACCACCACGTGGCTGTGCGGGGGCCTCGGGCCGGCGCCGTCGGAGAGCAGGAGCTGACCGGACATGCCCAGATGGACCACCAGGACCTCGGGACCGGCGGCCAGGGTGAGGAACTTGCCCACCCGGCCCACGGCCTGGACCCGTTGGCCCCGCAGCCGGCGGTCCGGCTCGCCCGGGTCGGGATGGCGCCGGACCGAGCGCAGCCCGGTGACCTCGACCCGGGAGATGCGCCGGCCCACGGTCTCGGTCTCGAGGCCCCGCCGCACGGTCTCCGCCTCCGGCAGCTCGGGCACGCCCGCCTCAGCCCGGGTCCGACTCGGCCATCTGCTTCCAGGCCGCCCGGGCGGCGGCCTGCTCCGCCTGCTTCTTGGAGCGGCCCTCCCCCGCCCCGGCGGCATCGGCGCCGATGTGCACGGTGGCGAAGAAACGCTTGGCGTGGTCGGGGCCCTCGTCCAGCACCTCGTAGCGGGGCAGGGGCCCGCCCAGGCGGGAGGCCAGCTCCTGGAGGCGGGTCTTGTAGTCCTGGCCCCCCGGGCCGGCGGCCGCCTCGGTGATCCGCTCGGCCAAGAGGGCCATCACCAGCCTCTCGGCGTCGGCCCACCCACCGTCCAGGTACACGGCGCCGATGACCGCCTCCATGGCGTCGGCCAAGATGGACGGCTTCTCCCTGCCCCCGGAGAGGTTCTCGCCCCGGCCGAGCAGGAGGGCCTCTCCCACACCGGCCTCCACGGCCACGTCGGCCAAGGCCTCGGAGTTGACCACCGAGGCTCTGAGCTTGGCCAGTTCACCCTCGGGCAACTCGGTGTAGGTCCGGTAGATGAAGTCGGTCACCACCAGCCCCAGGACGGCGTCGCCCAGGAACTCCAGGCGCTCGTTGGAGGTCTCCCCGGGATTCTCGGCGCACCAGGAGCGATGCCGCATGGCGTGGCGCAGCCATTCCGGATCGCGGAAGTTGTGGCCGAGGCGGCCGGCCAGGGCGGCCAGCTCGGGCGGAGCCGTTGCTACTCCCTAGGAGCCGAGCTTGGCGACCACGTAGTCGACCGCGTCGCGGACGGTCTTGAGATCCTCCATGTCCTCGTCCTCGATCCGGAATCCGACCGTCCGCTCCCCCAGCTCCTCCTCCAGGGCCTCCACCAACTCGATGAGGGCCAGGGAATCGGCGTCGAGGTCCTCTCCCAAAGAGGCGGACTCGGTGATGGTGGACGGGTCGATCTCGAGGATGTCGGCCAGGCGGTCCCGAATGATCTCGAAAACGGCCTGGCGGTCCAGGGGACCTTGCTCCACGTGGGTCTCGGCGGGCACGAGCGGGGATGATACCGGCGGGCTCTAGTGGGCCACGGCACTGCGCATATGACCGACCACGTCGTGGTCGACCATGTCCCTAGCCACCGCCAGGGCGTTGACGATCGCCCGGGCCGAGGACGAGCCGTGGCTGATGATGCAGACCCCGTCCACCCCGAGGAGCATGGCCCCGCCGATGGCGTCGGGATCCAGGTCGTGGATCAGGGGGCCGAGCGCCGGGAGCAGGACCTTGGAGGCGTCTTGGGTGGCCTCGGTGGAGGTGAAGGCGGCCAGGATGGCCTCGAAGAGGGTCTTGACCACTCCTTCGAGGGCTTTGAGCACGACGTTGCCGGTGAAACCGTCGGTGACCACCACGTCCACCCGGTCGCTGACCACGTCCCGGCCTTCGACGTTGCCGATGAAGTTCACCCCGGCCCCGGCGGTCAGAAGGGCGTTGGTCTCCTTGACCAGCGGCGTGCCCTTGCTGTCCTCCTCCCCGATGGAGAGCAGCCCCACCCGGGGGGTGTCGAAGCCGAAGCGGGCCCGGGCGAACTCCGAGCCCATCTGGGCGAACTGCACCAGCATGGCCGGGCTGCACTCGGCGTTGGCCCCGGCGTCGAGCAGCACGGTCGGGGTGGAGCCGGGCACGGGGATCGGGGTGGCGATGGCCGGGCGCAGAACCCCGGGCAGGCGGCCCATGCGCAGTAGGGCGCTGGCCATGGTGGCCCCGGTGTTACCGGCGCTGACCATGGCCGAGGCCTTGCCGTCCCGGACGGCTTCGGCGGCTCGGTTGAGGGACGAATCCTTCTTCCGCCGGACGGCGTTGGCGGGGTCCTCGTCCATGGCCACCACCTCGGAGGCGGCCAGCAGTTCGATCCCTCCGGTGTCCCCGACCACCTCGGGCGGGCCGACCAGGACGACGGGTACGCCCATCTCCTCCACCGCCAGGCGGGCGCCGGCCACGATCTCACCGGGTGATTTGTCCCCCCCGACGGCGTCGAGGGCTATGGGGAGCACGTCAGTCGACGTCGAGCGCCTGGCGGCCGCCGTACCAGCCACAGTTGGGGCAGACGACGTGAGGCAGCTTGGCCTCCCGGCAGTGGGGGCAGAGGCTGCGCGCCGGAGCCGACAGGCGCCAGTTGGACGCCCTCCGGCTACGGCTCTTGGCCTTGGAGGTCTTCTTCTTGGGGACAGCCATGGTGATCTCGCCTTTGATTCTACGGGTCGGGGCACCCGCAGGGCCCCTGGTCGAGCTCGGCGCCGCAGGTGGCACACAGCCCGCGGCAGCCCTCTTCACAGAGCGGCGCCTGGGGCAATCCGAGCAGTACAGCGTCGCGCACCAACGGCTCCAGGTCGAGTTGGTCCCCGTTGAGCAGGTAGGTCTCGGTCTCATCCGAGCCCGGTTCGTACAGCTCCCGCACCTCGGTTTCCAGGGTCCCGGTGACCGGTTCCAGGCACCTCCGGCACGAGCCGACCCACCCGGCCCGGACGTGACCCGAGGCCATCACCCCCCCGTGGACCGGCTCCAGGACCACGTCGGCCTCGATCGCGGCGTCATCGGGAACGTAGGTCCCCGTCACCACCAGGCCCGGCAGCGGACCCCGGCGGGACTCGCGCCGGGGTCCCTGGCGGACCAGGGCGCCGATGTTGACCAGGAACGGGGACCGAGGGGTCAGGCCTGGTCCTGGTCGAAGAACCCGGCCGGGGCGCCGACGGGATCGTCCCCACCGGTACCGAGGATCCGCTCGGGCCTGGCCGCCCTGTCGAGTCGCTCGGACCGTTCGAGCCGTTCGAGCCGTTCGGGCCGTTCGGGCCGTTCGGCCAGCATGTCGATGGGCTCGTCCATCTGGGGGGCGGCGGCACTGAGCTTGTCCCGACCGGCCCGGACGGTCCGCATGGTCCGTTCCAGGACGATCTCGAAAGAGGCCAGCTTCTGGTCGCAATAGTCGTCGGCCTCGTGGCGGCGCCGGGCCGAGGCATCCTCGGCGTCCGACAGCATCCGGTTGGCGACCCGTTGGGCCTCCCGGACGATCTCGGTGCGCTGCACCAGCCGCTCGGCTCGGGAGCGGGCTGCATCCATGATCTCGTCCGCCTCGCGCTGGACCCGGTCGAGATGTTCCTGGCGGTCGCGCAACAGCCGCCGGGCCGACTTGATCTCATCGGGCAGGCGCTCGAGGGCGTTGTCGAGGAGATCGATGACCTCGTCCTTGCTGGAGATCAGAACGGAGGTGGACAGCGGCACGGACTTACCGTTGTTGATGACCTCGATGACCCGGCGGATGAGTGTTTCCGCATCGGGCTGATCATCGTTGTAGAGGCTCATCGGCCCGCCTCCGACACCAGACGCTTGACCACGGGAGCAGGGACCATGGTGCTGATGTCCCCGCCGTGGGCGGCTATCTCCCGCAACAGCCGGGCCGTGACGAAGGAGTGGGCGGCCGAGGTGGGCAGGAAGATCGTCTCGATGCCGGATATCCGGTGATTCATCTGGGCCATGGCCATCTCCGAGTCGAAGTCGCTGACCGTACGCAGTCCTCTGACGATGACGTCGGCGCCGAACTCACGGGCGGCCTCCACCGTCAGGCCCCCCCGGGTGACCGCCTCCACGTTGGAGAGATGGGAGGTGCACTCCTCCACCACCAGCCGGCGCTCTTCCATGGGCAACATGCCTCCGGACTTCTGAGGGTTGCCTATGCACGCCACCACCACCCGGTCGAACAGCTGGGAGGCGCGCTCGACCACCTCGAGGTGGCCGTTGTGAAAGGGATCGAAGGACCCGGGGCATAAGGCGGTGCGCAATTCCTACCTTTTCCGGCAGAGGAGCTCGACCACGGTACCGCCGTAGCGCCTGGATCTGGTCACATCCCAGCCCTCCACCGGCCCGATCGGGCGATCCGATTCGGCCACCAGGAGCGGGGCGGGCATCCGGGCGAGGAGCTCGGGCCAGTGCTTGTACCGGTAGGGCGGGTCACAGAAGGCCAGGTCGAACGGGGGTGCCGAGCGCTCCAGCCAGGCCAGGGCATCCCGGCGGACCACCTCGGCCGGGCCCAGTCCGGTGCTGGCCAGGTTGGCCCGGATGACGGCGGCGGCAGCCGGATCGTTTTCCACGAACACGGCCCGCGACGCCCCCCGGGACAGCGCCTCGATCCCCATCGCCCCGGTGCCGGCGAACAGATCGACTACTGCCGCCCCCTCCACCAGGCTCGACCCCTCCGGATCCTCCCGGGTCCCCAGGCTGTAGAGGGAGTTGAACACCGCCTCCCGGACGCGGTCGGAAGTCGGCCGGGTGGCCGAGCCGGCCGGCGCCTGGAGGCGCCGGCCCCTGGCGCTGCCCCCCACCACCCTCATGGTCCCAAGCTACGGTCCGGGGGTGGCCGAGGACGACGCCGACAGCGGGGACGACCGGGCCGCCGGCCTGCGCCTCCGGTTCGAGAAGCGCCCTCCCGGCCTGGTGGCGACCTTCGTGCCCCGGGCGCAGCACCGGGGAGGACCGGGTCTGCTCCACGGCGGCCTGGCCGCCACCGCCCTGGACGAGACCATGGCCGCCCTGGGCTGGGTCCTGGACGACGTGCACTGCGTCACGGCCACCCTGGAGCTTCGCTACCGGCTCCCGGTCCCCCTCGACGGTCAGGAGCTGACGGTGGAGGCGTGGCGGGACCGGCCCGAGCCCAGGCGGCGCCAGCGGGTCCACGGCCGGCTTCTCCTGGCCGACGGATCCCCGGCCGTGGAGGCCTCCGGGATATTCGTACAGATTCAGCGGTAATCCACCTGTTGTCCACAGGCCCCCCGGGTTATCCACCGCGAGATCCACAGGATCTACCTCTGGCGCCCCACAGGCCGATGGGCTGATCCTGGCCGCGAGGGAACTTCGGCCGCGGTCCGGCCGATCGGGGGGGAGCGCAGGATGAGGAAAATCCAGGTGGTGACCTTCGAAGAAGCTTCTCCGCTGGCCCCCCAGATCGACCACTGGGAGGCGGTCGGGTGGCGGTTCCAGGGCTTCATGCGCCGGGCCGAGGGCATCTGGGATCACATCCAGGCCGTGTTCGAGATGGAGATCGGGCTCCGGGCCTAGCCGAGACCAGCCGGGGACCGAGGCGGCCGGCCACGAGGACGATCTCCACCGTGCTGATGAACGCGATGTAGAGGGGGAAGGCGTCCACGGCCGTGGTCCAGGTGTGGATGGTCAGCAGGGTGATGACGGCGTTGGCGGTGCTGCCGAAATAGACGGCGGCCGTCTCCGTGTCGGGTTCCTTCCACGACTTGAGCAGGGTGGGCGCCGCCGCCAGGGCATCGGCGGCTATGGAAGCGATGATGGCCACGGTCCCGTGCCGGGTGGCCAGCCACACAGCCAGGCCGGCTACCGACACCACGCCGCACAGATAGTCGAGCCAGCCGATGCGCCAGTAGGACGCCCGGTTGTGGAAAGAGGCCAGGAAGACGAGCAGAGGCGAGAACCCGACCACGAAGGTCATCAGCGACCGCAGCCCGACGCCCTCGCGGACCTCGACCGCGAAGGCCAGCAGGGGTGCCGCCGACCAGAGCAGCCAGGTGACCCGGTTGGGTTGGGTAACGCCCCGGAGGGTGTCCCGCAGGTAGAAGCCGGTCCCCACGGTGGCGACGGCGGCCCCCAGGAGCACGAAGTGGACGTCCAGCATGGACGTCCATCCTGCCCCTCAACAATCAGGCGTCTGTCCCCCGGGGCGCTCTTGCCTTCAGCTCTTGAACAGGAACTCGGCTTCCTCTTCGTCCAGCAGGAGCCGCAGCTCATCGGCCAGCTCGGGGTGATCTTTGAGGGTCGGGTCCGAATCCACCACCTCGGTGGCCACGTCCCGGGCCAGGGCCACCAGCTCCCGGTCCCTCCGCAGGGAAGCCAGCTTCAGGTCGTTGCGGCCTTTCTGGCGGGTTCCAAGGATGGTGCCCTCCCCTCGTAGGTCGAGATCCACCTCGGCCAGGTGGAAGCCGTCGTTGGACTCCACCATGGCCTTGAGGCGCGTCTCACCCTCCGGGGTCGAACCCTCCCCCAGCAGATAGCAGCGGGACACGGCCGCACCCCGGCCGACCCGGCCCCGCAGCTGGTGGAGCTGGGCGATGCCGAAGCGATCGGCGTCCTCGATGACCATGACGGTGGCGTTCGGGATGTCTACCCCCACCTCGATGACGGTGGTGGCGACCAGGACATCGATCTCCCCCCGTCGGAAGGCAGCCATGGCCGCCTCCTTGTCCTTGCCGGGCATCTGGCCGTGGAGCAGGCCGCAGCGCAGCCCGGACAGCACGTCCCCGGACAACCGCTCGAACTCCTCGGTGGCCGACCGGGCCTGGATGCGCTCGGACTCCTCGATGAGAGGGCAGACGACGTAGGCCTGGTGGCCGGCCTCCACCTCCTCGCGCACCATCGACCAGGCCGCCGCCTCCTCCATCGGGCCCCGCGCCCACTCCGTCCTGACCGGCGTCCGGCCCGGGGGCAGTTCGTCCAGCGTGGTCACGTCCAGGTCCCCGTAGACCGTCATGGCCGCGGTGCGCGGGATCGGTGTAGCCGTCATCACCAGGACGTCGGGATCCTCGCCCTTGCCCCGCAGGGCAGCTCTCTGTTCGACGCCGAAGCGGTGCTGCTCATCGATCACCACCACCCCCAGGGCGGCGAAGTTGACGTGTTCGACCAGCAGAGCGTGAGTGCCGATCAGGATGTCCACCGCTCCCGACGCCAGCATCTCCAGCATCCGGGCCCGGCGCTGGCCGGTCACCCGGTTGGTAAGGAGTTCCACCTGCAGGGGCCGCTCCCCGCCCAGCCGGGCCGGGTCGGGCACGGACAGGTCACCGAGCAGATTCCGGAGCGAGAGATGGTGCTGTTCGGCCAGGACCTCAGTGGGCGCCATCAAAGCGCCCTGGTATCCACCCTGGACGGCCACCAGCAGAGCGGCCACAGCGACCAGCGTCTTGCCTGCCCCCACATCTCCCTGCAGGAGACGATGCATGGGAAAGGTTCCGCCCAGGTCGGTGAGGATCTGGTCGATGGCCCGGTCCTGGCTCGGGGTCAGGTCGAAGTCGAGGCTCTGGAGGAAGCGGCCCAGGAGGTCGGACTCGGCCGGCGGAGCCGTGGCGTGGACGATCCCCTTGGACTCCCTCTCCACCGCCCGCTTGCGCATTACCAGGCTGGTCTGCATCCGGAACAGCTCATCGAAGGCGAGGCGATGGCGGGCGGCGTCCTTGTCCTTCATCGAGTCGGGGGCGTGGATCTGGCGCATGGCCCAGGTGCGGGGGACCAGTTCCAGCCGGATGCGGATGTCCTCGGGGAGGGGATCGGCCAACTCCCCGGCCCGCTCCAGCGCCTCGGCAATCCAATCGGCCACCTCCCAGGAGGCGATGCCCGCCTTCTCGGACTGGGGGTAGACGGGCACGATCCGCCCGGTGCGGTCACCGACCAGGTCGACCAGGGGATTGTTCATCTGGCGGCGCCCCTGATAGCGCTCCACCTTGCCGAAGAGGACGACGGTCGTTCCCACCTGGAGCTGCCGGGCTCTCCAGCCCTGGTTGAAGAACACACAGCGCAGATAGCTGCTGCCGTCGAAGACATGCACCTCGGCTATGGCCCGTCCCGAGCGGGTCCGGCGGGAGCTGGACCGCTTGACCTGACCCATCACCAGGGCTTCCTCACCGTCGCGCAGGTCGGATATGGCGGCCTGCCGGCTGCGGTCGATCCAGGTGCGCGGGTAGTAGGTGATCAGGTCCAGCACCGTGTTCACTTCGACCTGGGCCAGCGACTCGGCCCGCTTGGCCCCGATGCCCTTGATCTCGCTGACATTGAGGCCGTCCAGCTGGCGCAGCCGGCGGGCCACGGCTATTCGATGCTGAAGAGGTAGGGGTACAGGGGCTGGCCGCCGTGGTGGACCTCATGGGCCACCAGCGGGCGGTGCTCCGACAGCCACTCGGTGAGACGACGGGTGTCCGCCGCCTTGGCCCCGTCGCCTTCGATGACGGTGACGATCTCGTGATCATCGGTGACGAGCTTCTCCAGCAGACCGGAGGCGGCCCCGAACAGGCTGGGGGCGACCACCTCGATGCCCGACCGGGAGAGGCCCAGCCAGTCGCCCTCCTGGATGGGACCGGCATCCCCGTCGGAGTCCCTCACCGCCTGGGTGACCTCCCCGGCCACCACCCGGCCGGCGGCCTCGGCCATGGAGTCCCCGTTGGCCCGGCAGTCGGACTGGGGGTCGTAGGCGAGCAGGGCAGCAAAGCCCTCCGGAATGCCGGTGGTCGGCACCACCCTGACCGACTTACCGCTCATCTCCACCACCTGCTCGGCCACCGGGATGATGTTCTTGTTGTTGGGCAGGATGATCACGTTGTCGGCCGGGGACGCCTCCACCGCCTCGAGGATCTGGGCGGTGGACGGATTCATCGACTGTCCGCCCGCCACCACCTGGTGCACGCCCAGCGAGCGGAATATCCGCCGGATACCGCTGCCGGTGGCGACCGCCACCACCGCCGTGGCCGGAGGATCGCCCACCCACTCATCGGCCTCTTCGGAAGCATCCGCCTCGCGGACCCAGCGCTCCTCCTCCACCTGCTCCAGCAGGTCGGTGACCCGGATGTTGCGCGGCCGGCCGGCGTCCAGGGCCGCCTCGATGGCGGCGCCGATGTCATCGGTGTGGATGTGGCAGTTCCACAGCCCCTCACCGCCGACCACCACGATGGAATCCCCCACCCCGGCCCAGACGTCCTTGAAGGCCGGCACCCGGTCGTCCTCCGCCTCCAGGAGGTACATGACCTCGTAGCGCAGCCCGGAGATGTCGGCTTCCTCATCGGAGTGGAACTCCTCCGAGCCGGCGGAACGGCGCGGAGCGGCCGCCACCTCGGGCGTGGCCGGGGGTTCGGGGAGCGGCCGGCCGTCGGCGGCGTGGAGGAGGGCGTCGATGAGAAGCATCAGGCCGGAGCCGCCGGCATCGACCACCCCGGCCTTCTTGAGCACCGGCAGCATCTCGGGGGTCCGCTCCAGGGCGGCGGCCCCCTCGGACCGGGCCGCCTCCAGCACCTCCACCAGCCCGGCGTCACCGGCCCCGGCGGCGCCCTCGGCGCAGGCCCGGGCCACGGTGAGGATGGTCCCCTCCACCGGCTTCATGACGGCCCGGTAGGCGGCCTCGCTGGCCGCGGTCAGGGCGGCGGCCATCTCGGCCGGGCCCACGGCATCTCCCTGGCTCCACACCCCGGTGAGGCCCCTCAGCACCTGGGAGAGGATCACCCCGGAGTTGCCCCGGGCGCCCATGAGGGACCCGTGGCTGATGGCCTTGCACGTCCCGGCCATGCCCGGCCGGTCGCCCAGCCCGTCCAACTCGGTGGCCACGGACTCCATGGTCAGGGCCATATTGGTGCCGGTGTCCCCGTCCGGGACGGGGTAGACATTCAGCCGGTTTATGACCTCCTGGTGACTGCGGAGGACGTCCCGGAAGGCCCTGACGGCAACGGCCAGATCATCGGCGACCAACCGCGGTGGGCTCTCCATGGCGCTGGATGCTAACTTTCCCTGGTTCCCAGCTGTCCCTTTGGAAGGTCCGCGTCATGGCATCGGTATGCGAGGTATGTGGCAAGCACCCCTCGTTCGGGATGAGTGTCAGCCACTCGCATCGGCGCACCAAGCGCCGTTGGAACCCGAACATCCAGCGGGTCCGGGCCATCGTGTCCGGCAGCCCCAAGCGCCTCAACGTCTGCACGTCCTGCCTGCGGGCCGGAAAGGTGCAGAAGGCGCCCCGCGGCTCCGCCGCCTGAACCACCAAGACCTGTCGCCCTCAGAAGCGGTGTTCCCAGCCCCGCGCTCCAACGTCAGCCCCCCGTAGGCGGACGCGCCCCGGCTCGCCCGCGGCGCAGCGACCGACGGCCACGGGCGGCCGGCAGCCGGCGGCGGCGAATGCCTCCTGTATCCGGGCCGAAGCCTCCTCGGGGGCCGTGAAGGCCAGTTCGTAGTCCTCCCCGCCGCCCAGGGCCTCCTCGGCGGACGCCCCCTGGGCGGCCGGGACGTGCTCGAGGTCCAGGGTCACTCCCGAAGCCAGGCCCAGGCGCCACAGGTCGATGGCGGTCCCGTCGGACAGGTCGATCATGGCCGACGCCCCGGCCGTTCTGGCCGCCGTACCCTCCTCCAACCGGGCCCGGGGCCGAAGATGGCTCCCGGCCAGTGGATGGTCCACCTCACCCCGGCTCAGGGCGGCCAGGCCGGCGGCCGCCGAGCCCACCGGCCCGGTCAGCCACACCACATCCCCCGGGGTGGCCCCCGCCCGGGTCACCGGGGGACAGCCCGGCGGCGTCCAGCCGGTCACGGCCACGGTCAGGACCAGGACGGGGGCCGAGGTCAAGTCACCCCCCACGATCGGGCACCCGTACTCAGCCGAGGCCTCCAGGAGGCCGTCGTAGAGGCCGGGGATGTCGGTCCCGGGCGGCCCGGCCACCGACACCAGGGCCCGATGGGGCCGGGCCCCCATGGCGGCCAGGTCGCTGATGTTGACGGCCATGGCCTTCCAGCCCACGTCCGAAGGCGCCGACCAGCGCCGGTCGAAGTGAACCCCGGCCACCACCGTGTCGGCGGCCAGCAGGAGCGGGCCACCGGGTGCCTCGACCACGGCGGCGTCGTCCCCGAGCCATAACTCGCCCGGCGGGGGGCGCCCGAGGCGGGCGGCCAGAGCCTCGATGGCCGCCAGCTCACCCACGGCGCCGTAACCGGCCAGAGCCGGCGGCGGCGGATCGGGCACCCACGGAGAGTACGCAGGTGGGGCGAGGGGGTACTGGAATTGCGTCCCCCGATCGGTACGGTCCTACCATCGAAAAAGTCCCAGCCGTCCTGCGCAGCGCCGCGCAGGAGAGAGAGGTGCCGAAGTGCCCACAACCCAGCCGCCGACCCGGAACCGAAAGCTGATCGAATGGGTGGACCAGATCGCCTCCCTGACCCAGCCCGACCGCGTCGAGTGGTGTGACGGCTCGGCCGAGGAGTACGACCGGCTGGCTCAGCTCCTGGTCGACCAGGGCACCTTCACCCGGCTGTCCGACGCCAAGCGGCCCAACAGCTACTGGTCCAGTTCCGACCCGGCCGACGTCGCCCGGGTGGAGGACCGGACCTTCATCTGCTCGGCCCAGGAGGCCGACGCCGGTCCGACCAACAACTGGCGGGACCCGGCCGAGATGCGCCAGACCCTGACCGGGCTGTTCGAGGGCTCCATGAAGGGCAGGACCATGTACGTGGTGCCGTTCTCCATGGGTCCCCTGGGCTCCCGGATCGCCCACATTGGCGTGGAGTTGACCGACTCCCCCTACGTGGTGGTCAACATGCGGATCATGACCCGCATGGGCCGGGGCGCCCTGGAGGTGCTGGGCGATGACGGGGACTTCGTTCCCTGCATCCACTCCGTCGGCGCCCCCCTGGAGCCGGGGCAGGCCGACGCGGCCTGGCCATGCAATGCCGACAACAAATACATCGTCCATTTCCCCGAGACCCGGGAGATCTGGTCCTTCGGTTCCGGCTACGGCGGCAACGCCCTACTGGGCAAGAAGTGCTTCGCCCTGCGCATCGCCAGCGTCATGGCCCGCGATGACGGGTGGCTGGCCGAGCACATGCTGATCCTCAAGCTCACCTCCCCGGCCGGGGAGACCCGGTACATCACCGGCGCCTTCCCCTCGGCCTGCGGTAAGACCAACCTGGCCATGCTGGTCCCGACCCTGCCGGGTTGGAAGGTGGAGACGGTTGGCGATGACATCTGCTGGATGAAGTTCGGCCCCGACGGGCGGCTCTACGCCATCAACCCGGAAGCCGGCTTCTTCGGGGTCGCCCCCGGCACCTCGGAGCAGACCAACCCCAATGCCCTGCTGACACTGGACGCCAACTGCATCTTCACCAACACGGCCCTCACCGATGACGGTGACGTCTGGTGGGAGGGTCTCACCGACGCCGCCCCGGCTCACCTGACCGACTGGAAGGGCAACGACTGGACCCCGGCTTCGGGCACTCCGGCGGCTCATCCCAACGCCCGCTTCACCGCCCCGGCCAGCCAGGACCCGGCCATCGCCCCCGAGTGGGAGGACCCCACCGGAGTGCCCATCTCCGCCGTGCTGTTCGGGGGCAGGCGGGCCAGCGTGGTCCCGCTCGTCTCGGAAGCCTTCGACTGGCAGCACGGCGTGTTCCTCGGCTCGATCATGGCCTCGGAAACCACCGCCGCGGCGGCGGGGGCGGTCGGCAACCTGCGCCGGGATCCCTTCGCCATGCTGCCGTTCTGCGGCTACAACATGGCCGACTACTTCGCCCACTGGCTGAAGCTGGGCGCCCAGGCCCCCGACGCCTCCGTACTGCCCCGGATCTTCTACGTCAACTGGTTCCGCAAGGCCGAGGACGGCCGCTGGCTGTGGCCCGGCTACGGGGACAACAGCCGGGTCCTGGAATGGATCTTCGAGCGGGTGGCCGGCCGGGGCGAGGCCGTGGACACCCCCATCGGCCGGGTGCCGGCCCCGGGGGCGATCGATATCTCCGGCATGGACATCGAGCCCGATGACATGGCCGCCCTACTAGCCGTCGACGCCGCCGAATGGCGGGCTGAGGTACCCCTCATCCAGGAGCACTTCGATCGCTTCGGGGACCACCTTCCCGACGCCCTGCGGGACGAGTTGACCGCCCTGGAGAAACGCCTGGCCGGCTGAGGCCGGACGCGCTGCGGGGCCGGGCGAACCCGGCCCCGCTCAGCTGAATCCGTTCCGCCGCAGCCTCAGTCGGCGGCGGACACCTGCCCGCTCTCGGCGTCGGCCACGGCCTGCACGGCCGCCACCGCTTCGGCCTGGGCCTCGGCGGCCACGTCGACCAGTTCCACGATCTCGGCGTCGCTGAAGCCGGCCATCTCCCGGAAGCGCCGGGCCAGATGCACCGGGTTCTCCTCGCTCTCGCCCCGGAAGCCGCCCAGGCTGAAGAGCTTGTCCACCGTGCGCTGGAACTCGAGGGCCCGGGCCTGGCGATCGGGATCATCGGCGGTGATACGGCGAAGCCAGTCGGATCCCATCTTCACATGGGTGACCTCATCGGCGAGCATCCAGTCCTCGCAGAAGGCCAGGATGGGGTCGGACATGTAGTCACCGAAGTCCCGCATAGTGTTGAAGACGTCGATGGCCAGGCCCTCCAGGGCCCGATTGACGCCGGTGAGGCGCAGGATGGGATCGGCGTTGCAGGCCGCCTCGAACAGGAACACCTGCTCGGAGAACTCCCCGACCGAGGAACCCATGTGCTCGTTGAGCTTGACGGAGATCTCGACATGGCGGGCCTCGTCCCAGCACTGCCGAGCCATGTCCAGCTTGAGGGCATAGGGAACCTCGTCCGATCCGGTCCCGATCTCGAAGTCGTAGCAGGTGCGCCCGGCGCCCTCGAGGGCCTGGATCTCACCCATGAAGATCCCGTGCATGAGCTGGCGGGCCGAATCCGGCGCCTGCTCATCGGTGGGGACGAAGGGGTTGGCATCCTCCCGGCTCAGCTGGGCGACGTTCCTGGGGTCGAAGATGGCGTCCTCGATCCGGGTTCGCACGAATCGCGAGTCCCGGGCCAGATCATCGACGGTGAGCATCTTCTTCATCGAGACTCTCCCTTTCACCACGGCGGGTGCTTCGACTGGCCGGTGTTGGGGGCGCCCCAAGGCGCAGGGCACGACCGGCGCGTTTGGGAAATCCTACCTCAGAACGCCGCTTCCAAGACTTCTCGCAGGTCCTCCTCGGCCACGGGCCGGGGGTTGGACCGTATGGCCTGGCTCGACTGACTGGCCCTCACGACGGCCTCGACGTCCTCCTCGGTGACCCCGGCCTCGGACAGCCGGGCAGGCAGGCCCAGGCGCTCCCGGAGCCGGTCGACGGCCCCGGCCGGGTCGTCCTCGTCCCCCAGGGCCCGGCCGATCCGGGGTCCGGCACCGCCTATGGCCTGCAGGTTGAAGCGCAGGGCATGGGCCAGGAGGATGGCGTTGGCCAGCCCGTGGCTGATCCCGGTGCGCCCACCCACCAACTGGGCCAGACCGTGGTGGATTCCCATGGAGGCGTTCATGAGACAGCGGCCGCCCAGGACGGCCCCGGCCAGGACGGCACTGCGGGCCTCGAGATCGGAGGGGTCGTCGACCACGTCCGGGAGCCGGGCGGCCAGGCGCCGGATGCACTCCAGCGCCACCGCCTCCGCCTCGGGGGTCCGAGCCGGGGAGTAGGCGCATTCGACCCCGTGGGCCAGGGCATTCATGCCCGTCTCGGCACTGACGCCGGCGGGCGTGGACAAGGTCAGAACCGGGTCGTAGACGGCGGCCGAGGGCACCACGGTGGGCCCGCCGGCGCCCTGCTTGGTCCGGGTCACCTCATCGGTCATGCCGAAGAAGCCGGTCAGCTCGGCTCCGGAATAGGTGGTCGGAACCGAGATGTGGGACAAGACCGGACGGTCCAGATAGGTGGCCCCCCGCAGGCCCCGCTCCTGCTCGGTGAAGAAGCAGATGGCCTTGGCGGCGTCGGCACAGGATCCGCCGCCGAAGGACACCACCGCATCGATGTCGGCATCCCGGGCCGCCTCCACCCCGGCCCGCACCACCCCGACGGGCACATGGGGGCGCACGCCGTCGAAGACCCCCGCCAGGGAGCGCCCCAGGGAGGACACCAGGGCCTCGCCCTCATCCGAGCCGGACCGGCCCTCGGTGGTGACCAGCAGGGCCCGGCGGGCCCCGACCTCCCGCAGGACGGCAGGCAGGAGGCGAACCGCCCCCCGGCCGAAGTGAATCCGCTGGGTGTAGCCGGTGTGGACCCATTCGGCCGACGCCGGCGCCGCCATACTCATCGGGTCGGGCTCATCGGGTGGGGCTCATCGCACCAGAGTGGCCGACTGGCCGCCCAGCTCCACCAGGCGCAGCCCTCCGCCGTCGTTGTCCAGCACGGTGACCGAGCAGTAACCGGGCCGGAAGACCATGACCCGCTGGTCCCCGGTAGCCGCCCCCACGGCGGCGTTGATGACCACGAAGTGACTGACCACCACCGTGTCCTCCCCCACTTCGCCCAGAGCTTCGATCACGCCCCGCCTCCAGTCCGTGAGGCCGGGGGCAAGGCCGGGGTCGTCCCAGGTGGTGGACATCACCCGGGCCAACCAGGCGCCCCGGTTGGCCAGCTCCCCCTCGGGGCCGTCCGGACTGGGGATCTCCCCGACCCGGGGATCGACCCCGGCCGGGATGCCCCAGGTCGACTCCAGGGCGGCCGCGGTGAGCCGGGTCCGCCGCAGCGGACTGGCCACCAGGCCGAACGGGCCCTTGGGCCCGATGGCGGCGGCCATGGCCCGCGCCTGGGCGTGGCCCTCCTCGGCCAGGCCGGGGTCGGGGTCCTCCGTCCAGCCCCCGGCCGCCTGGCCGTGGCGGATCAGATAGAGGAGCGCCACCGAGGAGCCGGACCGGGCCCGGTCAGGCCACGGCGCCGGAGCGGCGCAACTCGGCCACCTCGGACTCATCGAAGCCCCACTCCCCCAGCACCTCATCGGTGTGCTGGCCGGCGTGGGACGGGGGCCGGGAGATGGACCCGGGCGTGCGGCTGAACCGGGGCGCCGGGCCGGGCTGGCGGATGCCGGCCACCTCCACGAAGGTCCCCCGGGCCACGTTGTGGGGATGATCGGGCGCCTCGGAGGGAGCCAGGACGGGAGCGAAGCAGACGTCGGTTCCCTCCATCAGCTCGCACCACTCGTCCCGGGTCTTGGTCTTGAAAACCCCGGCCAGGCGGTCCTTGAGGACCGGCCAGCGGGAACGGTCCATCTGGCCGGCCATCTCCGGATCCGAGTCCAGGCCGGTAAGGCGCAGCAGCTCGGCGTAGAACTGGGGCTCGATGGATCCGATGGACACATAGCGGCCGTCGGCGGTCTCGTACACGTCGTAGAAGTGCGCCCCGGTGTCGAGCAGGTTGGTGCCCCGCTCCTCCTGCCACAGCCCCATGGAGGTGAGGCCGTGGATGAAGGTGGCCAGAACGGCGGCGCCGTCGACCATGGCGGCGTCGACCACCTGGCCCTGTCCGGAGTTGGCCGCTTCCACCAGGGCGCAGGCCACGCCGAAGGCCAGCAGCATCCCGCCCCCGCCGAAGTCCCCCACCAGATTGAGGGGCGGCACGGGAGGACCGCCGGCCCGGCCGATGCTGTGCAGCGTCCCCGACAGGGCGATGTAGTTGATGTCATGGCCGGC
Source organism: Actinomycetota bacterium (assembly GCA_027315345.1). GTDB lineage: Bacteria > Actinomycetota > Acidimicrobiia > Acidimicrobiales > JAJPHE01 > DAHUYE01. The sequence goes on from DAHUYE010000090.1 coordinate 41,893, forward strand.
CATGGGGGCGTACGGGCCTTCCTGGCCCCATCCGGTCATGCGGCCATAGACCAGGGCCGGGTTGCGCTCCAGGCACTCCTCCGGCCCGATGCCCAACCTCTCGGCCACCCCGGGGCGGAACCCCTCGATGAGGGCGTCGGCGCTCTCGACCAGGCGCAGCAGCGTCTCCACCCCGTCGGGGTGCTTCAGATCCAGCCCGATGGAGCGCCGGCCCCGGTTCATGATGTCGGCGGGGGGATGGGAGGGATCCCCGCCCCGCACCGACTGGGCCCGGTCGACCCGGATCACCTCGGCGCCCATGTCGGAAAGCATCATGGCGGCAAAGGGTCCGGGACCTATCCCGGCCACCTCCAACACCCGGACCCCGGCCAGGGGACCCGATACGCGGCCCTCCGCCATCAGGCCAGGACGGCCCGGGCGGCGTTGGCCACGATGGCCTCGACCAGCGTGGGCCAGCAGCCGGGGGGTAGGTCGTGGCCGGCCCCGGGGATGATCAGCAACTCGGCACCGGGGATGGCCTCGGCGGTGGCCCGGCCGCCCGAGGGTGTCACCAGCGGGTCGGCATCACCGTGCACGACCAGGGTGGGCACGTCCAGCTTCTGGAGGGCCGGGGTGCGGTCCTCGCTGGCCACGATGGCCACCAGCTGCCTGGCCATCCCGGCCGGGTAGTTCATCCGGTCATAAGCAGCCGCCGACCGGGCCCTGATCTTCTCCTCCTCGAAGGGAAAGCCGGGCGACCCGATCACCTGGGCCCCCTTGACCCCGGCCTCGATGGCCTCCTCCCGGCTGGCCGGCGGGGCGCTGACCAATAGCGCCATGGCCTCGGGATCGGGCTGGCCGACCTCCCGGTTCCCGGTGGTGGACATGATGGAGCACAGAGACAGGACCTGGCCTGGGTGGCGGATGGCCATGGCCTGGGCGATCATCCCGCCCATCGACGCCCCCACGATGTGGGCCCTGTCGATACCCAGCTGAGCCAGGAGGGCGATGCCGTCATCGGCCATGTCCCCGAGCGTGTAGGCCGTCGGGACGGGCTGGCCGGTCATGGCCGCCGTCAGTGCCGCCTCCAGGTCGGGAACGCCCGCTTCATCGAACTTGGTGGACAACCCGACGTCCCGGTTGTCATAGCGGATGACGAAGAACCCGGCGTCGGCCAGCAGACCACAGAGGTCCTCGTCCCAGGCGATCATCTGGGCCCCCAGCCCCATGACCAGGAGCATGGCCGGATCGTTCGGGTTACCGAAGGTGTCGTACTCGAGCTCGATCCCATTGGCTTTGGCGCGCGGCATGGGCCGATGCTGGCCCCCCGTTCGGGGCCCGGTCAAGCGCCGTAGGGACGGTGGCCGCCTGCCAAGCTGACCCCATGCCCGAAGCCACTGGCGCCGGCCGGCCCGGCCTCCCTCCGTCGGAACGCCGGTTGGGCCAGGGCGGAGACGGCGTCCTGGTGCGCGTCCACGCCCCGGGCCGGGTCAACCTGATCGGGGACCACACCGACTACGCCGGGGGCTGGGTCCTGCCCATGGCCATCGACCGGGGCACCACCATCGAGTACCGCCGTAGCGGGGACCGGGTCGAACTTCTCTCCAGCGCCGAGTCCGAAGCGGTGACGCTGGACGTCGGCGGCGGCGCGGTTGGGGGTGGCGCTGGGGGGGTCGGCGGGTCGGCGGGGTGGGGCCGCTACGCCGCCGGCGTCCTGGCCACCTACCCCCGGGCTCGGGGGGGCATGGGGGTCGTGCACAGTGACCTGCCCATCGGGGCCGGCCTGTCCTCCAGTTCCTCCCTCACGGTGGCCCTGGCCCTGGCCGTCGGGTTCGAGGGCACGGCCCTGGAGCTGGCCCAGCTCTGCCAGCGGGCGGAGACACTGGGGTCGGGTGTCCCGGGCGGGATCATGGACCAGCTCTGCTCGGCGGCCGGCCGGGCCGGCCACGCCCTGCTTATCGACTGCACCAGCCTGGAGGTCGAGGCCGTCCCGCTCCCCCCCGGGGCCGAGGTCCTGGTCGGCCACTCCGGCCAGCCCCGGACCCTGGTCGGCTCGGCCTACGCCGAGCGCCGCCACGACTGCGAAATGGCCGCCGCCCTCATCGGCCCCCTCCGCCACGCCACGCTGGCCGACGTCGGGAAGATCCCCGATGATCGGCTGCGGCGCCGGGCCCGTCACGTCGTCACCGAGAACACCCGGGTGAGGGAGGCGGCCCGGGCCCTGGCCGCGGGCGACCTGGCCCGCACCGGCCGGCTGATGGACGAAAGCCACCGGAGCCTGGCCGAGGACTTCGACGTGTCCACCCCCGCCCTGGACCAATTGGCCGGCACCCTCCGGGGCCTGCCCGGGGTCTTCGGCGCCCGGCTGACCGGCGCCGGCTTCGGCGGCTGCGTCGTGGCGCTGGCCGAGGCGGGCACGGCCGAGCGTCTGGCCGGCCTCGCCCTCCCCGGGCCGGCCTGGCTGGTCCGGGCCTCCGAGGGCGCCTCGGTGGAAGTGCTGTCCAGGCGGTCCGCTTAGCGGTACACCCGGCGCTGGAAGACGGCCGAGGGCCCTGGCACCCGGTCGAGGAACAGCTTGCCGTCGAGGTGGTCGAGTTCATGGAGGAAGGCCCGGGCTTCGAAGGCGTCGGCCTCGATCTCGATCATGGTCCCGTCCAGACCGGCGCCTCTGACCACCACCGAGGTCGGTCGGGGAACGTCCCCGGTCAGATCAGGCACGCTCATGCAACCTTCCCGCGCCAACTCCGCACCGGAGTAGGAGATCAGAACGGGGTCGAACATGACCACCGTTCCGTGGCAGGAACGGGCCTTGCGGTGGCCGGTCACGTCGACCACGAAGGCTCGCAGGCCGACCCCGAGCTGCGGGGCGGCCAGGCCCACACAGCCGGGCGAGACCCTCATGGTGTCGATCAGATCCTCACCCAGGGCGGCCAGCTGCTCATCGACGGGCCCGCACGGTCGGGCCGGACGGGTCAGTACCTCCTCGGGGAGCCGGATGACGGGGCGGACGGGCACGGGCGGGTGGAAGAGACGGCGGGCCGCTCAGTGAGCGGCCCGAGCGGAGCCGGTCAGAGGATGTCGGCCCCGGACGGATGGGCGGAGAGGGTCACACCCACTTCGGCCGCGGCCGCCTCCAGCCGCTCGGTCAGCGCCGGCCCGGACAGATCTTCCGGGACCACCACTTCCAGCAGCATGGCGTAGAGCGGCCGGTCGCCCCCGACCAGGCGGGTGGACAGATCGACGATGTTCACCCCGGCCCCGGCCAGGGCGGCGCTGATGTGGCTGACGATGCCGGGACGGTCGGCCCCGTGGATGGAAACCGTCCAACTCTCCCCCACCAGACGGTCCGGAACGCTCTCGTCCACGTCGTGGACCCAGACGGCCAACCCCAGTCCGGCTGCCGGGGCCTGAAGGGCGGCGGCCAGCTGGTCGGACTCGAGGGCGTCCGGCCCGGCCACCAGCAGCACCATGGCGAAGCGGCCGCGCAGCACCGTCATCGAAGTGTCCTCCAGGTTGCAGCCGATCTCGGCCAGGGCCGCCGTCACCCCCGAGACGATCCCGGGCCGGTCCCCTCCCACCGCCGACACGGCGAAATGACGCGTCACGCCTACTTCCTCACCGTCTCGAACCCGGAGCGGCGGTGGTAGCGGTCGAGGGCCAGGCTCACCAGCTCGTCCACCAGCTGCGGGTAATCGAGGCCGGTCTCCTTCCACAGCCGGGCGTACATCGATATCGGTGTGAAGCCGGGAATGGTGTTGAGCTCATTGATCAGAAAACCCCGACCGTCCTCCTCCAGGAAGAAGTCGACCCGGGCCATCCCGTCCACCTGCAGGGCCCGGTAGGCGGCCAGGGCCAGACTCCGGACCTCCTCCACCTGAGCCGGTTCCAACGGGGCCGGCACCAGCAGTCCGGCGCCGTCCTCCAGGTACTTGTCCTCGAAGTCGTAGAAGGCGTGGCTGGGCCGGATCTCCCCCGGCAGGGAGGGCCGGGGAGACTCGTTGCCGAGCACGGCCACCTCGATCTCCCGGCCGGTTATGGCCTCCTCGATGACCAGGTATTCGTCGTAGCGCAGGGCCAGTTCGAGCGCCGCCGCCAGGTCCGGCCCATCCGCCACGCGGGTCACCCCCACCGAAGAACCCAGGTTGGCGGGCTTCACGAAGACCGGGTACCCGAGCGTCTCGGCCACCCGCTCGGCCACTCCTTCATTCACCTCAGCACCGCGCAGGCCGAGCCAGCGTCCGAGGGGCAGGCCGGAGGCCTCCAACACCCGCTTGGCCAGGCCCTTGTCCATGCAGAGGGCGGAGGCGGCCACCCCGGCTCCGACATAGGGGACGCCGGCCGTCTCCAACAGTCCCTGGATGGTCCCGTCCTCACCGGTGGGCCCGTGGATGAGGGGGAAGGCCACCACCGGCTGGCCCGAACCGGCCCGGGCCGGCAGTAGGGTCGGCATCGGGTCGAGCTCGGGTCCGGACTCGTCGTCCGGAGACGGCAGCGACGGAGCCGCCACCGGCAGGGCCGCCACCGACTCGGCCGCCGACAGCCAACGGCCTTGGCGCGTCACGCCGATGGGCACCACGTCGAACCGGGCCGGATCGATCGCTCGCAGTACGTGCAGGGCGGAGATGCAGGACACCTCGTGCTCGGCGGAGCGGCCGCCGAAGAGGAGCACCAGCCGGATGCGGTCGGCGGAAGCCACCGCGCCACTGTACGGGCGCCTCCGCCCTCCGGCCGCCCCGGCGGAGCCGGTGGGCGGCTCTTGCCGGGGCTGACAGACTCCCGGCCGTGCAACTGAGCACCGCCGACATCGCCGAGGCGACCGGAGGCAGCCTGGACGGACCGGACGTGACCGTGGCCGGGGTGGACTTCGACTCGAGGAGCTGTCCACCCGGTTTTCTGTTCGTGCCGCTGGTGGCTGAACGCGACGGGCACGACTTCATCGCCTCCGCCGTCGGCGGCGGCGCCACCGCCTACCTCAGCTCCCGGGGACCGGTTCCGGAGGCAGGATCGGCCACCTGCATCCAGGTGGCCGACACCGCCGCCGCCCTTTCCGACATCGGCCGGCTGGCCCGCCGCCGGCTCCCGGACCGGGTGGTGGCTGTGACCGGCTCGGTGGGCAAGAGCTCGGTCAAGGACCTGGCCTCCGCCGTCCTCTCGGCCCGCTGGGTCACGGCTTCCAGCCCGGGCAACTTCAACAATGAACTCGGCCTCCCGGTCGCCCTGGCCAACGCCCCGGACGGGGCCCAGGCGGCCATGCTGGAGATGGGCGCCCGGGGCATCGGCCACATAGCCGCCCTCTGTGAGGTGGCCCGGCCGAACGTGGGCATCGTGACCCTGGTGGCGGCGGTGCACACCGAGGTCTTCGGCACCATCGAGGACGTGGCCCGGGGCAAGGGAGAACTGGTCGAATCCCTGCCCGCCAACGGAACGGCCGTTCTCAACGCCGCCGACCCCCGGGTCGCGGCCATGGCGTCGAGGGCCCGGGCCCGGTGCCTGACCTTCGCCGGGTCCGGCGCCGGCTCGGGATCGGGCGGCGGGCCGGCTGACGTGGTGGCCCAGGACATCGAGCTGGATGAGCAACTGCGGCCCCGCTTCCGCCTGGTATCCCCGTGGGGCTCGGCGGCGGTGAGCATGCAGGCCCGGGGCGAGCACAACGTGGGCAACGCCCTGGCCGCCGCCGCCGCCGGTTTGGCCCTGGGTCTGAGCCCGGAGGAGGTGGCGGCCGGACTGGGCGATGCCCGACTTAGCCACTGGCGCATGGAGCTGGCCACCGCTCCGGGAGGAGCCCAGGTGCTGAACGACGCCTACAACGCCAGTCCCACCTCCATGGAGGCGGCCCTGAGGGCGGCAAGGAGGCTGACGGGGAGGAGGCACTTCGCCGTGCTGGGGGTGATGGCCGAACTGGGCCCGGAGCGGGCGGCCGAGCACCACCGCATCGGGGAGCTGGCCGAGTCGCTGGGCATCCAGGTCATCCCGGTCGGCACAGTCGAGTACGGGCCGGCACCGGTTACGGACTGGGAGGACGCCCGCGACGCCCTGGCCGCCCTCACCCCTCCCCTCGGCGTCGGGGACGTCGTTCTGGTCAAGGGGAGCCGGGTGGCCGGCCTGGAGCGGCTGGCCGACGCCCTTCTGGGCCCCCACTAACCACCCTCCGTGTCGAGCGAGTAGCCAGTCCCACCGCGAGTGGCGCGGAGTGAGGGATGCAAGTTGGCGTCGTGACCGGAAAGTTTGCTGTTTGTCGACTGGTGGCGAACAAATATTCGTTCCGTAACCATTCTGAAATATAGAATGGGGTGTGACTTCAAGTCATATGTGCACGGCCCGGGCATCCACCGGTGCGTCACAGGCGATCGGTACCTTCGCCGGAGATGGACTCGACGGCCCCCGGGCCCCAATCCGCCGGCCTTATCGAGGGCCTGAACGACGCTCAGAGGGCCGCCGTGACCAGCACGGCCTCGCCCTTGTGCGTGCTGGCCGGGGCCGGCTCGGGCAAGACCCGGGTCCTGACCAGGCGGATCGCCTGGCGAGTGGCCGAGGGCGACGCCCATCCCGGCCACGTGCTGGCCCTGACCTTCACCCGGAAGGCGGCCGGGGAGCTGAACACCCGGCTCGGGAGCCTGGGCATCCGGGACCGGGTGGCCGCCGGGACCTTCCACAGCACCGCCTACGCCCAGCTGCGGCGGTGGTGGGCCGATCGGGATCAGTCCGCCCCGGGCCTGTTGGACCGCAAGGTGCGCCTCCTAGCCGGCCTGGTGCCGGGCGGCCCCCGGGAGGCCAAGCCGGTCGAGGCCATGGACCTGGCCGGGGAGATCGAATGGGCCAAGGCCCGCATGATCGGCCCGGACGACTACGCCCTGGAGGCGGAGGGTGCCGGCCGGCGGGCCCCGGTCACGCCGTCGCGGATGGCCGAGATCTACCGGCGCTACGAGGAGGAAAAGCATCGGCGGGGCCTGGTCGATTTCGATGACCTCCTGTCCATGTGCGCACGGGCGATCGAGGAAGACGCCGGTTTCGCCGCTGCGCAGCGCTGGCGCTTCCGGCACCTGTTCGTGGACGAGTTCCAGGACGTCAACCCGTCGCAGTTCCGGCTGCTCTCGGCGTGGTTGGGCGACCGGCTCGACCTGTGCGTCGTGGGTGACCCCAACCAGGCCATCTACTCCTGGAACGGTGCCGATCCGACCCTTCTGACCAGCTTCACGGCCCGGTTTCCGAGCGCCGAGGTCATCAACCTGGAGGACAACTACCGCTCGACGCCGCAGATCCTGACCGTGGCCGGGGCCGTCCTGGGGCGAAGTTCCCTGCGGGCCAACCGGGCCGAGGGACCCGTGCCGGCGGTGCGCTCCTACGGAAGCGATGTGGAGGAGGCGCGCGGGGTGGCCGCCCTGGTCCGCCAGGCCCGCCGGCCCGGCGCGCCCTGGTCGGACATCGCCATCCTGGCCCGCACCAACGCCCAGCTGCCGGCGCTGGAGCGCGCCCTGCGCTCCCTCCAGGTCCCCAGCCGGACCGCCGGTGGCGCCGCCCTGCTGGAACAGCCGGAGGTCAAGGCGGCACTACGTCAGCTGGCCCAGGCGCCACCGGGGGCAACCTTCCTGGCCGTGGTGGCCGACATCGAACAGGCGGCTGGTGACGACACCGGCCCGCTGGACGCCTCCGCTCTGGAGGAACGGCGCATGCAGCTGGTGGCTTTCGCCCAGCTGGCCCGGGAGTACGCCGCCCTCGACGCCCGCCCCAGCGCCGGCGGCTTCCGGTCCTGGCTGACCACCACTTTGGCCGGGGACGGCGGGGCCGGAGCAGGCGACGCCGTGGCCCTGTCCACCTTCCACCGGGCCAAGGGCCTCGAATGGCCGGTCGTGTTCCTGGTCGGGCTGGAGCGGGGCCTGGTCCCCATCGGGCGCAGTAGCGGTCCGGCCGAGGAGGCCGAGGAGCGCCGCCTGCTGTACGTGGCCGCCACCCGGGCCGAGCATCGCCTGCATTGCTCCTGGGCGGAGCGGCGCAGCTTCGGCCAACGCAGCCTGCCCCGCCAGCCATCCCCCTACCTGGAGGCCATCGAGATGGCCTGCCTGCGTCTGGAGGGCCGTGACGTACCCGCCCCCGACACGGCGGCGGGCCTGAGCCGGGCCCGCTCGGCGCTGCCGGCACCACGGCGTCGCCCCGGGAACACCGCCGCCGACCTGGTCGCCGACGCCGATCCGGGCGTGCTGAGCGCTCTGCGCCAGTGGCGTTCGGTGACCGCCAAGGCCTCCGGTGTCCCCGCCTACGTCATCTTCCACGACTCCACCCTGGCGGCCATGGCCGCCTCCTGCCCGACCAGCACCAAGCAACTGCTGGGGCTGCCGGGGCTGGGGCCGGTCAAGGTGTCCCGTTACGGGGATGCCATCCTGGCTCTGGTGGCCGAACACCGGGCCAGCGCCTGAGAGTTCACTCGGCCGGATCGGGCTCCTGCCGGGATATCAGCAGTTGGGCGAAGCGTTCGGCGTTGAGGGAGATGAATATCCCCTCCGACTCCGCCGTCAGCTGACCGTCCACGAAGGAGCGGCCGACCACCGTCACCTTCCGGCCGTCCACCTTGACCAGCTCGGCCTCCAGGGCGATGACCCGATGCAACGGCGTGGGCCGGCGGTAACGGATGGTCAAGGTGCCGGTCATGCCGCTCTGCCCCGACAGTGTCTGGGCCAGCCCGAGCAACTCATCGAAGGTGGCGGCCAGATACCCGCCGTGCACGTGTCCGGGCGGTCCTTCGTAGGCGGAACCGAACACGACCGAGCCGACCACCTTGTCCCCCTCGATGCTCAGCTGGGCGGGTGGAGCCAGCGGGTTGGCCATGCCGATGATGGGGCTGTTGTCGAAGAAGGTGTAAGGGGTATCGGCGTTGGCCGCCTCAGCGAAGCTCTCATAGGCGCGCTGGCCCGGCTGACGCCCCAGCAGGTCGGCCACCTGCTGGATCAGGGCCGTGGCCTCCTCCATCTCGGCCAAGGGGGCCCGGTGGGCCACCAAGCCCTCGATGATCTGGCGAACGCCCTCGGCCAGCCGGCCGATGGCATCCCGTTCGGGAGTGTCGACGATGTCGGCGGCGGCATGGATCATGCGGCCGTAGGGATGATCGGGCTGGATCGGGTCGGTCACGGGGCCAGGTCGAAGTCGACGATCACCGGAGCGTGATCGGAGGGCAGTTTTCCCTTGCGGGCGTTGCGGTCGATGAAGGCCATCCGGGCCCGTTCCGCCAATGAGGCCGAGGCGAGAGCAAGGTCGATGCGCATGCCGCGATGGTTGTGGAAGTCACCGGCCCGGTAGTCCCACCACGTGAACAACTTGTCCTGCGGCTGGCACTGGCGGAATACATCGACCAGTCCCCAGTCGAGAATGTTCTGAAGGGCTTCCCTCTCCGCCGCGCTCACGTGGGTGGCGCCCACGAACTTGGACGGGTCGTACACATCCCGGTCCTCGGGGGCCACGTTGAAGTCACCGCAGACGATCACGTCCCCGGTCGGTTGTGCGCTGGCGTCGAGGTGCGACCGCAGTTGGGCCAGCCAGGCCAGCTTGGCCTCATAGTGCTCGGTCCCCACTTCCCTTCCGTTGGGAACGTAGACGCTGGCCACCCGCACCCCGGCACAGGTGGCGGCGATGAAACGTGACTCCGCCTCCGGGTCCTCATCGAAGCCGGCCGTGATCTGGTCCAGACCCACCCGGCTCAGAATGGCCACCCCGTTCCAACGCCCCGCCCCCCCGTGGTGGGCGTGGTCATAACCGAGACCCTGGAAGGCCAGGGCCGGAAAAGCCGCATCGGTGACTTTGGTCTCCTGCATACACAACACGTCGGGAGCGGCGTAGCCGATGAACTCCTCCACCCTGGGCATCCGGGCCCGCAGCGAGTTGACGTTCCAAGTGGCTATCCGAAGGGTGCCGGGGGGCCGCCAGGGGTCCATCCCCCGTTTCTACCCCAGGTCCGCCGCCCCGGCGCACGGCCGGGGGTGCTAGCGGCGGCCGCTCCTCTTGGAGGGTGGCTCGGCCGGCGCCGGGCTCTTCTGGACCGCGGCCGCCTTCTTGACGGCCGGAGCTTTCTTGACGGCCGGAGCCTTCTTGGTGGCAGGAGCTTTCTGGGTGCTCGGAGCCGCGGCCTTCTTGGGGGCCGGAGCCGCCTTTTTGGATGAAGCCGCCTTCTTGGCCGAACCCGGCCCCGGTGCCTTCGTGGCCGGAGCCTTCTTGGCGCCCACCGACTTCGTCGCCACCGCCGCCTTCTTGGCCGGAGCCGCCGCCTTCTTGGCCGGAGCCGCCGCCTTCGTGGCCGGAGCCGCCGCCTTCTTGGCCGGAGCCGCCGCCTTCTTGGCCGGAGCGGCCGCCTTCTTGGCCGGAGCCGCCGCCTTCTTGGCCGGAGCGGCCGCCTTCTTGGCCGGAGCCGCCGCCTTCTTGGCCGGAGCCGCCGCCTTCTTGGCCGGAGCCGCCGCCTTCTTGGCCGGAGCCGCCGCCTTCTTGGCCGGAGCGGCCGCCTTCTTGGCGGTCGCCACCTTCTGAGTGGCTGCGGTCTTCCTGACGGTCCTGGATTGGGCCGGGGCCTTCCCGGCGGCCGACTTCCTGCCCCTCCCCGAGCCGGACTTCTCCCCCGCCGGTTGGGACTCGGCTATCTCCGCCTCCACCGTCTCGTCCTGGGGGGAGCCGGAGACGTGGGCGAAGCCGGGCAGAGCCAGTTCGATCCCCCGCCGCTGGGGGTCGAGGGCCTGGAGGACGAAGCTATGCCGGTCTCCCCGGTTGAGGATCTCCCGGGCGCTGCGGGGCGGCGGATCGCCCATTCCGGCCAGGGGCAGGTAGCACTTGGCCCCCTGGGCGGTGATGAAGCACCCGTGGGAGGCGAAGCTGTCAACCTCGCCCTCGACCTCGGAACCGAGCGGGTGGTCAGCGATGAACTGGATGAAGGTCAGCGGGTCGTTGAGGGCCTCGGGAGGGGGTCCTGCCCCCCGGCGGCGGCGCCGGCGGCCGGAGCCGGGCGCCTCCGGGGAGACCACCTCCTCGGTGGCGGCGGCGATGGCGTCGGACAGGCCGGCTTTGGGCCGGGACGTGCCTGTGGCGGCTCCGGGCCGGGGCGGGGGCGCCTTGGGCACCGGCATGGGCCGGCTGGCCTCCTTGGAGCCGATCCGGACCCGGGTCTTGCGCGCCTCGCGCATCGAATCCCGGCTCTTGGGGCCCCGGACGGGGTTCCGGGGCGTGAAGATCCACCCTATGCCGGGGACCGGCTTGCCCCCGATCAGGCGGTCCTTGGTGAAGAGCCACTCGTACTCACCGTGGAACTCCTGGAAGGAGTCGTTGGACAGGACGGTGGCACCGGAGCGATCGGCGATGCGCAGGAGGAAGGCGTCCCCGCGCCCGATGGCGCCGGCAGGGGGAGAGACCATCTCCCCGTGGGCGACGGCATCATCGAAGGCCGACCGCTCCGAGTTGTCTATCCGGTGGCCGAAGGTGGCATCGACCACCACGGTGATCTCGGCGTGGGGAAACTCATTATGGAACTCGCGCACGGCTTCATCGAGCTGGGCGAGACTGGGGATCGAACGGCCCTCGGTGGCGATGTTGGACCCGTCGACCACTACGTGGGTGAACGGCATGTTCCGGGTAGTCAAGCATCCAGCCACCCCGGGAGTGGGTGACCGGGGCAGCCTTTACCATGGTCAGCCAACCGGTCAGAACCGGCTACGGAGCGTCAGGGAACAGGGAGCGGGGATGATCAGGGCAGCACTGTTCGACTTCGGCGGGGTCGTCCTGTCGAGCCCCTTCGAGGCCTTCGCCCGCTACGAGGCCGTCCAGGGTCTGCCCCCCGGATTCCTCCGGGGCCTCAATGCCACCAACCCCGACACCAATGCCTGGGCCCGGCTGGAGCGCAGCGAGGTCCTCTTCGAGGAGTTCTGCCTCCTCTACGAGGAGGAGGCCGCCCAGGCCGGGGGCTCCATCGACGCCCGCCAGGTCATGGCCCTGCTGGCCGGGGAGCTGCGCCCGGCCATGGTCCAGGCCGTCAAGCGTTGCCGGGAGCGGCTCAAGACCGCCTGCCTGACCAACAACTTCGTCACCGGCCCCGGGTCACGCCGGATCGGGATGGACGAGATGTTCGACGCCGTCATCGAGTCCAGTCGGGTGGGAGTGCGCAAGCCCGATCCCCGCTTTTACACCTTGGCCTGCGAGATGCTGGAGATCGAGCCCAGCGAGGCCGTCTTCCTGGACGATCTGGGCGTCAACCTGAAGCCGGCCCGGGAGATGGGGATGACCACCATCAAGGTGGAGGACCCCGACATCGCCATCAAGGCGCTGGAAGAGGTGGTCGGCTTCTCCCTGAGTTGACCTGAGTTGACGCCGGCGCCGGACCTATGACGACACGGGCCGTCAGCGGGTCAGCCCAGCGCCCGCCGCAGGATGTCCTCGGTCTCCAGTTGGTGGATGGCCGCTACCCCCGCCGCCGGGCTGGCCGACTCGGCCCGGCTGACGTGAACCAGTTCGAAGTCCTGGCGCAGGGCCCGGTGCAGGCGGCCGTGGACGAAGGACCACGCCCCCATGTTTTCCGGCTCCTCCTGGAGCCAGACCACCCGGGAGGCGGAGCTGTAGCGGGCCAGCAGGGCGGCTATCTCGTCCTCCGGCCAGGGGTAGAGCTGCTCGACCCGGACCACGGCCACGGTGTCCTGCATCGACTGCGCATCCCGCTGGGCCATGGCGTCATAGGCCACCTTGCCCGAGCACAGGACGATGCGCTCCACCTTGGAGGGATCGGTGACGTTCGGGTCATCCAGGACGTGGGCGAACGAACCTGACTCCAGGTCCGTCACCGGGGAACGGGACTGCCGGGCCCGGAGCAGCGACTTGGGGGTCAGCACCACCAGGGGTGTCCTCGTCTCCCGCCGGACCTGGCGGCGAAGAACGTGGAAGTACTGGGCGGCGGTGGTCGGATTGACCACGGAGAGGTTCCCGCCGGCGCAGAGGATGAGGAAGCGCTCCATGCGGGCCGAGGAATGCTCGGGACCCTGGCCCTCGTAGCCGTGGGGCAGAAGGAGGATCAGGCCCGAGTTCTGGCCCCACTTGTCCTCGGCGGCCACGATGAACTGGTCGATGATGATCTGGGCTCCGTTGACGAAGTCACCGAACTGGGCCTCCCAGGCCACCAGCGCATCCCGGTGCTCGACGGAGTACCCGTATTCGAAACCGAGGGCGGCGTACTCGCTGAGGAGGGAGTCGTAGACGAAGAAGCGGCCGGCAGGGCGGTCCTCCCCCGCCAGGGTGGACAGCGGCACATGTTCTTCACCGGTGCGGTAGTCGACCAGGACCGAATGGCGCTGGCTGAAGGTGCCCCGGCGGGTGTCCTGACCGGACAGACGGACGTCGGTGCCCTCGATGAGCAGGCTGCCCAGGGCCAAGGCCTCCCCCAGGGACCAGTCGACCTCACCCGATCCGTACAGCTTCGCCCTGGCCTCGAGCTGGCGGGCCAGCTTGGGATGAACGGTGAAGCCGTCCGGGGCGGCGGTGACGGTGGCAGCGATGGCATCTAGCCGATCCCTCGGCACACCGGTCAGAGTCGGGGGCGCCGGCTTGGGATTGGCCGGAGGCGCCGGCAGGGCCGTGGGCCGGGGCGGCGCCGAGGAGCGGGTCTCGTCCAGGGCCACCTGGAGGCGGGCGCTGAAGTCGGACAGCGACTTTTCCGCCTCGTCCAGGGTGATGTCGCCCCGGCGCACCAGGGTCTCGGTGTAGAGCTTGCGCACGGAGCGGTGTTGATCGATCAACTCGTACATGCGCGGCTGGGTGTAGCTCGGCTCATCGCCCTCGTTGTGGCCGAACCGGCGATAGCAGACCATGTCGATGACCACGTCTTTGTGGAAGGCCTGGCGGAAGGCCAGAGCCAGCCGGCCCACGCGCACACAGGCCTCGGGGTCGTCCCCGTTGACATGGAATATGGGGGCCTGGACCATCTTGGCCACGTCGGTCGGGTACACAGAGGACCGGGCCGACTCGGGACCGGTGGTGAAACCGAGCTGGTTGTTGATGACCAGATGGATTGTGCCGCCGGTGCGGTAACCGCTCAGCTGGGACAGGTTGAAGGTCTCGGCCACCACGCCCTGGCCGGCGAAGGCGGCGTCCCCGTGCACCAGCAGGGACAGCACCGGATAGGCCTCCGGGTCGGGATGCAGATCCTGCTTGGCCCGGCCCATGCCTTCCACCACGGGATCGACGGCTTCGAGGTGGGATGGATTGGAGGCCAGGGTCAGAGGGATCTCCACGCCGGACAGCCCGACGAACTTGCCCACCGCCCCCTTGTGGTATTTCACGTCACCGGAGCCCTGAACGGTGTCGGGGTCGATGTCTCCTTCGAACTCGCGGAACATCTCCCGGTAGGACTTGCCCACGATGTTGGCGAGCACATTGAGCCGGCCCCGGTGGGCCATGCCCATGACCGCCTCGGTGATACCGCGCTTGGCCGCCTCGTCCAGGATGGCGTCGAGGAGCGGAATGGCGGACTCACCGCCTTCGAGGCCGAAACGCTTCTGTCCGACGTATTTGGTGTGCAGAAACCGCTCGAAAGCTTCGGCGTCGTTGAGCCGCTCCAGGACGTGGCGCTGCTCCTCCGGGCCAAGCTCGGTGTGCACCCCTTCGACCTGGTTCTGAATCCAGCGCTTCTGCTCCGGATCCTGGATGTGCATGTACTCGACGCCGGTTGTGCGGCAGTAGGCGTCCCGCAGGACTCCGAGGATGTCCCCGAGAGTCATGACGTCACGGTTGGCCAGGCCGTCGGTCAGGAACTCCCGATCCAGATCCCAGATGGTGAGGCCGTAAGTGGCCGGGTCGAGCTCGGCATGCATGCGCGGCTCTTTGACCGCCAGCGGGTCCAGATCGGCGATGAGGTGGCCCCGCACCCGGTACATGTTGATCAGGGTCTGGACGTGGACCTGCTTCTCCAAACGGGAGCGGTCCCGGTCCACCGGGTTGGTGTCATCCCGCCAGGCCACCGGCTCGTAGGGGACCTCCATGGACCGGAAGACATCCTCGTAGAAGCCGCCCTCCCCCAGCAGATAGCGGTGGACCCGGGCCAGGAACTCACCCGACTCGGCGCCCTGGATGATGCGGTGGTCGTAGGTGGAGGTCAGGGTGACCACCTTGGAGACGCCCAACTCGGCCAGCATCCGGGGATCGGCGGCCTGGAACCCGGCCGGGTGCTCGATGGCGCCCACCCCGACGATGAGCCCCTGACCGGGCATGAGGCGGGGCACGGAGTGGACCGTTCCCAACGTCCCCGGGTTGGTGATGGTGACGGTCGTGCCGGCCAGGTCATCGGCCCCGGCCTTGCCGTTCCGCACCTTGCGGATCAGGTCCTCGTAGGCCAGCCAGAAGGCCCGGAACTCAAGGGTGTCGGCCTGCCGGATGCAGGGCACCATCAAGGTGCGGGATCCGTCCGGGCGGGCCAGGTCGACGGCCATGCCCAGGCCGACGTGTTGGTGGCGCACCACGCCCGGCGTGCCCTTCTCGTCAATGCCGGCCACAAAGGTCGAGTTCATGACCGGGACGTCGGCCAGGGCCCGGACCACGGCGTAGGCGATGAGGTGGGTGAAGCTCACCTTTCCGCCCCGGCCCCGGGCCAGGTGATTGTTGATGACCTTGCGGTTCACCTCCAGCAGCCGGGCGGGAACCTCCCGCACGCTGGTGGCGGTGGGGACCCCGAGGCTGGCCTCCATGTTGGAGACCACCCGGGCGGCCGCTCCCCGCAGCGGCCTGGGTTCCTCGGCAGCGGGGGGGACGGCCGGGGCGGCTGCAGCCGGGGCCGCCTTGACAGCCCCGTTGGCGGGGACGGCCTGGAGCGGGGCCAAGGGGGGCGAAGAAGCGGCCGGAACGGAGGCGGCGGAAGCGGATGGGACCGGCGCGGCAGGAGCGCCAGCTGCGGCGGGAGCAGTCGCGGTGGGGGCGGCGGACGGGGCGGGAGGGGATGTGCGGGCCTCATCACCGCGGCGGTAATCGCTGAAGAACTCCCGCCAGCTCTCGCTCACCGACTCGGGGTTCTGGCGGTACTGCTCGTACATCTCATCCACCAGCCACGCATTGGGGCCAAAGGACTGGCGGGACCCGGTTTCGACCATTTAACGAACATCCTACCGGGCTGGACCGCGGCCCCGACCCGGCCCTGGGGCGGGGCGGGAGCCCGGCAGGAGGAGGGGTACCGTGCAGGCGTGCCGGCCCAGTTCATCTACACCATGCGAGCCCTGCGCCGCTTCTATCCGCCCGATCGGGAGGTGCTCCAGGGCATCAACCTGTCCTTCTATCCCGGAGCCAAGATCGGTGTCATCGGCGCCAACGGTTCGGGCAAGTCCTCGCTGCTGCGGATCATGGCCGGTGAGGACGACGGCTATGACGGGGAGGCCCGCCTCACCCCTGGGTTCAGCGTCGGGTATCTGCCCCAGGAGCCGAAGCTGGATCCGGCCAAGGACGTGCTCGGGAATGTCACCGAGGGGGTCGGTGAGGCCAAGAAGCTGCTGGACCGTTTCGAGGAGATCGGCTCGCGGCTGGGCACAGCCGGGGATGAGATGGAGGCCCTGCTGGAGGAGTACGGCACCCTCCAGGACAAGATCGACGCCCAGAACCTTTGGGACCTCGACCGAACCCTCGACATCGCCATGGACGCCCTGCGGCTCCCGCCGGCCGACTCGGACGTGACCACCCTCTCGGGTGGGGAGCGCCGGCGGGTGGCGCTGTGCCGGCTGCTGCTGTCGGCCCCCGACCTGCTCCTGCTGGACGAGCCCACCAACCACCTCGACGCCGAGTCGGTGGCCTGGCTGGAGCGCCACCTCCAGGAGTACGCCGGCACGGTGGTGGCCGTGACCCACGACCGCTACTTCCTCGACAACGTGGCCGGCTGGATCCTCGAGCTCGACCGGGGCCGGGGCATCCCGTGGGAGGGCAACTACACCTCGTGGCTGGAGCAGAAGGAATCGCGGCTGGCCTCGGAGGAGAAGGCCGACTCGGCCCGCCGGCGGGCCCTGGAGCGGGAGCTGGAGTGGGTGCGGATGGCCCCCCGGGCCCGCCAGGCCAAGGGCAAGGCCCGCCTCACCGCCTACGAGGCCCTGCTGGCCGAGTCCGAGGCGGCCGACGGCCGCTCGGAGCGGCTGGAATTATCCATCCCACCCGGTCCCCGGCTGGGCGACGTGGTGGTGGAGGCGGCCGGGCTGACCAAGGGCTTCGGTGACCGGCTGTTGTTCGACGGGCTCGACTTCACCCTGCCCCCGGGGGGGATCGTGGGCGTCATCGGCCCCAATGGGGCGGGCAAGACGACCCTGTTCCGGATGATCGTTGGCGATGAGGCCGCCGACGGGGGCACCCTGCGGGTGGGCCCCACGGTGGCGCTGGGCTACGTGGACCAGTCCCGGGAGACCCTGAGCGCCACCAACACCGTCTACGAGGAGATCACCGGCGGCACGGACCGGATCATGGTGGGCAACCGGGAGATCCACGGCCGGGCCTACGTGGCCTCGTTCAACTTCAAGGGTTCCGACCAGCAGAAGGCGGTGGCCGATCTGTCAGGGGGGGAGCGCAACCGGGTCCACCTGGCCAAGGTCCTGCGTTCCGGGGCCAACCTGCTGCTGCTGGACGAGCCCACCAACGACCTCGATGTCGACACCCTCCGGGCTCTGGAGGAAGCCCTGCTGGCCTTTGCGGGCTGCGCCGTGGTCATCAGCCACGATCGCTGGTTCCTGGACCGGATCTGCACCCACGTCCTGGCCTTCGAGGGCGACTCGGAGGTGCGCTGGTTCGAGGGCAACTTCACCGACTACGAGGCCGACCGGCACAAGCGCCTGGGCATGGAGGCGGACCAGCCCCACCGCATCCGCTACAAGCCCCTCGTCCACTAGGCCGCGGCCCAGGCGGCCGTAACGGCCATAGACGCCGGGGTCGGGTGCACGGCGGACGCACCCGAGCCCCAGCGCGAACCAAACATCACACCTCGGAAGGCCTCCCGTCAATGGGAGACCCGGTCCAAACCACCCAAACCGGCCCCAGCCACCCCCTAGGAGGCTCATATATCCGTCCGGAATGCCGTTAATGACAACGTGGGCAATCTCATCGCCAGAAGCAGGGCGGTGGTCCGGAATGTCGACCCGGGCAACTCGGCCACCTGCCGGCACTGCGGCGCCCCGGTCAAGTTCGTGGCCCGGGCCGGGCTGCGCCAGGTGATCGCCAACGTCTACTGCGACGGGGTGTGGGACCGGGTCGAGCATTACCACGAGCCCTGCTACGCCGACGCCGGCCGGCCCCACGGCCGGGTGGCCTGAGCCGACCCGGGGCTCCGTCGAACCCGGGCCCCGCCCTGCGGGTTACCGTGCCCCCCGACGAAGCGGGAGGTGAGCCGTGCGGCTCGGGGCGGGGATCGGGCGGGGAAGTCCGGAGCAGATAAGGGCCCGGGCCCAGCGGCTGGAGGCGGCCGGCATCGATGTGCTGTGGGTGGCCGAGCTCTACGGCCTGGACGGGGTGAGCCTGATGGGCTTCCTGGCTGGGGTGACCGAGAGGGTGCAGATCGGCTCCTCGATCCTCACCTTCTACTCCCGGACCCCCACCCTGCTGGCCATGAGCGCGGCCGGGGTGGACGCCCTGTCCGGGGGCCGCTGCATCCTCGGCATCGGCGCTTCCGGGCCCCAGGTCATCGAGGGCTTCCACGGGGTCCCCTACGAGGCGCCGGTGGGACGGACCCGGGAGGTCATCGACATTTGCCGGAAGGTGTGGAAGCGGGAGCCGACCAGCTACTCGGGCCGCTACTACACCCTGCCGGTGCCCGAAGACCAGGGCACCGGCCTGGGCAAGCCACTGCGGATGATCGACCATCCGGTACGCGACCGGATCCCCGTCTATGTGGCCGCCATCGGCCCGGCCAACGTGGAGATGGTGGCCCGCACCGCCGAAGGCTGGATTCCCATCTTCTTCTGGCCGGAGAAGGCCGGGGAGGTCTGGGGCGGTTCCCTGGGCGCCGGCCGGGCCAACCGCGACCCGGAGCTGGGCGAACTGGAGATCGTGGCGGGGGGCACCGTCATCATCGGTGACGACGTCGAGCACCTGCGGGAGAGCGCCCGTCCCAACCTGGCCCTCTACATCGGGGGGATGGGGGCCAGGGGGCGCAACTTCTACAACGACCTGGCCGGCCGCTACGGCTACGAGAAGGACGCGGCCGCCATCCAGGATGCCTACCTGGACGGACGCAAGGACGAAGCCGCCGCCCTGGTCCCGGAAGGCCTGATCGAGGCCACCACCCTCATCGGGCCGGCCGGCTTCGTCCGGGACCGGGTGGCCGCCTACCGAGCCGCCGGGGTCAGCATTCTCAACGTCAACGCCCCCGGGCCAGACGCCGAGTCCACCATCGCCCAGGTCCGGGAGTGGGCCGAGGCCTGAGCCGTTCCGGAAGGGTCCCCGGGGCTGGCACCATGGCCGCATGAGGGTGTGCGTAACGGGCAGCAGCGGGCTCATAGGCTCGGCCCTGGTCCGCCGGTTGGAGGCCGACGGCCACGAGGTGGTCCGCCTGATCCGGACCGGCTCGGGCCGACCTGAACCCGGCACGGCCACCTGGGACCCCGCCGCCGGGGTGGTGGAGCCTTCGGCGCTGGAGGGCACCGAGGCCGTCGTCCATCTGGCCGGAGCCGGGATCGGGGACCGGCGCTGGAGCGAGGCCTACAAGCGCACCCTGCTGCGCAGCCGGGTGGACGGGACCACGACCATCGCCCAGGCGGTGGCGGCCCGGGGCCGGGAGGCGCCCGCCCTCATCAGCGGATCAGCCATCGGGTACTACGGCACCGACCGGGGCGACGCCGTCCTGACCGAGGACGACCCCCCGGGCACCGACTTCCTGGCCCGGCTGTGCGTCGAGTGGGAAGGCGCCACCGCCCCGGCCCGGCAGGCCGGGGCCCGGGTGGTCCACCTGCGCACGGGCCTGGTGCTGAGCGCAGCCGGCGGGGTCCTGGCCAAGCAGCTGCCGTTGTTCCGCTTCGGCGTGGGCGGCCGCCTGGGGTCGGGCCGGCAGTACCAGAGCTGGATCAGCCGCCACGATGAGGTGGCCGCCATCGTCCATGCCATCCACGACAGCTCGCTGTCCGGGCCGCTCAACCTGACCGCTCCGGACTCCGTCACCAACGCCCGGCTGGCCACCGCCATCGGGCGGGCCCTGCACCGCCCGTCCGCCCTCAGCGTCCCCGCCCCGGCCATGCGCCTGGTCTTCGGACGGGAGATGGCCGATGAGACGGTGCTGGCTGGCCAGCGGGTCGCCCCGGCCCGGCTGCTGGGCTCGGGCTTCCACTTCGCCCACACCGATCTGACCGACGCCCTGCGGGCCGCCCTGGCCGACCGGGCCAAGTGACCCCCCGGCGGTGAGCCGCTACGACGCCATCGTGGCCGGGGCCGGCCCGGCCGGGGTGGCCGCCGCCCTCACCCTGGCCCGGGGCGGAGCGGAGGTTCTTGTCCTCGATCGGGCCCGGTTCCCCCGGGACAAGTGTTGCGGGGACGGGCTCACCGCCGGCGCCCTGCGGGGCCTGGAGAGCCTGGGGCTGGACCCATCAGCGGTGCCGTCGTGGACGGTGGTCACCGACGTCTGCCTGCGCTCCCCCTCCGGCCGGGAGGTGGCCATGGGCCTGCCCGGGGACGGCGTGCATGCCGCCGTGGCCCCGCGGCTCGAACTGGACGCCGCCCTGGTCGACCTGCTCCGGGGCGCGGCCGGGGTGACCCTGGCCGAGGGCGTGCCCCTGGAGGGACTGGGGCTGGAGCATGATCGGGTCAGGGTGAGGGCGGGATCCGAGGACCACGAAGCTCCCTTCGTGGTGGGGGCCGACGGCGCCTGGTCGCCGACCCGGCGGTTCCTGGGCGGGGGCGGGGACCGGGGTGGGTACCGCGGGGAGTGGCACGCCATGAGGCAGTACTGGTCCGGGGTGGAGGGCGACGCCGCCCATCGGCTTTGGGTCTGGTTCGAGCCCGACCTGCTGCCGGCCTACGCCTGGTCGTTCCCGTTGGGGGGTGGCCGGGTGAACCTCGGCCTCGGCATCGTGCGCCGGCCGGGCTGGCGGGCGGGGGGGATGGCGCCGCTGTGGAGCGGGCTGGTCCGCCGTCCTCACATCCGGGAGGTGTTGGGGCGGGCGGAGCCGGAGGGAACGGTCAAGGCCTGGCCGATCCCGGCCTCCCCGGACCCGAGCCGGCTGGCCGGCGCGGGTGGGCGGGTCCTGTTCATCGGGGACGCCGCCCGGGTGGCCGACCCCATGACCGGGGAGGGCATCGGCCAGGCTCTGACCTCGGGCCGGGCCGTCGCCCGGGCCATCCTGGCCGGCCCGGCCGGCCGGCCGGCGGCGGTGGCGGCCGCCTACCGCCGGTCGGTGGAGCCCCTCCATCTGGACAACCGCTGGGCCGGGCTCCTGTCGGGAGTAATGGCCCATCCACTGGGCGCCCGGGGGGCCCTCCGGGTGGCCGGGCTGTCGGCCTGGACCCGGGCCAACTTCGCCCGCTGGATGTTCGAGGACTATCCGAGGGCGGTGCTGGCCACCCCGGGCCGATGGGGTCACCGGGCCCTGCACCCGCCCGGGGCCTACGCCTGAGCGGCGCCCCTGGCTGAGGGCGATGGCCGCCCTAATGGGGATCGACCACCTGACTCGCTGACGTCGATGTCGTGGGGCAGGCCCAGGACCCGCTCCCCGATGATGTTGCGCTGCACCTCGGAAGTGCCCCCGCCGATGGTCAGGGCCGGAGCGAACAGATAGCCGTAGTGCCACTGGGGATCGGCCGCGCCCATGGGCCCGGCGTCGCTCAGCATCCCCTGCGGACCGCACAGATCCTTGGCCAGGCCCATGATGACCTGGCCGTGATGGTCCGAGAGGGCCTTGCGCACGGAGGCCTCGGCCCCGGGGGGCCGGCCCTGGACCGCGGCGGTGACGGTCCGGAGGCGGATGAGGCGGAGGATCTCCGACTCGGTGAACAGCCGGGCCAGGCGCTGGCGGACCAGAGGGTCGGAGCATCCGCCCTGCTTGCGCACCAGCTCGATCAGGTCCCCGGCGGTTGGGCCCCGGCCCCAGAGGGCACCCTCCCCCGACAGCGAGACCCGCTCGTTGCCCAGGGTCACCTTGGCCAGAGACCACCCGGCGTTCACGTCACCTACCAGGCTCGAGGCCGGCAGACGGACCTCGTCCAGGAAGACCTCGTTGAACGTGTGCCCGCCGGTCATGTCCGGGATCGGCCTGACCGTTATCCCCGGGGTGGCCATGGGGCAGATGAAATAGGAGATGCCGGTGTGCTTGGGAGCATCGGGATCGGTGCGGGCGATGAGAATGCCGAACTTGGCCACATGGCCGATGCTGGTCCAGATCTTCTGGCCCGAGACCACCCACTCGTCCCCGTCCCGGACGGCCCGGGTGCGCAGGCCGGCCAGATCGCTGCCGGCCTCCGGCTCGCTGAAGAGCTGGCACCACAGCTCCTCCCCGGCCAGGAGGGGCATGAGGTAGCGGTCCTTCTGCTCATCGGTGCCGGCGTAGAGGATGGTGGGGCCGGCCCAACCGATTCCGATGGGATTGACCGGGCGGCTGAGGCCGGCCCGGCGCAACTCGGCGTCGATGACCAGCTGCTGGATGGGCGTGGCGTCCCGGCCCCAGGGGGCGGGCCAGTGCGGGGCCACCAGGCCGGCCTCAGCCAGAGCCCGTCCGGTGGGCCGGGGGTTGGCCTCAATCCAGGCCCGGATGTCCGAGCGGTAGGCGTCGTCTTCCCCGGGCAGATCGAAGTCCATCGGCCGCAGCGTATTCTTTCCGACTTGACCGTCCCCCGGGCCGCCGGTGGTGGGGGTGCCGGGAGCCGAGGGGGTCCGATGAGCGATTGGAACTTTGCCGATGTCTGGGAGACGGTGGCCGAAGCGCTGCCCGAGGCCCAGGCCCAGGTCCAGGGCAAGCGCCGCCTTTCCTGGTCGGAGATGGACCGACGGGCCAACGGCGTGGCCGCCGCCCTCCTCGGCCTCAAGCTGGAGCACCAGGACAAGGTGGCCCAGTACCTGTACAACGGACCCGAGTACATGGAGTCGATGTTCGCCGCCTACAAGGCGGGACTGGTGCCGGTCAACACCAACTACCGCTACGGGGACGAGGAACTCCTGTACCTGTGGGACAACGCCGACGCCGTGGCCGTCATCTTCCACGGCGCCTTCGCGGAGCGGATCGAGCCGCTGCGCTCCCGGCTGCCCAAGGTCAAGGGCTGGCTGTGGGTGGACGACGGAAACGGTCCCTGCCCGGCCTGGGCCAGCCCCTACGAGGAGGCGGCCGCATCCCACCCGGAGCGGACGGTGGCGCCGTGGGGCCGCAGCGGTGACGACCTCTACATGCTCTACACCGGCGGCACCACCGGCATGCCCAAGGGCGTGATGTGGCGCCAGGACGACATCTACATGACCCTGGCCGCCCAGGGCGCCAACCGTGATCCGGATTCCGGTCTCGAGGGCCTGCGCCAGTCCCTCACCCAGCCCGGCATGGTCGGCATGCCGGCCTGCCCGCTGATGCACGGGACCGGCGCCATGTCCTCGATGTCGGCCATGAGCGGCGGGGGCTCGGTGGTCACCCTGGAAGGCCGCAGCTTCGACGTGGAGGAACTGCTCGACACCATCCAGGCCGAACGGGTCAACAGCCTGGCCATCGTGGGCGACACCTTCGCCAAGCCCATGCTGGGCGCCCTGGAGGCCAACCCGGGGCGGTGGGACATCTCCAGCCTGGTCCTCATCGTGTCCTCCGGCGTGATGTGGAGCGAGGCCACCAAGCAGGGACTGCTGAAGCACCATCCCGGCATGCTGCTGGCCGACGCCTTCTCCTCCTCCGAGGCCCTGGGTATGGGCAGCTCCATCTCCAGCGCGGGGGGAACCTCGGCCACGGCCAAGTTCCGCCTCGGGGAGAACGCCCGGGTCATCACCGAGGACGGGCGGGACGTGGAGCCCGGATCGGCCGAGACGGGCATGGTGGCGGTCAAGGGCCGGGTGCCGGTCGGCTACTACAAGGACGAGGAGAAGTCGGCCCGCACCTTCCGGGTCATCGACGGGGAGCGCTATTCGATACCCGGGGACTTCGCCATGGTCGAGGCCGACGGCACCCTCAAGCTCCTGGGCCGCGGGTCGGTCTGCATAAACACCGGCGGGGAGAAGGTCTACCCCGAGGAGGTGGAGGAGGCCATCAAGGAGCACCCCTCGGTGGCCGACGCCGTGGCCGTGGGCGTTCCCGACGACCGCTTCGGGGAGACCATCTGCGCCATGGTCCAGGCCAAGCCGGGTCAGGAGGTGGACGAGGCCGCCATCATCGCCCACGTCAAGACCAGGCTGGCCTCCTACAAGGCGCCCAAGCGCGTGCTTCCCATCGACACGGTGGGCCGGGGTCCCAACGGAAAGGTCGACTACAAGCGGCTGCGGGACGAGGCCATCAGCCGCGTCGGTTGACGCTGAGGGCCCCGGCCAGGTTGAGGGCCAGGGGATCCTCGAAGAGTGCTTCCACCGGGTTGGGAAGGGCGAGGGACCAGTTGGCCCGTTCCGCCTCGGTGGTCCCGGGCAGATTGGGACGCTCCTCCACCGCCTGGGCATCCTCCAGGGTGGCCAGGACCACCGCCGAAGGCGCCTGGCTCAGCAACTGGTGGGTGCCGACGATGACGTTGCGCACCGGGGCGTCATCGGGCACGCCCAGCCACGACGCCAGGCGCTGGCGGACCCCTTCCAGCGACTCGGAGTTGGGTTCGACCCCGGCCCGGCGTTGGTCGTCCTGATCGGACCGGGTCCAGAGGCCGGCCACGGTCGGCAGGTCGTGGGTCGTCACCGCCCCCATCGAGCGTTCCGGATAGCGGGCGGGCAGCTCGGGCTCGAACCACAGCAACCGGGTGGAAAGGATGTTGCGCCGGGCCATCTCCTCCCGCACGTAGGGCTCGACCGTCCCCAGGTCCTCCCCCACCACCCAGGCGCCGGCGCGGACGCTCTCCAGGCTCAGGATGGCCAGCATCTCCTGCCAGGGCAGGCGGACGTAGACCCCCGCCGAGGCCTCCCGGCCCTCGGGGATCCAGTAGAGCCGGAACAGCCCGGCCACATGGTCGATCCGCAGGCCCCCGGCGTGGGCCAGGACGGAGCGCACGACCCGCACGAACGGCTCGAAGGCGGCCGCCCTCAGCTTCCAGGGGTCGAAGGGGGGGAAACCCCAGTCCTGCCCGCTGGTGTTGAACTCGTCCGGCGGCGCTCCGACCTTCACCGACAGGGCCAGGCTGTCCTGCCACAGCCAGGCGTCGGCGCCGGCCGGATCGGCCCCGATGGCCAGGTCCTGCACCAGTCCGATGGCCTGGCCGGCCTGCTCCAACTGCTCGTCCACCAGCCACTGCAGCCAGGCTTGGAAGCGGATGCGATCGGCGTGCTCGGCCGTGAAGGCCGCCACCCCGGGCGAGTCGGGCCGGCGCAGGCGGGCCGGCCAGTCCGACCAGCCCCGGCCCAGCTGTTCGGTCAGAACGCAGAAGGTGGCATAGCCCTGGAGCAGGTCGCCCTGTTCGGCGGAGTACCGGGCGAAGCCGGGGTCGCTCCCGGTGCGGGCCGCCGAGGTCTGCCAGATGGCCTCCAGGGCGCCCAGCTTGAGATCCCACACCGCGTCGCGGTCGATGAGCCGGTCCTGGTTGAGCTTCCGGCCGGCGGCGGCGGCCGCCTCGACCTCGCCCAGTCCCTCCGAGCCGGGGATATCCTCCACCCGCAGGAAGAGCGGATTCCGGAAGCACCGGCTGCTGGAGAAGTAGGGGCTGGGCTGCTGGGGCAGGCCGGGGAGCGGGGCGTGGAGGGGGCTGAGGAGGGCGACATCGGCGCCGACCGAGGTGGCCCAGCGCCCCAGCAGACTCAGGTCGGCCAGGTCCCCCAGGCCCCAGCTGGTGGTGGAACGCAACGACGGCAGCTGCACAGCCCAGCCCCAGGACCGCAATCCTTCCGGCAGGTGACAGGCGGCCGGGGTGACGATGACCCGGACGGGGGGACCGGCGGCGGGAGATCGGGTGAGGTCGTGGTAACCGAGGGGCAGGTCGGCGGGCAGGGCGTGGCGGCCCTCCCGCTCGGTGCCACCCTCGAGGCGCAGCGACCATTCCCCGTCGCAGCGGACGGTGTCGCCCTGGCGGACCACCCACACGTCCCGCTCGGTGAGAGGGGGCGGCCCGGCCGAGTCGGCTCCCATGGCCTCGAGCACTGCTTCCACCGAGACCGGATCGGCGTCGTGCCAGGTCCCGCCCACGTCGTGGTAACCGGGCTCAATGCCCCAGGCGGCCGGATCCGTCATCCTTCCGAACCTACCCCGCCCCGCCGGGTTGACCGGACCGGGATCCCAGGGCCCGTCACAGGCGCCGCGTAGCCTGACCGGCAAATGAGTCTGCCCCTTCCGACCACCCTCAGCCCCTCCAAGGTCTCCTCTTTCAAGGACTGCGCCCTGGCCTTCCGGTTCTCGACCATCGACCGGCTCCCCGAGCCGCCCTCCCCGGCCGCGGCCAAGGGAACGCTGGTCCACAAGGCTCTCGAACTCCTCTTCTGGGACCACCCCCAGGGCTCCCGATCCCTGGCCGCCGCCCTGGACTGCCTGGGCCGGGCCTGGTCCCTTCTGGCCAGCGACGCGGAGTTCACCGAGCTGGGCCTGAGTGACGAGGAGGCGGCTCAGTTCCGCCACGAGGCCGACCAACTCCTGCGCCGGTACTTCCAGCTGGAGGACCCGGACCGGATCCAGGTGCTGGGCACCGAGCTGATGCTCCAGGCCCCCTTGGGGGACATGCAGCTGCGCGGCATCATCGACCGGCTGGAGCTCGATCCCGACGGCCGTCTGGTGGTCACCGATTACAAGACCGGCCGGGTCCCGCCCGAGTCGCGCGAGCAGGCCCGCCTGGGGGGAGTCCACTTCTACGCCTACCTGTGCGAGAAGGCCCTGGGCGTCCGGCCGGCCCGGGTTCAGCTCCTGTACCTGGCCGAGCCCATGTCCATCTCGGCCACCCCCTCCGACCAGTCCATCAAGGGCATGGCCGTCCGGGCCCAGGCGGTGTGGGCGGCGGTGGAGCGGGCCTGCCAGACCGAGGACTTCCGGCCCCATCCTTCGGCCCTGTGCGGCTACTGCGCCTATCAGGCCTTCTGCCCCGCCTTCGGTGGGGATCCGGCCCTGGCCGTCTCCCAACGGCCCGGGTCCACCGAAGCCCAGGTGGGTCCGGCCGAGGCCCGGCCCGATCCCACCCAAGCGGTGCGGGACGCGCTGCGGGCCGCCGGCCTGGTCGGCGTCTGAGCCGGCGTTGGCCCGGCCCCGGGGGCCCCTAGCCCGTTTCGACGCCGCCGCCGACCGCGCCTTCGACCGGCTCCGGGGCCGGAACTGGGCCGACCGCCTCTTCTACGCCGCTTCGGCCCTGGGCGACCACGGCATCCTCTGGCTCATCCTGGCCGCCCTGCGGGCGGCCCGGCCCGACGGCGGCACCGGGCGCAGCCGCCAGGCGGCCGTGAGGGCGGCGGCCGGGGTCGGGATCGAGTCGGCCATCGTCAACCTGGGGGTCAAGTCCCTCTTCCGCCGGGTGAGGCCGGTACCTCCGGCGTCCCACCCCCTTCCCTTCCGCCATCCCCGGACCAGCAGCTTCCCCAGCGGCCACGCCACCTCGGCCTTCTGCGCCGCCGACCTGCTGGGCGAGGACGACCCTCTCATGCCTGCCTACTACGGCCTGGCGGTGGTGGTCGCCACCAGCCGGGTCTACGTCCGGATCCACCACGCCTCCGACGTGGCCGCCGGGGCGATGCTGGGGGCGGCCATGGGCCGGCTGGGCCGGAAGCTGGCGCCCCTGGGCGCCCCGCCCGTCTGGCGCCGGGAATCCGGGGCGGCGGCGCGACGTTCCTAAGGGGGATGCCCCGCACCTTCTCCGTCAACTGGGACTACCGCTGCCCCTTCGCCCGCAACGCCCATGAGCACGTCCTGGCGGGCCTGCGGGCCGGGGCCGACTGGAGCGTCGAGTTCCTCCCCTACTCCCTGTCCCAGGGCCACCGCGAAGTGGGGGATCCCCCGGTGTGGGATGACCCGGCCAAGGCCCCCGACCTGCTGGCCATGCTGGCTTCCCTGGCGGTCCAGGAGACCCAGCCCGATCGCTTTCTGGACGTCCACGCCGCTCTGTTCCGGGCCCGCCATGACCAGGGCCGGGACCTGCGCCGGGAGGAAGTGGCCCGGGAGGTCCTGGCCGAAGCCGGGGCCGACGCCGACGCCGCCCTGGCCGAGGTGGCCTCGGGCGGACCACTGGATTCCTTCCGCAAGGCCCACGAGGCGTCCGAAGCCGACTACGACGTGTGGGGGGTACCCACCTTCGTGGTCGGAGACCGGGCCGCCTTCGTTCGGCTCATGACCCGGCCGGACGGGGATGCCTCGGCCTCCGTCGACCTCATCGATCGGGTGGTCGGGGCGGTGGGGGGCTGGACCGAGGTCAACGAGCTGAAGCACACCACCCTGGATCGCTGAGCCGGCCGGCAGGCGCCGATCCGGCCCCACGGCCTTAGCATCGGTGCATGGCCATACGCCTCGAGCCCCAGGACGAATACATGCACGAGCTCGGCCCCGAGCCGACCTTCAACGAGAGCATGTATTTCAACGTCTACGACCCCTCCAAGCACGTGGGCGGGTTCGTGCGGATAGGCAACCGGGCCAATGAGGGCTACGCCGAGATGACCGTGTGCCTTTACCTGCCCGACGGGCGGGTCGCCTTCATGTTCAACCGGCCCAAGATCAGCGACAACTCCGCCTTCGACGCCGGCGGGCTGCGCTTCGAGGTGGTCCGGCCCTTCGAGGAACTGCTCGTCTCCTACCAGGGCTCGGTGGTCCTCCTGGATGACCCGCTCCAGATGGCCGATCCCCGGACCGCCTTCAAGGAGAACCCGTCGGCCCCGGCCGAGATCAGCCTGGCCTTCGGAGGTCTGTCCTCCATGTTCGGAGG
The DNA here is from genome assembly GCA_027315345.1 of Actinomycetota bacterium. GTDB lineage: Bacteria > Actinomycetota > Acidimicrobiia > Acidimicrobiales > JAJPHE01 > DAHUYE01. The sequence continues at coordinate 70,801 of DAHUYE010000090.1, forward strand.
GGAGTCGGACGAGCCCCAGGAGGCCGAGGGGGAGGAGTTCGCCCGCGGTCACTACGAGCAGCTGGTCTCGGGGGTGGGGTCGATAAAGGTGGGGGACGACACCTGGGAGATCGACGGCTTCGGCCTCCGTGACCACTCCTGGGGCCCGCGCACCTGGCAGGCCCCGTGGTATTACCGCTGGCTCACGGCCAACTTCGGTCCCAACTTCGGCTTCATGGCCTCCCGCATCGCCCGCAAGGAGGGACCCGGAACCCGGGGGGGCTTCGTCTGGGACGGCACGGCCATGCACTACTGCAACCAGGTGGAGATCAGCACCGGCTGGCGGGGCGAGGACAACTACCACGACACCGTCACCGTCGCCCTACGCAGCGGGGATCAGGAGTGGAAGGCGGTGGGCAAGGTGCTCTCCCTCATACCGCTGCGGAACCGCCGGGAGGGCATGATCACCCGCATATCCGAGGGCATGACCTGCTGGACCACCGAGGACCAGCGGGTCGGCTACGGGCTGTCCGAGTACCTGGACCAGATCATCGACGCCGGCCCGGTGGGCCTGGCCGAGTAGCTCCCGCTCAGCCCGGCGGGCGGCGGCGGTCGAGGACGATGTCGGCCACCAGGCCGGTCCAGCCCGTCTGGTGGGACGCCCCCAGGCCGGCGCCGGTGTCCCCGTTGAAGTACTCGTGGAAGGGGATGAGGTCGTGCCAGGCCGGATCGGTCTGGAACAACTCGTAGCCGCCGAAGACGGGCCGGCGGCCGTCCGGGCCGGGCAGGAAGATGGAGAGCAGTCGCTGGCCCAGGTCATCGGCCACGTCGGAGAGGCGGCGGCCCGGTTCGGTTCCGGTCGGATCCTCGACCACGAAGTCGGTACCGAAGTGACGGTCGAAGCGGCGCAGCGCTTCGATGACCAGGTAGTTGAGCGGAAACCAGATCGGTCCCCGCCAGTTGGAGTTGCCACCGAACAGGCCGGTGCGCGACTCGGCCGGCTCATAGTCGACCGAGCCGTGGATGCCCTCGACGTCGATGTTGAAGGGATGGTCCCGGTGATAGGCCGACACCGACCGCAGCCCGTACGGGGACAGAAACTCGGCCTCGGACAGGATGGCCTCCAGCAGCCGGCGCAACCGATCAGGCGAGACCACCGACAGCATCAGATTGTCTGCGCCGTCGGCCTGGCCGTGGAAGACGGACTGGGCGTAGTGAGGCTTGTTGGCCACGAACCACCGCAGACGGGCGGCAAAGTCGGGCAGCCGGTTGATGGCGGCGCTATCCAGCACGGCTACCGCGCAGAGAGGGATGAGGCCGACCAGGGACCTGACCCGAAGGGGAAAGCGCCGGCCGTCACCGAGTTGGAGGACGTCGTAGTAGAAGCCGTCCTGGTCGTCCCACAGCCCCTGGTCCGAGGTGGCGGCGGCTATGTAGGTGAAGTGTTCGAAGAACTTGGTGGCGATGTCCTCGTACACGTCATCGTGGGCAGCCAGCACCATCGACATCTCCAGCAGGTTGAGGCAGTACATCGCCATCCAGGCGGTGCCGTCGGACTGCTCGAGCCGGCCGGCCACCGGCAGGGCGGCGGAGCGGTCGATGGGGCCGATGTTGTCCAACCCCAGGAAGCCCCCTTCGAACACGTTGGAACCCTGGCTGTCCTTGCGGTTCACCCACCAGTTGAAGTTGAGCAGCAGCTTGTGCAGGACCCGCTCCAGGAACTCGAAATCGCTGGAACCGTCGATCTCGAAGACCCGCAGCGCCGCCCAGGCCTGCACGGGAGGATTGACGTCCTCGAACTTCCACTCGTAGGCGGGCAGCTGGCCGTCGGGGTGCATGTACCACTCGCGACAGAGCAGAACCAGCTGCTCCTTGGCCAGTTCCGGATCCAGGTGGGCCAGGACCACGCAGTGGAAGGCCAGGTCCCAGCTGGCGTACCAGGGGTACTCCCACTTGTCCGGCATGGAGATGACATCCCGGTTGTTGAGATGGCGCCACCCGGAGTTGCGTCCGCTCAGCCGCTGGGCCGGAGGCGGGGGCCCGGCCGGATCACCATCCAGCCAGCGCTCGACGTCGTAGTGGAAGAACTGCTGGCTCCAGATCATCCCGGCGCAGGCCTGGCGGGCCACGGCCGCCTCGGTCGGGCCGGCCCCGGCCGGGACGATGTCGGCGTAGAAGGCGTCGGCTTCGGAACGCCGGTCCGCCATGACCTCGTCCCACTCGTTCCCCAACCCGGCCGGCGGCAGGGCTGGGGAACCGGGGCCGGGGAGGCGGCTGAGCCGCAGGCGCAACTCGACCGTCTGTCCCGGCCCGGCGTCGAGGACGTAGAGAAGGGCTCCCTTGGTCCCGAGCCCCTCAGGGTTGACGGAGGCGGTGCCGGCCACGACGTGATCACCGATGCCGTCCTTGGGCCAGGGGGTGGCGGCCGGAGCCCCGAAGAGGCGGGCCAGGTTCGACTCGTTCTCGCACACCAGCGCCTCGGGATCTCCCTCGCCCAAGAGGCGGTAGCGGCCCAGCTCGGTGTGGTCGGCCAGCAGGCCGGCGGCCTGGGCGGTGATGGAAGGTCGGTCGACGCCGGGCGCCCAGCTCCACGTGTTGCGGAACCACAGGGTGGGCAGCACGTGGAGGCGGGCCGGCTCCGGCCCGGCGTTGCGGGCCTGCAGGCGGATGCACAGGTCATGCGGATCCGCCTTGGCATAGTCCACGGCTATGTCCCAGTAACGGCCGTCGGAGAAGACACCGGTGTCGAGGAGTTCGTATTCGGGCTCGTCCTTGGTACGGGAGGCATTGACCTGCACCAGCTCGTCATAGGGGAAAGGCGCCTGCGGGTACATGTAGCGCCACCGCATCCAGGCGTGGGACGGGGTGGCGTCCTCGTACCACCAGTACTCCTTGGCATCCTCCCCGTGGTTGCCCTGGGGGCCGGACAGCCCGAAGATGCGTTCTTTGAGGATGGGGTCGCGCCCGTTCCAGAAGGCGAAGGAGAAACACAGCCGCTGCTGGTCATCGCAGATGCCGCCCAGGCCGTCCTCACTCCACCGGTAGGCGCGGGACCGGGCGTGATCATGGGGGAAGAAGTCCCAGGCATCGCCCCCGGGGCTGTAGTCCTCCCGGACCGTGCCCCAGGCCCGTTCGCTCAGATAGGGGCCCCACTGGCGCCACTGGCGTCGGGACTGCAGCCGGGCCCGCTCCGCCGGCACCGGTCCGTCCCGGTCAGGGGTCACCCGAAAGTGTTAGCAAACCCCGGGCCCGGCCACGGGCGGCGCCGGTGGGCGGGGGCCAAGCCCGAGGGCGAAGCCGTCCAGAAACAGCCCGGCGTCGGCGCTGCGCTCAAAGCGGGCAATGAGGCGCGCGAACCCCGGCCCGTGATCGGGCACCAGGAGATGGGCCAGCTCGTGCACCAGGACGGCATCGATCACCCACGGCGGCGCCGGCCGCAGTCGCTCGGACAGGCGGATGTCACCGGCCGGCAGGCTGCAGGACCCCCAACGCGACCACTGACGGGGGCTCCAGGTGACCGACCGGGGCCGGACGCCGTCGAGGTAGGCGTCGGCCAGGGCCATGGCCCGCTGGGCCAGCCCGGCGTCTCCGAGGGTGAGCCCTGTACGCCGCTCCAGTAACCCCTCCACCAGCCGGCGGGTGACGGCCTCGGCGGTCCGGCGGTCCATGGAGGCGGGCAGGTCCACCAGGATGCGCCCCTCCTCCAGCCGGGCGCTGGCCCGCCGCTTGCGCCGGGCGGAGTACCTCACCTCCACCTCCGGGCGGCCCGGACCCGCCCCGGGGCGGTCGGGCTCAGGTTGGTGGGGATGACCCCGATGCAGGGTTTCGACCATGGCGATGACATTAGGAACGGCCTGTAACGGGCCCAAGGGCTGGTAGAACCCGGCCATGCCAGGAAGAAGGCGGCTTCCGAGTATCCCGGCCGGCGCCGGCCGCCTGGCCCCCGTCCTGGCGGTGGCCGTGGCGGTGCTGGCCGGCTCGGCGGCGTCAGCCCTATGGGCCGGGCCCTCCCGCCCCGTCGCCCACAGCTCCGCCCGGGCCCAGCCCGCCGCGGCGGCACAGCCGAGGGGCCGCCGCCCGGCGGCCTCCGGCGGGGAACGGGCCGTCCCCGCGCCGACCAGGGCCAGCTCGACCATCACCACCATCCCGGTTCCAGCCACCGACCTCGCCCTGGCCGGCTGCCCGCCGCCGCCCTACACCGGCCCGCCCCCGACTCCCCCCTGGCACCCGACCATCCTGGTCCCGGACTCGGCGCTCCCGCCCACGCCGCCGGCCCCACCCCGCACCGCCTCTACCACCCCCCTCACCGGCAAGGGCATGTGGATCTGGGAGTACGACCAGACCGACGGGGGGCGGGCCGGCGCCATCGTGGCCGCCGCCCGGGCCGCCGGGCTGCACCAGCTCTGGGTCCGGGTGGGCGACTCCCAGGCCGGTTTCTACGGGGCGGCCTTTCTGGACCAGCTGGTCCCGGCCGCCCACCGGGCCGGGCTGGACGTGATCGGCTGGGGCTTCCCCTACCTGTACGACCCGGCCGGGGACGCCCGCTGGACCGGCCAGGCCCTGGCCTGGCGGTCGCCCTCGGGAGCCCGCCTGGACGGCTTCAGCGCCGACATCGAGACCGCCTCGGAGGGCGTCGACCTGACCGCCAGGAGGGCGGCCCTTTACTTGGGCCTGGTCCGCCAGGAGGACCCGGGCTCACTGCTGGTGGCCACCGTGTTCCCGCCCACCGACCAGGAGTGGGGCAGCTATCCCTATGCGGCTATTGCGCCGTTCATCGATGCCATGGCGCCGATGGTCTATTGGGGCTGCACCCAGCCGGTGGTGGAAGCGGACCAGGCCATGACCCGACTGGCTCCGCTGGCCCCGCTTCACCTGATCGGCCAGGCCTTCAGCATGGCCGGGGAGGAGTACGGCCGGACTAGCCCCCCGGCCCCGGCCGAGATCACCGCCTTCCTGCAGGCGGCCCAGCGGGGCGGGGCGTTGGGGGCCTCCTTCTGGAGCTGGCAGGCCATCGACCCCGCCGAGTGGCTGACCCTCGGGGCCTATCCCTGGGCCGCCGGCCCGGGCTGAGGCTCGGTCCTGGGCCTAGTTGTCGCCCGCCGGGCGGGTGGCCCCGGCGAAATCACTCCACAGATAGGACTCCACCCTCACGTCGGCCCCGGTGTGGGGAGCGTCGACCATCATCCCGTTGCCGATGTAGATGCCGTCGTGGGTGATGGCGGTGGGGGTGCCGAAGAAGACGATGTCACCGGGCTGCAGCGGCGTCCCGGCGGCCAGCTGCGGGCCGAAGTCGTACTGGTCCTGGGCCACCCGGGGCAGGGTGACGCCGGCGGAGGCGTAAGCCTCCATGACCAGGCCCGAGCAGTCGAAGCCGTCCGGCCCGGTGCCCCCGTAGACGTAGGGCTTGCCCACCTGGGCCAGCGCGTAGACCACGGCCCGGGCCGCCATGGGGGGCGGACCGGGAGCGGCCACGGCCACCACCGGGTCCGCCACCGAGACGGCGGTGGCCACCGAGGCCGCCGTCGGTGCCGCCGTGCCCATGCCGGTGTCGGCGGGGGCGGCGGTGGCGGTGGCGGTGGCGGTGGCCAACCCCAGGGTCGCGTCCCCAAAGCCCAGGACCCGGCCCGAGGCCGTGGCCAACCAGTAGCCGGCGCCATCCGAGGTGGCGGCTATCCCGACGGCCGGGCTGGCCAGGGGCGGCCCGCTCAAGGCGTCGCCGTAGCGGCCGGCGTCCCCGTAGGCGAAGACCTGGCCGGCGGTGGTGACCAGCCAGTAGCCGTGTCCGTCGGGGGTGACGGCCATGCCCACGGCCGGGTGGTGGAGACCGAGACCGCCGGCCGATCCGTAGAACTGGGCGTCCCCGAAGGAGAAGATGCCCCCGTCGGAGGCCAGCAGCCAGTAGCCCTTTCCGTCGGCGGTGGCCGCCATCCCGATGACCGGCTTGTTGAGGCGGATGGCCCCGGTGGAGCCGTAGAACTGGGCGTCTCCGAAGGTGAAGATGCCGCCGTCCCCGGCCACCAGCCAGTAACCCTTACCGTCCGGGGAGCTGGTCATCCCGACCACGGGGGCGTTCAGGGCGGCCGGAGGGGGCGGGCTTTGGACCGAAGCGTCCCCGGCGGCAGTCACGGTGGCGTCCGCCCTGGCCACCCAGTATCCACCGCCGTCGGGCGTGGCGGCCAGGGCGACGGCCCGGGAGCTGTCCGTGGTGGCGGGCCCGCTGGATCCGAAGGGTGGCGCCCCGCCGGCGGTGACGGTGCCGCTGGAGTCCAATACCCAGTAACCGGGGGTGGAAGCAGCGGTGGCCGCCGGTCCGGGCGCGGCCGACGCCGCCGGGCTGGTCGGGGCCGGAGCCGTGGCGGCACCAGCCGGGCCGGCCAGGCCCAGGAGACCTCCACCCAGGGAGGCCGCACCCAGACTGACGGCGGTGACGAGGCGAGCGGGGAAGTTTTGGCGGTTCATTTGGACCCAGACAGGCGGGGACGTCATCGGGCTCGACGTCCGGTCCCAGAGCTATCGGCCCCGGGGGCCGCCGGCTTGAACCACGACCTGAGCCCGCCGGTATGCCAGAGTGGCCGGGAGCCCGTCAATCCGGGATGACGGTGAAATCAGGCAGATGTCCCTTTTGGGTAAGAACACTCCAACCTGGGTACCATGACCAGAGCCAATCAGGGCTCACAAGGATGGGATCCCACGGGACCGGCTCCAACCGTTTCAGTACGGCGGCGGGCGGTGAGGGTGGCGGTTGCCGTCACCGCTCTGGCGTCCGTGGTCCTCTTTGCCTATCCACTTCTCCCGGGTCATCCGTCCGTTGACTGGACCGTCTACGGGCCGACCGCCGGGGCCGCCCTTCTGGGGGCCGGAGGCTTCGGACTGCTCCCCTGGGAGCGCCTGCTCCAGTCCCCGGCGGGAGGGCGCTGCCTCTACGCCTGGTCCTTCTTCGACATAGCCCTCATCAGCGTCGGGGTGGCCGCCAGTGGCGGGGCCCGGTCCCAGTTGGTGTGGCTCTACAGCCTGACCACGGTCTTCTCCGCCCTGTCCTCATATCCCTGGCGGGCCCAGGTGGCCCTGCTGCTGCTGACCTACGGCGGCTACCTGGGGGCGGCCGGGTCCGGGGCGGTGGTCCTGACGGTGGCCCAGGCCTTCTCCGACCTCGGGGTCATAACCCTGCTCATGATCATGTCCGCCTTCCTGTCCGTCGAGTTGTCGCGCCAGGCCCGGGTCCAGCACGACCTGGCCGAGGGCTCCGCCCGGCGGGCCGCCCTCCTGGCCCGGGTGGCCCAGCGGGCCCGGGTCATCAACACCCAGGACCGGGAGCAGATGCTCGACTCGGTGGTGGAGAGCGTGGGCGACCTCGGCTTCGACACCGCCCAGCTCTGCCTCTACGACCCGGACCGCGATCAGTGGGAGATGGTCGCGTCCTACGGGCTGCCCACGACCCACGGCGCCCAGGCCCTCGGCTCCGGCATCGTGGGCCGGGTCTGGGCCCAGCGCAGCACGGTGGCGGTCCAGGACTATCCGGCCCACCCCGACGCCCTGCCCATGGCCCTGGAAGCCGGAGTCCGTTCGGCGGTGGCGGTGCCGGTCTGGTGCGAAGGCGGCCTCCGGGCCGCCCTGGTGGCGGCCAGGACCCGGGAGGGCGGGCTCAGGCCCGAAGAGGTCGAATGCGTGGAGATACTGGCCGCCCACGCCGGGATCGCCCTCGGCAACATCGAGCGGCTGGACGAGCGGAACCGGTGGGAGGCCGAGCTCGCCTATCAGGCCACTCACGACGTGCTGACCGGGCTTCCCAACTGGACGCTCTTTGCCGAGTTGCAGGACCGGGCCCGAGCCCATGCCCACCGTTCCGGCCGCTCGGCCGCCGTTCTGTTGCTGGACCTGGACCGGTTCAAGGCCGTCAACGACAGCCTGGGTCACGACCTGGGCGATGACCTGCTGCGCGAGGTGGCGGTCCGCCTGCGCGATGCGGTGGGCAATGACGGCGTCGTGGCCCGATACGGCGGGGATGAGTTTGTGGTGCTGGTCGAGGACCTGCTGGACGACACCGCCGCCGTGTTGATGGCCGACCGGCTGTTGGCGGCGCTGCGTCCTCCGGTACGGGTCGGCGTCGATGACGAGGTCTACACGACGGCCAGCATCGGCATCGCCTTCATCCGCAAGGACTCCACCGCCGAGCACAACCCGCTGCGCGAGGCCGACCTGGCCATGTACCGGGCCAAGGAGTCGGGCAAGGGACGCTGGAAGGTCTTTGAAACCGGCATGGATGCCCGGGCCCTCCGGCTGATGCAGATCGAGGCCCAGCTGCGCAAAGCCGTGTCCGGGGGAGAGATGTACCTCGCCTATCAGCCCATAGTGGATCTGGTCGAAGGGCGGATGACCGGGGTGGAGGCGTTGCTGCGCTGGCGCCACCCGGACCGGGGCCTGATGATGCCCGATGAGTTCATCCCGGTGGCCGAGGAGTCGGGCCTCATCATCGACATCGGCCAGTGGGTCATGGAGGAGGCGTGCCAGCAGGTGCAGGCCTGGAACGGCATGGGTGGCGGCCTGCGGGTCTCGGTCAACCTGTCGGGCCGGCAGTTCCACGACCCCAGCCTGGTCAGCCGGGTCCGCTCCGTGCTGTCCCGCACCGGTCTCGATCCCGACCGTCTGGTGCTGGAGATAACCGAGACCATCGCCATGGAGGATCTGGGCAACACCATCGACATGGTCGGGGACTTGAGCCATCTGGGTGTAGGCATCGCCCTCGATGACTTCGGCCAGGGCTCATCGTCCCTGTCGGCCCTGCGCCGCTTCCCCCTCGAGTCGGTGAAGATCGACAAGGTCTTCGTGTCCGGTGTCACCGAGGACGGACCCGACCGGGCCATAGTCGGATCCGTGCTCACCCTGGCCGACAGCCTGGGTATCAACGTCACCGCCGAGGGCATCGAGACGGCTCTGCAGATGGAGGCCCTCATCGACATGGGCTGCCCGCAGGGCCAGGGCTACCTCCTGTCGCGTCCGGTCCACCGGGACGAGGTGCCCGGCCTGGTGGCGGGCATGCGGGACCGGCTGCGCTGGGTCGAGGCCGCCGAGTAGTTCCCGCCCCGCTTCAGGCCTGGGGGGCCAGGGCCTGTACGGCTTGGCGGACGTCGATGCCGAAGGGGAGGATGTTGAGGGCCGGGGTCGTGACCCCGTTGGCCACGTAACGGGCGATGTGCCGGCGGCACTCATCCGGGGATCCGTGCACGATCAGGTCGTCCACCACCTGATCCGGTATGGCCGCCAGAGCCGCCTTGCGGTCACCGGCGGTCCAGGCGTCCCACATCCCCTTCAGCTGGTCACCCCGGCCCAGCCACTCGTGAAAGGCGGCGTACACCGGGACGTTGAGATAGGCGGCCACCGCCATGCGGCCCATGTTCCGCACCGTCTCGGCGTCCTCGGAAGGACACACGAAGATGCGGGCGACTATCTCCTTGCCCTCACCCACCTCGGGTGCGACCTGCTTGACGTCCTCGGCCGACAGCCAGTTGATGATGGCTCCGTCCCCGAGCCGGCCGGCCATGCGCAGCATCCCCGGGCGCAGGCCGGCCACCAGGATCGGCGGCGGCGTCTCGATCCGCCGGCCCAGCCGGAAGCCCTTGACGGTGAAGGACCGGCACTCCATGTCCACCTTCTCACCGGTCAGAGCCTGGCGCAGGAAGCGGACCATGTCAGCCGTGCGGTGGTACGGATCCTCGAAGGGGATGCCGTTCCAGCGTTCCACGATCACGTTGGAAGAAGTGCCGATGCCCAGGGCGAAGCGGCCCGGGGCGGCTTCGGCCATGGCTGCCGCGCTCTGGGCCATGATGGCCGGACCGCGGGTGAAGGCGGGGATAATGGCCACGCCCAGGCGCAAGGCCGGCGTCCACGCCGCCGCCATGGCCAGGGGGGTGAAGCCATCGGTGCCGTTGGCCTCGCTCGACCACACGTCGGTGTAACCGAGGTCGACCAGTTCCTCCAGGTACGGGCGGTGCTCATGCAAGGGGACGTGATCGAACGGGATGGTCATTCCGTAGCGGGGCTCGGCCATGGGCCGAGACGCTAATGAACCGCTTCGAGCGGTGTGCGCCCGGCCCGGTATCCGGGTCCGGGCACGGCCCGGACGGAGCGGGCGCCCATAGGCCGGCCGCAGTGCTCACAGACCAGCCGGCCCACCGCCGCCTGGCCGCAGTCCTTGTGCACCACCTCCACCGGCGGTCCGTCGGGTGCGGCGTGGCGGTCGCCCCACTGGCGCATGGCGGTCAGGACCGGCCACAGGTCGATGCCCTTCTCGGTCAGGCGGTACTCGTGACGCAGGGGCCGCTCGGAATAGGCGACCTTCTGGAGAACGCCGGCGTCGACCAGGCTGACCAGGCGATGCTGGAGGATGTTGCGGGAGATCCCGAGCCGGCGCTGGAAGTCATCGAAACGGGTGACGCCCATGAAGGCGTCCCGGATGATGAGCATGCTCCACCACTCCCCGACCACCTCGAGGCACTGGGCCACCGAGCAGCTCATGTCCGAGAAGCTCTTCCGTTCCACGTCCTCGAGGATAGGTGGGTTGCATGATGAAATGCAAGGGTCTAGAGTAGGTTTCATGAGCGAACTGACTGCGCGCCGGACCCGGGCCGTCTTCATCGTCACAGCCCTGGGGGCCTTCATGGCGTCGCTCGACCTGTCCATCGTCAACGTGGCCTTTCCCGCCCTGGCCCGCTCCTTCCCCCACGTCCCCCGGGCCTCCCTGGCCTGGGTCATCACCGCCTACAGCATCGTGTTCGGCTCCCTGCTCGTAACGGCGGGGCGTACGGCGGACCGCCTGGGCCGGCGGCGGGTGTTCTTCCTCGGGCTGGCCGTCTTCTGCGCCGGTTCGGCCTTGTGCGGCCTGGCCCCCTCGGTCCCCCTGCTGGTGGCGGGCCGGGTCGCGCAGGGCTCGGGGGCGGCCGCCCTGCTGCCCGCCTCCCTGGGTCTTCTCCTCGGGGCCTTCCCGGCCGAAAAGCGGTCCCAGGTGGTCGCCCTGTGGGGTGGGGTCGGGGCCCTGGCGGTGGCCACCGGGCCGTCCCTGGGGGCGGCCCTCATCACCGCCGGCGGCTGGCGGTCGGCCTTCTACGTGAACCTGCCCGTAGGGGCGCTGGCCTGGCTCTGGGGCCGGAGGATCCTGGAGGAATCCACCGTCGAGACGGCCCACGGCACGCCGGACTTCCCCGGGGTCGCCCTCATCAGCGTTGCCCTGGCCAGCCTGGTGCTGGCCATATCCGAAGGACCATCCTGGGGCTGGACCAACCCGCGCGTGTTAGCCGCCCTGCTCGTGGCGGTGGGCCTCGGGGCCGCCTTCCTGTTCAGGAGCGCCGGGCACCCGGCGCCGGTGCTCGACCTCAGCCTGTTCCGAGCCCGCTCCTTCAGCGTGGCCAACGCCTCCACCCTGGTCTACGCCATGGGCTTTTTCGCCATGCTGCTCGGGAACATCCTGTTCCTCACCGGGGTCTGGCATTACACCATCCTCCGGGCGGGACTGGCCGTGACCCCTGGTCCCCTGGTGGTGGCGGTGGTGTCGGGACCAGCGGGACGGATGGCGGGCCGGTTCGGGTTCCGGGCCGTGCTGATGCCCGGGGCGGTCTGCTTCGCGGCCGGGTTGAGCTGGTACGTCCTGCGGGTGGGGACTCACCCCGCCTATCTGGCCGAGTGGCTGCCGGGCACGCTGATGGCCGGCCTGGGCATCGGGCTCACCTTCCCCGTATTCAGCGCGGCGGCGGTGGCCAGCCTCCCCCCGGAGCGCCTGGCCGTGGGCGGCGCCGTCAACCAGACCGCTCGCCAGATCGGCGGCGCCCTGGGCGTGGCCCTCCTGGTGGTACTGGTGGGAAACCCGACCAGCCCGGCGTCAGCCCTGAACCACTTCCACCGGCTGTGGATCTACTGCGCAGCCATGGCTCTGGGTTCAGGGCTCATCGGGTCCCGGCTGCGCCGACCGTCGCGGGCCGGGGCCGAGGTGGTGGATGAACTGGCTCCCGAGCTGCCGGCGGCACTGGCGGCGCTGCCCATAGCCCTGGAGGCGGGAGCGGAGTGAGCCGGACCGGATCGGGCCCGCCGGAGGCGTCAGCGCCGTCTGGCCCGCCGGAGGCGGTTGACGGGGAAGCTGCGCACGGCCGGCACCCGGGCGGCGGCCCGGCCGTCGAGCAGGGGCCCGAAGACCTCGGCGGTGGGAACGGCACCGTCAAGAAAAAAGGCCTTGCAGCGGAACCGGCCCCGCAGCCCTTCGACTCTGACCTCGTCACCCACCAGGAAGCCGTCGAGACCGTCGACCCGGTCATGGACGGGGGTGGCCGGAGCGGCGGGCGCTCGCTTGGCGCCCCGCTTGGACGGACCTCCGTCCCCGGAAAACAGGGGCAGGCTGGGCTGCACCCCGCCAGTGTGTCAGGCTCCGCCGTGGCCGCCGACCCCGGGCCGGCTGAGGCCCTGTTCCGCTGCACCCCCGCCGTCCTGTGGCCCCGCTAGGGCGCATCTCCCGAAGCGAATGACCAGCGCCGGCCCGGGGAAGAGTGGTTGTCACACCCTCCTGTCAAGGTGGACCCATGAGTGACCAGCTCACCCTCATCGATCCGAGCCCGGAACTGACCTGGCGGCTGGACGAACCGACCCGAGAAGCGGGCCGGCGGGGCATCGAAGCCGCCCGTCTGGCCCTGCAGGAGGCTTCCCGGCGGCGCATCCAGCGCCTCGAGTCGGACCGCCGGGCCGCCTGACCCTCAGACTCAGCCCGACCCGGCCCGCGACCCGGGCCGCTCCGGCGGGGCGGCCATTAGGCTCGGACCATGAGCTCGCCCACCCTGGCTGAGCGCCTCGGACACCCTCCCGACGCCAAGCTGCTGATCGTCAACTGTGACGACCTCGGCTCCAGCCACTCGGCCAACCTGGCCATCTACCAGGCCCTCCGGTCAGGCCTGGCCACCAGTGCCACCCTGATGGTCCCCTGCCCCTGGGCCCGGGAGGCGGCCGCCCAGTACCGGGGCGAGGACATCGGCGTTCACCTGACCCTCAACGCCGAGTGGGACCTGTACCGCTGGGGGCCGATCACCCGGGCTCCCTCCCTGCTCGACGGGGACGGCGGCTTCCCCCGCACGGTGGTGGACGTCTGGGACCACGCCGACATGGACGAGGTCCGCAAGGAACTGAGGGCCCAGGTGGAGCGGGCCATCTTCTGGGGCTTCGACGTCACCCACGTCGACTCCCACATGGGCTCGGTGCAGCTACGTCCGGAGTTCTTCGACGTCTACCTGGAGCTGGCCAGCGACTTCCGCCTGCCCATGAGACTGTCGGGGGCCTCCACCCAGAAGTCCATCGGGTTCCCCTTCCGGGACTTGGCCGCGGCTGAAGGCGTGGTCTTCCCCGACCATCTCATCGTCACCAGTGGGGTCGGTTCCCGTCGCTCCATCGAGTCGGCCCTGGCCCGCCTACCCGATGGGGTGACCGAGATGTACCTGCACCCGGCTGTGCGCAGCGGGGAACTGGAGGCCTCCCATCCCGACTGGGAGGGCCGGGTCGATGACCACCAGCTCCTGACCAACGAGGACACCCTGAGGGAGATGGCCGAACGGGCCGGGGCCAGCTTCATCGGCTACCGCCCGCTGCGCGACCTGATGCGGGGCTGAGCCGGCCCGGTCCCTCCGGGCGTCAGCGCCCGAGGGACCGTTCCAGCTGGGCCCTGTTCATCTTGGAGCGTCCGGGTACTCCGTCTCGGCGCCGACGCTCCGCAGCAGGTCCTTGTAGGCACTCGAAGCCGTGACGGGCAGGACCGACATGAGCTTGGCCAGGTCCCCGGACACTTTGACCCGGCCCTGCATGACAAGGGCGTTGAGGTCCATAGTCCCGGCCTGGATGGCCACGGCGTCGGCATAGGTCTCGGTCAGGGTCACATCGGCCTTCTCCCCCTGAGGGCCGGACCCGGAGGTCTCGATGGGTCCGGTCCCGGCCCGACGGAGCCGGCCGTCCTCCAACATCCACCAGTAGCCGGTGTCGGGCCCGGGCGCCCCGGTGATCAGGACCTGGATCGCGGCGGAAGGCCCGGAGTCATCCAGCGTCTCAGCCCAGATCCGGGTGGTCAGATCCAGCCACTCCTGGCTCAGGAATACGGCCATGTCGCCCGCGACCGGCTGATCAGCGCGAAGCCAGATCGGCGACGCCGGCGAAGAGATCTGTCTCCCGCTCGACCGCCTCCACCCGGCTGCGGGCCAGGATGAACTCCTCCACCGGATGCACGGTGCGGGCCACCTCGGGCGGCAATCCGAACCAGAACTTGGAGGTGGGATCGACCTGGGTGGCATGGGCCAGGAGGGCCTGGCTGCGCACCTCGGTGTGGCCGGAGATGTCGATGACGGTGGTGATGCGGTCGTCATGCGACGGCCGTTCCAGCCACCGCTCGTCATAGGGGCTTTCCAAGCCCAACTCCAGGAACTTCTGGTGCAGGGCCAGGGTCCGGGCCCGGGACCAGACGTTGTAATACATCTTGGAGGGACTCCACGGCGGTCCCAGTTCGGGATAGGCGTCGGGGTCACCGGCGGCATCGAAGGCGATGACGCTGATCTCGTGCACCCGAAGATGGTCGGGATGCGGGTAGCCGGTCTGGTCATCGGCGTAGGTGATGATGACCTGGGGACGGGTCCGGCGGATCACCCGCACCAGCCGGCCGACCGCCTCGTCCAGCGGAGCCCGGGCGAAGCAGTCCGGCCGGGCGTTGGCCGGGCTGTCGGGCATGCCCGAGTCCCGGTAGCCCAGCATGACCAGCTCGTCATATCCGATGATCTCCACCGACCGGGCCAGCTCCTCCATGCGCACCTCGGCCAGGCGCTCCCGCACGTCGGGGATGTCCATGGCCGGGTTGAGGATTTCGCCCTCCTCCCCGCCCGTGCAGCAAACCAGGACGGTGTGCACACCCTGGGCGTGGTAGGCGGCCACCGTGGACGCCCCCTTGGACGCCTCGTCATCGGGGTGGGCGTGAACGCAGAGCAGGCAGAGCCGGTCGTCCATAGACCAACGCTACCGGCCGGTCCCGGGAGCGGATTCCCATCTGGCCGGGATAATTGACAGATTGCCTCAAGTATTAGATTATTGGGGCGTGACGGCCACCGAAGAAAGAGCAGCGGCCCCGTCCGAGGCCGCCACCAAGGGAGAGCGGACCCGGCGGGCCCTTCTGGACGGAGCCATCCGCCGCTTTGCCGCCGACGGCTTCCGGGGCACCTCGGTCTCCGGCATCGCCCGGGATGCCGGTCTGACGCCGGCCGCCGCCTACGCCTACTTCGAAGGCAAGGAAGGACTGTTCGCGGCGGCGGTGGATGCCGACGCCGCCGGACTGATCGGAAAGGCGCTGGGTCCGGTCCTCAACGGGACCTTCGATACCGAATGGCAATCACTCATCGGGGCCCTGGTGGCGGGGATGGACGACCATCCCCTGGCCCGCCGGGTCCTGGCCGGAAGAGAACCCGAACACACCGAGCGGCTCCTCGGCATCCCGGCCCTGGCCGACCTCCAGGCGGGCATCGTCCAGCGCCTGCTGAGCGGCCAGGCCGTCGGAGAGGTGCGCTCCGACATCGATCCCGAGCTGATCGCCTCCGGACTGGTCACCACCATCATGTCGGTGCTCATAGCCGTTCTGCAGACGGGCATCCCGGCCGACAGCGCCCGGGCCGACGGGGTGGCCGCCCTCCTCGGCGCCGCCCTGATGCCGCCCCGCTCGGCCTGACCCGCTCCGCTCACCACGTCTGACCGACCCGGTCCGTCGGTCTCTGGGCAGGCGGTGCCGGTGAGGCCTACCCTCGCGTCCAGGACGGCCAAGGGGGACTGTTGAGCGACTCGTTCGACCAGGCGCGAGAGAACCGGGCAGGACTGCGGGCCGCCATGGGTGAGGTGGAGAGGTCGCTGGCCAGTCCCGCCACCGGCCGGGTGCAGGCCTGGACCAAGACCCTCGGCCAGGACCTGGAGCGCCTGGGCGCCGCTTTGGAGAACCACATAGCCGCCTCGGAGGCATCCGGCGGGATGCTGGACGACATCGTCCAGGCCGCCCCCCGGCTCTCCCACCGGGTGGAGCGGGCCCGACGGGAGCACACCGAACTTCGCTACCGGCTGGAGGCGGCCGTGCGGGCCCTGCCCGGAGACGCCGACGGGGACACCCACGCCGCCCACGAGCAGGTGGTGGAGGTCCTGGCCGGGATCGTGCGGCACCGTCACCTCGGCGCCGACCTGGTCTACGAGGCCTTCAACGTCGACATCGAGGCCGCCGACTAGACATCCTCAGACCCGGGCGCAGGTGTAGGCGGCGTAGACCCCGGAGTCGCTGTAGCTGGCCTCGAGGATGTCGAAGCCGGACCGCTCCAGCATGGGCTCGAGCAGCCAGGTGAAGGTGCTGTACTCCTCCCGCAGGTGGGTCTCCAGTTCCTGTCGCGTCCAGCCGTCCACGGGCTGGTCGGCAGCCGAGTCCAGCCAGGCGGAGATCCGGTCCTCCACCTCGGTGGGGGCGAAGGAGAAGACCAGGTCCCGCAGGCGCAGCACTCCGCCCGGGACCAGCAGGGCCGCCACCCGGCGCAGGGCCACCGCCTTCCAAAAGTCGGGCAGGTGGTGAAGGGCGTTGCGGGAGTAGACGAAATCGGCCGGTTCGCCGGAATGCTCGTAGGTCAGGAAGCCGGCATTGACGCACTGCGGGCGCGACGGCGCGTCCAGGGCGGCGGCGCCGGCTCGAACGGCGTCGAGCATCTCGGCGGAGACATCCACGGCCACGACCCGGCGGCAGAGGGGAGCCGCGGCCAGAGCGAGGCGCCCGGTCCCACAGCCGATGTCCACCAGCACGCTGTCGCGGGTGAGACCCATGTCCCGCAGTAGGGCCACGTCAGGGCCCGGATCGGTGCCGGCCTTGAGGTCGTAGCCGGCCACGTAGCCGGCGTCGAGATGCTCGGGTCCGGCGTGGGCGATCTCGTCCAGCCGCCAGGCCTCCGCCTGGCCCTTCACCATCCGCAGCGGCGCCGGGCGACCGGCCTCCCTTGCCACTGGCCCCCAGCGTAGGGCCTGCCCGCAACATCGGTACCCCGGGGCCGCCGACGGCGGAGCCGATGGAGGCCCTCAGCTCAGGTGGGTGGCGGGCACCTCCGAGACCTGACCGTCCCGACGCAACTCGACCACCGCCGGCACCGGGTCGGGATCGGCGAAGAGACCCGGGTCGCCATAATCGACCGGCCGCCCGGTCGGATCGACCACCCAGTAGGAGGCCTCCAGGGCGATCCCGTGCGGGTCGGTGAAATACACCGATCGCAACATGCCGTGGTCGACGACGTCGGTCACCTCACAGCCGGCGGCCTTCAGCCGGCCGCGGAGGTCGATGAGAGCGTTCTCGTCGGGAAGATTGAAGGACAGGTGGTCGAACTGTGCCTTGCGGGCGTCAGGCACGCCGGCCGGAACGGCAAAGGTCTCCACCTCATGATGGCGGTATTCGAAGAAGGCCACCGTGTTGGCCTCCCCGAACTCGAAGAAGTAGTGGCGGAAGCCCGGACCGGCCAGATCGGCCACCAGACGGGCCCCGAGGACGCCGTGGTAGAAGCGCACGGTGGCGTCCATGTCCGGCGTCACCAAGGCGAGGTGGTTGATTCCTCGCCAGTGGGGAGTCTCAGCGGGGAGATCTGCCTGTCGGGCCATCGCCCAAGCGTAGATCCGACGTTAGGGTGGCGGCCATGAGCCATCCGGTCGACACCACCGAGCTGGCCGCCCAGATCGATGGACGCGGCAACAGCGCCTTCCTCCTCACCGCCGGGCCCGCCGGCGGACCTCATGCCGTATCGGTGCGGTTGGCGTGGAACGGAACGGCTCTGCTGACCCGGGCCGGACGCACCACCCGGGCCAACCTGGCCGACCGGCCGGACGTGACCCTGCTCTGGCCCGCTCCCGATGAGGACGGGTATTTCCTGATTGTCGACGGCCGGGCCGAGGTGGTCCCCTCCACCGAGGACCAGTTGCTCATCCGCCCTACCGCCGCCGTCCTGCACCGCAGCCCGGCCCGCCAGGCCGAGGACCCCCCCGGGTCGGAGTGCGTAACCGTCTTGCGCACCTCCGCCGGCTGAACGCCACACGCCGGGCGAGCTCTAGAGCCGCCGCCGGGAGCCCCTATTAGGGTCTGGCCTCGTGGCCGAAGAACCTCGATTTTCCCTGGCACCGATCGGAGTCTGGACCGGCGCCCTCGACTCCATTCCGGCCTCCCGGGCCAAGGAGTTGGCCGCCGAGCTGGATGAAATGGGTTACGGCGCCGTCTGGATACCCGAGGTGGCCGGGCGGGACGTCTTCGTGCACCTGGCCCTGCTGCTGTCGGCCACCCGGCGGATCGTCGGCGCCACCGGCATCGCCAACATCTGGGGTCGCGACGCCGTGGCCATGGCCGGCGCCGTCAAGGGGCTGACCGAGGCCTTCCCGGAGCGGATGCTCCTGGGCCTGGGCGTCAGCCATCAGAGCCTGGTCAACGATCTGCGTGGCCACGACTACCGCCGGCCCCTGTCGGCCATGCGTGGCTACCTCGACGCCATGGACGCCTCCCCCTACACGGCCCAGCGGCCCACCACCCCGGTGCGAAGGGTGCTGGCCGCCCTCGGACCCAAGATGCTCGAACTGGCCGGCTCCCGGGCCGACGGCGCCCACCCTTACTTCGTCACACCGGAGCACACCGCCACCGCCCGCGGCTTGCTGGGGCCCCAGCCACTGCTCTGCCCGGAGCAGGCGGTGGTGCTGGAGACCGATGCGACCAAGGCCAGGGAGATCGGGCGGGGCTACACGGCCATCTATCTGTCTCAGCCCAACTACGTCAACAACATGCTGCGCCTGGGCTGGCGTCAGGAAGATCTCGATTCGGCCGGTTCGGATGCCTTCGTGGACGCCCTGGTGGCGTGGGGTGACGAATCCTCCATCCTCCGGCGCGTGCAGGAACACTTCGACGCCGGAGCCGACCACGTCTGCATCCAGGCCCTGGAGCCGGGACGCCGGGATATTCCCCAGGAGCAGTGGAAGCGGCTGGCCCCAGCCCTGCTGGAGGGAGTGCGGCCCGGCCGTTGAGACGGAAGGTTCAACTGCTGCGGGGGATGTCCTTCCAGGGGGCGTTGCGGGACGGGTCCGGCTCCCGGGGCAGGCCTAGAACCCGGTCGCCCAGGATGTTGCGCATGACCTCGGAGGTGCCGCCTTCGATGGTATTGGCCCGGCTGCGCAGGAAACCACGTACCGAACCACCGACCGGGGAGTTCTGGTCCCAGGCCAGGGCGGCGGATCCGAGGACGTCTACGGCCAGGTTCTGCAGACGCTGGTTGTGCTCGGCCTGGAACAGCTTGGTGATGGAACCCTCCGGGCCGGCCGGGCGGCCCGACTTACGGGCGGCGGCGGAGCGGAAGTTGGTGATCTTGAGCACCCGGCTCTCGATCATGGCCTGCACCAGGCGCTGGCGCAGCACCGGGTCCGACCAGGCCCCGCCGGCCTTGGCCGCCGCCACCAGGGCGTCGACGGGCCCGCCGCCCACGTTGTCCCCACCGCTGCTGCCGGCGCCCGAGAGCGCCACCCGCTCGTTCATGAGAGTGGTGGTGGCCACCGCCCATCCCTCGCCCACCGGTCCGAGGCGGTGGGAGTCGGGGATGCGTACGTCGGTGAGGAAGACCTCGTTGAACTCGGCGTCACCGGTCATCTGCTTGAGCGGGCGAACCTCGACCCCGGGGGCGTGCATGTCCACCACGAAATAGGTGAGGCCCTTGTGCTTGGGGGCGTCGGGATCGGTCCGGGCCACCAGCATCCCGAAGGAAGCCACGTGGGCCAGTGTGGTCCAGACCTTCTGGCCGTTGACAACCCACTCGTCCCCGTCCCGCTCGGCTCGGGTGGATAGGCCGGCCACGTCCGACCCGGCGCCGGGTTCGGAGAAGAGCTGGCACCAGATCTCCTTGTGCTGCGCCATCGGAGGCAGGTACCGGTGCTTCAGTTCCTCGCTCCCCCACTGCATGATGGTCGGACCGCCCATACCGATACCGATGACGTTGAACGAGCGCGGAACCTTGTAGCGGGACAGTTCCTCGTTCACCACCCGGGCCTGACCGGGCTCCAGGCCGCCCCCGCCGTATTCCCGGGGCCAGGTGGGTGTGGCCCATCCGGCCTCCCCGAGCCGGGCACACCACTCGTTGAATTCGACCTGGGGCCGGGCCCGGGCCAGGAGTTGGTCGTCCCCGGTGTCGATGGCCTCCACCCAGGGGGCCGGGAGGTTGTCCCGCAGCCAGGTGACGACCCGGTCCCGGAGCTGTTCATCGGTGAGCGGGGCGTCCTCGGTGACGGTCATCCAGTGAGGGTAATTGACCGTCCGGTCAAGTTTCCAGGGCCGCTCCCAGGGCGGCGGTGACCATCGCCTCGACCCGGTCCGGGGCCAGCTGGCTGGTGCCGGGTTCGTTGCCGGGGGTGCCGGGGTGGGTGCCGGGCTCGGGGACCAACCGGGCGATGGTGGCCCGGACCCCGTTGAAGGACCACCGCCCCGGGCCGGGTTCCGCCGCGCTGAGATCGGCGGCCACAGCGCTCAGGTCGAGGCGGGGGGCCCAGGCCGGGGAGGCCAGCTCGACCCAGGTCTCGTAGCGGAAGTACAACTCGAAGCGGGGCGGGCTGAGGACGAGCACCCGGCTCCGGGCGCTGCGGTTGTGGACCGCCACCGGATGCACCGCCGCCGCCCGGCGCCGGCCCAGCTGGCTGGCCGGCCGCCAGTTCACCCCCCCAGCCCGCACCACGGCCAGATCCAGATCGGGCCGCTCGTCGATCACCACGGCCCCGGCGTCCAGCGCCGCCTGACTGTCGGTCAGGAACTCCTCCTCTTCTTCCCAGTCGGTGCGCCACTGCTTCGATCCGGCCAGGAGGGCCGGCAGGCGCTCGAGGCCGGTCCGGTGCAGCCCGCCGTCGAGGGCGGGATTGGGAGCGGGGCCGATCCAGGACTCGGCCAACCGGCTGAGGGCGAAGGACGCTCGGAGGGCGGTCGGGTCGTGGCCCCGGGCGAAATCACCCGCCTCGGCCAGCGCCATCAACCGGTCCTCGCTGGCCAGGGCGGCGGCCGGGTCGGTGAGGGCGTAAACGCCGGCCAAACCGTCCTGATCGAAGTGGTCGGTGGTGACCACGGTCTGCTCGGCCCGCAGCCGCCGCCGCCCCGCCCAGCGGGCCCCGGCCCGCAGCCAGGCGAAGACGATCCCGGTCGACAGGTCCTGCTTCAGGGCCGGGGGCGTGGGGCTGCCGGGCCAGTGCGAGAGGGTGAGAACGGTGCTCTCCACCGGGGCACCGTCGACCATGACGTTGGGCCGGTCGTTCAACTCGCTCAGGGCGAAAAACTCCAGGCCCGCCTGAAGGCGGCTCACACCATCTGATCTATGCGGGCAGCCAGATCCAGATCGAGGTGGGTGATGCCCCCGGCGGTGTGGGTCCACAACTCCAGGGTCACCGTCCGCCAGGACAGCGCGATATCCGGATGATGGTCGGCTTCCTCGGCCAGATCCGCTACACGGTTGACGAAATCGACCGCCGCCCGGAAGCTGGCGAGGTCGGCCACCCGGATGAGCCGATCCCCCCGACGCTCCCAATGAAGGCCGGTCAGCCCAGCCTCGATCTCCTGGTCCGACAGGCGCTTCGGCACGCCGGCGACGCTACCCTCGCCGCCATGACTGAGGACCACGGCGGGAGGGACGACCTGGATGGGCTGATCCAGGACTGGATGGATGAGGAAATGGCCGCAGCCCCAGTGCGGGCCACCAGCTTGGGGGTCGACGGCCACGATCACGAGTTGGGCCACTTCGGGGCCGACTTCTTCGAGGCCGAAATCGCCCGAGCCGACGGCTGGCGCGCCCGGCTGGAGAAGGTAGGCGACGACGGCCTGAGCACCAGCCAGATCATCGACCGGGACCTGGTCCTCTCCGGGCTTCGGGGCCGGCTGGTAATGGACGACTGGCAGGCCTGGCGGCGGGATCCGTCCCTGTACCTGGACCCCTGTCTGAGCGGGGTGTTCATGCTTTTCCTGCAGGATCAGCATCCTCTGGCGGAGTTGGTCGACTCGGCCTGCGCCCGCCTGGCCCAGGTGCCCTCCGCCCTGGAGGCGGCCGCCGGCCAGCTCGATCCCGGCCTGCTGGCACCGGTCATCCGCGACCGGGCCGTCGGGCAGTGTGAGGCGGCCATCCGGTACTACCGGGAACTGCTCCCGGCCGACATCCCCGATCCGGCCGGCCGCCAACGGGTGGCGGAAGCCGGCCGAGTGGCGGCTGACGCCTTCGAGGGACTGGCCGCGCATTTGGCGGGGCTGGAGCCCAAAGGCGGCTATGCCATCGGTGAGGAGCGCTACAGCGCCCTACTCCGCCAGCGGGAGTTGCTCGACTACGGAACCGACGGCCTGCACCAGCGGGGCCGGGCGGCCTGGTCCGACCTGGACGGAAGGATGACGGAGGTGGCTGCCCGGCTGGGCTCGAAGAGTTGGCGCCAAGCCCTGGAGGCAATCAACGACCGGCATCCGGCCACACCCGAGGAGATGCTAGAGGGCTACCGGTCGGTCACCGAGCGCTGCAGGCGCTTCCTGATCGACCGCGACCTGGTGACCATGCCCGAGGGCGAGACCTGCTCGGTCGTCCCCTCCCCGCCCTTCCAGCGCCCCCTCCTGGCGGTGGCCTCCTACTCGGCGCCGCCCACCTTCAAGCCGTCCCGGGCCGGGCACTTTTTCGTTCCCTATCCGCCCGGAGGCACCAGCCCCGAACAGATCCAGCAGCGGATGGCCACCAACAGTTACGCCACCATGGCGACCATCGCCGCTCACGAGGCGTACCCCGGGCATCACTGGCACCTGGTCTGGTCCCAGGACCATGCCAGCCCGGTCCGCTCCATGGTGCGGACCCCTTATTTCAGCGAGGGATGGGCTCTCTTCGCCGAGCACATCATGAACGAGGCCGGATTCTTCGCCGACGACGCCGAAGTGTTGTGCCACCTCGAGGCCCGTCTGTTTCGGGCCGCCCGCATCGTGGTCGACACCAGCCTCCACGCCGGTGACATGACCATGGAGCAGGCGGTCGAGCACATGCGCAGCCACACCGGCCTGTCAGAGGCCACGGCCCGGGCCGAGGTCGGTCGCTACTGCGCCTGGCCCACCCAGGCCGCTTCCTACCTGACCGGGGCCATCGAGTTGGAGCGCATCCGGGGGAGCTACCTGGCCCAAGGGCGGGGCACGGCCCGTTCCTTCAACGATGCGGTGGCCGCCACCGGTTCGCTCCCTCTCGGGCTAGCCGAGCTGGCGGTCATGTCTCAGGGCGGCTGAGCGCCAGACATCCCCCGGCGTCATGTCCGGTCGGGCCAAGATGGAACGAGGCTCTAGGGCAGGAGGAAATATGGCCGTAACGGTCCCGCCGAGGCACGATCAGACCGAGGAACCGTCCGCATTTCACATCGAGCAGCACGGAATCGACCACATCCGCGAGTCGGAGCGCTGGGGCCGGCCATCCTCGCTGTTCTGGATGTGGGCCGGAGCCGTATGGAACATGGAGTTTGTCGTCTACGGCGCCCTGATGGTGGTCGTCTTCGGTCTCTCCTTCGCCCAGGCCGTCCTGATCGGCTTGGTGGGAAACCTGTTCTACGTGCTGACCGGGCTGTGCAGTATCCAGGGGCCGGTGGCCGGCACCACCGCCTTCGGAGTCAGCCGGGCCGCCTTCGGCCCGAATGGCAACCGCCTGCCTTCACTGTTCAACTGGATCACCCAGGTCGGCTTCGAAATCGAGGGCATCGCTCTCATCGTCTTTGCCGGGGTGGCGCTGGGTGAGAAGGCCGGCTACCACCCGGGTACGCCGTTCAAGACCGTCCTCATCGTCGCGGCGGTGGTTATCCAGGCGATCCTTCCCTTTCTCGGTCATGCCACGGTGCTCAAGGTGCTGAAGATGCTCACCATCCCCTTCATCGCCCTGTTCGCGGCGATGGCGGTACTGACCTACTCCAAGGTCCACGTGCACGCCGTGCACCACGGCGCCGGCTGGGGATCGATGCTGGTGGCACTGGCCCTCGTGATAGCCACCGGCGGCCTGGGCTGGACCGAGAACGCCAACGACTACTCCCGGTACCTGCCCCGGGACACCGACCCCCGCCGGATCGTGATAGCCGTCGGCCTGGGAGCCGGAGTCCCGTCTTTTCTTATGGAGGTCCTGGGGGCGGCCATCGCCACCGGGGTTCCCGCCGCCACT
Source organism: Actinomycetota bacterium (assembly GCA_027315345.1). Classification (GTDB taxonomy): domain Bacteria; phylum Actinomycetota; class Acidimicrobiia; order Acidimicrobiales; family JAJPHE01; genus DAHUYE01. The sequence continues at coordinate 94,995 of DAHUYE010000090.1, forward strand.
TCGATCACCGGGATGCTGGGTGCCTTCACGGCCTGGTTCACCTGGCCGTTCTTGATCTTCGCCATCGCCCAGCTCTTCGCCATCAACACCCTTGACCTGTACTCGTCAGGCGTGACCCTGCAGAGCCTCGGGCTGCGACTGGCCCGGGTGCACTGCGTGCTGCTCGACGCGGTGGTGGCGGGAGGCTTCACCGCTTACGCCGTGTTCTCCAACCGCTTCTACCAACTCCTGTCCGACTTCCTGTTGTTCATCATCGTCTGGCTGGCGCCGTGGTGCGCCATCTATCTGGTCGACTGCCTGCTGCGGCGCAACCGGTACGACGTCGCCGCTCTTATGGACACCCGCGGCGGGCTCTACTACCGCTCCGGTGGCATCCACTGGCCGGCCATCATCGCCCAGGTGGTCGGAATGGTGGCCGCCTTCTCCTGGCTCGATGCCTACTCGCCCTACGTGTCCTGGTTGTCGTCCCACTTCGACGGGTCGGACTTCAGCGTCTTCATGGGGCTGTTCTTCGGCGGCCTGGTCTACTGGCTGCTGGCCGCTCGCGGCGTCAAGCGGGAGGTCCCCGTCTCCTGAGGCTCAGGAGACCCAGAGGCGGTAGAAGTGGTGGACGGGGCCGTGCCCTCGGCCCACGTCCAGCTGGTCTGCAGCCGCCAAAGCGCCCGTCAGGTAATCCTTGGCCTCGACCACGGCGTGGCGCCAGTCTTGTGAACTCGGCCTCAGGGCGGCAATGGCCGCCGAGAGGGTGCAGCCGGTGCCGTGGTCGTTATCGGTGGCGATGCGCGGCGCCCTCAGCACCTCCACCCCTTCCTCAGTCAGGAGTACGTCGATGCTTTCGGCGTCGGCCAGGTGCCCCCCCTTGAGCAGGACCCGCTTGGCTCCCAGGGCGGCCACCCGCTCGGCTTGGCCTGGCAGGTCCCGAGCGGCGGTGACGACCGGCTCGCCCAGCATCACGGCGGCCTCATCCAGGTTAGGGGTGACCAGGTCGACGGCCGGCATCAGTTCCCCCACCAGGCCTTCCACTGCCGCCGGCTGGAGCAGGATGTCCCCGCTTTTGGCCACCATCACCGGATCCAGCACCACATAAGCAGGCCGGTAGCGGTGCAGGCAGTCGGCCACGGCCCTGATCACGTCGGTATTGGCCAGCATGCCGATCTTGACGGCGTCGACGCGGACGTCCGCCAACAGCACCTCCAGTTGAGTGGTCACGAACTCGGCTGGCACGTCCATGACCTCGTGCACTCCGGTCGTGGTTTGGGCCACCAGAGCGGTGACCACCGACATCCCGTAGACGCCCAGGGCCGAGAAGGTCTTGAGGTCGGCCTGGATCCCGGCCCCGCCGCTCGGGTCCGTGCCGGCGATGGTCAGGACGTTGAAGATCATGGAGCCGGCCAACTTACGCCTTTGCCGACCAAGGTCTGGGCGCAGGACAGGGTAGGCGCCACGCCCCGCCCCCGGGCAGGGCAAGCTGTGGGCATGACGCCGTCCCGACAGTTGACCCTCATGGCCGTCCACGCCCATCCCGATGACGAGTCCTCCAGCACCGGCGGGGTGCTGGCCCACTATTCCGACCAGGGGGTGCGTACCGTCCTGGTCACGTGCACCAACGGGGAGTATGGGGACGGCCCGGATCATGTTAAGCCGGGCGAGGACGGCCACGATCCCGAACTGGTGGCCAAGGTCCGCCTGGAGGAACTGCGCACGGCGTGTGGCCACCTGGGGGTCAGCGATCTGGAGCTGCTCGGCTACCACGACTCGGGCATGTCGGACTGGGAATACAAGGACCATGCGCATACCTTCTGCAACGTGCCGATGGAGGAGTCGGTCGGACGCCTCATCGGCCTGATGGAGCACTACCGCCCCGACGTGGTCATCACCTATGACGACATGGGTGGCTACAACCATCCCGATCACATCCGGGCCCACGACATTGCCGTGGCGGCGGTGGAGCAGACCGACATACCCGCCAAGCTCTATTTCATCGGCCGGCGCCGCCGGGACTGGGAGAAGCTCCGGGAGCGCATGGAGGCGGCCGGCATCGAAGTGCCCAACTTCCCCCAGCGCCAGACCACCCCGGAGGCCATCGCCCGCATGGAGGAGATGGAGCAAAGGATCTCGACCACGGTGGACACCTCGGCGGTGGCCGCCCGCAAACGGGCCGCCCTGGCTGCCCACGCCAGCCAGCTGGATCAGTCGTGGTGGCTCAAGTTCCCGGAGGACATGTTCAGCGAGGTGTTCTCCCACGAGTCCTTCATCCGGGCCCGGGACCGGAGCGGGGCGCCGGTGCCGGAAGACGACCTCTTCGCCGGGTTGCGCTGAACCGGTGATGGACGAGGCGGTGGCGGCCGTCGAAGCCGCCCTGGCTGCAGGGGCGGCCTACGCCGACGCCCGGGTGATGGTGACCCGGGCCGAGGCCATGTCGGCCCAGAACGCCGAGATCGAAGACATGCGCCGCTCGGAGTCCAGCGGGGTGGGCGTCCGGGCGCTGATCGGGTCCTCCTGGGGCTTCTTCGCGGTGGCCGACCTGTCCCCGGCGGCGGTGCGCCGGGCCGGGGAACGGGCAGCGGAGACGGCCCAGGCGTCGGCCCGGGTCCCCGGTCCGGCTCTGGAGCTGGCGCCGGTGCCGCCGGTGGTGGACCACTGGGAGAGCGCCTGTCGGGAAGATCCACTGTCCGTATCCCTGTCCGAGAAGGGTGATCTCCTGGTGGAGTCGACCCGGGCCGCACTGGCGTCCGGGGCCCAGCTGGCCCAGGGTTCGTACCGGATATGGGACACCGATAAGGCCTTCGCCTCCAGCCAGGGGTCGCGGATCTCCCAGCGGATCCGGGAGTGCGGGGCGGAGATGTCGGCCACCGCCGTGGGTGACAGCGAGACCCAGCGCCGCTCCTATCCCGGTATCCGGGGTCAGTACGGGACCCAGGGCTGGGAGCTGATTCGGTCCCTCGACCTGGTCGCCAATGCCGCCCGGGTCGGGGAGGAGGCGGTGGCGCTTCTCTCGGCTCCGCCCTGCCCGGAGGCGACCACCGACCTCATCCTCGGCTCCGAGCAGATGGCCCTGCAGATCCACGAGTCGGTCGGCCACGCCACCGAGTTGGACCGCATCCTGGGCTGGGAGGCGGCCTTTGCCGGAACGTCATGGCTGGATCTGAGCCAGATGGGTTCACTGCGCTTCGGTTCCGAGCTCATGAACATCACCGCCGACGCCAGCCTGCCCGGCGCCCTGGGCTCCTTCGGGTATGACGATGAAGGCACCCCGGCCCACCGGGTCGACATCGTCAAGGACGGCATCTGGGTCGGCGTCCTGTCGGGGCGCGACTCGGCGGCTCTGGCCGGCATACCGGCGGGGGGGATGGTGCGAGCCGACGGCCACGACCGTATCCCGATGGTGAGGATGACCAACATCGGCCTCCTGCCCGGGCCCCATTCCCTCGAGCAGATGGTGGCCGAGACCTCCGACGGCATACTGATGGACACCAACCGGTCCTGGTCCATCGACGACCGCCGACTCAACTTCCAATTTGGCTGCGAGATCGCCTGGGAGATCAAAGACGGCCGGCGGGGCCGCATGCTGCGCAACCCGACCTACACGGGCATCAGCCCCAAGTTCTGGGGTTCGATGGACATGGTCGGGGGCCAGGCCGAACTGATCTACTGGGGCACACCCAACTGCGGCAAGGGCCAGCCCATGCAGATCGGCCACACCGGCCATCCGGCCGTTCCGTGCCGGTTCCGGGGCGTGAGGGTGGGCGTGCGTTGACAAGCGACACCCAGGCGGACGCGGCGACTCTGGCCGACCGGGTTCTGGACCGGATCGGAAGCCGGGCCGAGGCCGCCGTGACGGTGAGTACCGTCCACGACGGGCTGACCCGGTTCGCCAACTCCTTCATCCACCAGAACGTGGGCGATGAGCACGTGCTGGTCAGCCTGGAGCTGGTCAGCGACGGCCGCCCGGCGGCGGCGTCCACCTCCATCCTCGACGACGACTCCTTGACCCGGCTGGTGGACGGCGCCCTGGCCACCGCCTCACTTCGGCCCGTGGATCCCAGTTGGGCAGGTTTGTGCCCCCCCACCGCGCCGCACTTCAATCAGGTCCACTACGACCCGGCCACCGCCGCCATCGGCCCGGCCCAGCGGGCCGAAGTGGTGCAGGGATTCGTGGAGGCAGGTGCAGGGCTGGAGGCGGCCGGCTACTGCCAGACCACGACGGTCGAGTCGCTGCTGGTCAACTCCCTGGGACAGCGGGTCTCGGACCGCACCACCATGGCCGTCATCGACGGCATCCACCGGCAGGGCCGGGCCGACGGGTGCGCGTCGGCGGCCACGAGCCGGTTTGCCGATCTGGACGGGCACCGGGTGGGCACCGAGGCGGCCCGGCGGGCCCGGGCGGCGGCGGAGCCGATCGAACTGGCGGCCGGTCGCTACGAGGTCGTGCTCGATCCACGCTGCGTCGCCTACATGATGGACTTCTTCACCGTCTACGGATTCAACGCCCGGGCCGTGCAGGAGGGCCGATCCTTCGTGTCGGTGGGTGAGATGCAGATGGACCCCTCCGTGTCCATCTGGGACGACGCCGGGGACCCCCGGCACCTCGGGCCCTCCTATGACAGCGACGGCACCCCCAAGGCCCGGCTGGACCTGGTCAGCTCCGGCCTGACCGTGGGGGTCACCCATGACCGGCGCACGGCGGCCAAGTCCGGGGTCACCTCCACCGCTCACGCCGTGCCCGGTGGGGCGGGCATGGGCGCCCTGGCCAGCAACCTGTTCTTGGGGCCGGCCTCCGGTCCCGGCGTCCCCCATACCGAACTGGTGGCCGGCGTCCAACGAGGACTGCTGGTCAGCGACTTCTGGTACACCCGGGTCCTCGACCCCAAGACCCTGGTGGTGACCGGCCTGACCCGCAACGGCGTCTTCGTCATCGAGGACGGCGCGCTGGGGCCGGCCGTCTCCAACCTCCGCTTCACTCAGTCCCCGGTGGCCGCCCTGGCTCCCGGTCATGTCCTGGGGGTCGGTGATGACGGCACCCTGGCCCCCGGGGGGCTGCACTTCGCCTGGAACCACGCCCCCAGCCTGCGCCTGGAGCAGTGGGCCTTCACCGGCAATGCCTCCGGGTAGCCCCGTCGGCGGCGCCCGGGCCGGCGGGGCTACAGGTTGGCGCTGGCCTCCTCCAGCAGCTCGGCAAAGCGAGCCTCGGCGGCGGCCCGGCGGGTCGGCACATGCTCGGTGGGCACATCGACCGGCTTGTACTGCTTGAGGACCTGACGGGCCACGGTCACCTTGTGCACCTCATCGGGCCCGTCATAGATGCGGGCGGCCCGGGCGGCCCGGTACATGTGCTCGAGAGGCAGGTCGGTGGAGAACCCCAGTGACCCGTGGGCCTGGATGGCCCGGTCGATGACGTTGTAGAGCACCTGGGCACCCCAGAACTTGATCATGGCGATCTCGACCCGGGCGGCCGGGGCGCCGACCTGATCGATCTTCCAGGCGGCGTAGAGGGTCATGAGCCGGGCGGCGGTCATCTCGGCCATGGACTCGGCCACCCAGTTCTGGACCGTCTGCTTCTCGGCCAGGGTGGACCCGTGCACGTAGCGCGACACCGAGCGCTCGCAGAGCATGTCGAAGGCCCGCCGGGACTGGCCCAGCCAGCGCATGGCGTGATGGATGCGGCCCGGCCCCAACCGCTTCTGGGCCAGCAGGAAGCCCTCACCCTCGTTTCCGATCAGGTTCTCATAGGGCACCCGGACGTCCTCGTAGAGGATCTCCGAGTGGCCCCCGGGAGCCCCGGTCCGCTCGAAGGGATGCTCCATGGTCGGGATGTCCCGCAGGATGTTGACCCCGGGCGTGTTGGTGGGGACCACGATCATCGACGTGCCCTGGTAGGCGTGGACGTCGGGGTTGGTCACCGCCATGACGATGAGAATGTCGGCCACCGAGCCGTTGGAGGTGAACCACTTGTGGCCGTTGATGACCCATTCGTCACCGTCCCGGATGGCCCGGGTACTGATGAGGGTCGGATCGGCGCCGGCACCCGGTTCGGTCATGGAGAAGGCGCTGCGGATCCTGCTGTCGAGCAGGGGCTGGAGCCAACGCTCCCGCTGCCAGGCCTTGGACGGGTTCATCTCGATGCCCACGGCGATGATCTCGGCGTTGCCGGAATCCGGGGCGTTGTTCCCGAACACGAAGGGGGCCAGACTGCACTGGCCCAGGATCTCGTGCATCAGGCCGAGCTTGACCTGGCCGAACCCACCGCCTCCCATCTCGGGCGGGAGATGGGAGGCCCACAGGCCCTGGGCCTTGACCTGCTCCTGGAGGGGCCGGACGATCTTGAGGGTGGTGGCGTTGTCCAGTTCGAGGGTCTCGAGCGGGATGATCTCATCCCGCACGAAGTTGCGCATCCACTCCAGCTTCGCTTCGAACTCCGGTTCGGTCGAGAAGTCCCAGGCCACAGCCCCTCCTAGGGATCGGTCGGCCCGCCGACACCCGGCGGCCCGTCGGATCCGAACCTACTTGAGGATGAGCCGCTCGAGCCTCCGGGAGGCCACCATCAGCCCCGCCACCGACATGACCAGCAGGTACAGGCAGTGGCCGGCCATCGACCAGGTCGGAGACCCCAGGTCCAAGCCCCGGATCACGGCCACGCCCTGGTACAGGGGCGTGGCCAACACCAGCTCCCGCAGCCCGGAGGGGTATACCGACAGGGGGTAGAAGGTGCCCGAGAAGAGGAACATCGGCATGAGGGCCAGGGTCACGAAGTCGAAGTCCTGCCAGGACCGCATATAGGTGGCCGTGGCCATGGCCACGGCGGCAAAGCCGAATCCCTCCAGCAGGGAGACCGGCACGGCCAGGGCGGCCCAGGGCGAGTGGACCAGGCCCATGCCCGCCATGACCACCAGGAAGACACAGGAGTAGATCCCTCCCCGCAGGACGGCCCAGGAGATCTCGCCCAGGGCGACGTCCCCGCTGTCCATGGGCGTGGCCAGAACGGCGTCGTAGACCTTGGCGAACTTGAGTTTGAAGAACACGCCGAAGGTGGCGTCCATGACCGCCCCGTTCATGGACGAGACCGCCATCAGGGCCGGGGCCACGAAGGCGGTGTAGGAGATCAGATGGCCACCGGGCCCCGCCACCGGCCCGGCCAGCTTGCTGATCCCCACCGAGATGGACAACAGGTAGAACAGCGGCTCGAAGAATCCGGAGACGAAGATGACCCACATCCGGAAATAGACCCGGCCGTTGCGCTCCACCAGCCGCATGGCCCGGCGCGAACCCAGGGACCAGGTGGGCGTGATACGCAGGCCGGCGGCGGCCCCCGCCGCTCCGTCCGCAGCCCGGTCGAGCACGGTGGGCGTGCTCATGCCGCCAGCCGTCGGGAGAAGGTGCGCCGGGCCACCAGGGTGGCCACGGCAATGAAGGCCAGGAGGTAGCCGACGTGGCCCAGGCTGGACGCCCAGGAGGCGTCGCCCAGCGACAGCGACCGGCACAAAACCACTCCGTGCCAGAGAGGAGTGGCGTAGGCCAGCGGCCGGAGCCAGGCCGGCAGCTGGGTGACGGGGAAGAAGGTCCCGGAGAAGAGGAACATCGGCATGACCACGAAGCGGATGACGCCGATGAGCGCCTGGTCCGACTCCCGGGTGGCGGTGAAGGCGGCGGCCGGCACGGCCATGGACATACCGGTCAGCACCGCCACCGGGACGGCGGCCAGCACCTCGGCCGAGCGGGGGGCGCCAAAGGCGAACATGGCGACCAGGAAGATGGACGAGACCATGGCCACCCGGGTGGCCATCCACAGGAGGTGGGCGTAGAGGACCTCGGTCACGGTTATCGGCGTGGCCAACATGGCCTGGTAGAACTTGATCCACTTGATGCCGGCCATCACGGGGAACATGCCCTCGATGGCGGCCATCTGCATGGCCGAGGCAGCCAGCAGCCCGGGGGCGATGAAGTCGAGATAACTGACTCCGCCCAGCTGGTGGGCAGAAGAGCCGTGGTGGTTGACCAGGGTGCCCAGACCCACCCCCATGGCCGCCATGAACAGGGTAGGGGTGAGGAACCCGGAGGCGATCGAAGCCCGCCAGGTTCGCCTGTAGATGTGGGTCCAGTACAGATACGACCGCCAGATGCGGTGGGCGGACTCCTGGGTCGGGCGGCGGGCCGGGGCGGTGATCATCAGTCCACCAGGGTGCGGCCGGTCAGGCGGAGGAAGACGTCCTCCAAACTGGAGCGGCGAACGAAGGAGGCCACCGGATCCAACCCCCGGTCTGCCACGGACTTGGCTGCCGACTCACCGTCATCGGTGTAGACGAGCAGACGGTCGGGCAGCGTCTCGATCCGCTCCCCCAGCCCGGCCAGCTGGGCGGCCAGCGGGGCATGGTCGTCAACCCGGAAGCGCAGCTCGAGCACCTCCCGGGTCGAGTACCGGGTGATCAGCTCCCGGGGCGATCCCTCGGCGGCTATGCGGCCCTTGTCCATCACCACCAACCGGTCACAGAGCTGTTCGGCTTCGTCCATGTAGTGAGTCGTGATGATGAGAGTCACGCCCTGCTGCTTGAGCCGGTAGAGCCGGTCCCAGAGCAGATGACGGGCCTGCGGATCGAGCCCGGTGGTGGGCTCGTCCAGCAACAGCAGTTCCGGCTCGCTGATGAGGGAGCGGGCAATGGTGAGGCGGCGCTTCAGGCCGCCCGACAGGGGATCGACCTTGTCATTGGCCCGGTCGGTCAACTGGGCGAAGTCCAGGAGACGGCGGGCCCGCTCCCGGATGACCTTGCGGGGAAGATCGAAGTAGCGGCCGTAGACCAGGAGGTTGTCCAGTACGGTCATCTCCAGGTCCAGGGTGTCCTCCTGGGGCACCAGGCCTATCCGGCGGCGGATGTTCGGCCCGTCGGTGATCGGGTCCATCCCCAGGATGCGCAGTGTCCCCGAGCTGACCGGGGACATGCAGGCGATCATCCGCATGGTCGAGGTCTTCCCGGCTCCGTTGGGCCCGAGAAAGCCGAAGGCTTCGCCCGGGGCGACGTCGAAGTCGATGCCGTCCACTGCCACGAAAGAGCCGAAGCGCTTGGTCAGGGCGCGCGCCTGGATAAGGGGAGATTCGGGGAACAAGGCTTTCGACTGTAATGAGGGCAGCCGTTGGGGACTAACGAAAATCCCGGGACGGGGCGGCGGCGGTGGCGATGTCCAGGGCCTCTATGCGCCTCACCACCAGGGCGATGGCTCCCTCGTTGCGCTCCAGGTCGGCCCGGATGAGCAGGGCCGGGGCCGTCCTGGCCACCTTACGGAAGCGGGCCCAGACCCCGACCGAACAGATGGCGTTGACCATCCCGGTCTCGTCCTCCAGGTTCAAGAAGATGGTCCCCCCGGCCGTGGCCGGGCGTTGGCGGTGGGTCACCACCCCTCCGAAGGTGACCTTGGCCCCGTCGGGCAGGCCGGCCAGGGAGGCGGCCGGAACCGCCCCCACCTTGTCCAGGTGCTCACGGGCGAACTGGGTCACCGACCAGCGGGTGGACAAGCCCGTGGACCAAAGGTCGGCGGCCGCCTCCTCGATGTCGGTCATGGGGGCCAGCCGGGGCGCCCGGCCGCCCGACACGATGCCGGGCAACTTCCCCGGCCCGGACCGGGACAGGGCCCCGGCCGCCCACAGCGCCTCCCGCCGCTCCAGACCGAATCCCCCCAGCGCCCCGGCCGTGGCCAGGGCCTCCAGCTGAGGTTCGGATAGGCCGGCCCGGTGGGCCAGGTCTTCGGGGCTGGCATAAGGGCGCCCCGACGCCACTTCCTTGGCCTTGTCCTCCCCCAGATTGCGGACATAGGACAGCCCCAGCCTCACGGCAGGCTCACTCCCCTCCAGGGTGCACTTCCAGTCGCTGGCGTTGACGTCGGGGGCCAGGACGGTCACCCGGTGGCGGCGGGCATCGGCCACCAGGGTCTGGGGCGACCAGAAGCCCATGGGCTGGGCGTTGAGCAGGCCGGCGTAGAAGGCGGCCGGATAATGCAGCTTGAGCCAGGCGCTGGAGTAGACGAGGTAGGCGAAGGACACCGAATGGCTCTCGGGGAAGCCGAAGTTGGCGAAGGCGGCCAGCTGGGACCAGATGGCGTCGGCCACCTCCCCCACCACCCCCCGCTCGGCCATGCCCGCGTAGAGACGGGCCTTGAGGGCCTCCATACGCTGGGCGGATCGCTTGGATCCCATGGCCTGGCGTAGCTGATCGGCCTCCGAGGCGCTGAAGCCGGCCACGTCGATGGCCATCTGCATGAGCTGCTCCTGGAAGAGCGGCACCCCGAGGGTCTTGGCCAGGCTGCGCTCCAGCAACGGGTGGAGGTAGGTCACCTTCTCCTGTCCGTTGCGCCGGCGAATGTAGGGATGGACCGATCCCCCCTGAATCGGGCCGGGCCGGATGAGGGCCACCTCCACCACCAGGTCGTAGAAGGTCCGGGGCTTGAGCCGGGGCAAGGTGGCCATCTGGGCCCGGCTCTCGACCTGGAACACCCCCACCGAATCGGCCCGGCACAACATCTCATAGACGGCTTCTTCCTGATCCAGCTGGCCCAGATCGAGGGTGATCCCGTAACGGGCCTCGACCATGCCGACGGCTTCGTGCAGAGCCGAGAGCATCTGCAGGCCGAGCAGGTCGAACTTCACCAGGCCGACGGCGGCGCAGTCGTCCTTGTCCCACTGCAACACGGAGCGGTTGGGCATCCTCGCCCACTCCACCGGGCACACCTCCACCACCGGCCGGTCACAGATCACCATGCCGCCAGAATGGATGCCGAGGTGGCGGGGGAAGCCCTGGATCTCCTTGGCCAGATCCATCACCGGTTCGGGCACGTCGGTCTCGGCCGGGCCGGGCATACCCGACCACATGTCCATCTGCTTGGACCAGGCATCGAGTTGTCCGGGGGGATAGCCCAGGGCCCGGCCCATGTCCCGCACCGCCGAACGGGGCCGGTAGGTGATGACGTTGGCCACCTGGGCGGCCCGCTCCCGCCCGTAGCGGTTGTACACGTACTGGATGGCCTCCTCCCGCCGGCCGGCCTCGATGTCCACATCGATGTCGGGGGGCCCGTCCCTCTCCGGCGAAAGGAACCTCTCGAACAACAGCCCCAGCTTCACCGCATCGGCGGCGGTGATGCCCAGGGCGAAGCACACCGCCGAGTTGGCCGCCGACCCTCTCCCCTGACAGAAGATGTCGCTCCTCCTGCAGAACTGCACGATGTCCCACACCACCAGGAAATAGCCGGGGAAACCGAGCCTTTCGATGACCTCCAACTCGTGGTCGATCTGCCTCCACGCCCCGTGAACCTCTTCCGAACCCCTCGGGCCGTAGCGCTGCGTCGCTCCCTCGTAGGTGAGCAGGCGGAGGTAGTCCATCTCGCTGATGCCATCCGGTGTCGGCCAGTCGGGCAGCCTGGGCGCCACCAGCTTCAGGTCAAAGGAGCAGGCGTCGGCCACCTCGGCCGCCCTTTCCACCACGCCGGGGTAGCGCCGCATCCGCCTGGCCTGATCGGCGCCCGAGCGCAGGCAGGCCCCGGTGGAGGCGGGCAGCCAGCCGTCCATCTCGTCCAGGCTGCGCCGGGCCCGGACCGCGGCCATGGCGGCGGCCAGGCGGGCCCGGTCGGGCGTGGCGTAATGGACGTTGTTGGTGGCCACCATCTCCAATTGACGCCGGCCGGCCAGCTGGACGAGGGCATCGTTGCGGGCCGAATCCAACGGGTCCCCGTGGTCCCACAGTTCGACCAGCACGTTGGTGGGGCCGAACACGTCCACCAGGCGGTCCAACTCACGGCCGGCGGCGGCCGGACCCTCCTCGACCAGGGCACGCGGCACCGCCCCCTTCCGGCAACCGGTGAGCACCATCCAGTGTCCGCCGTGGTGGGAACCCAACAGATCCAGGTCGGCCAGGGGCCGGCCCTTCTCCCCTCCTCTCATCTGAGCCTCGGTGATGGTGCGGGACAGCCGGGCGTAGCCCTCCGGGCCTTTGGCCAGGAGCAGCACGTGACTGCCCTCCGGATCGGCCAACGCCGTGGTGTGGCTGGACCGGGACAGGCCCAATGTGAGCTCGGCGCCGAAGACGGTGGGCAGTCCGGCCGCCCGGGCCGCCTCGGAGAAGCGGACCACCCCGGCCAGGTTGTCATGGTCGGTTACGGCCAGGGCCGAGAGACCCAGCTCCACTGCCCGGTCCACCAGCTCATCGGGATGCGACGCCCCGTCCAGAAAGCTGAAGTTGGAGTGGCAGTGAAGCTCAGCGTATTGGGTGTGAGGGTGACGGGTTGTGCTCTCGCGCCGGGCGCCTGAGTCCCGTCCGCGGCGTCTGGCGTAGACGGCCAGGGGTTCGGGACTGGTGCTGGTGCCCCCCAAGCGGCTCTCCAGCTCCTTCCAGGGAACCGGTGGATTCCTCCAACCCATCGTGCGAACATATACGAACAGTTGTTCGTGTGCTAGTTGATGCGGATAAGAGCAATGACAACCCCAGGCAGGACTAACCCGGGCCGGCGGGGAACTGGAAGACCATGGTCCGCGGCGTTCTCCTGACGGCCGCGGCCGGTCTGACCGCCCTGGGGATCATGGCGGTGCCGGCTCCGGCCCGCGCCTCGGCAGGACCGGCACCGGGCAGCCCGGCCTACCTGGCCCGGGACGCCGCCAACATCGAGAACGCCTTCGGGCGCGACCTCGGCCCGGGCGGGGAGTTCACCAGCCCGGCCTACTTGTCCGGCCTGCCCCCGGCCATGGCCCAGACCTGGCTGGCCCAGATGTCCTACCAGGCCGCCCACCCGGCCGATCCCTCCCTGACCGGGGGGAACCTGGTGCCGGGCTGGAACGCCGGTAACCCGGATCGGTCCGATTGGGCCGGGACCCGGGGCCGGGAGCTGGCCATCCACTTCGCCGCCGCCGACGGAGCCGTCCTGTCCGGGCATCTCTTCGCCCCGCTGGCCCACGCCCGGGATCCGTACACCCACCTGCCCATCGCCTACCCGCTGCCGGGAGTGGTGATCACGACGGGGTCCATCCAGGCCTCGGCCGGCGTCTACAGCTGGCTGGCCGAGGATCTGGCCGAGCGGGGCTATCTGGTTCTGACCTTCGACGTGCAGGGCCAGGGCACCAGCGAGACCTTCCCCCACCAGGGCCCGGACGCCGGCCTGCCCGGCTGCGGCTCCTCTGCGACCACCGGCCAGGCCACCGCCTGTGCCGGCGTGCCCTCCGAGCAGCAGATGAACTTCGATGAGGACACCGAGGACGCCATCACCTTCCTCCTCTCCAGCCCGGCCCACCCGTATCCCAAGACGCCGACGGCAGCCCCGGTGGCGGCCTACAACCCGTGGTGGCAGTTCTTCGACCACAGCCCCGACCGCCACACCGTTACGCCCGGGCGCACCACCCGGGTCGCCCTGATCGGGCACTCGACCGGGGCCGTGACCACCTCCTACCTGCAGGGTGTCGACCCGCGCATCGAGGCGGCCGTGGCCCTGGACAAGATCACCGCCACCCCCGGCGCCATCAGCGACGACCAGGCCGAGCTCGGCTCCCTGCCGGGACCGGTCGTGCCCAAGGTGCCCATTCTCGGGATGCAGTCCGAGTACGGCTTCGAGCCCCAGCCCTACTGGGAGGCGAGCTGTTCGTCCTTCGAACCCTGCCCGGCGGCTCCGGGCGGCTCGGCCGCGCCCCCCGATCTGTCCCAGGCTCCCAACCCGCGCCGGGAGGAGCAGACCGGCTTCGACACCTGGGTGGCCCGCGGCGTCGACTCCATGCTCATCGTCCCCCGGGCCTCGACCCATCTCGACTACACCGATGAGCCCCCGATCCTGCCCGCCTCGGCCTGGGGACAGGCCATGGCCAGCTACTACACCCAGGCCTGGCTGGACCAGTACCTCAAGCACGAGCCGGGCGCCGACCAGAGGCTGCTGGCCACCACGCTGGCCTATCTCCAGCCGGTGGGCGGAGACGTGTGGAAGCCCATCACCATCAACCGCAACGCCGACCTTTCCTTCTACTTCTGCTCCGGCTACGACTTCCACATCGGAAGCCACCGGGCTCAGAACACCGACCTGGTCGGTGACGGCTGTAGCTGATCTCCCCCACTCCTAGTCTCCCCGGTAAACAGGATTGAGATCGAGATAAAGCTCTAATCGATGCACCGGCGTTGATCAGCAGTCCACCACGGCGATAGCCGGGTCCAGACCCTCCAGGTCAGCCCGGTCAGAGCTGATAACGGTGGCCCCGTGGCGGCGAGCCGCCAGCACGACGGAGGCGTCGATCACGTCACTCGTGCCCGTCGCACCACAGAGCACCCCTGCCGCCCGGGCCGCTACATGGGTCAGCGGATCGACCACGACGTCCCTGGCGTTGAGCAGCCTCGCCAACCTGACCTGGCGCCCGCCCCCTCGCCAAACTTGGCCCACCACGCCCGCGGGCACGATCACGGCGCGGTGATCCAGGCGCGCCACCTCGATGACAGCGGCGGTGGAACGATCGCCCCGCTCCACCGCTATCAGGGCTCCGGCGTCAAGGATGAGGCTCAAGGCTGCTCGGCCAGCGCCAGGCGCTGACGAGCTTGGGCGAGCTCCTCGTCCGTCAGTGGTCCGCCCGTCTCGTCGAATAGTTGGGCCAATACGGCAGCGAGGTCCTCACCTTCTACCCGCGCCCGCCCGGCCTCATTGAGCCAAGCGCTCAGGGACTTCGCCCTGCCCTGAGCAACATCTAGGCGGGCCCGCTCGGCAACGGCGGGCTCCAGACTCACGGTCACCTTGGTCACGGTCATACTTTTACCTTACCAGGTGCCCGGCCAACGGGAGCCACGTTGAGTCCTTGAGATGGGTGCGGTCCCCTCGCAAGCGTCCTTGCACCGAAGTCTGGACGATCTCGACCTGGGGCGGTGGTGCAGCGGGGTCGTCTTCGACTCCAGAGCGGCAGCCGAGCAACTGACTTCCGGACTGACGGTCGGCCGAGAACTCCGTGACGGCGTCAGTCGTAGACGGCTTCGACCGACCAGCACCCACCCTCGGCCGCCAGCAGGAAGGCCCGACCGTCATCGACGGCCACCTGCATCCAAGCCCGGCGACGATGACCGTCGGGATCCCACCACCGCTCCTGACACGGCCAGGGGGCCGACCAGCCCCTTACGATCAGCTCCGGACCGCGAGAGGGACGGAGCCGGGCCGGTGCGCCGCTGGGTTCGGCCCGGCTATTGACCATAACCGGACCACCTCGGGAGTCCTCCAGGGCGATGGAGCCGCCCGGCGCACCGGTGAGGGCGGGGGCGGGGGGAGGTATGCGGCCCGGCCAGGGCAGCTCGGGGCGACGCCGGGGGGCGCGTTGGTCGCCCCAGGGGACGAGGGTGGCCCGTTCGATCGGGGACCGCCCGCCATCCAGGACGGCGGTGAGTACGCGGTCAGGCCCGATCATCGACTGCACCCGGGCCAGGACCCGGGCCGCCTGCTGGTCGGCTTCGGCCATCCCGCCCCAGAAGCCGAGCTGGGTGCCGTGGTCGGCCACCATCTCCTCGGGGATCAGGCGCAGCCTGGTCAACCCGGCCGTCGGCCGGGACGGCCCGGTCAGCCAGCCGTCCAGCTGCCATCTCACCCGCTCGGCCAGGGTGGCGGCGTTGAAGGTGCCGTCGTGACGCCAGATCCGGGACAGGGATTCCCCGTGCTCGGATTCGGCCTCGATGCGCACCAGCGTGCAGCGCCAGCCGCCCTCGACCAACCCGGCATAGAGGCGGTCGGCCAGTGCCTTGGCCACGAAGGCAGCCGTGTCAACCCGTTCCACCGGCGGATCCAGCTCGTCCTCCACTGACAGATCCTCGGGCGGCTGGCGGGCATCCAGCTGCCTCTCGTCCAGGCCCCGGGCTAGACGGTGAACAGCCGCTCCCTCCCATCCGAACCGGCTCAGCACCTGGGGGGCCGGCAGGGCGGCCAGCTGCCCCAGCGTCCTCACCCCCAGGCGTTCCAGGAGGTCGGCCAGTTCGGGCCGGCCCAGTTCACGGACGGAAAGGGGGGCCAGGAACTCCGCGGTGGCCCCCGGCGGCACGATCCGGCCCCGGCGGGCGGCCAGGGTCCCGGCAAAGGGACCGTCGGCCACCCCCACCCGGCACCCCTCTCCCCCGGTCCCGGACACCGCCGCCGTGGCCGTGGCTGCGTCGACCGACTCGGCCACCTGGCGGGCGAGAGACTCCTCCCCCCCGAAATAGCGGGCCGGGCCCCGGGCCGCAAAGGCGCACAGACCCGGCCGTATAACCTCCACGGTGGGGCAGAAGCCGGCCACCGCCGCAACCAGGGGTTCGAAGGCCCGGGCGTCGCGGTCCTCATCCCGGCCCACGACGGACAACCCGGGACAGGCCGCCTCGGCCTGGCGCCTTCGCTGTCCGATCCGGACCCCCTCAGCCCGGGCCTGGGCCGAGGCGACCACCACCCGGTTGGCATGGATGACCACCACCGGGCCGGCCACACCACTGGCCACCACCGGCCAGTCCGGGCACCAAACCACCACACTCCTGGTCACAGGGTTCTTCGCCCCGCCGGGTCCCCTGCACCCCGGCTCCTCCGGACGGCGGGGGCCCCTGCCCCGCCGCCGGCCGTGGGCAACGTCAGAAGGGTGTCATCGACGGGTTCGGAGCGGCCGGATTCATCCGGGAGCCACAGGGCAGCCTGGCGGCGGCGGGAAGCGGCTCGACGGCCCCCGACGGCCACCTCCACCCGGCGCCGGGTCAGGCTGCCGTAGCCGGCCCCCAGGCCTTCCCACTCCCCCGCCACCACGTCCAGGGAAAGGTCACAGCCTTCGGGCCAAGGCGTCCCGGTGGCGATCAAGACCGAGGACTGGTGCCGGGCCCGGGCCGCCAGCCTCCGGGCTTCCCCCGGACGGGGCCGCAGGCGGCCGCCGAGGCGGACGGCCACCAGGTCGATGCCGTCCAGGAGGGCGGACACCACCGCCGGCCACTGCTCCCCGGGGTCGGGCACCAGGGCCAGGCGGCCCAGATCGACACCCATAGAGGCAGCCGCTTCGGGGCCGACCTCGGGCATCCCCACCAGGGCGGCCCAGGAGCCCTCCGCCGAGGCCCCGACCAGGAGGGCCAGCAGCAACGAGGTGGCCCCGGCCCCCGCGCTGATGGCGACGGTGCTTCCCCGGCGCAATCCTCCGGGCAGCAGGGGGGTCAGGGCGGGCGTGACCGGAAGGGCGCGCTGGGCGGCCAGGGCGACGGGCCGGGCCCGTTCGAGAAGTTCCGCCACCTCCATGCCGCCAGCGTATCGAACAGATGTTCGACACGCTCAGTGGTAAGGCGCGGGGGTGGAGAGCCCTGGTCAGGAGTCGAGGCTGCGGTGGACCGAGGCGATCAGGGACTGGGCCCGAGGGTCCGGCGTCATGAAGGACGCCAGGTTCCACATCTTGTTCATGGTGTAGCCGAAACCGATCCCCCGGTCCGGATCGGCGTAGCCGAGGGAGCCACCGGCGCCGGCGTGGCCGAAGGAGTTGGGGCCGCGATTATCGGGCTGGCCCGGCACCGGGAGCATGAAGCCCAGCGAGCGCCGGGTCTCCATGACCAGGACGGCGTCGGGACTGCACACCTGCTCGGCGGCGGCCTGCTTCACCGCTCCTTCGCTGAGGAGCCTGACCCCGTCCACCTCCCCGCCCCGGGCCAGGGCGCCGTAGAGCCGGGCGAGAGACCGGGCATTGGTGTGCCCGTTGGCGGCCGGAAGCTCGGCGAAACGCCACTCGGGGCTGTTGTTACCGGCTGCGAAGGGCGGCGAGGCCAGGCCCAGGGAACGGAAGGCCAGCGAGCCGGGGGTGAACATGGCCATCACCCGTTCCCGCATGGCCTTGGCCTCCGGGGTCTCATCCGGGGCCGGCGCCATGGCCGCGGCTCCGGCCGCCGGCTGCTCCCGAACCAGGTCGGCCACCCGGTGGTGCTCGGAGGCCGGCGTGCCCACGAACATGTCGAGGCCCAGCGGCTTGACCACCGCTTCGGCCAGGAAGTCCCCGAAGCGCGCCGCCCCCGCTACTCGGCGCACGACCTCACCGACCAGCCAGCCGAAGGTCACGGCGTGATAACCCTGCTGGGAACCCGGTTCCCACACCGGGGCCTGCTGCTCCAGGGCCTCGATCATCCGACCCCAGTCCAGAGCGGAGCCCGGAGCCAGGTCGGCGTCGATGACGGGCAGGCCGGCCTGGTGGGTGAGCAGGTAGCGCACGGGCAGGCCTTCCTTACCGGCCCGGGCGAACTCGGGCCAGTACTCGCTCACCGGGGCGTCGAAGTCGATCTGGCCCCGGTCGGCCAGGATGTGGGCACACAGGGCGGTCAGACCCTTGGTGGTCGAATACACGTTGACCAGGGTGTCCTTCTCCCACGGCCGTCCCTGACGATCCGCATCACCGGCCCAGAGGTCCACGATTGGCTCCCCGTCCAGGGTCACGGCGCAGGCCGCCCCCACTTCCCCGTGGTCACGGAAGTTGGCCTCGAAGGCCTCCCGGACGGGCTCGAAGCCGGCGGAGACGGTTCCATGAATCTCGGGCAGTTCGCTCATCCCCTTATATTCCGCCCATGACCACCGGCCCGTCGAACGAGGACGGATGGGTCAGGCACGGCGGGCCGGATCCCTTCCTGACCCCGGAGGAGAAGAAGGACATCAGCCGGAGGCTGAGAGGGCGGCTGGCTAGCCCGGTATCGGTGTGGACGGCCTGGGCCCGGGATCGGCGTGCGGTGGGCCTAACCGTCTCCTCCCTCATGGTCGGGGAAGGCGATCCGGCCGTGATCCTCGGCCTGGTCGGCCCGCTCAGCGATCTGTGGGAAGCGGTGGAGGCCAGCGGCCGCTTCATCGTCCATATCCTCGGGACCGACGACGTTCGCCTGTCGGACCAGATGGCGGGCCGTTATCCCGATGACCCCTTCCGGGGCGTCTCCATCATCGAAGCCGAGGCCGGCCCGGTGCTCACCGGCATCGAGACCAGGGCCGCCTGCACCCTCCTGGGTCACCGTCCGCTGGGCTGGTCCCAGCTGGTCGAGGGCCGCATTGACTCGGTGGAGCTGGGCCCGGTGGAGCGGCCTCTGGTGCACTACCGGTCCGGCTACGTCAGCACCGGACCGCGCCGCGACCCGGACGCCTGAGGGCGGCGGCGGGAGCCCGTCCCAGTCGTCCCCACCATCGGAGTCCTAGGGGAACAGACCTCTGGCCTCGATGGCCTCGGCCACTCGCTCCACGCCGATGGCGAAGGCGGCCCGGCGCATGCCGACCCCCAACGTCTCCGCCTTGGCCCACACCTCCGCGAAGGCCCGGTCCATCCCGGCCCGCAGCCGTTCGGCCACGGTGTGCTCATCCCAGGCGTAACCCTGTCGGTTCTGGGCCCACTCGAAGTAGGACGCCGTGACGCCGCCGCAGTTGGCCAGGATGTCGGGCACCACCACCACGTCGCGCCGCTCCAGGATGGGATCGGCCGTCAGGGTGGTCGGGCCGTTGGCCGCCTCGACCACCACCTTGGCCCCCAGGCGGGCGGCCACGTGGTCGTCGATGGCCCCCTCCAGAGCGGCGGGAACGGCCAACTCACAGTCGATACCCCACAGGTCATCGGCGGCCAGAGCGTCGGCCCGGTCGAATCCGGCCACGGTCCGGTGACTGCGCACGTGATCCGACAGAGCGGCCACATCCAGTCCGGCCGGGTTGTACACGGCTCCTCCGATATCGCTGATGGCCACCACTCTCATGCCGGCCGAGGAGAGCAGGAACGCCAGGGGGCCACCCACCTTTCCGAAGCCCTGGATCACCGCCCGTGACCCGGCTATGCCGATCTCGGTCTCCCGGAACACGGCCCGGACGCAGACCACCACGCCGGCGGCCGTGGCCCCGGTATGGCCGAGGGTCCCTCCGATGGATAAGGGCTTACCGGTGACGGAGCCGGGCTCGGACATGCCGGCCACGGTGGAGATGGTGTCCATCAGCCAGGCCATGACCCGGCCGTCGGTGTTCACATCCGGGGCCGGAACGTCGCGGTCCTCGCCCAGCAGCGGCATTATCTCCAGGGCGTAACGGCGGGTCACCTTCTCCAGTTCGGTGGAGGACAGCTGGGTCGGGTCACACCGCACTCCCCCCTTCGCCCCGCCGAAGGGAAGATTGGCCACGGCCGTCTTGAAGGTCATGCCGGCAGCGAGGGCCGCCACCTCCCGGGCGTCGAGCTGGGGGTGGAAGCGCAGCCCGCCCTTGGCCGGCCCACGGGTGGTGTTGTGATGGATCCGCCAACCGGTGAAGACCTCGACCTGACCACTGTCCATGCGGACGGGGACGGCTACTTCCAGCACGCGCCGGGGAGTGCGGAGAATGCGGAGAATGTCAGGATCGAGGCCCACCAGTTTGGCTGCATCGTCCAGGCGCTCGAGGATGGCGGCCCACGGATCGAAGTTGGTCACCGCCTCCATCCTGACTCAGAAGAGCCCGTCGCGCTCGGATCGCGCTCGATCGGGTGCGTCTCGCCTCTTGGGGCGATCAGTTCCCACCCGGCAGCGTGCTCGACGTGGAAGGACCTCCCATGGTGGTCGTGGTCGTGCTGGTGGGAGGCGTCTGGATCGTTCCTCCGTTGTCCCCGGCCCCGCAGGCGGCGGCGCCGAGGGCCAGCAGGCCGAGGAGCCCGGCCCCGGCCAGGATGCGGAACAAGAGCCGGGGTTGGCGGCGCGTCATAACAGTTCCCCTTGCACAGGCGGGGCCGGCGGGCGCCACCAGACGAGGCGGTCCATGAAGGCCCAACGGCGGCGGTGGATCGAGGTCGGGCCCCAGGCCTGCAGGGCCGCCTCGTGGCGGGAGCAGGGATAGCCCTTGTTGGACTCGAACGAGTAGGCCGGGAAGTGCGGTGCCTCGGCCCGCATGATCCGGTCCCGGGACACCTTGGCCAGGATCGAGGCGGTGGCGATGGAAAGGCAGGTGGCGTCGCCCTTGACGATGCGGGTGGACGTGTTGCGACCGACGAAGTCCCAGTTGCCGTCGATGAGAACCTGATCCGGCTTCATCCCCAACCCGTCGATGGCCCGGGCGGCGGCCAGACGCTGGGCCGCCGACATGCCGAGGCGGTCGCACTCGGCCGGGCTGGCGTGGCCGACGGCCCAGGCCAGGCACCAACCCGCCAACCGGTCGAAGAGCTCCTCCCGGCGCAATTCACTGAGCATCTTGGAATCCCGCACGCCGTAGACGCGCCGGCCCGGAGCCAGCACGGCCGCGCCCACCGTCAGCGGACCGGCCCACGCCCCCCGGCCCACCTCGTCCACACCGACTACGACCTCGTGCCCACTTGCCCACAGTTCCTGCTCGCGCCGGAGGGACGGCGGCTTTCCGTGGACGACCGAACGGCGGCGGCCGGTGGTGGCGGCGGCCTTGGTCACGGCGCCCACGGTATCGTCCGCGACCGCCCGGTTGGTTCGAAGGGGGAGATCAGGATGGAGCGCCAAGACGTCTTGCGGGCCATTCACCTGGCCGGTCTGCCGGTTCCGGTCGATGCCGACTTCGAGGTCACCGGGACCGACCCGCTCCTGGCCTCTCCCCACCGACTGGCGGAGGGAGCGGCCGTGGCCCGCCTCCTGACCGGCCTGGCCGCCAATCAGATGTGGGCGACGAAGACGGGCCGGCGCCAGCATCTCCGCGTCGACGCCCGTCATGCTGCCGCCGCCCTGACCTCCTTCGCCCATGTCCAGTTCCTGGATCGGGACCGGACTCCGCCCGTGGATAGACGGCGCAACCTGCGCTTCACCCGCATCGTGGCCGCCGCCGGGGGCCGCCACGTCCAGCTGCACGGATCCTTCCATGACGGGCCCCAGATCCTCGATGAGCTCGGGCTGGGAGACGAGGCCAGCGCCGAGGACATCGACGTGGCCGTGAGCCGCCGGGACGCCTTCGAGCTGCAGGAAGCCTTCATCCGCAGGGCGATCTGCGGCGGCGTGGTCCTGAGCCCCCAGGAGTGGTCCGTCCACCCGCAAGCGGCCGCCCTGTCGGGATGGCCCCTGGTGCGCATCACCCGTATTGGAGACGCCGCCCCCGAGCCGCTCCCCGACGGGGAGCGTCCTGCTTCGGGGGTTCGCGTCCTGGACCTGACCCGGGTCCTGGCCGGCCCCACCTGCGCCAAGACGCTGGCTGAGCACGGAGCCGACGTGCTTCACATCACTGCGGCCCACCTCGGCGCCACCGGTCCTTTCGACGTGGAGACCGGGATCGGAAAGCGCCAGGCCGAGGTGGATCTCGATCAGGAGGACGGCCGGGAGGCCATGGCCGATCTGATCCGGGGTGCCGACGTCTTCTCCCAGGGCTTCCGGCTGGGAACCCTGGCCCGGCGGGGTCTCTCACCCGAACGACTGGCCGAGCTCCGTCCCGGCATCGTCTACGTCTCGGAAAACTGTTACGGCCACGCCGGACCCTGGTCCGCCCGGCCGGGGTGGGAGCAGCTGGCCCAGGCCGCCACCGGCATGAGCTGGACCGAGGGTGCGGCCGACCCGGCCGGGGTGCCCCGCCTGGCCCCGGCCGCCGTCAACGACTACTCCACCGGATTCCTGGCCGCCTACGGAGCCATGGTGGCGCTGGCCCGCCGGGCGGTGGAGGGCGGCTCCTGGCACGTGCAGACCTCGCTGTCCCAGACGGCCATGTGGTACCAGAGCCTGGGCCGGGTCGACCGTCCCGACCAGAGCGAACTCGGGGACCTGAGTGCCTTCATGGCCGAGATGGACACGCCCCACTACGGCCGGGTCCGTTACCTGGCTCCGGCCCTGTCCATGAGCGAGACCCCGCCGGGCTGGGACCTGCCCCCGGCGCCCAACGGCACCCACCCACCGGAGTGGGCGGTCAGGGCCGGCGGAAGACCAGACTGACGATCTCGAAGGGATGCAGGTCGACCACGGCGGCCGCGTCCTCGTTGATCACCGGCGGCTCCAGGGGCCGCTCCAGCAGATCGATCCGGGAGCCGACCAGGGGCTCCAGGCCGTCCCGACCCGGTATGCGACAGCCAACCCGGACCCGCCGATGGCCTCCGGCCGCTTCATAGATGCGCACCACCGTGCCGTCCCCGTCGTCCGCCCGCTTCACCGCGCTCACCACCACCTGCGGGTCATCGACCTCGACCACGGAGGCGGCGCCCGGGACGCCGGCGGCACCGGAACCGGCAGCGGCGCCGTCGGACCGGGACGGCACGGCGCCGGTGGCGGCGGGGAGGGCCCGAAGCCGCAGCGGGCTATTGAGCCCGTGGGCGGCGGCCACGACCCCACCGGCCACCAGATCCCCGGCGTGGGGCATGACCGCATAGGTGAAGTGGTGCCGGCCCTGATCCGCCACCGGGTCGGGCCAGGTGGGCGAGCGCAGCAGGGTGAGGCGGATGACGTTGCCGCGTACGTCGTGGCCGTACTTGCAGTCATTGAGCACGGCCACCCCGAAGCCGGCTTCGGACAGATCGGCCCAGGTGTGGGCGCACACCTCGTACTTGGCTGCCTCCCACGGCGTGTTGGCGTGGGTGGCCCGCTCCAGATGGCCGTACTGGACCTCGAAACTGGCCCGGGGACTGTGAACATCCACCGGGAAGGCCGCCTTCAGGAGCCTCTGGGACTCGCGCCAGTCGATGTCGGTCTCGATCTCCAGATAGGGGCTGGCCGCCCGGAGCCGGAGGCGCTGAACGATCCGGGAGCTGCCCACCCGGCGGATGACCTCCACCACCGCCTGCAGGGGCCCGGACTCGGTCAGCGCCACCGATTCGGCTTCGACCAGATCGACGGCGGAGGAGAAGGCCTCCACGTCCACGTCCCAGGCCTCGTATTCATTGGGATGGTCATCGTGGAGCTGCAGCAGGTTGGCCCTGGCCCCGGCCGGAAGGGCTTCACGCCCGGACGCCACGTGGACCAGCGAGTCGATGAGCCCCTGCTCGTCCCAGCGGACGGTGATCAGACCGTTGGACATCCAGTCGTCCCCGACCACCACCGGAGCCACATCCGGATGCCCGGTGGCCGGCACCTGCACCGACCAACCACAGGCCGGGACCTCCACCAACCCCGGGGTGCCGTCGATGTCAACCACCTCCCGGCGGGCCCACGACAGCGGGTTGAGGGCCAGCACCCGGCCCGTCCCGACCCCACCCAACCCGGCGGGCACCGACCGGGCCAGCCCGTCAACGGCCCGCTCGATCAGCCCGGCGGTGGCTGCGAAGAGTTCCTCGTAGTCGGCGGCGGTGTCCTGGTACACCCAGTGGATGGACGAGCCGGGGATGATGTCGTGGAACTGGTGCACCAGCAGCTTCTTCCAGGCGGCGTCGATCTCGGCCGCCGGGTACTCGAGCCCGACCCCAGCCGCCACCGTGGACCACAACTCGGCGTCGCGCATCGCCAGCTCCAGCTTCCGGTTGCCCCGCTTCACCTCGGCGTGGGTGGTGTAGGTGCCCCGGTGCATCTCGAAGTAGAGCTCCCCGACCCAGACGGGTAGCTCCTCGGCGGGGGACTCAGCCTCGATGGCCTCGAACGCCTCGGTGGCGGTCATGGGCTCGATGCGGGGAGCTCCTTCAAGGTCGGCCAGGCGCCGGGCCCGTTCCAGCATGTGACGGGTGGGGCCCCCGCCGCCGTCCCCGAAGCCGTAGAGGTACATGGAGCGGTCGGTGAGGGCCTTCTGGGCGAAGTTGCGGGCCCCGTTGGCGAGGTTGCGAACGGAAAGGTCGCCCACGTAGGTGTCGGCCGGGGGAAAGTGCGAGAGGATGCGGCTGCCGTCGATTCCCTCCCACCAGAAGGTGTGGTGGGGGAAGTGCGTCCAGTCGTTCCACGACAGCTTCTGGGTCAAGAACCAGCGCACCCCGGCCAGACTCAGGATCTGAGGCAGGTTGGCCGGGTACCCGAATACATCCGGCAGCCACAGGGCCCGGGTGTCGACCCCCATCTCCTCGGCGAAGTACCGCTTTCCGTGCACCACCTGCCGTACCAGGGACTCCCCCGACGGCAGATTGCAATCGGCTTCCACCCACATGGATCCGATGGGCTCGAACTGGCCGTCGGCCACCTTCTTGCGGATGCGCTCGAAGAGGCCGGGGTACTGCTCCTGCAGCCAGGCGAACTGCTGGGCCTGGGAGGCGGCGAAGCGGTATTCCGGATACTCGCCCATCAGGGTCAGGGCGGTGGAGAAGGTGCGGGCCACCTTGCGACGGGTCTCGCGCAGCGGCCACAGCCAGGCCGTATCGATGTGGGCGTTGCCCACGGCGGCGTAGCGATGGGCGCTGGCGTGGGAGGGCTTGGACAGCATCGGCACCAGCTCGGCCCGGGCCTGTCCGGCGCTGCCCACCACGTCGGATTGGTCCAGAGCCCGTCCGGCCCGGTCCAGGGCGCGGAGGATCTGGGCCGAGCGGGCGTCCTCGGCCGGGAGTTGCTCGATCATCTCCAGGAGCAGCGACCAGTCCTCCCAGAGAGCCTCCACCTCCCGGTTGGCCACAGCCAGATGACACGCCTCCAGGACCAGGGTGGGCCGACCGCCGTAGTCGGGCATGTGCATCGGAGGAGGGAAGGTCCGAGAGTCGACCCGGGGGTTGGCGGCCGCCTCGATGAACAACTCGAAGGACTCACCGCCGTCGGCGGCCGGGCTGAGCACGATCTCGTCATGGTTGGGGCTGATGCCTTGCATGGGTTCCCCGTCCCGCCACACCATGCCCTCGGCGGTGAATCCGGTGCCCCCGCCCCCGCCCAGCCTGACCACCAGCACCACGGCCCGGCCGGCCCACTCGGCCGGAACCTGCCCCCGCACCCGGAACCAGGTGGTGTCCCACGCCGGGCCCCAGGCCTGGCCGACCTCGAATTCCTCGAAGCGGCCCTCCACCGCCTGGTCGAAGCCGATCGGCTCGCCCCCCACGTGATGAGCCGAGATCGAGACCTGGGAGACCGGCCCGCGCCGGGCCCGGGGCAGGACCACCCGGTGGATCCGCTCGGCTCGGGTCCTGCGGATGGCAATCGGCTCGGTCACTGGCTCTCTTTCTCCACTGGATCGGGCAGGCCTTCCAATTCGGCCTTGGCCTGGCGAAGCATCAGGGCCGGGATCACCTGGCGGGCATTCTTACGCCCTTCGAGGACCTCGGTCACCTGCTCGGCTATCGGCATTTCGACGCCGTGCCGGCGGGCCAGGGCCAGGGCAACGGGAGCCGTCTTGACCCCCTCGGCCACCATGTTCATCTCCCGGATGACCGACTCGAGCGACCGGCCCCGGCCCAACTGCTCACCCACGTGACGGTTGCGGCTCTGGCGGCTGTAACAGGTCGCCACCAGGTCGCCCATCCCGGCCAGGCCGGAAAAAGTTAGGGGCCGGCCGCCCATGGCCACCCCCAGCCGGCTGAGCTCGGCCAGTCCCCTGGTGATGAGGGCGGCTTTGGTGTTGTCACCCAGGCCCATCCCGTCGGCCATTCCGGCGGCCAGGGCCACCACATTCTTGAGGGCGCCGGCCATCTCCGCCCCCACCACGTCGGTGTTGGTATAGACCCGGAAGGTGTCCGAGGACAGCAGGGCCTGAACTGCGCGGCCCACCTCCTCATCCTCCGCTGCCACCACGCTGGCGGTGGGCTGGCCGGCCACGACCTCCCGAGCCAGGTTGGGCCCGGTCAACACGCCCAGGTGATGGCCGGGCGCCACCTCGGAGATCACTTCGGACATGCGTCGGAGCGAGTCCTTCTCCAGACCCTTGGCCAGGCTCAGGACGCAGGCCCCGGCATCCAAAAGCCCGGCCGCCTCCTCCAGGATGGACCGGAATCCGTGCGACGGCACCGCCATAACCACCATGCCCGCGCCCCGCACCGCCTCGGCCATGGACGGGGTGGCCTCCAACTTGGGCGGAAGCCGCAGATCGGGGAGGTAATCGGCGTTGCGATGCTCGTGGGCGATCTGGAGCGCCAGTTCGGGCCGGCGGGCCCACAGCACCGTGGGGGCCGACTTGACGGCCATGGCCGCAACCGCCGTACCCCAGGAACCCGCACCCAGGACCGCCACTCTCCCCCTCACCGTCTCAGGATAACGATCCGGCCCCGGCCGCCCGGTGGAGGGGCATTAGCCTCACCATGGTGGATCCGAGTGGCGAGGCCGCCGTCCTCATACCGGTAAAGGCCTTCGCCGAGGCCAAGGTGCGACTGGCCGAGGTTCTCGGGGCCGAGGAGCGCTCGGCCCTGGCCCGCTCACTCGGGGCCGGAGTGATAGCCGCCGCCGCCGGGTTACCGGTCTGGGTCGTCTGTGACGACCGTGAGGTGGCCGACTGGGCCAGCGGACTGGGAGCCGGGATCCTCTGGACCCCCGCCCGCGGACTTAACGCGGCCGTGACCGAGGGCGTGCAGCACCTGGCCCGTCTGGGCACCCGTTTGGTCATAGTGGCCCACGCCGATCTTCCCCTGGTGGGAGACCTGTCCGACATCGGGCGCCGGGACCAGATCGTGCTGGCTCCCGACCGCCGCCGGGACGGGACCAATGTCATCGCCATCCCGGCCGACAGCGGCTTCCGCTTCTCCTACGGACCGGGTTCGTTCGGCAAACATCTGGCCGAAGCCGACCGTCTGGGAATCCCGGCGGTGGTACTCGATCGTCCCGATCTGGCCTGGGATGTGGACGTGCCCGATGATCTGGGACCGCTCTCCCCGGATCCTCCCGCCACTCGCTGAGCGGAATACGGTCCCACTGACGATCAAGGAGTTGTCCTGACCACCACCAACCTCCCGACCCCGGCGCGGGCCATGGCCGTGGGTGCCCATCCCGATGACATCGAATTCGGCTGCGGCGCCACTCTGGCCAAGTGGGCGGCAGCCGGATGCGAGATCCACCACCTGGTCTGCACGGACGGATCCAAGGGCTCCTGGGATCCCGATGAGGACGTGGCCAAACTGGTGGCCATCCGCCAAGAGGAGCAGCGGGAGGCCGCCGCCGCGCTGGGCGGGCGGGCCGAGGTCGTCTTCCTGGGTTGGCCCGACGGGGAGCTCGAAGCCGGGCTGCGCCAGCGCTGGGAGGTCTCCTATTGGATAAGGAAACTGCGTCCCGACGTGGTACTGGGCCATGACCCCTGGAAGCGGTACCGCCTTCATCCCGACCACCGGGCCGCCGGGTTCCTGGTGACCGACGGCATCGTGGCCGCCCGGGATCCCCACTTCTTCCCCGAACAGGGAGCGGCCCACCACCGTCCGACCCATCTGCTGTTGTGGGAAGCCGACGAGGCCGACCACGTGGAAACCGTGGACGGTTTCGCCGAGGACAAGCTGCGCGCCCTTCTGGCCCATCGGAGCCAGTTCCGCTCCACCATGCACATCGAAAACTCAGAATCGGGCCAGGAGCAGGCCGCCTTCCGGGCCCGGGTGCTGGGCCGGTTGGAGGAAGAGGGCCGTCTGGGGGGGGCCACCCACGGAGAGGCTTTCAAGCTGATCGACCGCCTCTGAGGGACTTGGCCGGCCCACTCCGGGCCCGGAAATGCCGAGAAGGGGGCCCCAGGGGCCCCCTTCTGCGGATATCAGCCTGGGCCGAAGCCCGAAATCAGGCTGTGGTGGCCTCCATCTACCGGGACGTCCGGCGGGCCGGGGCCTTACGGGCCGCCGTCTTGCGAGCCGGAGCCTTGCGAGCCGTCGTCTTCCGAGCCGGCGCCTTACGGGCCGGGGCCTTGCGGGCCGCCGTCTTGCGAGCCGGAGCCTTGCGGGCCGTGGTCTTACGGGCCGTCGTCTTCTTGGCGGTCGTCTTGCGGGCGGTGGTCTTGCGAGCCGCCGTCTTACGAGCCGTCGTCTTCTTGGCGGTCGTCTTACGGGCGGTGGTCTTGCGAGCCGCCGTCTTACGAGCCGGGGCCTTGCGGGCCGCCGTCTTCTTGGCGGCGGTCTTTCGGGCCGTGGTCTTCTTGGCTGCGCTCTTGCGAGCGGTTGTCTTCTTGGCACCCGTCTTCTTGGCCGTGGTCTTGCGAGCTGTCGTCTTCCTTGCGGTTGACTTGGCTGCACGAGGACTCACTGCCGCGTTAAGCGTGGTGCCAGGAGCGAAGCGGACACCATCTTCGGTGCGCTCCGTCTCTTCGGTGCCCTGTGAAGTTCCATTGGATACCTCGGCGAGCTCTTTCTTGTTCACCGCCACCTCCTGGCGTGTTGGGGAAGTCACATAAATGAAAGTTGTTTTTCATGCAAAGGTCAAGCCTTTCCTTTTCGGTGTCATCCTTGCGGGCTCTCATCAGTGACACACGCCCACGCCGGAAGGGCGTGTTTGAAACTCAAAATAACGACGCGCGATGGTGGATCGCCCATGAACGAGACCGATCCGCTTCTCCCCGACGGAACCTATGACGTGATGGTCATCGACGTGGAAGATGACATCAATTCAGCCGAATCGGAGTCATCGACTCTGTCCTTGGTCATCGTCACCGGGACCTTGAAGGGTCAGGTGGTGACGCTGGAACAGACCTCCGACACCGCTGACCCGTTGCAGCTCCTCGGCAGCCCGGGACGCCTGACCGTGACCAACCGGGAACTGCGGCTCCGACTGGAGGGTTGAGGCCCCCTCGAGGTCGTATCCTCAGGGCGAATGACGTGCTCGTCCTGCGGGTCGGAGGTGCCGGGAGGAGCCCGTTTCTGCCCCTCCTGCGGTCACCCGGTCTCGTCCCGGGGTGATGAACGGCGGATCGTGACCGTTCTGTTCGCCGATCTGGCTGGATTCACCGGCTTTTCCGAGTCGATGGACCCGGAGTCGGTCAAGAACCTGGTGGACGGCTGCTTTGCCGCCCTGGCCGCCGATGTGACCAGCTACGGGGGCCGGGTCGACAAGGTGGTGGGCGACGCCATCATCGCCCTGTTCGGGGCCCCGGTGGCCCACGAGGACGACGCCGAGCGGGCCGTCCGGGCCGGCCTGCAGATGCAACAGACCATCCGCTCAATGAGCGACGGGGCCGCCCAGCGCCTGGAGCTCAGGGTCGGTATCAACACGGGCGAGGTCCTGGTCGGGGCCATCCGGGCCGGAGGCGATTACACCGCCATGGGCGACGTGGTGAACGTGGCCTCGCGACTGCAGACCATGGCACGGCCCGGTTCGGTGGTGGTGGGCGAGACCACCTACGCCGGGACGGCGGCGGTGGTGAGGTACAACGACCTCGGACCCCAGCTGGCCCGGGGTCGGGAGGAACCGGTGCCCGTGTGGGAGGCGGTGGAGTCACTGACTCCGCCCGGCCAGCGCCCCCGGCGGGCCAATGCACCTCTCACCGGCCGGGATGAAGAAGTCGGTCTGTTCAGATCGACACTGGCCACCGCCTTCGGCCGGCGGCGGCCGTCGTTGGGCGTGATCCTGGGTGAAGCCGGTGTTGGCAAGACCCGGCTGGTCGAGGAGTTGTCCGACTGGGCCCGGGCCGAACACGGGGCGCTGGTCATCGAAGGCCGTTGCGTCCCTTACGGGGAGGCCAATCCGTGGTGGCCGGTGGCCGAGGCCGTCCGTCAGGCCTGCGGAGTCGACATCGGAGATCCCTCCTCTACCGCCGAGGACAAGACCCTGAGCGTCGTCACGGATCTGCTGGGCGCGGACCGCGACGAGGAGGCCGCCCAGATCGCCAGCGGCCTTCTGCACCTGCTGGGCGATGAGGATGCCCTGCCCGATGTGGATCCGCAGCGGGCCAGGCAGGAGGCGCAACGGGCGCTTCACTCCCTGATGGCCGGTCTGGCCCGCCGCCAGCCGCTGGTGGTGGTCCTGTCCGAGGTCCACTGGGCCGACCAACTCGTGCTCGATCTCATCGGTGGTCAGCTCGACCGTCTGAACGGGTTGCCGGTGGTCCTGCTGCTGACGGCCCGGCCCGAACTGGCCCTGCAGTGGTCCCCGCCGTCAGGGCGGCACAACCTGGTCACCCTCCGGCTGGATCCGCTCGACCGGGCCGCGGCCCGGCGTCTGGCCCAGCTTCTGATCGAGGACGCCCTGCCGGAGGGTTCGGATGACGGCCGCAGCGCGGCATTGATCGAGAACCTGACCGACCGCAGCGGCGGGAACCCGTTCTTCCTGGAGGAGCTGGTGGCTCTGATCGAGGACGAAGCGACCGGCACGGAGCGACCCGGCGTCGGGGGAGAACTCCCCGTCACCCTGCGGGGCATCGTGGCGGCCCGGCTCGACTCCCTGCCGGTGGGTGAGCGTTCGGTGTTGGAAGACGCCTCGGTGGTGGGCCGAAGCGGGACGATCCGGTCGCTGGTGGCCATGGCCCGGTCGCGTGGCATCGAGACCATCGACGCCGCCCTGGGCGAGGTGGTGGCCAGGGATCTGCTCAAGGTTGAGGCGACCCGCTGGGAGTTCCGCTCCGATGTCGTGCGGGAGGTCCTGTACGAGATACTGACCAAGTCGGAGCGCTCCCGGCGCCACTGGAACCTGGCCAGCTGGGTCAGTGAGGTGTCCTCCAAGGCCAAACGCGAGGACGAGTTCCTGGAGCAGGTCGCCCATCACTTCGCCGCCGCCGCCGCTCTGACCAACGAGATCGGACCGGTCACGGGCGTGCCCGCCGACGCCGTGACGGTGGCGGTGGGCGCTCTGCGCCGGGCGGCCGGTTGGGCCCTGGGCCGGGAGCTTCTCCTGTCGGCGGTGCGGATGCTCGACCGGGCCGTTGAACTCATCCCGCCCGATGCCCCCGGTCTGCTGCACCCGGTGCTCATGGACCGGGCCCAGGCCCGCATCCAGATGCGCGAACTGGCCGGAGCCCGCCGGGACCTCGAGGTGCTGATGGAGGCCGACGCCGAGGCGAGCAGGGCCACCGTCATGACCCTGCTCGGGTACCTCGAACAGGCGGAAGGTGACCTGGACAAGTCGGCGGCCAGCCTGTCGCTGGCCCTGGAACTGTGGCGGGAGCGCCAAGACGTGGAGGGCGAGGGATACGCCCTGCGGGGCGCCGGCATGACCAGCTTCCTGTCCGGTGACGTGGTCCGGGCCGAGGGTCAGTTGATGAAGGCGCTCAGCATCGCCCGCCAGCTCGGACGGCGCCGGGACGAGGCTTGGGCGCTGTGGACCCTGTCGTGGGTGTCCTTCGCGGCCGGGCGCCTGGACGAGGCCGAGGACCGGCTGGGCGAATCCTCGACCGCCTTCCGGGCCGCCGGGGACGCCGGAGGGGACGGATGGGTCAAAGGCCTGCTCGGCTACATCCGCCTGACCCAGGGCCGGCGGGAGGAAGCCGAGGCCCTGGCTCTGGGCCTGGTCGACGACGCCGGGGACCGGGGTGACCGGTGGGCCCACGCCATGGTGGTCGTCCTCCTCGGCCTCCTCCGGCTCTGGCAGGGCCGGGTCCAGTCCGCCGTCGAGTACGGCCGGGACGCCCACGCCACCTTCACCGCCATCGGGGACAACGCCGGCCTGCTCCGCGCCCTGGGGGTGCTGAGCCGGGCCCTAGCCGCCTTCGGCCAGGTAGGGGAGGCCCGCCGCTACGCCGAGGACGCCCTGCTGCTGTCCCGGGAGAGCCCCAAGCTGGGGATGGAGCCCTACATCGGGCAGGTGCTGGTGACCCTGGTGGCCCTGCACGCCGGGGACTGGGAGACGGCGGCGGCGGCCCTGGACGAGATCGGGACCATCGCGGTGGCCAACGAGGTCGAACTCAGAGTGGCCCGGGGACTGACCCTGCTCCAGGCCGGACGGCCCGAAGACGCCCTGACCCATCTGGAAGTGGACGCCGGGCCGGAAGCCCGGTCCGGCGCCGAGGGCCCGTCCCTCAAGGGCCCCACCCTGGGCGGTGCCGCCCCCAACCTCTACGCCACCCGGGCCATGACCCTGGCCGCCCTGGGACGGGCCGAACCCGCCCTGGAGGCGGCGGCCCGGGCCGTCAACTGGGAGCCGGCGGGGACCTACCGGGACCGGGTGCTGGCCGGCCTGGGCCGGGCCTTCGCCCGGGCCCAGCTCGGACAACTGGATGCCGCCGAGGAGGCCTTGACCGACGCCACCGCCGAGACCGGCGCCACCGAGGATCGCCTGACCTGGGCCATCGTCAGGCTGGCGGCGGGCCGCCTCCGGGACGCCGCCGGGGACCCGGCCGGCCGGGGCCAGACCCAGGCCGCCCTCACCGACCTGTCCGACATGGAGGCCAGCTATGACGGCTGGGACACCGTGTTCCGGGCCGCGGCCACAAGCGTCGCCCCCCAGGACGGCGCCGGGGCCTGAGCCGGCTCAGGCCGCCGCCGGGCTCAGACCGCCGCCGGGCTCAGGCCGCCGGCCGGGATGAGGCCTGCATCTCCAGCACGGTGCCGGCCAGATCGGACAGGCCTTCCACTATCTCGGACGAGGAGGCCCCCACCGGGACCACCACCAGCTTGGAGAAGCCCCGGTCCACGAACGCCTCCAGGAGGGGGCGGAGGCGGTCGAGCCCGGCGGCGATGACTTCGCCGGGGTCGCGGCCGGGGCGGCGGGCGGCCAGGGTGGCGGCCAGGGCCTCGGGCAGCGGGCCGGCGGTGAAGAGGACCAGGGCGCCCCAGTGCTCCGGATCCATGCTGCGCCCGGCGGCGGCGGCCGCTTCCTCCACCGCCGCCCGTCCCGCCTCGGCCTCCTCCGGGGTACAGAAGCTGGGCAGCCAGCCGTCGCCCAGGCGGCCGACCCGGCGCAACTCGCTGGGCGCCCGTCCTCCCAGCCAGACGTCGGGCGGGCTCTGCAGCGGCCGGGGCAGAACGGTCACCCTGTCCAGCTGGAAGCGGACCCCGTGGTGGGTCACCTCGTCCTCGGTCCACAGCCGGCGGATGAGGGGCAGCGCCTCGTCGAAGATGGCGGCCCGCTCTTCCCGTTTCACACCGAAGGCCTGATGCTCCGAGCCCTGGGCCGTGCCGAGACCGAAGGCGGGCAGCAGCCGGCCACCCGAGAGGCGGTCCAGCGTGGCCAGCTCCTTGGCCAGCAGCACCGGGTTGCGCCCGGGCAGGACCAGCACGCTGGTGCCGAGCTTCATACGCCGGGTCCGGCCGGCCGCCATGGCCAGGGCCATGAGCGGATCGAGGGTGGGGCCGGTGACCCGTTCCGAAAGCCAGAGGGAGTCGAAGCCGAACTCCTCCAGGCCGTCCACCAGGTCGGCGAAGGCCGACGCTTCGAACAAGCCCGTCCCCAGGCCGAAGCCGATCCTGACCTTGGTCATCGGTCCCGTCTCCCGTCCGATCCGGCGGAGATGTCTGCGCGCGCTCGCAGACCCCGCCGGCCGCGCTAGTTGATCTGGCGCTCCCGGCCCTCCCAGTAGGGGGAGCGGAGCTTGAACTTCTGCAGCTTGCCTGTGGCGGTGCGGGGCAGTGACTCCCTGACCTCGATGGAGGTGGGGCACTTGTAGTGGGCCATCCGGTCCCGGCAGAACTCGATGAGCTCAGCCTCGTCCACCGCCGCGCCCGGCCGGGCCACCACCAGGGCCTTGACCGTCTCTCCCCACTTCTCATCCGGCACCCCGATGACGGCCACCTCGGCCACGCCGGGATGCTGGTAGAGGCAGTCCTCCACCTCGATGGAGGAGACGTTCTCACCTCCGCTGATGATGACGTCCTTCTTCCGATCCGAGATCACCGTGTAGGCCCCGTCCAGATGGCCGCCGTCCCCGGTGTGGAACCACCCACCCTCCAGGGCCCGGGCGGTGTCCTCGGGCTGATTCCAGTAACCCTCGAAGACGTGGTTGGCCCGGGCCAGCACCTCGCCTTCGGCATCGACCGACATCCGCACCCCGACGGCGGGGACCCCGGCCCGGGACAGCCGGCGGGCTCGCTCTCCCACGTCCAAGTCGTCCCACTCCTCGGGCCGGCGATTGATGGTCAGCAGGGGGGCGGTCTCGGTCAGGCCGTAGATCTGGATGAACTCCCAGCCCAGTTCGGTCTCCACCTTCTCGATCACCGCCGAGGGCGGCGGGGCTCCGGCCACCACGATCCGCACCGTCCCGGCGCCGGGGACGGAGCGGCCCTCGTTGCGGCGGGCAGCGGCGGCATCCAGCACGGCCGCCACCACCGCCGGGGCTCCGCACATGAGAGTCACCCCCTCGGACTCGATGCGGGAGAGGATCACCTCCCCGTCCACCTTGCGCAACACGACGTGACGGCCTCCCATGGCCGTCACGGCATAGGGCATCCCCCATCCGTTGCAGTGAAACATGGGCAGGGTGTGCAACAACACGTCCCGATCGGTCACGCCCGTGTGCCAGCCGAAGACGGTGGCGTTGAGCCAGCAGTTCCGGTGGGTCAACTGCACGCCCTTGGGCCGGGCCGTGGTCCCCGAGGTGTAATTGATGGAGCAGGTGGCCTCCTCGGCCGGCTCCCAGCCCCGGGGGACGGCACCGGCGGGTGCCTCGGCAAACAGTTCTGCATCCTGGCTGCCGTCCAGGACGATGCGCTCCTTGGCCGTGACCGCGGCCAGCGGCTCGTCCAGCTCCGGATCCACCAGGAGAACCCGGGCCCCGGAGTGCTCGACGATGTAGGCGACCTCGTCGGCGTTGAGGCGGAAGTTGATCGGGACCAGAACCCGCCCGTAACCGCTGACGCCGAAGAAAGAGGCCAGGAAGCGGGCCGAATTGGGGCTGACCAGGGCCACTCGCTCCCCGGCTTCGACCTCCATGCGGTCCAGGGCTATGGCCATTCCCCGGGCCCGGGCGGCCAGTTGCGAGTAGGTGAGCCGGTCCCAGCCCCCGGGGCCCCCCGGTTCGTCCACCACCGCCCGCCGGTCCCCGTAGACCAGCTCGGCTCGCTCCAGGAAGTCACCTATGCACAGCGGTACTCGCAAAACATCCCCCTTCTGGCTCTGTTCAACTTAGGCGGCACGCGTCAGCATTGCGTCATGGGGCGCCCGGCTGGGGATCGGCTGGTAATCGGCCGCGCCGATGGGGGTTGGGTGATGACCAGGCCCGAACACGCCCTCCTGGTCCTGGGACCGCCTCGCTCGGGCAAGACTCGGGGCGTGGTCGCCCCCAACGTGCTGGCCGCCACCGGCCCGGTGGTGTCCACTTCGACCAAGACCGACGTGGTCGACCTCACCCTGACCCGGCGCCGGCAGGCCGGGCGGTGCTGGCTGTACGACCCGACCGGCACGGTCACACCACCGGCCGGAGTGGAGCCGCTGCGGTGGTCGCTGGTGGAGGCGGCCGGGGAATGGGACGACGCCGTGCGGGCCACCGCCACCTTGCTGGGGACGGTCCGGGACCGGGGTGGTGACGCTCTGCACTGGGCCGAGCGGGCCGAGGCCCTGCTGGCCCCGATCCTGCACGCCGCCGCCCTGTCCCGGGAGGGCATGGCCTCGGTGGTCGAGGCGGTCAACAGACACCGGATGGAGCCGGCCCGCACCGTGTTGGAGGCGGCCGGGGCGGCCCAGGCTCTCGACCTTCTCAGCGGGGTGGCCGCCACCGAGGAGCGCGAGCAGAGCGGGATCTGGTCCACGGCGGCCGGCGCCCTGGCCGGTTACCGGACTGCAGCGGCCCTGCGGACTACGGAGGGGCCGAACTTCGACCCGGGGGACTTCGCCGCTTCCAGCGACACCGTCTACATCTGCGCCCCCGGCCAGCACCAGCGTGAGGTGGCACCCCTGGTGGCGGGCCTGGTCGACCAGATCCGGGCCGCCCGCTACTCGCTGGCGTCGGGCCCTCACCTGGTGCTGGCTCTGGACGAGGCGGCCAACATCGCCCCCCTGCCCGAACTGCCCGCCCTGGTCAGCGAAGGGGGCGGGCAGGGCGTGCTGACCCTGGCTTGCTTCCAGGATCTGTCCCAGGCCCGGGCCCGCTGGGGCCGGGCGGCCGAGGGGTTCATGACCACGTTCGGCGCCAAACTGGTGCTGCCCGGGGTGGCCGACGGCCCGACCCTCGATGCCCTGTCCCGGCTGTGTGGCGACCAGGAGGTGACCGTCGCCTCGGCCAGCCGTAACGGCCTACGCCGGACCCGGAGCTGGTCCACCCGGCGCCAGGCCCGGCTGTCACCCGAGGAGATCAGGCGGGGCCGGCCCGGGGCGGCCCTGCTGATAGATACCGACGCCAGGGCCGGCTGGGTGAGACTGGCCCGCCCGTCCCGGGACCTGGATCGGGACCTGGATCGGGACCGGGACCGGGGTCATCGGGTCAGCCGCGCTCCCGGCCGCGACCGAGGCGTTGGCGCCGCAGCTCCGGAGCGGGCCCGCTGAGCTCCTGCTCCAACCGGTCGAGGTGGGCCAGCGCCGCCCAGGCCCGCTCCGGGCCGACTGTGTCCATGGCGGCCCGCTCCGGGCCGACTGTGTAATAGGTGCGGCCGCCGGAAGGGCGGGTACCGGGGGGAGGCGGGCCGAGCACCAGGAGGCTGGCCGCTCCCGAACGCCAGGCCTGGTAGGGCGTGCGGGCATAGGCGTAGCGCAGGTCGAGGTCGGCGGGCAGCCCCGGGCCCAGATTCTCCCCGCCGTCCAACTCCAGCCCCCCGGCCCGGGCGGTCATGAGGGCACCGGGGCGGAGGCCCGCCCGCCGGGCCGCCGGGCCGGCGCCGCCCACCACCAGCCGCTCCCCGGCCCGGGCCGGCGGCCAACCGGGGACCGGGACGCTCTCCCCCAGCTCACCCTGGCGGATGAGCAGGCGTCGGGCCCGGGCGTTCAGATCGTCGACGTCGGCCCGACTGCTGGCGACCATCACCGCCTCCGGGCCCTCCCTGCGCCAGTCGGCCACCAGCCGGTCCCGCACCGCCCCGGAGGTCGCGGCCATCACCAGCCCGGGCGCCACCCGCCCGGTCCCGATCTCGGGTTGGGTCGGCTCCAGATGGCGGGCCGGGAGGGAGCGGCTCAGCACCCGGGCGCCCACCGCCGCCTCGGCCGAGCGCCATCCGCCCGCCCGGTCGACATCCCGGAGCGGGCCCGGGTCCCCGACCAGCACCAGCTTGGCCCCGGTCCGCTCGGTCGACTCGGCCAGGCGGGCCAGGACCGGCGCCGGGGTCGACTCCGCTCCCAGCAGGACGAAGACGGTGTCGGGGGTGGGCCGGCGGAGACGGGCCAGGCCTTCATCCAGCCGGGCAGTGTCGGTGATCTCGAAGCCGGCGTTCCCGGCCCGGGCCCGCCCCTCCGCCCCGGGGGCGGCCACAACCACCCGGTGACCGGCCGCCCTCCAGGCCTGATGGGCGGCGCCCAGGACAGCCTCGAGCCGGGGGCCCGACCCACCCACCAGTTCCACTCCGGCCCCGCTGCCGGTGAGCGAGGCCACCAACCCGGCCGCGTCTTCCTCCAGTCCGCGAATGAAGGGGGACGAAGGGGCCAATCCGGCGGCGGAACCGATCCTCCGGAGGGCCACATCAGCCAGGCGCTCCTCGGCCCGGGCCGCCGCCGCCGTACGCCACCGGGCCGCCTCGGTGGGGATGGGGACGGTGACCCCCGGTCTCCTCATCACGTCTCGGCGCCGAAGGGGTGCCGCACCGGTCATCCTCTCCACCTCCGGTGACGCCAGGATCCGGTCGGCTTCGGCCTCGATCCATCCCGCCGGGGCCCCTGCCCGGGATGCTTCGCTCAGGGCTTCGATCAGCTCGGCCCGGGAGAAGCTGGACAGGCGGTCCAGACCCAGCTCGCCCGCCTCGACGGGCCGGGTCGGCATCGGGACTGGGGCACCCCCGCCCGGCCGGTCCCCGGGAGCCGGCCCGGGCCCGGGCGGCATCAGGCCCGACTCCCGGGCCCGGCGCGCCCACTCCGGGGCCATGGCCTCGGCCGAACGTTCCCTGCTCCGCTCGGGCCGGTCCACCAGGGCCGCCAACCGGGCCGAGGCCGGGCCGGCTCCGTGGTGGCGGGCCATCCCCTCCTCCACCTGGGCCCGGCGCTGGGAGAACAGGCTCCGCAGTTCCGGGGGGACGGA
This sequence comes from Actinomycetota bacterium, assembly GCA_027315345.1. Classification (GTDB taxonomy): domain Bacteria; phylum Actinomycetota; class Acidimicrobiia; order Acidimicrobiales; family JAJPHE01; genus DAHUYE01. The sequence goes on from DAHUYE010000090.1 coordinate 133,677, forward strand.
ACTGAGTTGGCCCACCCCGTAGCGGGCCTCCTCCCACTCCAGACCCAGCCGGGCGGAGATCTGATGACGGAGGCCGGCCTGGTAGAGATACCCGGCCGTGCGGGCCTGGGCCACCAGAACCAGGCCGCTCAGGGCCGTCCACTGATCCGTGCCCTCCGGCACGGCCAGGTTCATGACCAGAAGGTGCGAGTGAAGGTGAGGATCACCGGCTCGGCTGGTCCGGTGGGAGAACACGGCGCCCACCATGCCCTTGGAGGACAGGCCCGGCTTGGTCCGGCAGGCCCGCTCCTCCAGGTACCCGATGGTGGCGTCGAGGGCCGTCTCCCGGGCGGCCATCACCGCCTCCGCCGTGGCCGGGCTTCCCAGCGCCCAGGCCACCGACACCGACTTCGGATCGCTGACGGTCAGGTCATAGGCCCGGATCGGGCTGGGGCGGCGCAGAGCCCCGCCGGAGATCGGGTGGGCCAGTTCGAGCAGGGAGGTGAGCCGGCCGTCGACCGGTCCGGTCAGGCCCAGGGCCGCCGCGCCCGCCCCCACCCACCGGCCCGGCGTCTCCCACCCGGCCGCGGCCGGCTCCAGGTAGTAGCGCTCGGTCCCCGGCCCCAGCTTGGTGACCCGTATCATGAGTTTTAATAGTTTTTCATCTATTCCAGTGTAGATCCAGGGGTCCGCCTGGCTGTGACAGGCCCGTCGTACCCTGACCCTCGTGACCGCCGCCTACGGGCTCGACATCGAGACGGACACGTCCCTGGGCGGCCTCGACCCCCGCACCAGCCCCATCCTGGCTGTGGCCCTGGCCTCGGATACGGGGGTCACGATCATCCGGGGGCCCGAGACCCGGATCCTCCGGGAGGTCGACTCCCTGCTGGGCCTCCTGGCCCCCGGGGTGATCGTGACCTGGAACGGCTCGGGCTTCGACCTCCCTTTCCTGGCCGACCGGGCCCGCCGCCACGGACTGCGGCTCGGACTGCGCCTGAGCATCGACCCCGGCATCGTGCGTTTCCACCCTCCCCTGCCCGGCCACGCCGGGTTCTACCGGGCTTCCTGGTACGGGCACGACCACCTCGACGCCTACCTGGCCTACCGGGCCCTGGCCACCGAGGACGAGGGTTCCCTCGCCCTCAAGGCGGTGGCCGCCCGCCGGGGTCTGTCGGCGGTGGAGGTGGACCGCAGTCGAATCCATCAGCTGTCCCCGGACGACCTGGCCAGCTACGTGGCCAGCGACGCCGGCCTGGCGCTGGCCCTGGCCCGGGCCCGCTGGGACGAGACGGTGGCCTTCCTGGACCGCCGGCCGCCGGTCCCCGATCTAGCGGTAGCCGGCCAGCACTGAGCGGGCCGCCCGGGCCCCGGCCCCGACCAGTTCCGGAGGCTCCAGCACCTCGGAGCCGACCCCGGCCCGGAGCAGAAGTCGGGCCAGCCAGGCCTCACCCCCCACCGGCAGCACCACCCGGAGCCGGCCGTCGGCCTGCGGGGTCACCTTGACGCTGGAGAGGGACTCGAGCAGGGCGGAAGCGCCCGCCGGAAGCAGCACGGTGGCGGTCTGGGTCTCCGGTCCGGGAGCGACCACGCTGGCGGGCGGCCCGCCCTCGGGGCGCACGAAGGTCTCCCCGGTCGGTTCGGCCGCCTCGATGCGGTCGACCCGGAAGTGGCGCAGGGCCTCGGAGCGGTGGCACCAGGCGTCCAGATACCAGAAGCCCCCGCTGGAGAAGACGTGGTAGGGGTCGACCACCCGCTGGCTGGCCTCATCCCGGGACGCCGAGTAATAGGTGATCCGGAGTTGGGCGGACCGGTCGGTGGCGACGCGGACCATTTCCAGCAGGGCGGGATCGTCCAAGGAGATGCTCACGCTCTCCCGCCGGCCCAGCACCGCCTCCAACTTGGCCAGGGCACTGGCCAGCACCCCGTCGGGGTCGGAGCCGGGGACGGCCAGGATGGCCCGGGCCGAGGCGGCCAGGGTGAATCCTTCGGCTGAACTCAGCCGGCGGGGCCGGGACAGCTCGGGGCCCAGATCGGCCTGGACCTCGTCATCGTCGACCATAAGTTCCATCAGCTGGTCCGGGGAGTAGGGGGGCAGGCCGCAGCAGGCGGCCAGTTCCAGTTCCGAGACCACCTCGGCTTCGGTCATACCGAACCGAGCCGCCACCTCCTCGATGCGGGCCGTGCCCGCCCCCCGGCGGCTGAGCCAGCCCAGCACGGCCAGCAATCGGCGAAGGCGCGCCTCGACGGTGAGTTGGGGGCTCACGTGGCCATTCCCTCCAGCCAGCCGACCACGTCGTCCCGCAACGAGTCAGGAGAGACGACCACGGCGTGGTCGAGCAGTCCGAAGAGCCAGGAGCGGAAGGCGTCGACGTTGACGACGGACAGTTCCACCTCCACCCCGCCGTCCCCGTGCCTGGCCACCACCGATCCCGAGCCGAGTTCGGCCTCGACCATGCCGGCGTGAACCGGGTCAACCCTCACCCGGGCCGTCACAGCCTGGCCCTCCCCGATCAGCCAGGCGTCCTCGGGGAAGGCGGCGGCCGGATCGAAGCCGGCCGGAGGCTCGAACCCCTGGCCTTCCAGGATGACGGGCATGGACTCGATGCGGTCGATGCGGAAGGACCGCACCGCCTGGCGATCCCGGTCCTGGCCGGCCACGTACCAGAACCCGCGCCGGAACAACAGCCCGTAGGGATCGAGGGTCCGGGTGGCGCCCCGGTGACGGAAGCTGACGGCCAGCCGGGCCCGGATGGCCTCGTGCAATACGGGCAGGGCCGGGGCCGACGGCAGGGTGGCCAGCGGGGCGGTCTGAACGGAACGGAGGGACTCGGCCACCCCGAGCTTCCAGGCCGCTCCCTGGCCGACCTGGTCATCGATGGCCACGCCGGCCAGGGCCAGGTTCAGGGCCTGCTGTTCGGCCAGGGACAGGTCGAGGTCGGGCAGGTAGTACTCGTCCGGGTCCACCCGGTAGCCCGACACGTCACTGCCCGGCACCTCTTCCACGTACACGTTGACGCCCTGCTCCCGCAGCAGTCTCTTGTCGCGCTCAAAGGCCTGGCGGTAGGCGTCATGGCCGTCCGGATAGCCACCCACGGTGTGAACGATGTGCTCGAGGGTCAGCGGGACCTTGGCATCGAGGAGAACCAGCAGAAGGTTGGTGACCCGCTCGACGCGGTCAACCTTGAAAGCGGGCTCCATGGCCGACGAGAGTACCGACGCCCCGGCTCGGGAGGAACCCCCGGTCCGACGTCGGCACCGGGCCGGTCAGACGTTGTGACGGAAGGCCAGGGGGAGATGGTTGAGCAGGAGGGTGCCCAGCACCTCCGTCCCGGCCTGGTTCACACCCACCACCGCGAAGTCCCCGCCGTGACCGCCCAGCGGTTTGGACACGTCGCCCGGGACGAAGGTCCCCTTGTAGGCCACCATGCACAGCTTGGTGTCACCCAGAGCGGCCGCGGCTGGGACCCGCCGGCGCAACCGGCTGGCCACCACCAGGCGGACCCCGAGGAGACTGCCCCGGTCGTGAACAGCCGCCGCCGCCGCCGGCAGGGCGTGGAAGCACAGGCTCGACGTCGTGCCCAGAGAGGCGCCCCGGGCCGAGCAGCCGACCAGGGACAACGGCAGGGCCAGAGCCAGGACGCCAGCGGCGGTTCGGCGGCGGGGGGATTTGGCCGGCCCCCGGGTCATCCGCTCACCTCCACCACTCTGACACCGGGCCCGGCGGCGCGCACTTCCGCCCGGCGGGCTTTGAGGGCGAGGACCCCGGCCACGCTCCAACCGACCAGTAGTGGCAGCCAGAAACTCAGCACCCGGTAGACCAGAACGGCGGCCACGGTGGACGCCTCCGCCCCTCCGTAGGCCACCAGACCGATGGTCAGGCTGCCCTCGACCACTCCCAACCCCCCCGGGGTGATGGGCAGGTTGGAGGCCAGCTGGGCCGCCCCGTAGGCGAGCAGGATGCCCCGCCACGGCACGGCGGCGTCAACGGCCAGAAAGGCGAAGATCAGGCAGGAGAGGTCAAAGCCCCAGTTCCCCAAAGCCCACCCGAAGGCCGCGGACAGCCCCGACCAGCTCGGGGTGACCACGTCCAGGCGGGAACGAACCATCTCGGCCACCTGGTCGGGCTCGGAACGGGGGAAGCCGAACAGGCGACGGGAGACGCGGCTGGCGGCGGCGGCCGGAAGGGCGACCCGAGCGGGCCGGCGCAGCAGCTCCACCAGCGCCATGGCCACCACTACCGTTCCCAGCGTCACGCCGAAGAGATCCAGGTCGGTGCTCTGGTCGAGGGCGGCGGCCACGCCGACGGCGGCCATGGCCGCCAGAGAGGCGGCGGCCAGCACCCCCGAAGCGAACATGGCCCAGCCGGCCACTATCTCCGGGACCCCGAGCTCCCGCATACGCCGGTAGGAGTAGGCGGCGCCGAAGGCGGGCCCGGCCGGGAGTGAGTTGGCGATGGCGTTGGAGGCCAGACTGATGGCGAGAACCGGGCCGGGCCGGAGGGGATGATGTCCCTCGCTCAGGAGCCGGCCCAGGGTGCGGGCGAAGCACACCATGGAGACGGCCTCTACCAGCAACGACGGGCCGAGCCACCAGAGGCGGATGTGCCGGAACGACTCAGCCGATCCCGAGAGTTCACCCTTGCGCCCCAGCAGCACGACCACGGCCAGGGCAGCCAGGCCCAGTCCGATGACGAACCGGGCCATGCGCATGGCCATCCTCAGGCGCGGATCGGTCGGGGAGATGACTGCCTTCAACGCCCGCACGGCCCCCGCCGTCGCGCCGCGCCCGGAGTCAGGTGTTCTGGACAGTGAGGCCGCCGTCTACCGCCAGAGCCGCGCCGTTGATGTAGGAAGCCGCCGGCAGTACCAGCGACGCGATGGCGTGGGCGACCTCCTCGGGGTCCCCGTAACGGCGCAGGGGGACCCGGCGCCGGGCGAAGCGTTCCTTGGCCTCGTCCGGGATGATGGCCGTCATGCCGGTATGGATCGGCCCGGGGCACACGCAGTTGACCGTCACGCCCCGCCGGCCGAGTTCGACGGCCAGGGATCGGGTCAGCCCGATGACGCCGTGCTTGCTGGCCGTGTAGGCGGATATGAAACCGCTGGCCCCCAGTCCCTCGGTGGAAGCGACATTGACCACCCTGCCCTCCCCGGCCCGGGTCAGGTCGTCCAGGCAGAGCCTCACCATGCGGGCATAGGCGGTGAGGTTCACGGCCAAGGTGGCTTCCCAGGCGGCGTCGAAATCAGGGGCGTCTATGGGAGCCGGCAGGCTGACCCCGGCGTTGTTGATCAGGATATCCACCCGACCCAGCTGCCCGGTGGCCTCGGTCACCGCCGCCGCGCAGGCGTCGGCATCGGTCACGTCCAGTTGCCAACCCGCGGCCGTTCCCCCATCGGCCGCAATGACCGCGGCGGCATCGGCCACGGAGGCGGAACGGTCCAACAGGCCCACCCGGGCGCCCAGATCCGACAGCACGAAGGCGGTGGCCCGGCCCATGCCGCCGGCGGCCCCGGTCACCAACGCCACCCGGCCCTCGAGGGTCCGGCTCAGCCTGCTCAGCACGACGGGTGACCCTATAAGGTCGGCGGGGATGACGGCATCGCTGGTGCTGCGGGGAGGCGTCAAGGGATGCACCTCGGCCGCCGTCGAGCGTCTGGGCCGCAACGACGCGGTCGTGTTGAGGATCGATGCCAGCCTGGCGGCGGGCAGCTTGACCCCCTCGGACAGCGAGACCATCGCCGTGGCCGCTGCCACCGCCCTGCGCCAGCGCCTGCCCCTGGTCGGCTACCTGGCCTCCGGGGGGGCATCGGTGGATCACGGCATCGAGGCCCTGCACGCCTGGGGCCGGGCCGCCCGGGAGCTGACCACCTGCTCCGGGATCGTCCCGGTCGTGCTGGTCTGTCAGGGGCCGGCCGTGTCCGGGCCGGCGCTGCTGCTGGGCCTGGCCGACGTGGTGGTCATGACCGCCGACAGCTACGCCTTCGTCTCGGGCCCGGCCATGGTCAGGGAGATGACCGGGGTGGACGTCGACCTCCAGCGCCTCGGCGGTGTCGATGTGCACGCCCGCCGGACCGGCGTGGCCGCCCTGGAGGCGGAGGACACCGATCACGCCGCCCAGTTGGTGGCGGACGTGTTGGACTTCCTCCCCCCTCATGCCGACGTGCTGCCGCCCCGGCGGCCGACATCCGATCCGCCCGGCCGGCGCACCCCCGAACTGCGCGACGTCATCCCCGCCGCCGCCAACGGCTCCTATGACGTGCGGCGGATCCTGGCGGCGGTGATCGACCAGGACCAGCCCCTGCTGGAGCTGCGACCCCGATGGGCCACCCAGATCGTCACGGCCCTGGCCCGCCTGGGCGGTAAGCCAGTGGGAATCGTGGCCAACCAGCCCCAGTCCATGGCCGGCACCATCGACATCCCCGCCTCCCATAAGGCGGCCCGGTTCGTGACCTTCTGCGACTCCTTCGGTCTGCCGATCATCACCCTGGTGGACACGCCAGGATTCCTACCCGGTAAGGACCTGGAGTGGCGGGGCATGATCCGCCACGGTGCCCAGATGGCTTTCGCCTATGCCGAGGCCAGCGTTCCCCGCGTCTGCCTGTTGTTGCGCAAGGCCTACGGAGGCGCCTACATCGTCATGGACTGCCGGCCGATGGGTTCGGACCTGTGCCTGGCCTGGCCGTCGGCCGAGGTGGCCGTCATGGGGGCCAAGGGGGCGGTGCAGATCCTGCACCGGCGGGCCGGCCCGGCGGAGGCGGGCGAACTGGAGCTCGAGTACGAGGACAGCTACCTCAACCCGTGGATAGCCGCCGAACGCGGCCTCATCGATGACGTGATCGACCCGGCCCGAACCCGCGGGGCGCTGATCGGGGCCCTGGAGGAGATCCGGGGCAAGCGAGAGCACGTGGGCGGGCGCAAGCACGCCAACGGTCCGCTTTGAGCCCCGCCGCCCCCGTGGTTCTGGACCGGCTGGACCGCAGTGCCTCGGCCGACATCGCCGGGCTGTGCCGGCTGGCCCTCGGCCCCGACTCTCCCGAACCGGCGGACCTCGAGCAGGCCCTGTTCGCCACCGCCAACGCCGGTGACTCCGTGGCGGTGGTCCGGGGCGATCCCTCTGTCGGGGTGGTGGCCAGCGTCATACGCCGGGGGGAAGGGCACATCAGGCTGCTGGCGGTCCACCCCGAGCACCGCCGGGCCGGCATCGGCGCCGCCCTGCTGGAAGCGGCCGAAGCCGACCTGTCCGGCGCCAGCCACGTATCAGTGGGGGCCGATGCGCCCGACTATCTCTTCCCCGGGGTGCCCACCCATCTGACCGAGATGTTCTGCCTGCTGGAGGCGGCCGGCTACCACCGTACCGAGACGCACCTCAATATGAGCGTCGAGCTGGGCCCGCTCCCCGCCGACCCGGGTGGGCCGGCCCTGGCCACCGAGGCGGAGGCCGACGAGGTCCGGACCTGGGCCGACCAGCACTGGGCCTGGTGGACCGATGAGGTCATGCGGGCCCTGGGCAAGGAGCGTCTGCTGATCAGCCGGGACGCCGAGGGGATCAACGGATTCTGCGCCTGGGACGTCAACCGGGCCGGCTGGCTCGGGCCGGTGGCCGTGCGTCCCAGCGCCATGGGGGGTCGGGTCGGGGTGCCGTTGCTGCTGGGCGCCCTCCACCGGATGAAAGCCGACGGCCGGACCCGCGCCGAGATCGCCTGGATCAGCCCGGTGCGCTTCTATGTGCGCACGGTCGGGGCTCGCATGGGCACGGCCTTCGTCGTACACCGGCGCCGTATCGTCCCCCGTGAGAGCGGCAGTGGGGAGCCTGTGGAATGAGCGATCCGAACCTGTTTCCGGCCCCGAGGCAGGTTGAGTTGGGCCGACAGCGGTTGGCCTGGTCCGAACCGACCACCGTTCTGGAGCCCGGCCACCGGGACGAGGGTTACCACCTGGTGGCCGGAACGGACGGCATCCGCCTGAGCGCCTCGGATGAGGCCGGCCTGGCCCGGGGCCGGGCCACCCTGGACCAGCTGGGCGGCCCCGACGGAGTGCCAGAGGCCGACATCACCGATTGGCCGGACTTCCCCGTCCGGGGCGTGATGCTCGACATATCCCGGGACAAGGTTCCGAGCTTGTCCACCCTCAAGTCGATCATCGATCTGATGGCCGGCTGGAAGCTCAACCACCTGCAGCTCTACATGGAACACACCTTCGCCTACGCCGGCCGTGAAGAGGTGTGGGGCCGGGCCAGCCCCTTTAACCCCGATGAGCTGGCCGAGCTGAATCTCTACGCCCGCCAACACCACGTTGAGCTGGCCGCCAACCAGAACGCCTTGGGCCACATGGAGCGCTGGTTGTGCAAGGACCGCTATCGCCCTCTGGCCATCGCCCCCCAAGCCTACCGCGACGAGAAGGGGCGGCCCCACTTCCCGAGCACCCTGGACCCCAGCAATCCAGGGTCCCTGGCCCTGGTGCGGTCGCTACTGGCCGAACTGCTGGTGAACTTCGACAGCCCCCTTGTCAACGTGGGCCTGGACGAGCCCTGGGAGCTCAGCGCCGACCGTTCGGCGGACTATGGCGCCTACATCTCGGCCCTGCGCTCCACCCCCGAGTTGGACGGACGCCAGATGCTCATCTGGGGTGACATCGTGGCCCAGCACCCTGAGCTGGTGGGAGGGATCCCCGAGGGGGTGACCGTGCTGGAGTGGGGCTACGAGGCCGACCACCCTTTCGACCAACGGGGCCGGGTGCTGGCCGGCGCCGGACTGCCCTTCTGGGTGTGTCCCGGGACATCCAGCTGGAACAGCCTGCTGGGCCGATGGACCAACGCCCGGGACAACTGCCTCAACGCCGCCCGGGCCGGACTGGCCCACGGGGCCGGGGGCTACCTGATCACCGACTGGGGCGACGGGGGCCACCTCCAGCCCTGGCCGGTGAGCCTGCCCGGACTGGCCGCCGGGGCCGCCGCCAGCTGGAACACCGAAACGGCCCGGACCGCCGACTACCAGGGCGCCCTGGCCGGGGCCAGTCTCGACGGCGCCCGGCTGGGCGAGGCGGGGGCCCGGGCCCTGCTGGCTCTGGGCGACGCCCACCTGGCCGTCGAGCCCCAGAGCCCCAACACCGCCTCGGTGCTGCTGCATCTCATCTGGCCCCATCTGCGGGTCGGGCAGCGCTCCACCCAGGGACTGGACCACGCCCAGCTGGACGCCTATGACGCCACCCTGGACCACGGCCTGGCGCTGGCCGGAGGGGCTGGAGGGGCCGGGGACGGCTCGGATCTGGCCGGCGCCCAGCTGCGGGCCGAGGTCGGCCTGATGGTGGCCATCGCCAAGCTCATGACCGAAGACGCCCGGGGCCGCCTGGAGGGGGACGGATCGCTGGGGTCCATCCCCGCCGATCAACGGGAACGCCTGGCCGCCCGGGTGCCCGACCTGGTGGGCGAGCACCGCCGGCTGTGGCTGAGGCGCAACCGTCCCGGCGGGCTGGACGACAGCGCCGCCCGGCTCGAGCACCTGGCCACCTGTTACCGGACCGGGCGGGGCACTGCCTTTGTGCCGGCCTGGGTGATGCCGTGATCCCGATCCGGGCCCTCACCGCCGCCGATGTCGGGCCCGCCGACGCCATGCTCTTGCAGCCCCGGAGCCTCAGCCCGGGCTGGTGACCAGGTCGGGGCGGAGGCGGTAACCCTGGCCTCGGAGGTTCTCGATGACGCCGTCGCCCAGCTTGCGGCGCAGGTAGAGGACGTAAACCTCCAGCTTCTTGGAACCCGGGTCGCCCTCCTCGCCCCACACCGCCTCCAGGAGGGCCTGGCGGGAGAGGACATCGCCCTGGTGGCGGAAGAGGACCTCGGCCAGGGCGAACTCCCGTCCCGGTAGTTCGATCACCTCATCGCCCAGGGTGACGGTGTGGCGGTGCAGGTCCAGGATCAGGGGGCCGGCCGTGATGGTCGACTCGATCTCATCGGCCTGGCGCAGGCGGAGGCGGGTCCGGGCCAGTAACTCCTCGAAGCTGAAGGGCTTCTTCATGTAGTCATCGGCCCCACCCTCCAGGCCGGCCACGGTGGTGTCGACCTCGTCCCGGGCGGTGAGGATGATGACCGGCATCTTCTCGCCCCGGGCCCGGATGTCGGAGAGCACCTCCAGGCCGCTGCGCTCCGGCAGGCCCAGGTCGAGCACCATGAGGTCGAAGTCGGCGTCGCGGGCCAGCTCGACGGCCTGCAGGCCGTCCTCGACCACCTCGGTGGAGTACCCGTTGGCCTCGAAGCCCTTCCGCAGGAAGGATGCGATCCGGTCCTCGTCTTCGGCGATGAGAATCCTGGTCATTGCCTCTCCTCCGTAGCCGGCTGTTGCGGTAACACCAAGGTGAAGGTAGACCCCTCGCCCGGGGCGCTGGCCACCTCGACCGTACCCCGGTGGGCCTCGGCTATCGCCTGGACGATGGCAAGGCCCAGGCCGGCGCCGGAGGAGCGGCGACGCTCGTTGCGGCCCCGGGCGAAGCGGTCGAACATCCGGGCCTGATCGGCCCTGGGGATGCCGGAGCCGGTATCGGTCACCCAGATCCGGTAGTCCCGCCGTCCCACATCCAGGCCCAGGGTGATGCAGTCCTCCGGCCCGGTGTGGGCCACGGCGTTGTCCACCAGGTTCATGACGGCCTGGGTCAGGCGCTCCCGGTCAGCCATAGTGGTGGCCTGCCCGTTGATCTGGCTGCTCCAGTCCCGCGGGCCCAGGGCGATGACCTTGGCCATCAGCTCATTGACCAGGTCGGCCAGGTTGACCGGACGCAGGACGAGGAAGTCGGGCCGCTCCGCCTTGGCCAGCAGCAGAAGGTCCTCAACCATGCGGGTCATCCGGCCCAGCTCATCGTTGACCAGGGCCAGGGTCTGGGCCCGGTCGGCGGGGTCGACGCCCATGAGCTCGAGGTGGCCCCGAATGACCGTGATCGGAGTCCGCAACTCATGGCCGGCGTCGCTGACGAACTCCCGCTGGCTCATCATGGCCGACTGCAGACGGTCGAGCATGGAGTTGAAGGCACCGGCCAGGGCCGAGATCTCATCATCGCCTGTGGGCGGGATCCGCCGGGTGAGGTCGGTTTCCCCGATGGACAGGGCGGCCTCGGTCATGAGGCGAACCGGAGCCAGCACCCGCCCGGCCACCCCCCAGCCGATCAGGGTCATGGCCAGGAGAATGGTCAAGGAGACGGCGGCGGCCACGCCGACGTCGCCGTTCACCTCGCCCTCCAAGGTCCGGGTGAAGGCGGCGGCCACGAAGGTTCCCGAAGGGGACCCGGGCTGGGCCACCGGGACGATGATGTAGCGGGCCGGGCCGGCCGGCGTCTGGACCGTCCCAAGCTGGGAGTCGTTGGCCGACGCCGCCATCTTCACGAAGCCGGGCAGGTTCTGGAGGGGGTAAGCGGCGTCGGCGGTGGACTGGTAGGTCCGGCCGTCGATGAGGGTGAGCAGCTCACCGTCCGGGCCCGGCACATGGGACTTGATGTAGGAGCTGAACAGGGCCGTGACCGAGCGGGGGTTGCCCCCGCTCGGGTTGGCCTCCCGTTCCAGAGCGGCGGCGTCGACCTGGAGCTGGGTGTCGGTGCGGTGGCCCAGGCGGATGAGCAGGACCTGGCGCTCGACCAGGAGAGAGGCGGCTATGGCCACCACCATCATGACCACGAACCAGCCCAGGATCCGTACCCGGGCACTGCGGCGCATGCTGGCCAGCCACCGGACCGGGGCCGGCAGGGGCAGGCCGACGGGCTGCGGGCTCAGCCCAGGGGCGGCTTGCTCCGAGGCCCTGTCCCCGTCCCCGGGGTCAGCGACCTCCGGGGGTGACCACGGACCGTCAGTGGTGAGTGGACGGGCCATTCAGTCCGTCCGTTTCTGCCCATAAACGATGGCCGCCACCCTGGGTCTTCCGAGCCGAATTGAACCGGCTCTGCGCGACGGTAGCCCGGGCAGACGGATTGCCGACGCGAACCGCCCGGGCGGCGGCGGCGGCCAGGTGGGTCCGGGCCCGGGCCCGCGCCACCGCCAGGGGCGCCACCAAGGGCCGGGGGGTCACGAAGTTCAAGCTGCGGACGGTGTTCACCTTGGCCACCCTGGGCCCGGCCACCGGCGGAGTGGTGCTGGGCAGGGCCAGGGCCGGCGTGGCCAGGGACTGGGCTACGACCCCACCGGTGGCGGGGCTGAGCGGGCCGACCACGGTGACAGGATTGCCAGCGGCGGCCTGGGCGGCACCGGCAGCCTCAGTGGCGGCGGTCTGGGCGGCGGAGGTCAGACCCGCCACAGCCCGGTGGACCAGGGCCGGAAGAGGGCCGGCGGCCAGGATGGCACGGCCCGGCAAGGCGGAAGCGGGGGCGGAGGCGCCCAGCACGGGGGTCGGACCGGCGGTCGAGGGGTGGGTCGTGGCCGGCGAGCTGGGGCCGGAGTCCCGGAGTGGGGCGGCCGGGGCCGCCTTGGGAGCGGCGGGGCGCAGGGTGATGACGGGGGCGACGCTGACCGAGGGGTTGGGCGCCGACCTCATCGACTGCATGACGAAGGCGGTGGAGCCGGCCACCGAGCCGAGTACGGCTATGGCCCCGGCCAGGGTCGCCACCAGGGCGCGGCCTCCCTGCGGGCCCAGTCCGGGCTCGGCTGCAGACAGGCCGGAGAGTCGGCGGCGGGGCGGGGAGGCGCCAGCATGGCGTGATCGGTTCAGGGTCATGGTTTGTTCGCCCTTAACTTTCGCCGCCGGGGCGGCCGACTCCTGCCCACATGAGCGCCGGCTTGCCTTGGCGGCCCGCGCCCCCGAGGCTGTGAGGGTGAGCGCTTCCGCAGTGGGCTACCTGGCCGCCTTCGGTGGAGGGATCGTCAGCTTCGCCAGCCCCTGCGTCCTGCCCCTGGTCCCCGCTTACCTCTCGGTGGTCACCGGGCTCGACATCGAGGAGATCCAGAAGGGTTCCGGGGAGCACCTCGGCCGGATAGCCAGGGACACGGGCCTGTTCGTGGCCGGTTTCGCGGCCGTGTTCGTGCTGCTGGGCATGAGCGCATCCGCCATCGGGGAGGCGACCCTGCGCGATCACCTACTCCTGACCCGCATCACCGGAGCCATGGTCCTGGCCATGGGGTTGTTCCTGGCCGGCTCCCTTGTCCTGCGCACCCCCCGCCTGTACGGAGAGGCCCGCTTCCACGTGGCGCTGTCCCGGTTGGGACCCCTGGCCGCCCCGGTGGCCGGAGTGGCGTTCGGCTTCGGCTGGACTCCCTGCATAGGCCCCGTGCTGGCCTCGGTGCTGGCGGTGGCGGCCACCCGGGCCCAGACCACCCAGGGGGCGCTGCTCCTCCTCGTCTACTCGGCCGGCCTGGCCGTCCCCTTCATGGCCTCCGGCCTGGCCCTGGGCCGTCTGGCCGGGGCCTTCGGGTGGGTGCGGCGGCACTTCCGGGCCCTGACCATCGTCTCCGCCCTGGTCCTGACGGCCTTTGGAATCCTGCTCACCGCTAACCGTCTGACCTGGGTGACCGCCGAGCTTTCCACGGGGCTGCGGGCCATAGGGCTCGGCCGGCTGATCACCCTGGGCTGAGCGGGCCCGGCATGGAGGAACAGGGGGAAGAAACCGAGGTCGGTTCCGTCCTCGACGGCAGGGTCGGCCGCCGGGTGGCCTGGAACGCCGCCCTCCTGTCCGGGGCCCAGGGGGCCAACCTGCTGTTGCACCTGGTCTGGTTCGCCCTCCTCTCGTCCCACCTGGGGCCCGGTCCTCTGGGAACCTATGTCTTTGCCGTGGCCGTGCCCGACCTCCTGGGCCCGGTGGTCGACTTCGGCTTCACGGCCATGGTGGCCAGGACCGTTGCCCAGACACCCCGGCGGGAGGGCGTCCTCATCCCCAACCTGTTCTACCTGCGCCTGGTGGTGGCAGCCCTCTGCTATGGGGCCACCATCGGTTTCCTCCACCTGATCGGCTACCACCCGGCCACCGTGCACGCCGCCACGGTGGCGACCATCATCGCCGTGCTTACCACCATGCAGTCCCTCCAGGTGACCCTGGAGGTCCGCCTGAAGATGGCCTGGGTCGCCCTCGGAAACCTGACCGAGTCCCTGATCCTGGTGGCCGGGGTCGTCCTCCTGATCCAGCTCCACGCCGGGCTGGTGTCGTTCATCTGGCTCTACGTGACTGCCACCGGGATAAGCCTGGCCGTAGCCGCCGGCCGGGCCCTGACCCTCACCGAATACCGCTGGCGGCCCGATCCGGCCGCCATGGGTCCGGTGATTCGGGCCGCCCTGCCCCTGGGGGCGACGGGGGTCATCACCGGGCTCTACTACCGCCTCGACGTGCTGGTGCTGGCCCGGGTCCACAACTCGACGGCGGTGGGCCAGTTCGGCGCCGGCTACCGGTTCATCGATGCCTTCGCCGCCTTCCCCGGCCTGCTGGTGGCCCTCCTCAACCCGGTCTTCGCCCGGGCGGCCGGGCGGGGGACGGAGATACTTCGCCGCCGGTACGAGGTGGCCATGCACCTGGCCACCGTCCCGACCGTCATCTTCGGGGTCGGCGGGGCCATGGTGGCCTGGCGGGCCCTGCCCGCCCTGCATGCCTTCCGGCACTACCACGGGGGCGGTGCGGTCCTGGCCATCCTCTCCCCCGCCGCCGGCCTGATCCTCATGGGCTCGGTGCTGTCCGGCGTCCTGTTCAACAGCCACCAGCAACGCCTGCTCCTGGCCGTGGCCGTCAGCGTCCTGGCCGTCAACCTGGTCCTGGTCGGGGTCCTGGTCCCGCTCTTCTCCTACCTCGGGGCGGCAGCAGCCACCACCGCCGTGGAGGCCGTCTCGGTGGCTGCCCTGGCCGTGGCCTGCCACCGGCGCCTGGGGACCGGCTGGCCCATCGAGCGCCTGCGCCAGACCCTTCTGGCCGGCGGGCTGCTGGCCCTGGTCCTGGCCGTGGGCTACCTGCTGCCCCCCCTGGTCCAGCTGGCCATCGGCATGGTGGCCGCGCCGGTCCTGGTGGTGCTGACCGGTGCCCTCAGCCGCTCCGATCTGGCCGTCCTGCGCCGGTAGCCGCCGGCGGCCCCGGGGCTCCGGCGGGGGGATGCGGGGGATGCGGGGGATGCGGGGGATGCGGGGGATGCGGGGGATGCGGGGGATGCGGGGGATGCGGGGGATGCAGATTGAACCGACCACCCGATTTATATTTCAGAATGGTTACGGAACGAATATTTGTTCACCACCAGTCGACAAAGTTCAGATCTTTTCGGTGTCCGTTCAAGTTGCATCCTCCATTCCGCGCCACCGTCGGTGGCGGGGAGCCACGGGACGCCACCCGGCGTGGCCGCCCTGGCGTGCCCGGCGATGCCCTCAGGGGGTGCGGTGATCGAGAGTGGGGACGACGGCCACGAAGGCGGCCCCGGCGGCCAGGACGAGCAGGGCCCAGCGCAGCCCGATTCCCTGGGCCAGAAGGCCGACCAGGCCGGGTCCGGACATGAGCCCGAGGTACCCGAAGGCGGTGACCGCCCCCACGGTGGAGCCGGGTCGCTCCCGGCCGGCGCCGGCGTGGGCGATGAGCAGGGGCCAGTACATGGAAATCCCCCCGGCGCCCAGGACCAGCCCGACGGCCGCCAGGGAAGCGAACGGGGCGGTGGCCAGGAGGACGGCGCCGGTGGCGGCCGTGCCGGCTCCGATGAGAACACCCCGGGCGGCGCCGCCACGGGCCGCGGCCGGACCCAAGCTGACCCGCGCCGAGGTCGCCACCGCGTAAGCAAGCACCGAACCGCCGGCGCCGATGAGCAGGCCGGAGTGGAGCTCGCTTCGCAGGTAGAGGACGCCCCACAGTTCAATCCCGCCCTCCACCATCGCCCCTACGGCGAAGGCCGCCGCCACCAGCACCAGTCCCTCCCGCCGTAGGACGCCGATGGCGCCGGCCAGGGGCGTGGCCTGGCCGGCACCGGCGGCCGGCATCTCGGCCCGAGCGCAGACGGCGGCCAAGGCCAGGCCGGCCGTGCCGATGCCCAGCCACAGGACCCGCCAGCCGTGATGGGAGGCGATGAGTGCGCCGCTCAGGCCGGCCCCGACGGCGGCGCCGGCGTTGAAGCGGGCGTGGAAACGGACCAGGTAGCCGGGGGAGGCCGAGAGGGATGCGGTGGCGGCCACGTTCATGGCCACGTCCACGACACCGTTGACCCCGACGAAGACGAGCAGCACCAGACCCAGGAGCCAGTGGGGACGGGACGAGGCCACCCCGAAGGCCAGCAGTGCCCAACAGGTGAGCGAGATGGCCAGTACCCGGGAGGTGCCCCACCGTTCGGTGACCGAGCCCCCGGCGGCGTTGCCGGCCGCGCCCCCAAGCAGGCCGGCCGACATCAGCAGCCCAAAGCCACCGTTGTTGAGGCCCAGGGCCCGCTCGACGTCCACGGCGGAGACGGCCCAGGCCCCCCAGAACAGGCCGAAGAGCATAAAGGCGGCCGTGACCGGGACCAGCCGCTTCTCATCCGGAACGCCCAGGAGGGGCAGCGGCCGGGCGCCGGGCCCGGTCAGCCACGAGTGCAGTCCGGCCAGACCGGCCCGGTCCGTCTCGGCCGCCAGGTACTCGAAGTGCTGGTCCACGTCCGGAAGCTACGCCGTCCGCCGGTACCGGTTACCCGGCACCGGCGGCGGCATCCCCCTCGGTAGATCAGGCCGCCTCGCCCTCGGCGTGGCTCATCCAGGTCTCGTACATCCGGGCGTAGCGGCCGCCCAGTCCCAGGAGCTCATCGTGTGAGCCTGACTCGGCGATGACCCCGTCGTCCACCACGATGATCCGGTCGGCCTTCATGGCCGTGGTCAGGCGATGGGCGATGAGGATGGCGCTGCGCCCTTCCAGCAGGATGTCGAGGGCGGCTTCGATCTTGGTCTCGGACAACAGGTCGAGGTTGGAAGTGGCCTCGTCCAGGACCAGGACCCGGGGCTGGGCCACGAAGGCCCGGGCCAGGGCGATGAGCTGGCGCTCGCCCGAGGAGAGGGACTGGCCCCGCTCGTGGACGACCGTGTCGAGGCCTTCCGGCATGCGTTCGATGACCTCCACCAGGCCCACGGCCCGGATGGCCTCCCAGACCTGCTCGTCCGAGGAATCCGGGGCGGCGAAGGCCACGTTGTCCCGGATGGTCCCGGCAAACAGGAACGGCTCCTGAGGCACGACTCCGAGCTGGCGGCGCAGGGACCCGATGGTGACGTCCTTGAGGTCGTAGCCGTCGATGGTCACCCGGCCCCCGGTCGGGTCGTAGAAGCGGGTCACCAGCTTGGCCATGGTTGACTTGCCTGCCCCGGTGGCGCCCACGAAGGCCACCGTCTCGCCCGGGTTGATGTGCACGCTGATGTCGTGGATGACGGGTACGGCCGGGTCGTATCCGAAGGTGACGTTCTCGAAGACAATGTCGCCCCGGATGGGTGGCAGGTCGATGGCGCTGGCCGATTGGGGGGTGCTGGGCTCGGTGTTGAGCAAGCCGCCGAGCTTGGTGACCGAGGCCTGGCCCTGCTGATAGGTGTTGTACTGCTGCACCAGCAGCTGGATGGGGGCGAAGAAGCGGTTGAGGTAGAGGAAGAAAGCCACCAGGTCACCCACGCTGAGGGTGTGCCGGGACACGAAGTCCCCGCCGATGGCCAGGAGGGCGGCCTGGCCCAGGAAGCCCAGCATCTGCGTGCCCGGGCCGTACACGGCGTTGATGCGGGCGGTGAAGTTGTTGGCGTCCTGGTAGACACCGACCACGTTGCGGTGATGGATGGTGTTGTGACGCTGGCGGTTGTGGGCGGTGACGAGGCGGACTCCGTGCAGCGTCTCGGACAGATCGGCCAGCACATTGGCGATCCCATCCCGGACCCGGTCATATCCCGCCTCGGAAGCGGACCGGAACCACAGCGACAGGGCGGTGAGGATCGGGATGATGAGCAGGATCGTTATGAGCGCCAGTTCGACGTTCATGCTGAAGAGGATGGCCGTGATGACGACCATGGTCAGGCCCTGGACGGCAAAGGAGGCCAGCCCGTCCTGGAGCAGCTGCTGCAGGTTTTCGATGTCGCTGGTCATCCGGGTCATGATCACCCCGGCCTTCTCCTCGGTGTAAAAGTCGAGGGCGAGGCGCTGAAGATGGTTGAACACCTTGACCCTGAGGTCGTTCATGACCCAGGCCGCCAGCCGGCCGGTGGTGCGGACCTGGTAGCGCTGGGCAATGGCGGTCACGGCTATGGCCAGCAGATACAGGATGCTGATCACCACGATGGTGTGCATGCTCCTGTGGGCTTCCATCCCCTGGGTGATGGCGATGTCGATCAGCTTGGGCCCGGCCTGGTTGGCCACGCTCACGATGGCGACCAGGATGATGGCCAGCACCCCGAGCTTCCAGTGCTTGAACAGCAGTCCCCGGAGGTTCAGGTGCTCGGTCTCGTCCCCGGCCCGGCTGTAGCTGAACCGGGCCGTCGGCTCCCCGTACTCGGGCTCGTCCCTCAGCAGCTTGTCCACGCCGGCCTGCAGCTCGGAGGGGATGCCGGCGAAGGGCAGCCCGTTACCGGGGTTCCCCACCCGGCCCCCCGGGGGGCCCAGACCTCCGCCGACCATGCCGCCGCCGACCATGCCTCCACCCCACGCCATCAGTCCGTCCCTCCCGTCCCGAGGTGCGGGAGTTCCGGAATCTGGCCGGGCTCCACGTCATCGGCCTGGGCCAGCACCTCGGCGTAGAGAGGCACGGTGGCCATCAACTCGACGTGGGTGCCATCGGCCACGATGCGGCCCTCGTCCATGAGCAGGACACGGTCGGCCAGCGAGATAGTCGATAGACGGTGGGCGATGATGAGGGTGGTCCGGCCCTGCATCATCCGCTTGAGCCCGTCGTGGATCTGCAGTTCGACCTGCACATCAATGGCACTGGTGGCGTCGTCCAGAACCAGGATCGGGGGGTTGACCAGCAGGGTCCGGGCGATGGCGATGCGCTGGCGCTGGCCACCGGAGAGGGTGTAGCCCCGCTCCCCCACCACCGTGTCGTAGCCGTCGGCCAGCTCCCGGATGAACCCGTCGGCCCCGGCGGCCTGGGCGGCGGCCACGATGTCGGCGAAGTCGGCCTCTGGTCGCCCGTAGGCGATGTTATCCCGCACCGACATGGAGAACAGGAACGGCTCGTCCAGGACGATGCCGATCTGGGCCCTCAGGCTATCGAGGGTGAGGTCCCGCACGTCATGACCGTCGATGACCATGGCGCCCCCGTCCACGTCGTAGAAGCGGGGCAGGACCCGGGCCACGGTCGACTTGCCACTGCCGGTCCGGCCCACCAGAGCCACCGTCTCCCCAGGCCGGATGCGCAGCTCGAAGTGGTCGAGGATGTTGGGGCCGTCCTCGTTGTAGGCGAAGGTGATGTCGTTGAAGTGGACGTCGCCCCGGCAGTCGATGAGGTCGATGGCTCCGGGCCGATCGTAGATGGTGGGCTTCTCATCCAGGATCTCGTAGATCCGGTCGGCCGAGGCCGCCGCCCGCTGGCCCATCATGATCAGCATGCCGAGCATCTGGAAGGGGGCCTGGAGCATGACGATCCAGAAGCTGAAGCTGAGGATGGCCCCGACCTGGATGCGGTCGTGGACGACCAGGTAGCCGCCGAAGAGCACGACCAGGGCCAGACCGAGCTGGGAAAGGTTCTGAACCGCCGGGGTGAACTTGGCCCGCAGGTCGGCATCTTTGATGTAGGCCCACTGCAGCCGGTCGGCCGCCTTGGCCAGGGACCGGAGCTGCTGGTCCTCGGCGGCGAAGGACTTGACCACCCGGACGCCGTTGATGTTCTCATCCACGATGGTGGCCACATCGGCCAGGCGGGACTGGATGAGCCAGGACACGGGGAACATCGACTTCCGCATGCGCACACCGAGCACGTAGATGAACGGCATGGTGGACATGGCCACGCAGGCGAGGGGGACGTTGATGCGCAGCATGTAGATGAAGGCCACCAGGGCGATGCCGCACTGCACCAGGATGTTGGGGGCGAAGGTCAGGTACATCTGCACCGAGCGGATGTCGGAGTTGGCCCGGGAGATGAGCTGGCCCGACTGGACCCGGTCGTAGAAGGGGAACGACATGCGGGTGAGGTGCTCGTAGATGATGTTCCGCAGGTCGAATTCGATCTTGTAGGCCGTGGTCATGAGGAACAGCCGGGAGATGAAGCCGGCGATGCCGGCCACCACGGCCAGGATGAACACCAGCTTCACGTAGTGGGCCAGGGGTACGTACCCGGCCATGCCCCGGTGCAGCACGATGGAGTGGGTGAGGGCGTCCTGGCCCAGCAGCTGGGGGATCTGGACCTGGAGGATCAGCCCGAAGGCGGACATGATCATGGCGGTGAGGAAGGTCGCCTTATGGGCCTTGACGATGGGCATGGCCCGGCGCAGCCAGCTCTTGGTGGAGTCCGGGTCGATGGCAGCCCGGGGGGGCTGGTAGCGGGGCTCCTCGGCCAGGGGGATCCAAGGCGAGGAGGAGTCACCCGGGGTGATGCGCCGGTCGGTCTGGGCCCCGGCGGTGGGTCCGGTGGCGCCCCGCGGCTCGCGTATGGCCGTCATCGGGCCTCGCTCTTGCGGGAGGCGCGGAAGGCATCAAGGGCGGCGCGCCAGCGGGCCAGGCCCTCGAAGGCGGTGACCGCGTCCTGCTCGTCGGTGAGGAAAAGGGCGATCTCGGCCAGCCGGGCGTCCACGGCGGCGTCGGCCTGATCCAGGATGTTGCGCCCCTCGGCGGTGAGGGTGTGGCCGACCCGGCGCCGGTCGCCCTCATCGTGGCGGCGCTCCACCAGGCCCCGGGAGACCAGCCCGTCGACCACGGCGGTGACGCTGGGCCGGCTGACGGCAAGGTTGTCGGCCAGGGCCGAGGCGGCCACGGCTCCCTCGGCCAGGAACATGAGAATGCGGTACTGGGGCAGGGAGAGATCGACCTGGGCCAGGCCCACATCCACCTGCCGGGCCAGCCGGGCCGCCACCCGGCCGGGCAGCAGCAATCCTTTGGTGGTCACATGATTAGGTTATCGAATAATTAGGGCAGTGAGGCTCCGGGCCGGGTGGGTCGCCAGGCGGCGGCCAGTAGGAGGGCGGCCCCGAGGCCACCGGCGCCCAGGGCCACGGCCAGACCCCGCCAGCCATCCCAGTGCAGCAGGCCGAGAAGGTCGTCCAGGCTCCAGCGGCCCGGGCCCAGGATCCCGATGACCACCCCGAGCGAGGTGAGAGTCATGACGTACTCCCAGCCCTCCCCGGGGCGGAAAATGAAAAAGCCGTTGCCGCGGTGGTTGGTGACCCACGCCACCAGCATCACCCCGACCACGCCGGCCCCGGCCAGGGGGGTCAGCAGGCCGGCGGCCAGCAGGGCTCCGGAACCGACCTCGGTCAGGCTGGCCGTCCAGGCGTGGACCCAACCCGGCCGCATGCCCAGGGACTCGAACCAGCGGCCCGTCCCGGCGATCTTTCCTCCCCCGAAGATGTGGTTGAGCCCGTGGGCGAGGAACACCGCCGCGACCGTGAGGCGGAGGATGAGCAGGGCCAGGTCGACGGCGGGCACGGCGCCGAGCATATTCAGGGCATGAAGGTCCTCATCGTGGGAGCGTCCCTGTCCGGTCTACGCACAGCCCAGGCGCTACGGGCCGGCGGGTTCGAGGGCGGCATCACCCTGGCCGGGGCCGAACCCCATCTGCCCTATGACCGCCCGCCCCTGTCCAAACAGGTGCTGCTGGGCACCCGGACCCGGGCCGACGCCGACCTGGAGGAGGCCGGGACCCTGGCCGACCTGGATCTGGATCTGCAGACCGGGGTGGTGGCCACCGGGTTGGACGTGTCCGCCGCCACGGTGGAACTGGGCGGCCGGCCGGTCGGCTTCGACCACCTGGTCATCGCCACCGGGGCCACCCCCCGGCGCCTGCCCTTCGGCGCCGGGCTGCGGGGCGTGCACACCCTGCGCACGGTGGAGGACTGTCAGGCCATCAGGACCGCCATGGCGACCGGGTCCGCCGTGGTGGTCATCGGCGGAGGCTTCATCGGC
The DNA here is from genome assembly GCA_027315345.1 of Actinomycetota bacterium. Taxonomy (GTDB): domain Bacteria; phylum Actinomycetota; class Acidimicrobiia; order Acidimicrobiales; family JAJPHE01; genus DAHUYE01. The sequence continues at coordinate 155,622 of DAHUYE010000090.1, forward strand.
TGTGAAGTCGCCTCGGCGGCGGCGGCCCAGGGCCTGCCCACCACCCTCCTGGAGATGCTGCCCACCCCCCTGTTCCAATCCCTCGGCCCCCAGATCGGGGCGATGGTGGCCGGGATGCAGCGGGCGGCCGGGATCGACGTCATCTGCGGCCACGGGGCCCGGGCCCTGATCGAGGATGGTCACGGAGCCGTGGCCGGGGTGGAGCTGGACGACGGCCGGCGTCTCCCCGCCGGGCTGGTGGTGGTGGGAGTGGGCGTGGTCCCTGAAACGGCATGGCTGGAGTCCTCCGGTCTGGCCCTGGACAATGGCGTCGTCTGCGACCAGCGGCTCCGGGCCTCCGGCCATGACCACATCCGGGCCGTGGGCGACGTGGCCCGCTGGGACCATCCCGGCCTGGGCCGGCCGGTCAGGGTCGAGCACTGGACCAACGCCGCCGAGTCGGCCACCCACGCCGCCGCCGGCATCCTCGGATCGGACGAGGCCTATGGCCCCGTCCCCTACGTCTGGTCCGACCAGCTCGGCCACCGCATCCAGACCCTGGGCCTGCCCCAGGCCGGGGATCACCTCGAGATCGTCGACCGTCAAGAGGGCCCCAAGGGCGAGAAGCTGGTGGGCCTCTACCGCCACGACGGGATGCTCGCCGCGGCGGTGGGCATCGACTTCCCCGGCCGGCTCATGAAGTACCGGGAGCTGCTGGAGCGGGGGACGAGATGGGAGGAGGCGCTGGACTTCGCCGCCGGTCTGGGCGCTTAGACCGGGGGGCGGGCGGTCAGGGCGGCCAGACCGGTCAGCCGGGCCGTTGCGCTACGGTCGGCGCCGGGCCACCCGACACGGCCCCACGACTTCAGGGGGCACTGTGAAGTTCGTCTGGTTCAACCTCATGCCCTGGCCCCATCTCCCGGACGACTTCCGGGAGAAGCACCACTCGGTATGGGTCGACATCGACAGCCGGCTCTACGACCCGGCCCAGGGCCACGTCCTGTACCACGAGTACATGGACCAGCTCGAGTACGCCGACTCCCTCGGCTTCGACGGCATCGGGGTCAACGAGCACCACCAGAACGGCTACGGCCTCATGCCCAGCCCCAACATCATCGCCGCCGGGCTCGCCCGGCGGACGTCGAAGGCGGCCATCGCCGTCATAGGCAACTCCATCGCCCTTTACAACCCCCCGGTGCGGGTGGCCGAGGAATTCGCCATGCTCGATGTGATATCCGGGGGCCGGCTGCTGGCCGGCTTCCCGGTCGGCACGTCGATGGACACCAACTACTGCTACGGCCAGATCCCGGCTCTGACCCGGGACAAGTATCAAGAGGCCCACACCCTCATCCGGCGGGCCTGGGCCGAGCCCGAGCCGTTCGCCTTCGACGGCAAGTACAACCAGCTCCGGTACGTCAACACCTGGCCCAAGCCGATCCAGCAGCCCCATCCCCCCATCTACATCCCGGGGGGCGGTTCCATCGAGACCTGGGACTTCTGCGTGGAGAACGACTACAACTACTCCTACCTCTCCTTCGGCGGGTACATAGCCGGCAAGCGGCTCCTGGACGGATACTGGGAGCGGGTGGCCACTCTGGGAGCGGACGAGTCCCCGTACCGCGGCGCTTTCGCCCAGATCATCTGCGTGGCCGACACCGACGCAGAGGCCGAGGAGCTCTATGCCGAACACATCCTCTACTTCTACAACCGGTGCCTGCACGTGTTCCCCGGTTTCGCCGATGCTCCCGGCTACCGGACCATCAAGACCCTCCAGGCCGGCGCCCTGGGCCAGTTGCGCCAGGCCGCCCAACGTCGCTTCTCGGAACTGACCTGGAAGGACCTGGTGGAGGGCGGCTACGTCATAGCCGGCAGCCCCGAAACGGTCCGGGACCGAATGAAGGACATGATCGAGGGTCTCCACATCGGAACGGTGTTCTGCCTGATGCACAACGGGAATATGCCGGATTGGAAGACGAGGTATTCGACCAGGCTCTTCGCCGAGAAGGTCATGCCCCACCTCCAGGACATGTGGCCGGACTGGAAGGGCGACGACCGCTGGTGGTGCAAGCCCCTGGACAACCGGCTCGACCCTCTGGAGACGGTCGGAGGCCGGGCCCGGAGCGAACTGACCGAGGCGGGCCAGTGATGGGCTGGGAGCGGATCGACACCGCCAAGGGAACCTCGTGCCGGGTATGGCGCCATGGCCAGGGCTCCCCCCTTGTCTACCTGCACGGCAGCGCCGGGATCCTGGAAGCGGACGGACTGCTGTCGGCCCTGGCCCGAGAGCACACCGTGTACGCGCCGGAACTGCCCGGCTTCGGGGAGTCGAGCGGGGAGGAGTTGCTGGAGGACATGCTCGATTTCACCCTCCACGGCTGGGACGTGGTCAATGCCCTCGGCCTGGACCGTCCCACCCTGGTGGGTCACTCACTCGGGGGCATGGTGGCGGCCGAGATGGCCTGCGTCTGCCCGGAACGGGTCGAGCACCTAGGCCTCATCGCCCCGGCTGGGCTGTGGATGGACGAGCACCCGGTAGCCGACATATTCGGCGTGCTGCCCCAGTCCCTGCCCGGGCTCCTGTTCCATGACCCGGCCCAGGGAGCCGCCGCTCTGACCGGTGGGGTGGACTTCTCCGACGACGACGCCCTGGTCAGCTTCTTCGTGGAAAATGCCCGGCGCCTGGGCACGGCCGGAAAGCTCCTTTTCCCCATCCCCAACCGCCGCCTGTCCAAGCGCATCTATCGCCTGGCGGCCCGGACCGCGGTCATCTGGGGCGAGAGCGACCGGCTGATCCCCCCGGTATACGCCTCCCGCTGGGGCCAGCTCATCCCCGGGGCGGAAGTGGTGCTGATCCCCGACGCCGGCCACATGGTCACCCTGGAAGCACCGGCGGCGGTGGCCGACGCCATCGAGAAGCTGCTGGTCCGATGAACAACGGCAAGGAAGTCCTGGACGAGCTGCGGGGGCCGGCCCTGCGCCTGCGGGAGCAGATCCCAGAGGTGTGGGGCGCCTACGCCCGCCTCCACGCCGCCGCCATGGGAGAGGGGCGACTCGACGTCAAGACCAAGGAACTGGTGGCACTGGGCATCTCGGTGACCCGCCAGTGCGACGGCTGCATCGCCTCCCACGCCCGGGGGGCGGCCCGGGCCGGGGCCACACCGGAGGAGGTGGCCGAGGCGCTGGGGGTGGCGGTCATGATGAACGGTGGGCCCGGCACCGTGTACGGACCCCGGGCCTTCGACGCCTTCATGGAGTTCCACCTGGGCAACGCCGCCGAGCCCGGTCCGGCCGCTCCCGGCCACGATCACGGCTGAGGCAGGACCGCTCGGTCTGAGGGCGCCGGGGGCTCCGGTAAGGTCGGCCCCGCCGTGGTACTCCGGGACGCAGCCCAGCGCCTAAGGGCCCCCACCGACCTGGCCGGGGCCTTGGCCGCCGTGGTCGGCGCCGCCCACACTCTCTCCGATCCGGGCGTGGTGAGCTCCTTCACCACCGACTGGACCCGGCGCTTCCAGGGGCCGGCCCGGATGGTCGTGCGTCCGGCCGACACCGCCGAGGTGGCCGCCGTGATCCGGGCCTGCTCCGACGCCGGCGCCGGCCTGGTGATCCAGGGGGGCAACACCGGGCTGGTCGGTGGTTCGGTCCCCGCCGCCCACCCCGGCCCCGGTGGACCTCCCGTCCTTATGTCGATGACCAGGCTGGACGGCATCGGCCCGGTGGACAAGGTGGCGTCCCAGATCACAGTAGGGGCAGGAGTCACCCTGGCTGCCCTGCAGAAGGCGGCCCGGGCCGCCGGCCTCGAGTTCCCCGTGGACCTGGCCGCCCGGGACAGCGCCACCATCGGCGGGATGATCGCCACCAACGCCGGGGGCGTGCACGTCATCCGCTATGGCGGCACGCGGGCGCAGGTGGTGGGCGTGGAGGCGGTGCTGGCCGACGGGACGGTCATCTCCAGGCTAGGCGGGCTGGTGAAGGACAACACCGGCTACGACTTGTCCCAGCTGCTAGTGGGCTCGGAGGGAACCCTCGGGGTGGTGACGGCGGCCCGCCTCCGCCTCGTCCCCCACCTGCCGGAGCGGGCCGTGCTCCTGCTCGGCCTGGAGTCGACCCACGCCGCCACCGAACTGGTGGCCCATCTGCGCACCCGCCTGAGCGGGCTCAGCGCGGCGGAGATCTTCTACCGGGAGGGCATGGAGCTGGTCTGCCGCCACTCGGGGCTGACCCCGCCATGGCCGGAGCCGTCGGCGGTCTACCTGCTGATCGAGTGCAGCGGGCGGACCAGCCCGCTGGAGGAGATGATGGAAGCCCTCAGCGACCTGGAGGTGGACGACGCGGCCACGGCCGTGGCCACCGATCCCTCCGGCATCGAGAGGCTGTGGGCCTACCGGGAGCGGCACACCGAGTCCGTGTCGGCCCTCGGGGTCCCCCACAAGCTGGACATCACGCTGCCCCTAGGCGCCCTGGGGGAGTTCGAGCCGGCCGTGCGGGCTCGAGTCGAGGAGGTGGCCCCGGGGTCTACGGCCATCCTCTGGGGTCACGTCGGGGATGGGAACATCCACGTGAACGTGGTGGGGCCGGGGCCTGAGGACGAGACGGTGGACTTTGCCGTGCTCGAACTGGTGGCCGGCCTGGGGGGCAGCATCAGCGCCGAGCACGGCATCGGTAGAGCCAAGACGGCGTGGCTCGGCCTCAGCCGCTCCGAGTCGGAAGTGGCCGCCATGAGTGCCATCAAGACGGCCCTGGATCCGCAGGGCATCCTCAACCCGGGAGTGTTGCTGGCGTGAACGACGCACAGAGAGCCGACCAGATCAGGGCGCTGCTGGTGGAGAACATCCACCCTGACGCCGTCCGGGTGCTCGAGTCGGAAGGCTTCGAGGTGGAGCTGCTGGACCGCGCCCTGCCAGAGGTGGAGCTGATGGACAGGCTGAGGGGTGTCCACCTGCTGGGAATCCGCTCCGGCACCACCGTGAGCGCGGCGGCCCTGGCGGCCGGCTCCGACCTGCTGGCGGTGGGGGCGTTCTGCATCGGCACCAACCAGATCGATCTGCGCCGGGCCGCCGACGCCGGCGTAGCCGTGTTCAACGCTCCGTTCTCCAACACCCGCAGCGTGGTGGAACTGGCCCTGGCCGAGATCATCGCCCTGACCCGACGGCTCACGGACAAGAACGCCGCCATGCACGAAGGGGTCTGGGACAAGTCGGCCACGGGCAGCCATGAGGTGCGGGGCCGGCGCCTGGGCATAGTCGGGTACGGAAACATCGGCACCCAGCTCTCGGTGCTGGCCGAGAACCTGGGGCTCGGCGTCTGGTTCTACGACACCAGCGACCGCCTGGCCCTGGGCAACGCCCGGCGCTGCGGCACCCTGGAAGAGCTGCTTGAGTCAGTCGACATCGTGACGCTGCACGTGGACGGCCGGCCCGATAACCAGGACCTGTTCGGCGAAGCCCAGTTCGCCCGCATGCGACCAGGCTCGCTCTTCCTCAACCTCAGCCGGGGCTTCGTGGTCGACCACTCCGCCCTGAGCAGCCACATCCGGTCCGGACATCTGGCCGGGGCCGCCATTGACGTGTTCAGCGAGGAGCCTCGCAGCAAGGCGGAGCCGTTCGTATCGGAACTCCGGGGCCTGCCGAATGTCATCCTTACCCCGCACGTGGGTGGATCGACCGAGGAGGCTCAGCAGGACATCGGAAACTTCGTCGCCAACAAGCTGCGCAAATACGTGCTGGCCGGCTCCACCTCCCTGAGCGTGAACCTGCCCGGTCTGGAGCTGCCGGAGCGACCGGGGTGCTGCCGGCTGGCTCACATCCACCGCAACGTCCCCGGAGTGCTGGCCGAGGCCAACTCCATAGTCGCCCGCCACGCCATCAACGTCGAGGGACAGATCCTCGGCACCCGGGGCGAGGTGGGCTACGTCCTCACCGACGTCAGGTCTGAGGTGGACGAGGCTTTGGTGAAGGAGTTGTCGGCCATGGAGGCGACGGTCAACCTCAGACTGCTCAAGGTGTGAAGGGCATGCCGCAGCCAGCCTGGCGTCGGGTAGTGGACCGCTTCAGTTCGGCCACCGAGTCCGCCCGGCTGCGCCAGCCCCAGCCCCTGATCCGTACGCGCCTGCCTTCGGGCCGCGGTGCCATGGAGCAACCCAACGCCACCGGGGACGGTGACGTTCCTCTCACCGCCCGCTTTTGGCTGACCCTGGTGCTGGCCGGGGTGGCCACCGGCGCCTTCGGGATCGTGATGATGTTCGTCCTCTTCAGCGTCGAACACCTGGCCTTCGGATATCACTCGGGCAGCTTTGAGGCCGGGGTCGAGCACGCCTCCTCCCTGCGCCGCGTGGCGGCGGTGACCATCGGGGGCCTGGTGGGCGGAGCGGCCTGGTACCTGCTGCGGCGCCTCACGCCGGGGGAGAAGTCAGAGGTGGATGACACGATCTGGAGCGGTGACGGCAGCCTGTCATTCCGACGCAGCCTGGGGACCTCGCTCATCTCCGAGGTGGCGGTAGGGATGGGCGGGTCCCTGGGGCGGGAGGCGGCTCCCAAGCTGATGGGCGGGGCGGCAGCCAGTGTGCTGGCAGGCTGGACCGGCCTGAGCGAAGGACAGCGACGGCTGGTGGTGGCGTGCGGCGCCGGGGCCGGTCTGGCGGCCGTCTACAACGTCCCCCTGGGCGGAGCGGTCTTCACCGCCGAGGTGCTGATCGGCAGCGTCACTCTTCCGGTCATCCTGCCCGCGGTGGTGTGTTCGGGTGTCGCCACCCTGGTGGCCTGGGCCTACCTGCCGACCCACGCCACCTATGTCGACATTCCCCAATTCCGCTTCAGCCCCACCCTCATGGTCTGGGCCCTTCTGGCCGGTCCGCTCATAGGCCTGCTGGCCAGCGCCTTCATCCGGCTGATCGGGTGGGTGTCCCACCATCGAGCATCAGGACGAGCGGTACTTCTGGCCCCGGGAGGGGCCTTCCTGATCCTCGGGCTGGTCGGGATCGGCTACCCCCAGCTGTTCGGCAACGGGAAGGGGATGGCCCACGACGCCTTCATGGGGGTCGGCAGCTTCGCCCTCCTCGGAGCTCTGTTCGTCCTCAAGCCGCTCATGACTTCGCTCTGCCTCGGAAGCGGCGCCAGCGGCGGCCTATTCACCCCGGCCCTCAGTACGGGTGCCGTCTTCGGCGCACTGCTCGGCCTGGCGTGGTCCCTGGCCTGGCCCGGCTCCCCGGTGGGAGCCTTCGCCATGGTCGGAGCAGCGGCCATGATCGGCGCTTCCATCCAGGCGCCACTGTCCGGCGTAGCTCTGGTCCTGGAGCTGACCCACGCCGGCTTCGGCATCATGGTCCCGATGCTGATAGCCACCGGCCTGGCCACCTTGGTGGCCCGCCATGTCGACGGCTACTCCATCTACTCGGCCCGCCTGCCGGCCCTCAGCCCGGACCAGGCCTGACGCCGAGCCGGCGCGGCCGAGCCCCGACGGCCCCAGCCCCCGAGCGCCCCGCCCCCGGCGTCCCGGTCAGAGACTGGCGGCGGTCCGGGCGAAGTGGGCGATGCTCGACGCCGTCTCCCGGCTGATGTCGGGACAGAGGATGGCGAAGATTTCCGTCCCGTGCACGGTGCCCATCACCTGCCGGCACCGGGTCTTCACCCCGCTGCGCAGCAGCAGGCGGTAGAAGTTGATGCCCTCGTCGCGCAGCGGATCGCATTCGTTGACGCTGATGACGGTCGGCACCAGGCCGGTGACGTCCTCCTCGGTGGCGAAGCCGGGCCAGGCCAGCGGGTCGCCCGCCTCGAAGGCCTCGATCCCGTAGCCCATGGCCCCCCGGTTGTTGTGCAACTCCAGGAGGATGCCGTTGTTCTCGACCGAGGACGGGCTGTCCGGGGCCGGCCACTGCCCGGCGATGTAGGGACACAGGGCGTACAAGCCGCTGATCAACCCGAGGTCCCCATCCTTCTTGAGGCGCAGGCCGGTGGCCAGGGTGAGATTCCCACCCCCGCTCTCACCGGCCACGATGATGCGGCCGGCATCGATACCGAGTTCGGCCTGGTTGGCCACCACCCACTTGAGGCCCGAGACGCAGTCGTTCAGGCCGGCCGGGTAGGGGGCGACCTCTTCGGCCGAGGACGCCACCACCGAGTTGCGGAAGTCCACCATGGCCACGGCCACGCCCTGAGCGGCGATGATCCGGCCCCAGGCCCGGTAGTTACCGTCGTAGCAGGACATGGCCGCCATCCCGCCGCCGTGGATGTAGTAGACGCAGGGCAGCGTTTCGCTTCCCTCCGGGCGGATGAAGCGGATGTTGATCTTGTTGCCATCCGGCTCCGACGCCACCGCGTACTCGGACACGGTCAGGCCCTCGGAGGGAGCCACCTCTTCACTGTCGGCGGCGTCCATGAAGGCGGTCATCATCTGGCGCATGGCCTGGGCCGCCTCGCTGGCCGCCTCGGCCAGCAGGTCGTCCCGGCTCTGCACCGACCCCAGCGGCGGGCGGTCCGGAAAGGCCCCCAACACGGCCTTTATCCTCGGATCGATCCTCGGATCCTCGTTGATCTGGTTGGACACCCGGCCCCCTCTCGACTGGCCCCGACCCTATCCGTTGGGCGTCGATGCGGGCCCGGGGCGGGTCAGACCGGCGGGGGTGTGAAGCCCGGCCCGGCCGCCTCGTCCACCAGTTCGGCCAGCCTCAACAAGCGCAGGTCACCCAGATAGGGCCCGACCACCTGCACCCCGACCGGTAGGCCGCCCGGCGTCGGACCGGTCGGGAGGGCCAGGGATGTGGCCGCCCCTCCAGACGAGCCGCCCGCCGTCCGGGCAGTGTCCCAGGGGTTGTTGGTGCGTCCGTATACGTCGTTGTAGGTCTGGAAGTCACCGGCGTAGAGCGGCACGTTGGTCTTACCGAACACGATGGCCCCGGCCGCCTTGAGCCGGGCCACGGTCAGGGCGTCGGTGCCCGGCACGTGATGGCGCAGTTCCGGAGCTCCGGCCGTGGTGACCAGGCCCTCGGTCTCCCACACGTCCTTGATGGTCATCGGCAACCCGTGGAGCGGTCCCAGGGTGGAGTCGTCTGACCCGTGGCGGACTCAGAGCAGCGGGTGAGGCAGGGCGGCGTGGTGCACGACCACCATCTCCTGCACGGCCCTGGTCAGGGCGATGTAGAGGAGGCCGGGTCCACCGGACAGCCCGAAGATGTCGGCCGGCTCCGCCACGATGACAGCGTCGAACTCGAGGCCTTTGGCTTCCACCGGCTCGATGGCGCTGACCACCTGACCGGGCCCGGGAGCGAACCGTGCCCGCAGGGCCGCGGCGCGCTCCGGTGGGGCGATCACCGCCACCGACTGGTGGGTGGCAGCCAGGGTCTCGGCCCGGGCCACGACCTGAAGGTGCACATCGGCGACGGCGCCGACCGGGATCACCGTGGGCGGCTCCCCCCAGGGGCGGACGGCATCGGTCGGTCGGAGGCCGACGGCTATCGACGGCAACAGTCGGTTGGCGAACTCCATGATCGGCCGGGGCACCCGGTAGCCGACGCTGAGCTCGGCCACCTCCGCGCCGGGTGGGCGGCCGATGGCCGAGATCACGTCCTCCCACCGTCGCAAGGCGGCCGGGGCGGTCGCCTGGGCCAGATCCCCGAGGATGGTCATGGAGCGGCCATCGGCGCTGCGCCGGGCGGCCATGCGCCACGCCATCGGGGAGAGATCCTGGGCCTCGTCTATGACGACGTGGCCGTAGCGACGGGCGCTGGAGCCCAGGATCGAGTCGGCCTCATCGATCAGGGCGACGTCGGCCTCGGTCCAGGGTTCCTGGGCCGCCGAGCGGGCCGGCCGGCGCGTCAGCAGCCGCATCTCGGCCGGGTCGAGGAGTCCCGACCCGGCTCGGGCCAGAGTCGAACCCCGTCCCAGCAGGCCGCGGACCAGGCCCGCCGCGCTCTGGTTGGGCCAGGCCCGGTCCAGCGCCCGCTGGAAGGGGGCATCCCGGCGCAGGTCGGCGGTGACCTCCTCGGCCCCCACCAGGGCCGGGCCCCGGCGTTCGCTCAACTCGAGAGCCACCCGGCGGATCACGGCCCGGCGGAAGCGGCTGCGCCGGAGGCCCGCCGCCCCGCCCGACTCCAAAGACTGGCCGATCAGCTCCTCCAGGTCCTTCGGGTCGAGGTGCACCGTGCCCCAGCGGGTATTGGCGGCCACTGATTCCGGCGGGGGCCTTACGTCGTCCACCGACGCCCGAGCCAGGACCTCGGCCAGGCGCGGGTCACCCTTGAGTCGGGCCACTTCCTCGGCCTCACCGGCCCGGACCGGAGCCGAGGGGATCAGGCCCGGCAGGGTCGTCTGGACCACCGTCATCTCCCCGAGGGAGGGGAGCACTTCAGCTATGTAGGCCAGGAAGCGGCGGTTGGGGCCGAGGACGAGCACGCCCTGGCGGCTCAGGTAATCCCGATGCTCGTAGAGCAGGTAGGCGGCGCGGTGCAGGGCCACCGCCGTCTTGCCCGTGCCGGGGCCACCCTGGACGATCAGGGGAATCTCCAGGGGGGACCGGATAATCCGGTCCTGCTCGGCGGCAATGGTGGCGACGATGTCGCGCATCGGGCCACTGCGGGCCCGTCCCAGTTCGGCCAGGAGCGGATCGGGCAGGCCGGCGGCGGCGGCCATGGCCCCCGCCTCGGGGTCATCGAAGCGCTCGTCCAACAGGTCGGTGATGGTCCGGCCGTCGAGGATGAACCGGCGCCGGAGGGCCAGTCCCAGCGGATCGAGATAGGTGGCCCGGTAGAAGGGGACGGCCACCGGCGCCCGCCAGTCCACCACCACCGGAGCGCCGGAGGAGTCCTCGACGTGGCGACGGCCGATGTACCAGGATGGCCCCGGGCGCGGCGCGCCCTCCTCCTCGTCGATGCGCCCGAAACAGAGCGGCCGGCGATCATCGGATATGGAGGCCAGGCGGTCCATCAACCGCCCATGGGCCACCGCCGCGTTCCAGTCGGCCTTGGCCCGCTCGGCGGCATCCTCGGCGGCGGCCGCGGTCCGCTCCCCCATCCGGGCCAGATGCCCGTAGGCCTGGTCCAGATAGGCCTGTTCGGCCTGGTGAACTCCGGTTCCCTCCGGGTCGGGCTGGAGAGACGAACTCACCGTGCCACGATATGGGCTGGCCCCGGCCATCTCCGGCCGGGCGAAAGCTCACAGGAGAAGCGCGGATGGGTATCGCAGTCGGAGACGGCATCCCGGATGTAGAGGTGCGCACCATGGGACCGGAGGGCCCGCAGCCGGTGAAGACAGGCGAGGTGCTCGGCCAGGGCCGGGTGGTTCTCTTTGCCGTACCGGGCGCCTTCACCCCGGGCTGTTCCAAGATCCATCTGCCCGGCTTCGTGCAGCAGGCTTCCGAACTCAAGGGCAAAGGCGTGGACCGCATCGTCTGCGTGTCGGTCAACGACGCCTGGGTCATGCAGGCCTGGGGCGAGTCCCAGGGCGTCGGGGACGACATCGTGATGCTGGCCGACGGAAACGCCGAGTTCACCCGGGCCATGGGCCTGGAGATGGACGGGGCCGGCGCCGGCCTGGGCCTGCGCTCCAAGCGCTACGCCGCCATCATCGAAGACGGCAGAGTGACCAGCCTCGAGGTCGAGTCCAAGCCAGGCGTGGACGTCAGTTCCTGCTCGGCCGTGCTGAGCCGGCTCTAGCGCAGACGTCCGGAGCACGACGTGAACGGGTCCGGGGTGCCCATGGGCGGGAAGGGCTTCGACGGCCCGGCCTATCAGTCCCGCTTCGACGCCCTGGCCCGCCAGGGCCTCGATGTGCACGGGGAGGCCGAGCTGGTGGCCGCCTACGGGCCCGGTTCCGTCCTCGACGCCGGTTGCGGGACAGGCCGGGTGGCCATCGAGCTGGCCCGCCGCGGCATCGACGTAGTGGGTGTGGACCGGGACCTGTCCATGCTGGCCGAAGCCACCCGGCTCGGCCCGGATCTGGAATGGGTCCAGGCCGACCTGACCGGGCTCGATCTGGGGCGGGACTTCGAACTGGTCGTCCTGGCCGGCAACGTTCCACTGTTCACCCCGGCCGCCGACCGGGAGGCGATGGTGCGGGCCTGCGCCCGCCACGTGGCCCCGAACGGCCGGCTGGTGGCCGGGTTCCAGCTGGATCGGGATTACCACCTGGCCGACTACGACGCCGCCTGCACGGCCGAGGGGCTGCTGGGCGAGGATCGGTGGTCCACCTGGGACCGGGCCCCATTCTCCCCCGGGGGCGGCTACGCCGTGTCGGTGCACCGACGGGCCTCCTCCCACTAGGTTCGGCCCTCGCCGCCGATCCAGCCGGCGGGAAGCAAGGGGGAGGACGGATGGCCGAGGTCAGCGCAGCGGCCCAGGCATGGGTCGAGTCCAACTGGGGACCCGACCTGACCTTACGGGAGTGGTGGGGACGCCTGGCCGAGGCCGGCTGGGCCTTTCCCGCCTGGCCGAAGGGCTACGGGGGCCAGGGCCTGAGCCCGGCCGAGGCCCGGGAGGTCGGTGAGGTGCTGTCCGCCGCCGGGGCGGTGGCCCCGCCCGGAGGGCTCGGACAGATGATGGGGGGACCGGTCATCATCGAGCACGGGACCGACGACCAGAAGGACCGCTGGCTTCTGGCCTTGGCCGCCGGCCGGGAGTCGTGGTGCCAGCTCTTCAGCGAGCCCGGGGCCGGCTCGGACCTGGCCAGTCTCCAGACCCGGGCGGTCCGGGACGGGGACGTGTGGATCGTGAACGGCCAGAAGGTGTGGACCTCGGGAGCGAGGACCGCCGACCGGGGGATGCTGGTGGCCCGCACCGATCCCGACTCGCCCAAGCACAAAGGCGTCACCTACTTCATCTTCGACATGGACCAACCCGGCGTCGAGGTCAGGCCCCTCAAGCAGATGGACGGCGGAGCCACCTTCAACGAGGTGTTCTTCACCGACGCCGTCGTGCCCCACGACCAGGTGGTGGGTTCGGTCAACAACGGTTGGATGGTGGCGGTGTCGACCCTGGCCTATGAGCGCCAGGGCATCGGTGGGGGCCGCGGCGCGGGCGGAGTCATGGCCGGCGGGCCGGGGGAGAAGAACGGCGCCCTGGACCGCAAGGTCGGCGAACTGATCCAGGACGGCCAGCGGACCCAGGGCGAGCAGGCGGCCATGATGACGGCCCAATCCTCGGGAGCTCTGGCCGACCTGGCCCGCACCTTCGGCCGCCGGGACGATCCGGTCATCCGCCAGCGCCTCATGCGCATGAGGATCCAGTCCGAGACCCATCGGGTCAACGGGGCCCGGGCCCGGGCCGCCGCCCAGGCCGGCCGCATGCCCGGGCCCGAGGTCTCGACGGGCAAGCTGATCAGTTCCTCCCTGGGGCGCCAGGCCCGTGACCTGAGCCTGGAGATCGAAGGTCCCCACGGGATGCTGGTCGGGCCGGACGCCCCCGAGGGCGGCCGCTACCAGCAGATGGGTCTGCGGGTTCAGTCCGGCTCCATTGCCGGGGGCACCGATGAGATCCAGCGCAACATCATCGGCGAGCGGGTGCTGGGCCTGCCCCGTGAGCCTCAGGTCGACCGGGAGCTGCCCTTCCGCGACCTCAAGGTCGGAACCCAGAAGTCAACCAACCAATGATGAGGAGAACAGGGATATGAGTCTGGACGGAAAGGTCGCCGTCGTCACCGGGGCCAGCCGGGGGATCGGGGAGGAGATCGCCAAGCGATTTGCCGCCGACGGAGCGCTGGTGGCGGTCAGCGCCCGCACGGTGGAGGAGGGCGACCATCAGTTCTCCGGCAGCATCTCCACCACGGTGCGGGCCATCACCGAGGCGGGTGGCCACGCCATCGCCATCCCCGCCGACCTGAGCAAGGCCGAGGATCGGGCCCGTCTGTTGGAGGCGACCGAGAAGGAACTCGGCCCCATCGACGTCCTGGTCAACAACGCCGCCATCACCTACTTCGAGCCGGTGGACAGCTTCAGCGAGAGTCACTACCGCCTCATGTTCGAGGTCCAGGTCCGGGCCCCGTTCGAGATGGCCCAGAAGGTGCTGCCCGGCATGCGGGAACGCCAGTCGGGCTGGATCCTCAACATCTCCTCCGGGGCGGCCCGCCATCCCCAGGGCCCGCCCTACCCGGCCGGGATGAGGGGAGGCACGGTCTACGGGATGTGCAAGGCGGCCCTGGAACGCTTCACCACCGGCCTGGCCGCCGAGGCCTGGGCCGACGGGATAGCCGTCAACGTCCTGTCCCCCTCGGGGCTGGTGGCCACGCCGGGCGTCGTCCACCACGGCCTCAACCGGGGCGTGCCCGAGGATCGTCTGGAGCTCCCTCAGGTGATGGCGGCGGCCGCCTACGCCCTCTGTACCGGGGACCGGGCCACCCTGACCGGCAAGGTCACCTACGCCAAGCCCATCCTGGAGGAGTTGGGCCTGCCCATCCCGACCGGTAAGTAGGCCCTCAGCCGCCCTGGCGGCCGAGGCGGAGGCGGGCCATGAGATCCTCCTGCCAGGAGGGGTAGGCCGAGTCCTTCTCGATGACGGCGTCGGCCCCTTCCTCCAGCAGGCGGGGCTGGATGAGGGCGGAGGCCTGACCGGACAGAACGATGATGTGGGCGTCGGGAAGCCTCAAGCGCAGCTCCCGGAGGGCGACCTCACCGTCGATCTCCGGAAGGCCGAGATCCAGCACGATGGCATCGGGTGAGAGGGCGGCAGCCTGGTCCAGGACCTCCTGGCCGTTGGAGGCCACTCCGACCACTTCCAGGCCGTCCTCCAGATCGACCAGCCGGCGGACGAGGTCCCGCATGCCCTGGTGATCCTCGGCGATCAGTACGCGCTTCGACCCTGACTTGCTCATCGCTCCCCCTCAGTCTCCGGCCTAGATATTCCCCCGGTCCGGCCCGGACCGCAACCCCGAGGTCCGGTACCCTGGGGTCGGTGATGGAGGACCTGCTGCTGTTTGCCGGCTCGGCCTCTCGCCAGCTCGGCACGGCCGTGGCCGATTATCTGGACCTGCCGCTAGGCCGGAGTGAGACCATCCGCTTCTCGGAGGGGAACCTCTTCGTCCGGGTCCAGGAGAACGTCCGGGGCCGAGACGTGTTCATCATCCAGGGCACCGCCTTCCCCGCCAACGACAACTTCATGGAGTTGTTGTTCTGGATCGACGCCCTCAAGCGGGCCAGCGCCGCTTCGGTGACGGCCGTCATCCCCTATTTCACCTACGCCAAAGGGGACAAGAAGGACGAGCCCCGGGTGTCCATCCGGGCCCGGGTGTGCGCCGACGCCATCGAGGCGGCCGGGGTGGACCGGGTGGTCACCATGGACCTGCACGCCCCCCAGGTGGCCGGCTTCTTCAAGGTGCCGGTGGACGACCTTCACGCCCTGCCCGTCCTCTGCGACGCCATCCGGGCCAAGTCCCTGGAAAATCTGGTGGTGGTGGCCCCCGATGCCGGCTTCGCCAAGAAGGCGCGGATGTGGGCCGACCGCATGCAGGTCCCCCTGGCCATCGCCGACAAGCGCCGGGTCGACCACAGCGAGAGAGCGGAGGTGACCGAGCTGATGGGCAGCGTGGAGGGCCGCACCGCTCTGATCGTGGACGACTTCACCATCTCGGCCGGGACCCTGGTGGACGCGGCCCGGGTGCTGATGGAGCGGGGCGCCTCCTCGGTGTACGCGGCCGTGAGCCACGGTCTGCTGGCGGGCGGGGCGGCCGAGAAGCTGGAGGCCAGCCCCATCGAGAGGCTGTTCGTGACCGACACGGTCGAGACCCAGCCCATCCCCATGCCGCCCAAAGTCGAAGTGGTGTCGGTGGCCGGGTTGTTCGGGGAGGCCATCCGCCGCATCGCCTCGCGCGAAAGCATCAGCGTCCTCTTCGAGTAAGCAGTAGCGGCCATGCCCGACTTCTCCTTCACCGAACTCCTTCCCATCGACCACGCCCACACCGGGACCCCGTGGCGGCTCATAACCGCCGATGGCATCAACACGGTGGAGGCCGCCGGCCGGCGCTTCCTCCAGGTCGACCCCGAGGTGCTGACCGCCCTGTCCCGGGCCGCCTTCAGGGACATCGCCCATCTCCTCCGGCCCGGCCATCTGGCCCAGCTCCGGGCCATCCTGGACGATCCGGAGGCCTCGGCCAACGACCGCTTCGTCGCCCTGGATCTGTTGAAGAACGCCTGCGTGGCCGCTGGCGGGGTCCTGCCTATGTGCCAGGACACCGGCACCGCCATCGTCAGCGCCCGCAAGGGCGAGCTGGTCCTGACCGGGGGCGGGGACGAGGAAGCCCTCAGCCGGGGTGTCTTCGACGCCTACACCCAGCTCAACCTGCGTTACTCCCAGATGGCGCCCATCACCACCTGGGACGAGGTGAACACCGGCTCCAACCTGCCGGCCCAGATAGAGATCTACGCCACCGGCGGCGCCGAGTACGACCTGTTGTTCATGGCCAAGGGGGGCGGGTCGGCCAACAAGAGCCTCGTCTTCCAGGAGACCCGGGCCCTGCTCAGCCCGTCCAAACTCCTCGACTGGCTGGACGAGAAGCTGCGCACCCTGGGCACGGCCGCCTGCCCGCCCTACCACCTGGCTCTGGTCATCGGGGGCACGTCGGCCGAGTTCGCCCTCAAGACGGCCAAGTACGCCTCGGCCCGCTATCTCGATTCTCTGCCCACCACCGGGACCCCGTCAGGCCACGGCATAAGGGATGTGGAACTGGAGGCGGAGGTCCTGGCTCTCACCCAGCGCTTCGGGATCGGGGCCCAGTTTGGGGGGAAGTACTTCTGCCACGATGTCCGGGCCATCCGCCTGCCCCGCCACGGCGCCTCGGTGCCGGTGGCTCTGGCCGTGTCCTGCTCGGCCGATCGCCAGGCCTTGGCCCGCATCACCGAGGAGGGAGCCTTCCTCGAGCAGCTGGAGAACGACCCGGCCCACTACCTGCCCGAGCCGGAGGAGACCGAGCTGGGTTCGGACGTGGTTCGCATCGACCTGGGCCGGCCCATGGAGGAGATCCGGGGCGAGCTGAGCCGCTATCCGGTCAAGACCCGCCTGTCCCTCAGCGGCCCCATGGTGGTGGCCAGGGACATCGCCCACGCCAAGATCTCCGAGCGCCTCGACGCCGGGGAGGCCATGCCGTCCTACCTACGCGATCACTGCGTCTATTACGCCGGACCGGCCAAGACCCCGGACGGCTACGTATCCGGCTCTTTCGGGCCCACCACGGCCGGACGCATGGACTCCTACGTGGAGCGGTTCCAGGCCGCGGGTGGTTCCTACGTCATGCTGGCCAAGGGCAACCGATCCAAAGCGGTCACCGACGCCTGCGCCGCATACGGCGGCTTCTATCTCGGTTCCATCGGGGGCCCGGCCGCCCGTCTGGCCCAGGACTGCATCCGCAAAGTCGACGTCCTCGAATATCCGGAGTTGGGGATGGAGGCGGTTTGGAAGATCGAGGTGGAGGACTTCCCCGCCTTCATCGTGGTGGATGACAAAGGCAACGACTTCTTCCGGGACGTGAGCACCCCGGTGCGCATGCGAGCGCGCTAGAGCGCTCCGAGGGCCTTGCGGGCCTGTTCGGCCTGGTGGATGACGGCCTGAGCGAAGCCGGCCGCCTGGCTGGTGTCACCACCCATGGCCCCGGCGGCGTATCGGGCGTATACCCCTTCGATGATGCAGGCCAGGCGCCAGTAGGCGAAGGCGGTGTAATAGGGCAGGTCGGAGATCTCCCGCCCGGAGCTGGCTGCGTAGCGGGCCGACAGTTCCTCCCGGGTGGGAAAGCCGGGCAGAGCGGTGACCGGCACCACCGGCAGCCCGGCCGACTCGGTGCGGTCCGACCAGTAGACGTGGAGGGTTCCGACGTCGGCCAGCGGGTCCCCCAGCGTGCAGAGCTCCCAGTCCAGGACGGCCCGGACCTTGCCCTCCTCGCCCACCATGGTGTTGTCCAGGCGGTAGTCACCGTGGACCAGGGTGCCCTCCCGCTGGGGTGGGACGCGGGCCAGCAGCGCCTCGTGCACCTCGTCCACGATGGGAGCGGGCCGGCCGAAACCGCCCTCCTCCTCCTGCCTCTGGGACTGCTGGAACTGGCCGTACCAGCGCTTGAGCTGGCGCTCGATGTAGGACTCCCGGCGGCCCAGGTCGCCCAGGCCCACCGCATCGACATCCACGGCGTGGATGGCGGCCAGGACGTCGACCAGGTCGTTGCCCATGGCCCGGCGGGTCTGCTCGTCCATGAGCTTCTCGGTCTGGCGGCTGTCCCGGAGGATGTGCCCCTCCACGAAGTCCATGACGTAGAAGGGGCGTTCGTTCACCGACTCGTCCTCACAGAAGCCGAGGGCAACCGGGACCGGCACCGGCGTGTCCTGCAGGGCCGAGATGATCCGGTGCTCCCGGCCCATGTCATGAGCCGAGGCCAGCACGTGGCTGATGGGCGGACGGCGCAGGACCATCCGGCGGCCATTGGCGTCGGTGACCTGGAAGGTGAGGTTGGACCGGCCCCCGGCTATGAGCTCGAAGCTCAGCGGTCCGGCCACACCGTCGATGTTGGCTTCCAGCCACCGGGTGACCGAGTCGGGCGCGACCCCGGCCGGGGCGTCGCCTTCGGTCACGCTCATCGCCCCGCTCCGGTGATCTGAGCCTGGGAACGGCGCATTCCCTTCAACCACCTCTCCCGGTCCCCGGCCCGGCGCTGCTCGTAGGTGGCCACCTGGGGATGGGGCAGGATCAGGAAGCGCTCCTCGGCCATGGCCTCGATGACCAGATCGGCCACCTCCTCGGGACGGACGATGCCGTCCCCCGTGGCCGTGCCCTTGGTGGCGGCCAGAGCGTCGGGCAGATCGGAGTCGCCTCCCTGGGGGGCGCCGGCCATGCCGGTCCAGACGGCCTGGGGACACAGGCAGGAGACCCGGATGCCCCGGTCCCCGTAGGTGATGGAGAGCCACTCGGCCAGGGCCACGGCGGCGTGCTTGGTGACGCTGTAGGGAGCCGAACCGAGCTGGGTCAGCAGCCCGGCGGCGGAGGCGGTGTGGACCAGGTAGCCCTGGCCCCGCTCCAACATGGACGGGAGCACGGCCCGGGCGGCGTAGATGTGGCTCTTGACGTTGACCGCCCAGATCCGGTCCCAGTCCTCATCGGGGACCTCCGGGCCGCCGGTCACGATGATGCCGGCGTTGGCGCAGAAGATGTCCACCGGCCCGAAGGTGTCGGTGGCCGCCGCTACCAGGGCGGCCACGTCCCCGGGGTCGGCCACATCCGTCCTTACGGCCAGAGCCTTGGTCCCTCGCCCGGTCAGCTCATCGGCCACCGCCTCGGCGCCGGCGCCGTCCAGGTCGGACACCACCACCGCCGCCGCCCCCCGTTGGGCGAAGGTGCGGCACAGGGCCCGGCCGATCCCGCTGGCCCCCCCGGTTACGACCGCGACGCGATCCTTGACCTCCACGGCGTCGCCCCGGCCTAGTGCCGACCGGAGCGCTGCATGCCCTGCGCGTACTTCAACAGATCGGGGTCCTTGGCGAAGAGGTCGGCGTATTTCTTCTGAGCCGCCTCGCGCTTGGCCGGGTAGTACTCGGTGGGCCAAAGTCCCTCATGGGGCCGGTAGTCCTTGAGCACGTTGCGGGCCACGGTCACCTTGTGAACTTCGTCCACCCCGTCCATGACGCCCATGGTCGGGGAGCCCGCCCACATGGCCTGAAGCGGAGTGAGGTCGGTGGCGCCCAGGGAACCGAAGATATGGATGGCCCGGTAGGCCACCTCCCGGAGAACCTTGGCGGCGGTGTACTTGCACGCCGCGATCTGGGTGCGGGACGCCTGGGTGCTGGAGTTGTCGATGGTCCAGGCCGTCCACAGAACCATGAGGCGCAACATGTTGATCTCTGCGTAGGAGTCGGCGATGGCCTGCTGCACCATCTGGTGTTCGGCAATGAGCTTTCCGTGTGACTCCCGGGACAGCGCCCGCTCGCACATCATGTCGAAGGCCCGCTTGCACTGGGCGATAGCGCGCATGGCATGGTGGATCCGACCTCCGCCCAGGCGGCGTTGGGCCAGCACCCGGGCACCGTCTTCGGGGCCGAGCAGATGGTCGAGGGGTACCCGCACCTCGTTGTAACGGATGTGGTTGTGGGTGCTTGGATACTCCATGAACTCGACCCCGGGGGTCTCCCGGGGGACGATGAAGATGCCGTTGGTGCACATGACGAAGAGGAGATCAGCGGCCCGGCCGGCGCTGGTGAACCACTTCTCACCGTTGATCACCCATTCGCTGCCGTCCTTGACGGCCACCGTCTTGAACATGCTCGGGTCCGACCCGCCGTGGGGCTCGGTCATCGAATAGGCGGAGAAGATCTCCTGGTTCATGAGGGGCTTGAGCCAACGCTCCTTCTGCTCCTCGGTGCCGTAGGCGGCCAGGATCTCCATGTTCCCGGTGTCGGGGGCCTGGCAGCCGAACATGGCCGGAGCCAGGCCGTAGCGGCCCAGGATCTCGTTGAGCAGGGCCAGCTTGAGCTGCCCGTAGCCGGGGCCGCCCAGTTCCTTGTCCAGGAAGACGGCCCACAGGCCGCGGTCTTTGATCTGCTGCTGCAGCGGGTCGACGATGGCCGCCATCTTCGGGTCCCGGGCCCTCAGGCGCACCGCCCAGGGAAAGACCAGCTCCAGGGGTTCGATCTCGTCCTTACAGAACTGGGCCACCCAGTCCAGCTGCTCCTGGAACTCTGGGTCAGTAGAGAAATCCCAAGCCATCCCGGCCTCCTGTGCCAACTAATGCCGACGCATCAAATAGTGTGAAGGCACCGTAGCGCCGCCGACAGGAGACGGTCCAGTGGCCCGCAGCCCCGAGCCGACCCGAGCAGCACTGGTGTCCGCCGCCGAGCGGCTCTTCGCGTCCGAGGGCATCGACCGGGTCAGTCTGCGGGAGATCAACCGGGCCTCGGGGGCCCGCAACGCCGTCGCCCTCCAGTACCACTTCGAAGACCGCGGCGGCATCGTGAGGGCGGTGGTGCGCAAGCACTATCCGCAGGTCGACGCCGAGCGGCACCGCCTCCTCGACGCCTACGAGTCGGCGGCCGAGCGGGACGTGCGTCGCCTGGGCGAGGCGTTGGTGCTGCCCTCAGCGGCCAAGCTGTCCGACCCCGATGGGGGCCCGGAGTATCTGCAGATCAGCGCCGAGTTGATCAACCGGCCCCGGGACCCGGGGTCGGGGGCGATGGCAGCGGCGGAGGAAGCCTCCGAGGACGCCACCGACTCCATCCACCGCTGGCGGGCCCTGGTGGAGCCCTACCTGGGCCATGACGCCACCCGCCTGCACCGGCGCTTCACCGCCATCCGCTTCTGCGCCCTGGAGTTGGGCCGGCGGGCCGCCTCCGGCCCCCACCGGGATGACCGGCTCTTCATCAGCCAGCTGGTCGATCTGGTGGTGGCCCTACTGCTGGCCCCGGTGTCCCCGACCACGGCCGCCCTGGCCGACGACCGGGACCGGGCCCGCCGGCCATGAGCGCCGAAGCGACCGGGGCGGGCGGGGGCGACCCGGTCATCGGATCAGGGTTGGTCACCCGGCCGGCCGGACCGGCGGACGTCGGCGCGCTGGTGGAGCTGGTCCAGAACGCCTACCGGGGCGAGGGCGGACCCGGGCGCTGGACCACCGAGGCCCACCTGATCAAGGGCCGGCGCACCTCGCCCGCCGAGGTGAGCGAGGCCATCGGGGCAGAGCGCTCCACGATCCTGCTGGCCGAGGACAGCCAGGGATTGCTGGCCAGCTGCCATGTACGCGACCTGGGTGAGGGCCGGGCCTACCTGGGCATGTTCGCCGTCCGGCCCGGCCGGCAGGGCGTGGGGATCGGGCGGGCCATGATGACGGCCGCCGAGTCCTGGGTGGCAACCCGCTGGGCCTGCCATCGGGTGGAGATGCACGTGATTGCCGGGCGGGATGAGTTGCTGGCCTGGTACGGGCGGCTGGGCTACCGGCCCACCGGCCGGACCATCCCGTTCCCCTACGACCGGGCCGAGGACCTTCCCATGCGCCCCGGCCTCAGCTTCGTCGTCCTGGAGAAGTGGCTCACTCCTTGACGGCCACCTGGTTGGGCACCACGTTCATCTTGGGCTCGTAGGCGGCCACCTCAATGGATCGGCCGGCGCCGCCGAGAGTCGCCCTCAACTCGGCCCGGCAGCTCTCGCACGGTCCGTAGGTGAACTCCGATGCCGCCCGGCCACAGCGGGGGCAGTCGAAGTTAACCGGGCCGGACTCGGGAGTCGGGCGGGCCTGGGCCTCGATCAACTCGTGCTGGTCGGACGACATGGAGCGATGGTGCCATCCAGGCGGCCGACGCGGGTCGATCCCGCCCCCGATAAAGGGACGGGACCGGACCGGCCGTTGCTCCACCACCCGATCCTCAGGCGGCGGGCTGCTCCTTGACGGCGGACACATCCAGCTCGAGGGTGACCTTCTCCCCGACCAGGACGCCGCCGGCCTCCAGGGCCACGTTCCAGCCGATGCCCCAGTCCTTCCGGTTGACGGTGGTCCGGCCCTCGAATCCGATGCGGGTGTTGCCCCAGGGATCCTTGGCCGCCCCGGTGTGCTCGAAGTCGATGGTGATCGGCTTGGTGGTGTCCTTGATGGTGAGGTCACCGGTGATCCGGTAGGTGTCCTCGCCCACCTTCTCGGCCGAGGTGGACTTGAAGGTCCAGGTCGGGAAGTTGGGCACATCGAAGAAGTCGTTGGTGCGCAGGTGGTTGTCCCTGTCCTCGTTGCCCGTGGTCACGCTGGCCACGTCGATGCTGACCTCGGCACTGGACTTGGACGGGTCCTCGGCGTTGATGTCGAGGGAGCCGCTGAACTGGTTGAACTGGCCCCGGACCTTGGTCACCATGGCGTGACGGGCCACGAAACCCAGCCGGGTGTGGGTCGGGTCCAGCTTGTAGGTACCGGTCAGGCTCTCCTCGACCGTGCTTTTGGCCTCGACATCTGTAACTGACATTGTCCCTCGCTCTCGTTCTCGCTAGTTGCTTGTACAACGAACTATACCACTCATTAGTTGTTGTGTCAAACAACATTCCAGGGTAGACTGCCGGCGTGGTCGATACCGCCGCTGGCCCCCCACCTCCCGCCGGAGATCCCTCCGGCGTCCGGGTGCCCCTCAACCGGGATTTACCCCTCAATGCCCAGGAGGAGTCGGCCTGGAGGGCGCTGGCCCGGGCCATCATCGTGGTGCCCAAGGTGCTGGGCCGGGCTCTCGAGGCCGAGCACAACCTCACCATGGCCGAGTACTTCGTGCTCATGAACCTGTCCGAGGAGCCTGAGGGCGCCCTCCGGATGACCGAACTGGCCTCGCGCGGATCCCTGTCGGTCAGCGGGATGACCCGGGTGGTCGACCGCCTGGTCCGGACCGGCCTGGTGGAGAGGGTCCGCTGCCCCTCCGACGCCCGGGGCTACCTGGCCGTACTGACACCGATCGGCGCATCCCGCCTGGCCGAGGCCTACCCGACCCACCTGCGCACCGTCCGGGAGAACGTCATCGACCACCTGGCCGGCATGGACCTGCCGGCGCTGGCCGAGCGGATCGGCCGCTTTGCCGAGCAGGAGCCCGGTCCCAACCTGGCCGGGCCCAGGGCCGGACCCGGCGCACCCGTCGCAGGCTGATGCCGCCGGGTCGGCCCGACCGGGCGTACGAAATCATCTGCGAGATCCAGCCGCCCACCCGGCCCGATCTCATGCGGGTCCGCCACCAGATCGGGGTCATGAGCCGGATGGCCTCTGGCTTTCTCATCCCGGACAACCACATCGGGCGGGCCACCATCTCCAGCGTGGCCGTCGCCCACGAGGTGGACCAGATGGGTGGGCGCTCCATCGCCTGTCTCAACGCCCGAGACCGGAATCTGCTCGGCCTGCGCCGGGACCTGCTCACTGCCGCCGCCTACCGGGTGGACGAGTTCCTCCTCGTCTACGGGGACGAACCGACCGTGGGCCGGCGCTCCACCGAGCTGACCGTCCGGTCCATGATCGATGAGGTCAGGCGGGCCAGCGAGGACGCGGTGGCGGCGGGAGGGCGGGCCTTCCGGGCCGGGGTGACCAGCCGGCTGGCTCCTCTGCCGGCGTGGAAGGCGGAAGCGGACTTCGTGTTCGTCCAGGTCTGCTTCGACCTCGGCGCCCTTCTGGACTGGAGGGAGCAGTTGGACTTCACCGGGCGGATCTACGCCGGGGTCATGGTCCCACCCAGTGCAGCCCGGGCCCGGAAGTGGTCGGCGGAACTGCCCCAGATCAAGGTGCCTGAGGAGTGGATCACCGCCATCGAGGCCGATCCCGCCCAGGGAGTGGAGAGGGCCTGCGAGCTGGTGGAGGCCATCCGGGACAGTGGAGCCTTCGACGGGGTGCACCTCGTCCCGGGCGTGCGCTACCGGGAGGTAGCCCACACTCTGGAGGCCAGGCAGTCGAGTCACCCTTGAAGGAGCGGGCGGCGCTGGGACCGGGCGGAACAGCGGGCGCGCCAAAGCCCGGACGCTCACGTCCGGGCTTCTCGGCCGCGTCAAGGACAGCGGCTGCAACCGGTGGAACCGGTCCCCCTCCGACCGATATGGCAGGTGCCGCCTGAGGCGGCGACTCAACTCAGCCGGTTATGACCACTTCCGAGGCCTGAAGGCCCTTGGGGCCCTGAACCGTCTCGAACTGGACCTTCTGATTCTCCTCCAGGTTCCGGTAGCCGGAGCCCTGGATGGCGCTGAAGTGGACGAAGACGTCGGGTCCCCCGCCGTCCTGAGTGATAAAGCCGTAGCCCTTCTCACCGTTAAACCACTTCACCGTGCCTGTTGCCATTGCTTGTTCTCCCTAAAGCGGTCGGGCCTCCGTCAGGGGCACCTTGCCCCCGGCTCGAGTGGCCCGGCCAATTCCGGGATGCTACCCCAGCGGCCCGCCGGTGGGAAGACTCGACCGGCCGGAATCCGAAGTTCGGATCCCGGCCGGTCGGTTCAAATCAACTCAGAAGCTGGTCGGAGGAGCCGGCTGCGTCCCCGAGTAGGTGGTCACCGGGGTGCCCGAGGAGTCGGTGGTGCGGTAGACGGGCCCCGACATGTTGAAGGCCCCGTTCTCGACCACACCCATCTGCTCACCGACGTAGCCGTTGTGGTGGCTGGTGGAGTATCCGAAGGGAACCAGACCCGGGCCCGTGAAGGAGCCGCCGTCGGTCTCCAGTGCCTTCAATACGTCCGCCCGGGTCGGATTGCGCCCGGCCGCCTTCATGGTCTGGACGAATGTGTACGCCACAGCCATTCCGTAGACGGTGTTGCCGTCCCAGGGCTCGCTGGCGTCGTACTGATCGTGGATCGACTTGAACAGGGCGATCCAGGGATTGGCGGTGTCGCTGAAGGACGGCAGGTAGGAGGCGCTGATGACGCCGTTCTCCAGCGATGCCCCGGCTTTGCCCTTGGAGATGCTGGACAGGAGTCCGGACAGGGTGGGCGGATCCCCGCCCACGGAGGAGACGATCCAGACGGGGTTGTAGCCGATCTCGGCGGCGGCCAGGAGGGTGAGGGCGGTGGCGACGGGGATGGTGTCGAGCATGACCACCTTGGCCCCGGCCGCCTTGATGGCCGAGACCTGATTGCCCAGGCCGTTGGCCAGGCCGGCGGCGGTGGCGTCATAGCTCTGGCGAGAGACCACGTCCGAGCTCGGGATCTCCTGGTCGAAGCCCTTCACTCCTCCCTGGCCGAAGTCATCGTTCTGGAAGAGGTAGCCGACCTTCTCGCCCTTGTAGTGAGCCTGCTCGTAGCTGGCCAGGACCTTGCCCTCGATGGTGTAATCGGTCTGGAACCCAAAGGTCTCCGGGTCCTGGGTCGGGTTGTCCCAGCAGTCACAACCGGATGCGACGAAGAGATCCGGCACCTTCTCGGTCTGTAGGAAGCTGAGCACGGCCTGGTGGGTAGGCGTACCGAGCCCGTTGAAGATGGCAAAGACGTTGTCCTGGAGGACCAGCTTGCGCACCACCGTGGCGGTGTTGGCCGGGTTGTAGCCGTCGTCCTCGTAGATGTAGTTGATGGACCGTCCGTCCACGCCTCCGTGGGCGTTGACGTACTTGAACAGGGCATTGGATGCCGGGGCAATCTCGGAATAACCGGGGGCGGCCGGCCCGGTGAGGGGCTGGTGGCTGCCGATGGTGATGGTGGTAGCGGTGATGCCCGGAGCCGAAGCGGTGTTGGTGCCACTCGTGTTGGCGGTCGTGCTGTTGGTGGAGTTGGACGACGATCCACCGCACGCCGCCGCCACCAGGCCGATTACCGCCACGACGGCGCCTAGGCGCCAGGCACTGCGATTGGGACGGATATTCAAGTTGTTCCCCCTGGTTGTCGGAGCCGGGCCCATCTGCCCTTCGGCCACCCGGCTCGTGGCGCATCGTAGCCAGGCGGGCTGACAATTACGAGGTTTCTCCTCCGCCCCCGGAAGCGACCGGAGTCGAGACCCCGGCCGGGGCGGCCGCGCCAGTGGAGCCGGAACTGCCCGGCCCGGACATGAAACGGGACCGCAGGGCCCGGCCGGCCTGGCGCACCCCGCCCTGGAGGCCGGCAGGAAAGGCGAGGATCACCACGATCAGGACCACGCCGTAGAGCCCGAGGGAAAGATTGGAGCTGACGACCTTGTTCAGCTTGAAGCCATTGGACAGCGATTCCGACCACCGGGGTAGGTAGACGAGGAGGATCCCGCCCCAGACCGCCCCGGCCAGGGTACCCAGGCCGCCGATAACGGTGCCGGTCAGGATGGCGATGGACAGGACCAGGGTGAAGCCGGCTGGGTTGACAATTCCGGTGGCCAAGGCGTAAATGGCGCCCCCGAGGCCGGCGCAGGCCGCGCTGACCACGAAAGCCAGCACCTGGTTGCCGGCAACGCGGATGCCGGAGAGGGAGGCGGCAATTTCGTCGTCGCGCACGGCGCGGAAGTCGCGCCCAAATCGGCTGGTCACCAAGTTGGCCAGTAACACCAGGGTCACGGCCACACAGAGGATCGACACCCAGGCCAGGTACCGGTTGGGGTCGAATGATGCCCCCAGGAAGGAGACGGGCGGGGGCGGGTTGACAGGCAGGCCGGACTCCCCGCCCAGAGTCGAGGTGAACTTGATGGTCAGTTCGGGCAGCCCGACGGCCAGGGCCAGAGTCGCCCCGGCCAGGTAGGGCCCCCGCAGGCGGGCGGCGCCGAGACCGGTGACCAGGCCAGCCGCGGCAGCGGTTACCGCCGACAGAGCCAGTACCAGGGCCAGGGGCCAGTGCTGGTGTGTCTCCAGGAGTGCCGTGGTGTAGGCGCCCACGGCCATGAAAGCGCCGTGGCCCAGGGATATCTGGCCGTTCAGGCCCGTCAGCAGGCTGAGCCCAGCCACCGCGATCACGTAGGAGGCGATGAGGGCGATCTGGAAGTTGTTGTAGCTGGACAGAATCCCGGTGACGAGGAACAGCACCACGACCAAGACGACGGCGATCACCAGGTGGCGGACGAGGGGACGACGCAAGAACCCGGCGCTGAGCATCAGACCCTCCTCGGGGTCGTGGTGGTGAAGAGACCCTCGGGGCGGACCATGAGGACCACGATGAGGATCACAAAGGCTCCGACGGTCTCCAGGCTGTAGCCCAGGTACCCTCCGACATAGCTGAGGGAGAGGCCCATGCCCACCCCGCCGACCAGCGCCCCCACCGGGCTGTCCAGACCGCCGACGATGGCGGCGGTGAAGGCGTAGACCAAGACGTCATCCATGTTGTTGGGATCGAGGAACACCTTGGGGGCCACCAGGATCCCTCCCAGGGACCCCACCACGGCGGCCAGGGCCCAGCCCAGGGTGAGCATCCGGCCCACCCGGACCCCGAGGAGCCGGGCCACCTCGGGCTCAAAGGCGGACGCCCGCATGCGCAGGCCCAGGCTGGTGGCCCGGAACAGAATCACCAGGCCGGCCATGACCACCAGAACAGCTCCGATGATGTAGAGGTCGAACGGGGACAACGCCACCCGCTGGCTACCCAACTTGAGCCCGGTCTGGGAGAACCGGGCCGGGTAGGAGCGCACGGAGTCCCCCCAGATCATGGCCGCCGCCGACTCCACCAGGATCAGCAGACCGAGGGTCACGATCACGGCGTTGAGGGGCGGCTTGGACTCGACCGGTCGGACCAGGACCCGCTCGACCACGGCTCCGGCGACGAAGCCGAAGGCGAGGGCTACCACCAGCGCCTCCCAGTAATCTCCACCGCGGTCTATCACGCTCACGGCCACGTAGGTCGAGAACATGGCCATGGCTCCCTGGGCGAAGTTCACCACCCGGGTGGCTCTCCAGATGAGAACCAGGGCCATGGCCATGGCGGCATAGACCATGCCGTAGGTCACCCCGTTGAGTGTCGTGTCGATGAACCTGGTCAGAAGTCCCCCCTAGAACCCGAGATAGTGGTGCCTCAGCTCCTCATCGGCGGCGATGTCGGCGGCCGCTCCTTCCACCACCACCTTGCCCAAGGACAGCACCACTGCCCGTTCGGAGATGGACAGGGCGGCCCGGGCGTTCTGCTCGACCAGCAGGACGGTCAGTCCGGTATCGGCTGACAGCCTGGCCACCAGTTCCATGATCTGGGCCACGATGATCGGCGCCAGACCGAGCGAGGGCTCGTCCAGCAAGAGCAACTCGGGCCGGGCCATCAGCGCCCGGCCCACCGCCAACATCTGACGTTCTCCCCCCGAGAGGGTGTAGGCCGACCGCCGCCGGCGTTCCCGGAGGGCGGGGAAGAACTCGTACATCTCCTCCAGCGCCTTACGCCTGTCCTCCCGATCCGAACGCCAGAGGCCGCCGAGGCGGAGGTTGTCCTCGACGGTCAGGTCCTGGATGACCCCCCGGCCCTCGGGAACGTGGGCCACGCCCTGGCGCACGATCTCCTCCGAGGCCAGGCGGGTCAGCTCGGTTCCCTTCCATACGACCCGCCCGCTCTTGGCCCTGACCATGCCGGTCATGGCCCGCAACAGGCTGGTCTTACCGGCGCCATTGGCTCCGAGGACGGCAGTGGTGACCCCGGGGCCCACCGACAGGCTGACGCCGTCGAGGGCGCTGACGGCGCCGTAGGCAACCCGGAGGTCGCTCACCTCCAGCATCAGGCCGAGGCCCCCGGTGCATCCACGGCGTTGCCCAGGTAGGCGGCGGTGACGGACGGGTTGTCGCGCACCTCAGCGGGGGAACCGGCGGCAATGACCCGGCCGAAGTCGAGAACTGTGATCCGATGGCACACCGACATGACCAGGTCCATGTGGTGCTCGACCAGCATCACGGCCATGTCCTGGGCCAGGCCGGTGATGATTTCGCCCATCTCGGTCATCTCGGCCGATGACAGTCCGCTGGCCGGTTCGTCCAGCAGCAGCAGGCGGGGAGATCCGGCCAGAGCCCGAGCCAGACTGACCCGCTTCTGAATCCCGTAAGGGAGGCTGGTGGCCGGGCGGCCGGCCACATCGGTGATGCCCAGGCGCTCCATCGCCTCCAGGGCGCTGGCCCGGAGGTCGACCTCGGAACGGTCGGAGCGGGGCAAACCGAGCAGGGCGGAGACCAACCCGGCCCGGGCCTGATGGCGCAGGCCGACCATGACGTTCTCGAGCACGGTCAGGCCCGGCCAGAGCCCGACGCCCTGAAGGGTGCGGGCCACCCCCAAGCCGGCCAGCTGATGGGGCCGGATCCGGGCCAGGCGCCGGCCGTCCATCTCGATCGTCCCCGAATTGGGCCGGACGAATCCGCAGATGACGTTGAACAAAGTCGTCTTACCGGCGCCGTTGGGACCGATGACCCCGAGCACCTCCCCGGCGTCCACGGAGAGGGACACCGAATCGAGGGCGGTCAGGCCTCCGAAGCGGACGGTGGCCTCGGTGACCTTCAGCATCGGATCAGCACTGACGCGGATACTGCCACAGAGGGACCCTCGATATCGAGGACCTCGATCCAATTGCCTGACGCCGGTTCGGCGGGGCCTTAGGATCGGGCCTCGGGAGGAAAACATGCCTGGCAAAGTTCCGCAACAACCCAATCAGAAGAAGAAGGGCAAGTCGCTTCAGGAGAAGCGCGCCGCCAAGCGGGCCAAGAAGGCCACCAAGTAGCTCCGAACGGCCCTCGGCGGCCCTGAGCCGTGCCCCGGCTCGGAGGAGAGCGCGACTTCCGCCTCCTGTGGGGTGGTCAGAGCGTCAGCGAAGTAGGCAGTCAGGTGACCAGCCTGGCCTTCCCGCTGGTGGCGGTGGAAGTGCTGCGCGCCTCTGCCTTCGAGGTCGGCATCCTCACGGCGTGCTCCACGGCGGCATTCCTGCTGGTCGGGCTGCCCGCCGGCGCCTGGGTCGACCGGTTGAGGCGGCGGCGGGTGATGATGGCCGCCGATGCCGGACGCATGATCGCGGTCGGGAGCATCCCGGTGGCTTACGCCCTGGGCGGGCTGACCCTGGTCCAGCTCTATGTGACCGCCCTGGCGGCGGGGATCCTGACCGTCTTCTTCGATGTGGCCTACCAGTCGTATCTGCCCGGGTTGGTCGGTCCCGATCGACTGGTGGAGGGCAATGCCAAGCTGGCCGGCAGCGCCCAGGTGGCCCAGGTGGCGGGCCCGTCGGTGGCCGGGGGTCTGGTCCAGGCCCTCGGCGGGCCGGCGGCGGTGGCGGTGGACGCGGCCAGCTTCTTCGTTTCGAGTCTGTCCCTGGCTCTCATCGCCGCCCCGGAGACCGCGCCCGACCCGCCGGCCCGGGCCGGCCTACGGGCCCAGGTCGGTGAGGGCCTGCGCTTCGTCCTCGGCCACCCCACCCTTCGGGCCATAGCCGGCTGCACCGGGACCTCCAACCTGTTCAGCTCGATGGTGGCAGCGGTGGAGGTGGTCTTCCTGGTCCGGGTGGTTCACGTCCGGGCCGGGATAATCGGACTGCTCTTCGCTGCCGGCGGCATCGGCGGAGTGATGGGAGCTTTGACCGCCTCCGCCCTGGCCCGGCGGTTCGGAGGAGTCAGAGCCACAATGGCCGGCATGGCTTTGACCGCCGGGGGCCTGGTCATTCCGTTGACCGGGCCCGGGGCCGGAGCCGTTCTCTTTGCCGTCGGCAGCTTCTTTCTGGGCCTGGGCGCGGTGATCTACAACATCAACCAGGTCAGCTTCCGACAGCGCCTGTGCCCTCCCGCCCTGTTGGGCCGGATGAACGCCACCATGCGGTTCCTGGTCTGGGGCGAGATGCCCATCGGCGCCGTCATCGGCGGTTCGCTGGCCGGGGGCATCGGACTGCGCAACACCCTGTGGGTGGGAGTGGCCGGCCAACTTCTGGCCGTCCTCTGGCTGCTGGCGTCGCCGATGCGCCGAATGAGGGATTTCCCCGAGGCATGAGGCTCGAAGCCACCGATCTCCGGGTCGAAGCCTCCGAGGGCTCGCACCAGACCGGGCTGAGCACCGGTGAGCATGCCTTGGGATCGCTGGCGGTAATGGTCGAGTCCAGGGTCGGACCCGACGGCGTGCGCTTCGAGTGGCGGATCGCCAACCGGTCCAACCATCCCGTCGGCGTGCGCTCGGTCGCCATCGTCTTCACGCTCTCGGCGGCGGAGCCGATCCGGATGTGGAGGCACGGCTACCAGTCCTGGTCCCCCAGCGGGCTGGCCCGTCTCGGTGTCGATCGCGATCCCTCCGCCCCCGGCGGCATAGAGGTGTTGAGGGCGGCCCATCACGCCGACCAGCGGAAGGTCAGCGATCCGCTCGCACTGCGTTCCGAGTGGGTCACGGCCCTGACTGACGGCCCGGCCCAGGTCACGGTGGTCGGCTTCGAAGGTTCGGGACGCCATGACGGAACCTTCCGACTCGTTCCGGACGGGCCCCGCCTGGAAGCCGAAGCGTTCCTGGGCGACGTCATCCTCCAACCCGGATCGGTCATCGAGTTGCACCCCCTGAGGGTGCGGAGCGGAACGAGCCGCGACGAGGCGGTGACCCTCCTCGAGGACTGGGCCGACGCCAACGGCCACACGGCCGGCGCCCGCACGGCCGCGCCATACCAGGTTGGTTGGTGCTCCTGGTATCAGTACTTCCATGCCGTGACCGAGGCCGATATCCGGGCCAATCTGGCCCGCGCCGCTGACTGGCCCTTTGACCTGTTCCAGGTCGATGACGGCTACCAACGCGCCATCGGGGATTGGCTCGAGACCTCTCCCGCCTTTCCATCCGGCCTGGAGACCCTGGCCGGATGGGTGACCGGTGCGGGCCACCGGGCCGGGATCTGGCTGGCGCCATTCCTGGTCGCCCCGGACTCGGTGGTGGCGACCCGGCACCCGGACTGGCTGGCCGGGCGGCGCCGTTCGGACGGGACCCTCTCCCCTCTGATCGTATGGCAGAACCCCTCCTGGGGCGGGGGCCGGGAGGGGCTCATGTACTGCCTCGACACGACCAGGCCGGAGGTAACCGCTCATCTGGAGGCGGTGGCCCGGGCCCTGGTGCAGATGGGTTACAGCTACCTGAAGCTGGATTTCACCTTCGCCCCCTCCGCCGACGGCGTGTGGGCCGACCCCTCCCTGACCCCGGCCCAGCGGGTCCGGCGGGGCTACGCCGCCGTCCGGGCCGGGGCCGGTCCGGACGCATTCATCCTGGCCTGCGGGGCGCCGCTGTCACACGTGGTGGGTCTGGTGGACGGCGCCCGGATCGGTCAGGACGTCGCCCCCCTTTGGTCCCTCGCCCCCGGGGATGAGGCCGTGCCCGGATACCTGGACACCCAGCCCTCCACCCAGATGGCGTGGGCCAGCACCGCCGCCCGGGCCGTCATGCACCGACGCCTGTGGCTCAACGACCCCGACTGCGTGATGCTGCGGACCAGGCATACCCGTCTGCGCCCGGAAGCCGCCACCACCTGGGCCCGGACCGTGGGGCTGTCCGGGGGGATGGCCCTGGTCTCGGACGACCTCAGCCTGCTGGGCCATCCGGCCCGGGACCTTCTGGACGAGTGCCTGGCCCTGGGCCGGGACAGTGATGCCGCCGCCAGAGCCGGCCGGACGCCGCGGGTCGGGAACCTCCTGGATGCGGCCATGCCGACCGACATGGAGGCGGCCGGCCAGCGCCTCGAAGTCGACGTATCCGACGGATCCTCCCGACTGAGTCGGACCTGAACGGGTTGGCGTCTACGTGAGTTCGGCCGGGCCGGCGGGGGCGGGCACGGTGGCGGGGGCGGGCTGGGCTGCGGCCAGAGCCCGGCGCCGGCGGCTCGACCCGACGAACTGCAGGGTGATGACCGCCACCACCACCAGGGTGGCGGGCAGGGTGTAGGCGTTGAGGAAGTTGAGCACCGAGTCGATCTGACGGGCGAAGGTCTCGCTCAGCTGACGCAGTACCAGCACCATGGCCATGTCCCGGACGGCGGCCAGGATCAGGAACGGGGCCCAGCCCATACCCAGGTCCCCGGCCAGGATGCAGACGATGTCGCGGGGCGCAATCAGTACGGCCGGATAGGACCAGCGCCGGACGACCCGCTCGAACCGGCCCAGCAGGCTCCCATAGCCCCGAGCCGTCATCCATTCCTTGGCGTCGGGTCCGAGCCGGCGTCCGATGGAGAAGTAGATGCTCTGGCCGAGGAGACGCCGGGCCAGGGCCACGGGGAACAGGGTGATCAGGCTCACCCGGGCGGCCAGCAGAACGGCCTTATCGGTCCCGTCCAACCCCACCAGCAGGAGAGGGTGGTGGGTGGCCAGCCAGGGGGCCATGGCCACGGCCGAACGGTCCAGCGCCAGCATGGCCACCAGCACTACGACCAGAGCCCGGCGCGACCAGGCCGGGCGGGATGGGTGCGGTTGTGTCGACATCGGTTTGCCCTCCCCGGCCCCGGCGGCCCCAACGATAGCCCCCAGCCAGGAGCTCATCCGGCCCCGCTCCTGGCGCCTGCCCTTCCGGCGGGCGTGGCGAGGCCCTCAGGCCTGAGGGCCTTCAGACCTCACCGGGACGGGGCGTGCGGCCGGCCAATACCTCGGCCAACAGAGCAGAGTCGGTGTTGCCACCGGAGTGGATGATCGCCACCCGCCGGCCGGCCGCCGCCTCCCGCTCCCGGAGCAATCCGGCCAGGGCCAGGGCGCCGGCGGGCTCGGCCACGTTGTGGGTGGTCGTGTACATGACCCGCATGGCCTCGGCTATCTCGTCCTCGCTCACGGCCACCATGCGAGCGGCGCCGGCGGTGATGATGGCGATGGCGTCCGGATCCGGTACCCGGCAGGCGACTCCGTCGGCAAAGGTGTCAGCCGTCTCGGTCGTCACCACGTGGCCGGCGGCCACAGACAGGGCGGTGGCCGGGGCCCGCTCGGACACCACGCCGACCACCTCGGTGGACAGGCCCAGCAGGTCCCGGACGCCGATTACCGCGCACAACCCCGAGCCCATGCCGGCGGGCACGTACACCGTGTCGAGTCCGTCCACGGCGGCGAAGAGTTCATCGGCGTAGGTGGCCACTCCCAACACCAGGTCGGGGTGATAGGACGGCACGACCTCGAGGCCGCGCTCGGCGCCCAGGGCGCCGGCCATCTCCCGGGCGGCCTGATAATCGGCTCCGGAGACGACCAGTTCCGCTCCGAAGGCCCGCATGGAGTCGTTCTTGTCCTGGCTGTTGCCTTCCGGAACCACGATGGTCACCTGGAGGCCGGCCCGATGGCCGGCGAAGGCCAGACTCTGCCCGTGGTTGCCCCGGGTGGCCGAAACCAGGCCCTTGACCTGAGGGCGGCCCTGCGTCAGGCGTTCGGCATAGACCAGACCGCCACGGACCTTGAAGGAACCGACCGGAGTGTGGTTCTCATGCTTGACCCACACCTCGGCACCGACCCGCTGGGCCAGCAACGGCCAGGCGTACTGGGGGGTCGGCGGCATCGACCTGTACACCACCGCCGCGGCCCAGTCCAGGTCCCGACGTTGGAATTGCACCATCCGATGATGCCAGTCCGCCACCCCGTCACCGGACAACTTCGCCGAAGCCGGCGGCTTTGGGCCAGGTACGACCTGGAATAGTTCGATACCCTAAATAGACTTCCAGAGAGGGCGACGGTGGACGACATCAGTCCTACGAGGGCTTCTTCCAGCGGCACCTGGGTTGGCATGGTTCCATCCACGGCGTTCGCCCGGTCCGTCCTCAACTACGCCGGCGCCGGTGAGGGGCGGGGCGAGGTGGACGTCGTGATCACCGACGGCAGGCGCAGCCGCCTGCCCGGGTGGGAGGAATGCGGCTTCGAGTTGGTCACCCACTCCTCGGCCGTGGCCGATTGGCACGATGACCAGGAGATTGCCGAAGTTCACTACGCCGAGCTGGAGTCCCTGGCCCGGAGCCTGACCGGTTGTGACTTCGCTCTGGCCTCGGATCACGTGACCCGGGCGGCCTCGGCCCGGTCCGGGCGCGACCAGTCACCGGTGATGCTCGTCCACTCCGACTTTGCCGCCAACTACGCGGCCGTGGCCCGGACCGCCTACCACGGCGCCCGCGGGCGGGGGGCGGCGGCGCTGGCTCGCAGCGGCCGCACCGCCGAGGACGTGGCCGGGGCCGGGCGGATCCTGGTGATGCAGTTCTGGCGCAACCTGGGGGCGGCCCGCATGGACTATCCGCTCGCCTTCTGCGACTGCCGGACGGTGACGCCGGAGGAGACCCGGCCGTTCCGCTACACCGGCTATGTGGCTGGGGGGCGTAGTTTCGACGCCCTGGCAGTGATGGCACCGACGCCTCCCTCCGCCCACGCCTGGTACACCTTCCCGGACATGACCCAGGGCGAGGTGGTCGCCTTCCGGACCTATGACACCGAGTTGGTCGATGCCGGTCGGACCTGGTTCACGCCCCACTCGGCCTTCCGTGACCCGGGCATAGAAGTCGGCCGCCCGTCCCGCTTCAGCATCGAAGCCCGGGTGATGTGCCTCTTCATCTGAGGCGGGCGGGGCCGGCGAGTAATTGCTCCACTCACGGGCTGATGACGACGGCCTGGATCGGGTCGGCATAACCCTTGACTCGTTCCTTGACCGACCCCCGCACCGGCAGCCAGTCCAGGCCGGCCACCGTCTCGGCCGTGCAGA
Source organism: Actinomycetota bacterium (assembly GCA_027315345.1). Classification (GTDB taxonomy): domain Bacteria; phylum Actinomycetota; class Acidimicrobiia; order Acidimicrobiales; family JAJPHE01; genus DAHUYE01. The sequence continues at coordinate 191,521 of DAHUYE010000090.1, forward strand.
GGAACTGCCCCGGCCCGGCGGCATCGCACAACCGCGAGGCGACATTCACCACCCGGCCCACGTAGTCATCCCCCTCCATCAAGATGACCGGGCCCCCCGCCACCCCGCCATGGAGGGGCAGGCGGCCCGCCTCCCGCCCGGTGAAGACGGCCAGCACGGCCCGGATGAGCGGCTCGACCTCGACCCCGACCAGCATGACGCCGTCACCCAGCCACTTGTCGACCCGGACTCCCCAGTTGGTGGCTTCGGCCCGTACGGATGAGCGCAGACCCCGGAGCTCGGCTACGGCGGCGTCGTCCCCAAGACGATCGTCCAGCTGGGTGAACTCACACAGGTCGATGAAGGCGAAGCAGCGGAACACCCGCAACAGCCGCCGGGCCGGCAGGTGCGGATCCGGATCGGCCATGCCGTCAATGTACGGTAGGTACAGGCCCGCCCCAATCCGGCGGGCAGACTGGGGCCTGTGGACGGACCCGGCTCTTTGACCTGGACCCCGGTCCGAGCCGAACTGGTGGCCGGCCCGGTGTCGGCCGCCCTGGCGTCCTGGACGGAAGCGGCCGGGGTGGTGGCGGCCGAGATCGACCCCGACCTGGCCGACACGGCCGCCTTCTGCGCTCGCTACGGCGTCGACCCGGCTGACTCGGCCAACTGCGTGGTCATCGCCGGGCGCCGAGGGGAAGCGACCACCTACGCCGCCTGCGTTCTTTTGGCCACCACCCGGGCCGACGTCAACGGCCTGGTGCGCCGGACCCTGTCGGCTCGCAAGGCATCCTTCGCCCCCATGGACGAGGCGGTCGGCCTGACCGGGATGGAATACGGCGGGATCACTCCCATCGGCCTGCCGCCGGCCTGGTCCATCCTCATAGACGCCGCCGTGCTGGAGCGGGACAGGGTGGTCATCGGCAGCGGTCTGCGCCGTTCGAAACTGGCGCTACCGGCAGCCGCTCTGCCTCGGCTGGAGTTGGCCACCGTGGTCGAAGGCCTGGCCGGCTGAGGTCCCGACACCACCTACGACTTGCGGGTCACCATCCGGCAGGGCACCTCATACTTTTCGCCCAAGTGATAGGTGGCACAGACTCGGTGGTAACCGTCGGCGACCCATAGCGGCTCACCCGCCACCAGAAGAATGGGGGAAAGCTTCTGGCCGGCCTTGACCTTCTTAAGATCGGCCGCCACCTCGGGGTCATCGGGTCCCAGCAGAGGGAGATCCGACGCTCGGAGGATGTCTTTGGCGGCGTACGGACGGTCCTTCTTCTCCTTCCGGAGGGCCTGGGCCAACTTGGCCGCCTTTGCCCCACCCACCAGGAGGGAGAGGTAGGACCGGGCGGCGGCGTAATCGTGCGCCTGCGGCTCGGACATCCAGTGTTCAGCGGTCATCAGAGCCTCCAGCGCTTCGGCCGAGATCCCGGCTGTCGGCGCCGACGGAGGTTAGCGGGGACGCCCCGCCGTCGCTAAGAGCTCCGATCGGACCGCCGACCTATCGTGTCCGGGAGCGCGTCCGGCGCCTGAGGAGGACAACCCAAAGTGCCCACCACCACCAATGGGAGCGTCTCGCTCTACTACGAAAGCTTCGGTCCCGACTCCGCTCCTGTGCTGCTCCTGGTCAACGGCCTGGGCAGCCAGTGCATCAACTTCAAGGCCGAGTTCTGCGAACTATTCGTAGCCCGGGGACTCCGGGTGGTGCGCTTTGACAACCGGGACGTCGGCCTATCCAGCCACCTCAAGGGTGGACCCCGTTACACGGTGGAGGACATGGCCGCCGACGGCTTCAGCGTTCTGGATGCGGTGGGCGCGAATCGGGCTCACATAGCCGGCTGGTCCATGGGAGGGATGATCGTCCAAGCCATGGCCCTGGCTCGGCCCGAGCGGGTGCTCTCCATGACCTCGGTGATGTCGGCTCCCGGAGCCATACCCGGAGAGCGGGACCCGGACGTGCTGGCCGCCTTCACGGCCCCGCCGGCCCGGACCCGGGATGAGGCAGCCGAGCGCCATCTGGCCGGGTTGAAGGCCTGGGGCAGCCCGGCCTGCTTCGATGTCGACCGCATCCGGGAGGATGCCTACGCGGCCTACGACCGGTGCTGGGATCCCGAGGGCCGGGCCCGCCAGTCCCAGGCTATCGGGGCATCTCCGTCCAGGGTGGAGGCTCTCGGCGGTCTGCAGGTCCCGACCCTGGTGATACACGGGGACGCCGACCGGTTGGTCCCGCTGGCCGGCGGCCAGGCCACGGCGGCGGCCATCCCCGGGGCCCGGCTGGAGATCATCGAGGGCATGGGCCACGACTACCCGCCCCAGCACTGGGACCGGCTGGTCCAGCTCATCGGCGCCCACGTCGAGGCAGCCAGCGCCATTTAGGCCGTGCCGCTTACTTACCGATCGCCCGGCCTGAACGCGTCCTCCCCACGGCCCCGAGGCCCCAGATCTGTCACCGGTTCGGGCGCCGGGCCTTGGCCCGGGCCGCCTTGGTCCGGGCCTTCCAGACCGCCAACTCCTCCTTGCGCTTCAGCGGGTCGGTCTTGCTCTCTTCGGCGGCAATCTCGCGCTGCAGCTTCTGGAAACTGACCAACCGGGCCGGAGCCAAGCCTCCGGAGTTGGCCGCCGCCGCTACCGCACAGCCGGGTTCCGCATCGTGTCGGCAGTCCCGGAACCGGCAGCTCAGGCTCAGGGCCTCGATATCGGGGTAGGTGGCTCCGAGGCCGACGTGAGAACCCAGTCCCAGGCTGCGCAGACCCGGGGTATCAATGAGGACACCACCACCCGGGAGCGGCACCAGCTGGCGAGAGGTGGTGGTGTGCCGGCCGCGGGCGTCGGCCTCCCGGACGGTGCCGGTCGCGAAGCGCTGGCGTCCCAGCAAGGCGTTGGCCAAACTGGATTTACCTGCTCCCGACGGGCCGAGCAACACCCCGGTGCGGTCCGGCTGCAACTGGGCGCGCAGCCGGTCGAGGCCGGCGTCATCGACGGTGCTGGTGGGCAGGATGTCCACGCCCGCCAGCCGGTCCCGCAGGGACTGCTCCAGACCCGGGACGGACAAGTCGGACTTGGTCAGGACGACCAACGGGCGGGCCCCGCTGTCCCAGGCCAGAGCCAGCTCACGCTCCACCCGTGAGGCGCTGGCCCGGTCGGCGGGGACGGTGATCACCACCAGGTCCATGTTGGCGGCCAGCATCTGCATGACGCCGGCTTCGGGATCCAACCTGGAGAGGGCGGACCAGCGGGCCAGGACGCCCTCTATGGTCGATTCCCGGACAGCCACCCAGTCACCGACCACGCAGGGGGCGGCGCCCCGAACCAGGCGTTCGCTCCCATCGGGCAACACAGCCATGCACATGGAACGCTCCACCCGCACCACCCGGGCCGGCTCGAGCGAGAGCGGCGCGAACTCCCCGAAGAGGGCGAGGACCCGTTCATTCCATCCGTACTCAACGAGGACGCCGGGGGAGATAGCAGACATCAGGGCCCGGTTCAGGCTACATCGCCCCGGTCTTCCAAACGGCCCCACAGAAGGATGCGCTTGAAGGGGTAGAAGTACGGTCGACGGTCACCCAGGCGGGCCACCAGCCGCCGGCGATACTCGTCCACGAACCGGTCGAAGGCCTCCGGGTCCAGCAAAGCCCGGAAGCGGGTCAAGGAGGTCCCCTTGACCCACTCGACCACCTCGGCGGAGGAGCCGAGACGGTGCCCGTAGACCTGGAGACGAACGTGCTGACGGACGAAACCCAGCTCGTCCAGCAGCCCGGCGTAGGCCTCCGGGGTGAGGACGTTGGCCGCTACCGGTTCCGGGGGATTGTCCGCCCCCAACCACTCTTCTCCGAGCTCGGCCGAGATCACATGGGAAGGGTGCTCGGCATTGGCCGGGACCTGAACCGCCAACTGCCCCCCCGGTCCCAACCCGTCCCGCCAACGGGTCAACACGGCCGGGTGATCCGGGACCCAGTGCAGGGCCGCATTGGCGAAGACGACATCCGCCCGGCCCGCCCAGGTGGCCAGGTCCCCCGATTGGAACACCAGGCCGCTCCGGCTGTGGACCTCGGCCTGGGCCAGCATCTCGGCCGAAGAGTCGATGCCGACGGTGCTGGACGCGCCCAGCCGGCCGGCCAGGGCGGCGGTCAGACGACCGTCACCGCAGCCGAGGTCGACGACCTCCGGGGCGACCGTGGCCTCGAGCAGGCCCGCCAGGTCCCAGAACGGCTGCTCCCGCTCGGCTGCGAAGCGGTTGTACTGCGCTGGACTCCAGATCACGAAAGACAAGCCTAATACAAGTCGATATTTTGCCGACCTGGAGCAGGCGGAAGAATCTCTCGCGACCGAAGCCGCCCAGGAGGGCGTCGGGGAGGGATCACAGGCCCGAGGTCCGTGTTCCTGTTTCCGATACCCCGGGTTTTCGACCGAACAACTGACGACGCGATCACCTGGGTCGTCTCGGCCTCATCAACCGCGCCGCAGCTGTTCGGAGACAAGCTTGAATCCTTCGAGGCCCACCTGCGCTCTCAACTCAGCGAGGCGTCGCCATCGGGTCATTTTCGGTGCCCCTCTCGAAACCAACACCCTTCTGCGAATCCGGCGGCCAAAAGAAGAGGTGGGCTCCAACTCGTAGGCTCCGGCCATGGCACGTGAAGTAGTGACCGGGTACTGCTGGCCCCAGTCCGTCGTCGCAGGGGAGCAGGTGGGCTTGCACATCTCGTCCTCCTCCGGACGGCCGGTACGGGTGGAGGTGGCCCGGGTGGGTGGCAGACGAGAGGTCGTCTTCAGTCGTACCTCGGTTACGGCTGACCAGCACGAGACACCCGGAGACGCTTCCTCCAAGGGGTGCCGTTGGCCGGTTGCCCTCACCTTGGACGTCGACCCGGCGTGGCGGTCGGGCTACTACGAGGTCCTGATGGAGATCGATGTGGGCGAGAAGGTTCGCCGCGACTATGCCTTCTTCGTTCTACGGCCTTCCTCTCCTACCCGGATGGTGCTGGCCCTGGCCACCAACACCTGGAACGCCTACAACGATTTCGGGGGGCCGAACCTCTACACCGGGGGCACCCACGTCGCCATGAAGAGGCCCATGGCAGCCGGATATCTCTTCAAACCCCCAGGCAAGGGCCGCCGGGTCACCGGGACCGGTGCCCCCGACCCGCAGAACGCCGCCCACGTGGGATACCTGCAGCTGAACCATCTATCGGGATACGCAGGATCAGCGGGATGGCCAGACTGGGAGATGCCGTTCATCGGCTGGGCCGAGAGGGAAGGCTTCGAGATCGGCGTCTGTACCAATGCCGACCTTGAGTCCCACCCGGAGGTCCTGGACGGATCCTCCCTGTACCTGTCGGTCGGCCATGATGAATACTGGTCCAAGGGAATGCGAGACACGGTGGAGTCCTTCATCTCCCGAGGAGGCAATGCCGCTTTCTTCTCCGGCAATACGTCGCTGTGGCAGGTGCGCATCGAGGGCGATGACGGAGACGTGATGGTCGGGTACAAGGGTGTGTTCAAGGAAGATCCGTTGATGGGAACCGGTCGGGAGGCCGAGGTAACGACCTTCTGGTCCGACGTCATCATCGGCCGGCCCGAGAACCACATGACCGGTGTCTCGTTCACGCGGGGCGGCTATCACCGAATCGGCCGCAACGTATCCGCCGGGCTCGGTGGATACACCGTTCATCGTCCCGGTCACTGGATCTTCGAGGACACCGGCCTGGGCTACGGTGACGTACTCGGCGCCGGGGCCACGGTCGTGGGCTACGAGTGCGACGGATGCGTGTTCACCTACCGCGACGGGCTCCCCTACCCCACCGGCGAGGACGGGACGCCGTCAAGCTTCGAGATGCTCGGTACCTGCCCCACCCAGCACTTCACGCGCGAATCAGCGCCCCGTCCCCCCAAGCCCGGAGAGCCGAGCGAGTTGGAATACATCGCGTCACGTGTTTTCGGGACGCGGGACCCCGAGGCCGTGGAGCGGATACGTCATGGACATGCCGTCCTGGGCGCGTATACCAATCAAGCCGGCGCCACCGTTGTTACCTCGGGTTCGACGGACTGGGCCCACGGGCTGGCCGAGCGGGACCCGCAGATCGAGCAGATCACCCGCAACGTCCTCACCCGGTTGGGGTAACTCGAACAGGTAGCTGGCGTCCGCAACGCGTCAACTCGCCGGATCGCTCGATACCCTTGTGCTGGGTCTACCCCACGGATCCCGACAGCCATCAGGTCGAGGTATCTAATGACGTGGGCGCCGTTCCCAATTGCTGGGGAGTGTTACTCGCCACGATAGGGGACGGCTCAGACACCTACTCTGGCATTCCGTTGCCTTCAGGTGTCGACGGTTAGGGCCCGGAGATCAGCCAAAGACCGTTGCATAACGGAGGGAAGATCAGTGTCCTCGTTGGACTCGACCCACTGGGCCATAGCCAGTCGGAACACCGTCATACCTATCTCAGCGGCGAAGTCGGCCTGCACGTCAGTCGCACCTCGCTGCCGCAGCGCGCCGGCTACGGAGGAGGCGTAGTCGGCCAGTTTGGACAACTCGCGTTCGTGCAGCTCGGGGTTCGCTCTGATAACCGCCTGACGCTGGCGGGCCAGATCCCGGCGGCCCTCCCCCAACAGGACGGCCGCGACCTGGAGGCCGCGGACTACGGCGTCGAGCGGACCATCGGAGGCAGGCGCGGCGACCACGCCCTCGAGGATCAGCTCCTTGAGGTAATCGGAGCCGCCGAAGAGCACCTCTCGCTTGTCGGCGAAGTGACGGAAGAACGTGCGCTCTGTCACCCCGACCCTCTCGGCGATCTCGGCGGCGGTGATCTGGTCGAAACCCCGCTCGGCGAAGAGCGCCAGAGCGGACTCCTGAAGGCGGCCGCGGCTATCCGGCTGCCAGCGGCCCATCGGTCCTTATCGCCATTTTGTTGACAGTCACTGACATCAGATCCTAAGGTGATGTCTGTTGCTGACATCGTAGTTCCCTGGAGGCGGCTATATGAAGATCTTCGTGACCGGCGCATCTGGCTGGATCGGCTCGGCCGTCGTGCCCGAACTCCTCGGAGCCGGCCACGAGGTGATCGGCTTGGCCCGCTCCGATGGTTCGGCCAAGCGTCTGGAGGAAGCGGGCGCCAGCGTCCATCGGGGCGACCTCGACGATCCGGACGACCTGGCCAAGGCTGCGGGCGGCTCCGACGGAGTCATCCATCTGGCCTTCCAGCATGAGGTCGCATTCGGAGGCGACTTCGCCTCGGCGGCGGCCGCCGACCGCCGGGCAGTGGAGGCCATGGGGTCCGCGCTGGCCGGGTCCGACCGCCCTCTCGTGCTGGCTGGGGGCATGATCGGTCTGAGCCTGGGCCGGCTGGCAACGGAGAACGACGGGCTAGTTCCCGGTCCCGAGATTCGCTCCAATCCGGCCGGCCTCCGAGCGGCCACTGCCCTGTTGACCTTGTCCTTCCGGGGGCTGGGAGTGCGCTCTTCGGTGCTGCGGCTTCCCCCTACCGTCCACGGCGACGGCGACAAGGGGTTCATTGCCACCCTCGTTGGGATCGCCCGTCAGAAAACCCTGGCCGGATACGTGGGCGACGGGACCAACCGATGGCCGGCCGTGCACCGTTCCGATGCGGCCCGCCTGGCCCGCCTGGCCGTCGAGTCCGCTCCCGCCGGGTCGGTACTGCACGCGGTCGGAGACGAAGGTGTGGCCTTCCGTGACATCGCGGAGGCGATGGGCCGCGGCCTCGGGGTCTCGACCGGGTCCGTCCAGCCGGCCGACGCGTTGGAGCACTTCTCCTTCCTGGGCATATTCGCCGGCCTGGACAGCCCGGCCAGTGGCGCCATCACGCAGGAGCTTCTCGGATGGGAACCGACTGGACCCAGCCTGCTCGACGATCTGGCGCAGGATCACTACTTCCGGTGAGGCCGGACGTGCGCCAGGCGCTGGCCATCACCGATTCCTCGACGCTTGAGGAGCGGACCATCGACATCACGACCACGGGCCGGCGCACCGGCCGGCCCCACCGCATCGAGATCGTCTTCTACCGGATGGGAGAGGACATCTATCTGAGCGGAATCCCCGCCAGTACTACTCGTGACTGGTTGTCGAACCTGGCCGCCCGCCCTGGATTCACGTTCCACCTCAAGCACGGCGTCATCGCCGATCTGTCCGCTACGGCGACGGTTATCGAAGATCCCGTCGAGCGTCGGGAGATCCTGGCTACCTTCGTCAGGCAGTTCAACGAGCGACGCGAACCCGACAGCCCATGGCCGGAAGCGGTCCTGGACGAGTGGGTGCAGGGCAGCCCGTTGGCCAGGATCACTTTTTCCTGACTGCGCTGATAACGAATGTCACAGGACCGAGTGAGCGCGTGCCGAGCCATCGTTTACGCGTACTATGGGATGACCGGCGGCAGTGCTCTGGCTCGGAGATGGTGGCGATATGGGCGCGAATAGGGGCGGCCTCTCTCAGCGGTAGAAGCACAAAGTCGGACACACGTTGCCCGTGGGTCTCGGAGGCCCGAGCGGACAAATTGGGGGGCACTGACTTTAGGAGCTGCCGTCTGGTTTCCGGGGACCTTTCAACGGGTGTTTTTTGAGCGGCACCCGGTGCGATAGGGCCGGATCGCCTCTGGCCAGCTGACGATCCGCGGTCCATGGCGATGTCCGCGAACGATCCTTCGGGGCGATCGACCGCCGGCCCACCGGGACATGGAGAGCCCGTTACCTTCGAGGAGTACGCCACCGGCTGGCTGGAGAACCGGCCGAAGCTCTCCTCTCGGACACGGGCGGACTGCGGACAGATCTTGGCCGTCCACCTGGTCCCGCGATTCGGGCGGCTCGAGCTGTCCCAAATCTCCCCGTCCGGGGTCCGGAACTGGTACGAGGGCCTGGCCGGTGACTACCCGGCGCGGACGGCCAAGGCCTGTCGACTGCTGCGGGCCGTCCTGAACACCGCCGGAGCCGACGAGCGGATCGTCAGGAACCCCTGCCGAGTCGACGGCGCCGGAACCGAGCGCAGCCCCGGACGGCCGACCGCAACGCTGGCCGAGGTGGACGATCTGGCCGGGGCCATGCCAGAGCGGCTGAGACTGGCCGTTCTCCTGGCTGCCTGGGTACAGCTGCGCCGAGGGGAGATCCTCGGGCTCCGCCGGCAGGACATCGACCTCATGCACAGGGCCCTCAGCGGTGCCAAGACACGCCAGTGCCTCGGGAGCGGGACCGAGGTGGTGGGTCCACCGAAGTCCCCAGCCGGCGTACGGACGATCGCCATCCCTCCGCACATTCGCGTCGCCCCCGCTGAGCTGAGCGACACGGTCGAACCAACAGTCAGGGCCGGCGACGCCTGGGTCATAACCGGGAGTCGACAACGGGGCGCCGCCGAACCGAGGTCTTCTTGACGGGATCTGCCGACCCATTTCTTTCGGTCCCAGCTGAGTCGTCGCGGGTCCTGCTCGGTCCTGGGGTGGGTCCTGGAGCACTTCCACTGCTCAGCAACCGATGCCTCAGGGAGACCAAAAAGTATCTCTGACCTGGGCAAACAGCCGAGCAGCCCCAACGGGATTCGAACCCGTGTCGCCACCTTGAGAGGGTGGTGTCCTAGGCCTCTAGACGATGGGGCCGTGCAAAACCCCTCCGGAGAGGGTTTCCCCGACGGCGGAACGGCTGAGCACAGGCTTGGCCATCCCGCCGGCGGCGGGTCGTCCAGCATATAGGTCCGTTAGGCGCGCCCCCTCAAAGCCCGAGCGGGCGACCCCAGCCGTCACCGAGTCTCCCAAAGAAGCTCTCCGCTACCCGGACTAGTCCACCCGGATGGGGCAAATGCCTATTTCGGGGGATGTTCCAATCCGAAGGAACCTCCGATCCAACAGGACGGGCAGACAGAGTCGAGGGGTGGGAACCATGACCATGACCAACGGAAGTGACTGCGGACACTCAGCCGGCATGCACGGCCCTTGCCCGATCTGCCGGACGAGCGAGATCGACCGCAAGGTGCGCCGGGACCACTCCGGGCCCACGGCCCGGGACCTGCTGGCCGATTGGGAACACCGGGCGGACGTGCTCTTGGCCGAGCTGTCCAATGACCTGGCCGGCTCCCACAAGGGCTGAGCTCAGATCGCACCCTGGGCGGGCCTACCTCCCGGCCACCAGACACTCCTCCAACAGGGTCAGGCCCGCCACCGCGAAGGCGGCCATATTTGCGGTCCGGTCGGCGGAGCCGGTCAAGATCCGCCGCGTCCGCTCCACCGCCCCGCTGACCGCCACCCAGGCGTGTCCAGGCGGGTCGCCATAGGGGTTCCCCGAAGGCCCGGCGGCGCCCCCCTCTCCCAGGGACCAGGTGGTGTCCAGCCGGACCCGCACCGACCGGGCCAGCCAGAGGGCGAACTCCTCGGTCGCGCCGCGCAAACCGGCCGGCGTCTCGACGGCTCCGGCCATGAAGGCCCGGCTGGCCGCCAGGGTGTAGACAACCGCGCCGCCCCGGTAATAGGCCGATGCGCCCGGAACGGCCAGAAGCGCCGCCGACACCAGGCCACCCCCCGCACCTTCGGCCACGGCCACGTCCTCGCCCCTCTCCCGCAAGAGCCCGCCGACGCGCGCTCCCAGCGCCACCAATTCCGCCGGTGCCAGTCCTCCGCTGTCCATCCGGATCTGCTCCCGGCCTCAGCGGGCGGCGAAGCCGACCGCCGCCCCGGTCGGGCGCAGTGCCTCGATCGGGTCCCTCAGGTCATCGATGTAACCCAGGGCGTAGGCGCCCCGGGCGTATCCCATCAGCCTGAGCAGCTCCTCGGGGAGGGTAAGTGCCACCTCCCGGGGTACCGACAGATACTGGTTCTCCTCCTGACGGAGCCAGGCCAGGTTGTAGGTGATGTTGAGCCCGACCCGGGTGTCCGAGGTGGTGTTCGCACCACCACCGTGGTACACGCTGCCGGAATAGATAAGGACGGAGCCTCTCGTCATCTCGGCCGGGACGGTGTCGGACGGTTGGAAGCTCAGCCGGTCGGCGGCCTGGTTGCTGCCGGGCACCACCCGGGTCGCCCCGTTGGCCTCGGTGAAGTCGGTGAGGGCCCAGATGGTGTTGCACTGAACCTCGTAGCCGGCGGGGAAGGGGAAGAAGTCGAAGGCCCACTGGTCCCGGTGGATCGGCTGGGCGGGCGAGTCGGGACCGATGGCGATGGCCTGGGTCAGGTGGAGCTGGAAGTTGGTGGCGTGCCCGAGGAACAGCGCCGCCGTCTCGAGAATAAGAGGATGGGTCACCAGCTCGCGACTGGCCGGCGACCGGGCGATCAGAGCACCGGTGCGGCGGGTGTTGCGTCCGCTGAAGTCGTCCGGCCCCGTCGGCGTGGCGGCCAGGCTCGGAGCCAGCTCGACTTCGACCCGGTCCAGGAGGTGTTGGGGCGCCAGGTCGTCAACTATGACCGCCCCGTCCCGGCCGAGGGCCTCGCTCACCGCCGCTGCCTGGGCGTCAGAAGTGAGGTGTTGGATGTCCATGTGCTCAGCTAATCACCTGCGTCCCGCCCCGGCATGACCCCTCAACTCGGGCACCGGCCGGCCGATACCAGATACGAACGGTGGTGATTTGGCGTGGGTATCGGGGAGACAGCCAGGCGATGGGTGATCAGCGCCAGTGTCGGCCTGCTCGGGCTCGGCCTGCTCGGACTCGGCATATTGGAGGTCCCCAACCCGGGGATGCCAGGTGTTCCGGCACTGGCGTCCGCCCCACCGGTCGGGAGTCTGCCGGTCATCCTGGCCGAACAGCAGGCGGCCGCCTCCTCCCCGGCGCCGCCCCTGCCATTGGCCGTTCCCGGGCTGATCCTCCCGGCAGCCATTAAGACGGCGTCTGCCCCGTCCAAGTCAACGGCCAGCACCCCGGCCACCGGTAGCCGGTCGGGTACGGCCCTGGCGTCTCCGGGGGGCATAACCCTGGCCCCGGCCCCGTCGGTGACGGTCACCGTCCCGGCTACCCCGGTAACTCCGCCCATCACGGTCCCGATCACCATTCCGGTGACGCTCCCCTCCATTTCGGTCGGGCCTTGAGGCCGAGGGCCTCCGGAGGATCGGACCGCGGCGCACCCCCTCTGACCTGAGGTTCTTCTCTACGACTTGGCTCGGGGGGGAGGACTCGAACTCTCCCCCGGATCATTCCAGTTGCTCTTGCCCAGTCTGCAAAATGGGCCCTGAGCAGGGCGACTGGGTCGGCCGCCGTCCCGCTACGTGGTATCGGGTTCGGCCTGATTACGGCGAGTCTGGAACCACTTTGGAACCAGGCAGTCAGGCGCCGGGACTGATGCCGGTAGCTTTCAAGCGGCGTCCAGCCTGGTCACCGGAGACCGCAGCGCCACCCGTGCCGAGGTGCTGGCGGACCGCAAGGTGCTCCGCCGGCTCGCCGGCCAGTATGGCCTAGGCCGTCCTGGCGTCGACGTGACTGGCACCGTCGTGCTAGGGAGCGGGCACCCTCTCAAACCGCTGCCGGCCATGGAGTCGGTAGACGTCGAAGTCGTCATCCAGGGTGAAAATCCTCCGCTGCCGGATCTCCTCAGCCAGGGCCACCAGGGTGGCGTCTGCCAGATCCATCGGCGTGTCGGCGTACTGATCCATGAGCCTTTCACTCCGCTTGATCGCGTCCGCTGAGAGCTCCGCGATCTCGAGACGCCGACTGTCGACGAGACGCCAAAGGGCGCGGTGGCCCGGGGCACCGCCCGCCCTGACGACCAGGTACATGGCCTCGGTGAACGCCGGCCAGGTCGTCACGAGAGGCAGGCTGAGGCGCTCGAGAGCTTCGAGGCAGGCGTCGTGGTCGGGCTCGTCTGCGTCGATCAATGCCACTAGCGGTCCGGCGTCGGTGAGAGTCACCGTTTCGGGCTGGGCCGGGTGAGGACGTCCCGGAACGCGTCCCCGGTCCGCCGGGCCCGGCCACCCCCTCCATGGATGACGCCGGCCACGTCGGCAAAGCGCTCCCGAACGGTCCCGGCCAGGGTGTCCTCAGCGCGTTCCGCCGCGGCTCGGCGCAGGAACTCCGACACGGACTCGCCCCGGATGGCGGCGGCGCGCCGTACCTTTTCGTCCAGGTCACCGTCCAAACGAAGGCTCCGCATAGCCAGCAGCGTATCACGTCGAGCGACGGACGTGATACAAAGTTCCGGGCTGCTCGTCGGCATCTCCCGCATCTTCAGAGACACCTCCGTCGCGAAGTGTCCTAGCGGTTGTCGAGGTGCGTGACACATTCGTGACACGCAATGCCGGTCAGCTGTGGCACCGCCTGGCCGCCACTGGCCAAACCGCCGTATCTGTACTCCTCGAATATCAGGGTCCTGACCAGCATGAGTACGGCCGGCACCCCCCGGTTGCCCTGGGGCTTTGCAGGCCTGTTACTGGCGTCCCGGCGTGGTGCATGATTCCAGGTCACAGGCCTGCGAACAGCGCCCAGCTGGCGGTTCCTCGGCCGGCGTGACACAAACGTGACACGCGAGATGCGGTTGCCAGCGCAGAGACCAGCCGCGGACACGAGGAGACCGCCGTCGCCGATGGCAGCGAGCCTCAGTGCCCGGAACACGTCCTGGCCACTATGCGTGGGCATGTGGGAACTGCTCCCAGGGTTATTGAGCTGCCTGGGTCAACAGGTAATGCCAACCCTCTTGGGCTCAGGAAATGCCCGAGCCTCGCAGATTACGTGGATCCTTGGAATATCCGTATGGTCGTACGGTTGTCCAGGGCCATGACCCCGTGGCGAGAGGAGTGCCATGCCCACCGAAACTCGGTCCCAACGTTTCGTCGACTCCCATGCGGTCGAGGCCGCCCGCCGCCAGCTGATCGGTCTTGCCGAGGCTGAGCGGTTGGCGGAATTGCTGGGCCTGCTGGCCGATCCCACCCGAGCCCGGATCCTCTTCGCCCTGGGTGCGGTCGATGAGCTCTGCGTCAGTGACCTCGCCGCCACCCTGGAGGTGTCGGAGGATGCCGTGGGCTACGCCCTCAGGGTGTTGCGGATGGCCGGCCTGGTCCGCGGCCGCAGAAACGGGCGCTCGGTCTGCTACCGGCTGGCCGAGGCCTTCCCGCACGAGATGCTGGAACACTGCCTGCGCGATCTACTGGCCATCAGCCCCGGAGCCGGCCCGAGGAGCACCCTGTGAACGCCACCAGTGTCCTGGCTACCGGCGCGCCGGTGTGGGTGGGACGCAGCCTGCGGGAGGGCTTCTTCATGTTCTGGGCAACCCTGTGGCCCCTGATCCTCGGCTTCGGACTCTCAGGCGCCGTGCAGGCCTTCGTGTCCCACCGCCAGATGGAGAGGGTCATGGGCGATCACCGACCCGGGGCGGTGGCCCGGGCCAGCGGGCTGGGGATGATCTCCTCTTCGTGCTCCTACGCGGCTACGGCCATGGCCAAGTCGCTCTTCGCCAAGGGCGCCGACTTCGTGGCGGCCATGGTCTTCATGTTCGCCTCCACCAACCTGGTCGTCGAACTCGCCATCGTGCTGGTCGTGTTGATCGGCTGGCAGTTCGCGGCGGCGGAGTTCATCGGCGGCCCGCTCATGATCGTGCTCCTGGCTTTGACCGGCGGAATGGTGATCGGCGCCCGCCGGGCCGCCGCCGCCCGGCGACATCTGGCCGGGGACGAAGCCAACGAGCACCAGATGATGGCCGGGGTCAGCCCGGCCGACCAGGCTGAGCGCGACCGGGAGTCCTGGCGGGACAAGCTCACCTCCAAAGCGGCCTGGTCCGACGCCGCCGGTTACACCATGGCCGACCTCACCATGTTGCGCCGGGAGTTGGCCGCCGGATATCTCATCGCCGGGTTCCTGGCGGTGCTGGTGCCCACCGGGGTCTGGAACGCGGTGTTCCTGCACGGCCACGGCGGGTGGACCCTGGTGGAGAACGCGGTGGTGGGACCGGCCATAGCCATCGTCAGCTTCGTGTGCTCGGTCGGCAACGTCGCTTTGGCCGCCGCCCTATGGAAGGGCGGCATCAGCTTCGGCGGGGTGGTCAGCTTCATCTTCGCTGACCTGATCACCCTGCCCTTGCTCCTCATCTACCGCAAGTACTACGGCTGGCGACTGACCCTCCGACTGCTGGGCTGGTTCTGGGCGGTGATGGCCGTCGCCGGCCTTATCGTGCAGGCCATCTTCTCCGGCGCCGGGCTGATACCCGCTCGCCGCATCGCGACCATCGCTCCTACCCACTTCGCCTGGAACTACACCGCAGTTCTCAACATCGTCTTCCTCGTCCTCTTCGCGGTGCTGTTCTGGCTGTACCGGAACCGGCGCCGCCTGGGCGGTGGCGCCGGTCTGGCCCTGGATCCGGTGTGCGGGATGCAGGTCCGCACCGCTGACGCCCCCGCCCGTTCCACCTACGAAGGCCATCCGGTGTGGTTCTGCTCTGACCGCTGCCGGGAGCGCTTCGAGGCCGATCCCGCTCGCTTCGCGGCGCCGGCGTCGGGGGTCATGTAGACGACCATGGACCGGACACCGAGCGTGCGGGATGACGAGGGACTGACACGGGTCGTGCGCTCGGGAGGCTTTTTCCGGTTCCTGGCCGCTCGCACCATCAGCCAGTGGGGCGACACCTTCAACGGTGTGGCCGTGGTCATCCTCGTCTACCGGATGACCGGCTCAGGGCTACGGGTGGGCGGCGCCGTCGCCTTTGAGATTGCCCCGGTGCTGCTCTTCGGTTTCCTTGCCGGAGCCGTCGTGGACCACTGGCCCCGCCGGCGGGTCCTAGTCGGTGCCGATCTGGGTCGCGCCGCGATTGCCGCCGCCGTAGCTGTATTCCACAGCCAATTGTGGATGCTCTACGCCGCCGCCTTCGGATTGTCCGCCTTCAGCGTCTTCTTCAGCCCGGCCGCCTCCAGCGTGGTCCCCGCCTTGGTGGACAAGGACCGGCTGGTCGGCGCCAATTCGGCGCTGCGGTCAGCAGCGGTCCTCTCCCAGATCGTCATGGCTCCCGTCGCCGGTGGTCTGGTCGCCCTGGCGGGGGCCGGACCAGCCTTCGGCCTCAACGCGGCTTCCTTCCTGGTCTCCGCCGGGCTTTTGGGCCGCCTGGGCCTTCCCCGGAGACCGCCCGCACCTCCCGGTCGGCACCTCGGCCAGATCATCGAGGGACTGCGGGTCATCCGGTCCAGCCGGTTCCTCTCCACCCTGGCCGCCGTGCAGGCCCTGGCCGCGCTATCCACCGGGGCCACCTCAGCCCTCCTGGTGGTGCTGGCCGAGCGTCACCTACACGTCGGGGCCGAGCAATTCGGTTTTCTCCTCGCCGCTATCGGCGTCGGTGGCGGCCTCGGGCCCCTGGTGCTCTCCCGGCTGGTGCGCGATGTTGGGCACCCCGGTTGGCTGTTCGGCCCCTACCTGCTGCGGGCTGCGGTCGATCTCCTCCTGGCCACCACGGCCAACTTCGGGCTTGCCCTCGGCGCCCTCGGCCTCTACGGCGTGGGTACCAGCACCGGCTCCGTCGCCTACCAGTCGGTGGTCCAGACCGGCGTGCCCGATGCGGTTCGGGGCCGGGTGTTCGCCTTCTTGGACGTGGTTTGGCAGACGGCCCGGCTGGCCAGCATCGGGCTCGGCGGGGTACTGGCCGACGCTTACGGGATCACCGCGGTATACCTCTTGGGTGGCTGTCTCTTGGGTGCGGCCGGGCTCCTGGGGCTCATGCGTGCCGGGGACCCGCCCGGTCGACCGGCCGGTGTTGCGTCGTGACGTGAGCCGCCCACTCCTGTCTCGAGCTCCCCCGGGTACCGAAGCGCGGCCACGGAATACCGCGGTGCTCCCGACCGGTTCCCGGGCATGGAGGGGAGGCGGAGGTATTGGCCATAGCCCTGGACGCAGTCCATGTCCCTCTTCCCACCAGCGAGAAGATGGTGCTCATCGAGGCCGTGGTAGTCACAGGCGTGCTGGGGGCCGCTCTCTACCGGCTACGACGCCCACCCGAGACGCGCCTGTTAGTGATCGGGCTCCGGGTAGCGAGCTTCGCCTTCTTCGGCCTCCGGGCTCTCCACCGAGCCGGCCGCCTGCCGTGCGCCGCGCTCACCCGGGCGAGTCGCGGCGGCGCGTGCCAGAGAGCACTCCGAGGTTGGACACGAGGAACGGGACCAGATAGTCGAGCAGGATCCTGCCCACCAGCAACGGATGGAACTGGCCCCGCACCAGCTGGCCAGTCTGGTTGATACCCACCAGGACCGTACCCACCGCCAGAGCGATCGCCCCGGTCCGGCGCAAATTGGGCCAGCAGAAACAGACCAAGGGAGCCTCCCGCAGCCGGGCCCAGGAACGAGGCTCCATAATCCTTGGCCGGGAGGACGGCGGTGGTCCCGGTGCGTCGCTGCCCGGAGAAGGTCGAGGGGGTAGCTCCATATACGCTGGAACCCGCCAGCGGTGGCCGGGATTCCTTTGGGCGGGGACGCCGACATGGAATGACGAGGAGGCCGAGCGGGTTTCCGGGTTGGTGGAACGAAGCGGTGTGGCCGTGAGCCGACTGCGGCCCCTGGCGGTGGCTTTCGATGTCGTAGAGACGTTGTTATCCCTCGAACCGGTGGCGCAGGCTCTGGAGTTGGCCGGGGCCGGTCCCAGGGGCCTTGACCTGTTCTTTGCCCGCCTACTCCGGGACGGCTTCGCCCTGGCCGCTGCCGGCGACTACGCCTCGTTTGCCGATATCGCCGCTCACGCGGCCCAGTTCGTCCTGCCCGACGCTGGGGCCCAACAGCGAGCCGCGGTGCTGGAGGCCTTCAAGGACTTGACTGCCCATCCTGATGCGGAGCCGGCCCTGGCCGCGCTGTCGGCGGGCGGGGTGCGCGTCGTCACGTTGACCAACGGCGGTGCGGAACAGACCGCCGCCCTGCTCCACGCCGCCGGGCTGGCCGGCTACGTCGAGGCGGTCCTGAGCGTGGAAGAGCCGCGCCGGTGGAAGCCGGCAGCCGAGCCGTACCGCTGGGCCGCGGGGGTGCTGGGCCTGGCCCCGGAGCAGCTGGGCCTGGTGGCGGTGCACGCCTGGGACATCAACGGCGCGGCCCGAGCGGGGCTGGCCACCGGTTGGGCCTCCCGGCTGGAAGGGACTTTCCCCGACTTTTACCGGCCCGCCGACGTAACGGGTCCCGATCTGGTCTCGGTCGTCCAGGGTCTCCTCGCCCTGGGCCAGCCACAGGAAGAAACGTGACGCCGAGCAAGGGCCCTGCCGTCGAAGGCGAGCGAGGCCTTCCCGCCTGTGACACCGGACCCGTGAGCCGTCTCGTCTGGAGCCTACGGGAGTTGATCGAGATCATCCGGGCCCGACGGGCGGACCGCCCGGCCCGGAAGTGAACGCGCCTTTTCAGGCTTCGCCCCGGGCGGGGTAGTCCTTGTCGTTGACGTAGCGGATGGCCCCGGCCAGCTCATCGAGGTGGGGACGGCCGAAGGGCATCGTGTTGATCACCCCTGCGTAGAGCGTGCCGTCGGGCCGGATGACGAACAGGCCCGGTTCCCCGAACAACTCGGGCTCGGCCGGGGTGATCCCCTTGGACACGTAGAGCCCCCATTCCCGCATGGAGGCCACCTCCTGGCCGTAGCCGACCTGGAGACGGCTCAGGCCCCACTCCTCATAGGAGCGGGAGGCGGCCTCTTCGCTGTCACCGCTGATGGCCACCACCGAGGTGACCCCTACCTCGGCAAGCTGATCGAGCAGGCCCTCCAGCTGCTTGAGGTAGCCGCGACAGATTGGGCAGTGGAGACCACGGTAGAACACAACCAGGCTGAAGCGATCAGGATGCTGGTCGGCCAGGGACCATCGGCCCCCACCGACCAATGGCACATCCAAGGCGGGGACAGGCTGTCGGGGAATCGGTGTCATTGGGTTCCTTTCAGATCGGCCAGGGCGGCCTCGACGCTCGTCACTTCCAGACCCGCCTCGGCTTCTTCGCTCCTGGTGTGCCCTCCGGTGGCAGAGTACGGGTCAGGTTGTTTCCGAAGCCGCGCAGGCGGGCCAGCACCTCGTCGTCGAGCGCCAGTGAGCGGCGGGCCAGGGCCGACTTGATCTCGGTGTAGGTGGCGGCCTCGAGGCCGCAGCGCCGGCAGGCCTCCAGGTGGGCGGCCACCCGCCGGGCGGTCACCTGGTCGGTGTGGCCGTCCAGGTAGGACTGCAGCACGCGCATGGTCTGCATGCAACTGGCGGTGTCGCGGCTGCCGAGCAGGCGGCGGGACTTGGTGCTCATCCTCTCCTCCCCGGGGCCAGGCCGGCGGCTACCAGGCGGGCCCGGATGCGCTTGCGGGCCCGGTGCAGCCGGCTCATCACTGTGCCGACCGGCACCCCCATCACTTGAGCCGCCTCGGCGTAGCTGAGGCCGTTGATGTCCACCAGCTCGACCACGGTCCGGTGGGCATCGGGCAGGGCGGCCAGGGCGTCGGCTACTACCTCGTCGAAGGCTTCCCCGACCACGATGGCCTCAGGCCCGTCACGGCCGTCAACCGGAGCCAACCGCTCGAGGTCCCGCTGGGGGTCGTCGAGCAACTCGGGACGGCGCCGGCGGGTCCGGTTTATCTCGGCGTTGCGCATGATGGTGAGAAGCCATGCCCGGGGGTGGGCGCCGTCGAAGCGGTCGATCGACCGGTAAGCCCGCAGCAGGGTGTCCTGGACCAGGTCCTCGGCATCTGGGGGTCGCCGGGTCAGGGTGGCCGCCACCCGCCAGAGCACCTCGACCTCGGGCAGCACGTAGAGGGCGAAGGCCGCCTGACGGTCCTCGGGACCCGAATGCGCTGCCGGCTGCACTTTCCGGGAACCCGGCATCACCTCCCACCATTCCATCTCCCGGCGCTCTCCGCCGACCGTCTCCGCACCAAGAGGGAATGCCGTCAGGCGGCCACCGGGTTCCCCAGCGGTGCTCGGTCCTGTTTCTCATCGACGGATCCGGCGTTCGATCGGCCCCTATCTCGACGACGAGCTGGGCCCGGCGGCGCGCGCTGAGATCGCCCGCCACCTGGCGATGTGCTGGGGATGCAACAGCCTGAGCGAGAGCTTCCGCCTGGTGAAAGCCGCCCTTCGCGCCCGGGCCGAGCGGCAACCGACCAACATGGGGGCGCTCCGTTTGAAGAACCTGGCCCAGAGCCTGGCTCTCCATGGCGATTGAGTGAGGTCGTCCTGGCGCGACCTCGGTGGAATGGGGCCCCGGTGAGCGCGGCTTCCCCGTCAAACCTGACCAGCGGAGAGAATTCCTGGTGATCTACGACCTGATCGTCGTCGGTGGCGGGGCGGGTGGGCTGAGCGCGGCTCGAGCCGGTGTTCGCCGAGGCCGGCGCACCCTGTTGGTCTCCGAGGGCCCTCTTGGGGGCGACTGCACCTTCACCGGGTGCGTCCCCTCCAAGGCTCTGATCGAGTCCGCCGCCGGCGGCGGCGAGTTCGCCTCGGCCATGGCTCGGGTCAGGGACTCCATCACGACCATCTCAGCCACAGAGACCGACGAGGTCCTCGCCGCCGAGGGAATCGAAGTACGCCATGCCCGCACCCGCTTTACCGGCCCGGCGCGCCTGGAGATCGACCGAACCACGGTCTCAGCCCGCGCCATCGTCATCGCCACCGGCACCCAGGCCGCCATTCCCCCTATCCCGGGGCTGGACGAGCTCGACTATCTGACCAACGAGAACGTCTTCCAACTCGAGGTCCGGCCCCGGTCAATGGCCATCCTGGGTGGGGGCCCCATCGGATGCGAGCTGGCCCAGGCTTTCGCCCGCCTCGGCACCGCCGTCACCCTGATCGAAGCGTTCGACCGGGTGTTGGCCCGGGAGGAGCCGGAGGCGTCGGCGGTGGCCGCTCAGGCTCTGGCCGGTGCTGGCGTGGCTCTCCGGCTCGGGGTCAAGGCCACCAAGGCAGAACGCGCGGGTGGGGATGGAGGCTTGCGCGTGCAGCTGGACAATGGGGGGTCGGTTCTGGTCGATCAACTGTTGGTGGCCGTGGGGCGCAGGGCGGTCATCGCAGACCTCGATCCGGCTGCGGGCGGCGTTGACCTGGATGAGCGGGGTTTCGTTCGCACCGATGAGCACCTGGCCACCACAGCCAAGGGGGCCTGGGCTGTCGGGGATGTGGCCGGCAAGCTGCAGTTCACCCACGCCGCCGATGAGATGGGGCGCATCGCCGTGCACAACGCCTTCTCCCGCCTTCCGGACCGACGCTTCCGGTCGCAGTGGACGCCGTGGGTGACCTTCACCGATCCCGAGGTAGCCCGGGTAGGCATAAGCGAGGCAGAAGCGGCCCGACGGGGAGCCCGTGTGGCCTACCTGCCCATGGCCGAGGTCGATCGCGCCGTCACCGCCGGGCGGACCGAAGGTTTCATCAAGTTGGTGGTGGGGCCCCGGCGTGTCTCGCGTAACTTGGCGGGTGGTCGGCTGCTCGGGGCCACGGTGGTGGCTCCCCGGGCGGGTGAACTCATCGGGGAGTTGACGCTGGCTTTGCGAGCGGGCATGTTCCCGGCCCGCTTGGCCCTCACCGCTCATCCCTACCCCACCTGGTCGATGGCCATCCAGAAGGTGGCGGCCCAGCTGTTCATGGACGTCGAGGGTCGCCGCGCCCGCCCGGCCCGGTCAGACTGAGGGCCGATCAGACCCAGGACCGACGGTGGCCGGCCCGTCACCAGGGGACCCCTCCGGCTGGGACGGGAAAATGAGAGGGAAGTCTGGGACCGTCAAGTGGGTTTCCGACCCGTGGACTCATTCAGTGCACCAGGCGCCGTTACCGTCTATGTGCGCCCGGGCTGCCCGTACTGCGTCTCGCTCCGCCGCCGCCTCCGGCGGTCTGGAGTGCACTTCGACGAGGTCGACATCTGGCAAGACCTCGAGGCAGCCGCGTTTGTACGCTCGGTGGCAGGCGGGAACGAGACGGTCCCGACGGTGGTCGTGGGTGACCACGCCCTGGTCAACCCGGCGGCCCGTCAGGTGCTCCAGCTGGCCGGCGGAGCCGGCGAGGGGGAGATGCGGCGGCGCTGGATGGGGAGATGGCTTCAGCGCCAAGTTCGATGAGAATGGGACAGATAGCCGGGGTGGTGGGACAGGGCCTGGCCGCAGGACTGGTCGGCATGGCCGCCATGACTGTGTCGGGCACGCTGGAGGCCAAGGTCCGCCACCGCCAGGCCAGTACCGCCGCGGCCAAGGTGTTGGGGGGCAAGCCTGCGAGCGAGCGCTCCGAGCGCCGTTTCAACAACCTGGTGCACTGGGGCTACCGGACGGGCTGGGGGGCGGCAAGGGGTCTGTTGGGTGCAGCGGGACTCGCCCGTGTCCCGGCTACGGTGGCCCACCTGGGCGCGGTGTGGGGCGGCGAGCAGGTGGTCCTTCCGGCCAGGGGAGCTTCGCCGCCGGCCTGGCGTTGGGAGAAGGCCGAGGTAGGCATCGACTTGTCTCACCACGTCGTGTACGTGTCGGCTACCGGATTGGCCCTGTCTTGGCTGGAACGGCCTTGAAGGCACTCGGGTCCTGGCTGCGTCGGCTGGAACGGGCCACCCGGCCGGTCGATCCCGAGTTCGTAGAAGCCATGGCCCGCCGTTGGGACGAGCTGCCCGAGCACGTGAAGGTGCCGGGCCAGGTGCTCGGGCGCCACGCCGTGGGCTGTGAAGGCACCCACGGCGTGTTCCCCCGGTGCAACTTCACCTGCACCCCCTGCTACCACTCGGCCGCGGCCAACGCCGTGCGGGTCGACGGGGTCCACACCGTGACCCAGGTGGAGGCCCAGATGGCCTTCCTACGCTCACGTCGGGGTCCGGCGGCCCACGCCCAGCTCATCGGCGGGGAGGTGAGCCTGCTCGAGCCGGAGGACCATGCTGCGGCCCTGTCGATCATGCGCCGCTACGGCCGGGAGCCCATGAGCTTCACCCATGGTGATATCGACTACGACTACCTGACCACGCTGGCCCTGGACGCCTCGGGCCGCCCCCGCTTCCGGCGGCTGTCCTTCGCCGGCCACTTCGACACCACCATGTTCGGCCGCCGCGGCATCCGCCGGCCGGAGAGTGAGGCCGACCTGGAGCCCTACCGTCGCCGCTTCGCCGCCCTGTTCGCCCGCCTGCGGGCCGAGCACGGGGTGAGCTACTTCCTGGCTCACAACATGACCGTTACCCCTTCCAACCTGGGTTCGGTAGCCGAGGTCGTCCGCCAGGGGGCGGACATGGGTTATTCCATGTTCTCCTTCCAGCCGGCGGCTTTCGTGGGTAACCAGAAGCGCTGGAAGGAGGACTACCGGGACACCTCGGGGGACCAGGTATGGGCCGAGATCGAGGCCGGGGTGGGCTGTGAGCTGGACTACACCGTCTTCCAGCATGGGGACCTGCGCTGCAACCGGGTGGCCTACGGCTTCTATGTGGGCCCGAAGTGGTTCCCGGTGCTGAGCTCGACCCCGGCGGACCTGGCCACCCGGGACGCCTTCTACCGCTCCTTTGGGGGGATGCTGTTCAACAACACCCCTCCCGCCGTGGTGGCCGCGCGCATCGCCCGGGCGGTGGCCCGCCGTCCGGTGGTGGTCCCCATGGCCCTGGCCTGGTTGATCCGCACGGCCCGTCGGGTCGGATGGGCCCACCTGGCCCGGCACCGCCGGATCCGCCCCGTCAGCTTCGTCATGCACTCCTTCATGGACGCCGCCGATGTGGCTCCCGCCTGGGAGCTCATGACCCGGGGTATCCAGAGCGACGATCCCCAGATCCAGGCCACCCAGGAGCGCCTGGCTTCGTGCCACTACGCCATGGCCCATCCCGAGAGCGCGACGCTGGTGCCCGCCTGCGTGCAGCACAGCGTCTTGGACCCCGACGAGAACCGCCAGCTGGCCGAGCTGCTCCCGCTCAAGCTGGGCCCGACCCGCCGGCGGGCAGCCGGGACGGTGGGCTGAGGGTGCCCCGTCGGGAGCAGGTCGCCACTTCCCTGGCCGGCGTGGCCCTGGTCGAAGCCCGCAGCGGCGCCAGCGTCGAGCTCGCCTCGCTGCTCGGCGTGCAGGTGCTGAGCGCCATCCGGCACCGGTACTGACTGCCGTGTCAGGAGCACCTGGTTCAGGTGCAGGAGAAACTGGCCGGTCTGGACGTGGGCCGGGTGGCCGTCGGCTTCAGTCCGCCCGACGCCCTGGCCGCCCTGGCCGAGCACATCTCCTGGTCGGGGCTCATGCTTTCCGACGTCGACCGCCGGCTCTACGCCGCCCTGGGCCTGGGCCGGGCGCCGCTCTGGCGGGTCTACTCGGCGGGCACCCTGATGCGCTACGCCAAGGCCGTGGCCCGGGGCCATCGCCTGACGCGCCCGGTCGAGGACACCCAGCAGCTGGGTGGGGACGCCGTGGCCGTCGACGGGATGGTCGTCTGCCGGTGGCGCCCGCGCAGTCCCGACGACCGGGTGGATCCCGACGAGCTGGCCGAGGTCGCCTCCGACTACGCCCGGGGCCGGAGCTGAACCCATGGACGCCCGCAAGGTGGAGGTGAACACGGTGGAGGCGAACAGTGTGCAGGTGAAGAGGTCGTGAAGGTCGGGATCATCTCCGGATCGGGCACCGACGCCTGGCCCGGCGCGCCCGAGGCCGGGCGGACCCGGGTGGAAACCCCCCACGGTCCGGTGGAACTCACCCGGGGCCGTCTGGGCGGGGCCGAGCTGGTCCACATCTCCCGTCACGGCACCGGCCATCACCACCTTTCCAACCACGTCCCCCACCGGGCCCACCTGCGGGCGCTGCTGGACGAGGGGGTGGACTGCCTGTTCTCCCTGACCGTCTGCGGTGCGGTCGACCCCAAGGCGACACCGGGCACCCTCGTCGTCTTCGACGACCTCTACTTCCCCTCCAACCGTCTGCCCGACGGCAGCGTGTGCACCTGGTACCAGGAGCCAGGAGAGCCGGGCCGGGGCCACTGGATCTTCGACCGGCCCTTCTCCGAGACTCTGCGCCAGGTCCTGATAGGAGGAGCCGAGGCGGCCGGTCTGGCAGTCCTGTCACGGGGCTGCTACGGACACGTGGACGGGCCCCGGTTCAACAGTCGGGCGGAGATCGCCGCGCTGGGCGGGGCCGGGGTGACGGCGGTGAGCCAGACGGCCGGGCCCGAGGTCGTCCTGGCCGGAGAGGCCGGGCTGCCCATGGCTCTGCTGGGCTTCGTCACCGACTATGCCAACGGGGTCGCCCTCGAGCCCGAGTCGGTGGATCAGCTGCTGGCCCGGGTGGAGGCCAGCACGGCCGTCTTCGCTGCCGCCGTGGAGGGCGCGGCGGGGATCATGACCACTGCGGAGGCCCCCGGCTTCGTCCACCGGTTCGGCCCGTGAAGGACCCCGCCGTGCTGGTCATGGCCAAGACCCCCCGACCCGGCTCGGTCAAGACCCGCCTGGGCCCGCTCCTGGGCCCGGAGGGCTGTGCCCGTCTGGCCGCCGCCCTCCTGCGCCACACCCTGGCCCTGGCCCGGGAGGTGGCGGCGGGACGGACCTACCTGGCCTTCGACCCTCCCGGTTCGGACCCCGAGCTGGACGGCCTCGTCTGTGCCGACGTGGAGATCTTCGCCCAGGAGGGCACCGATCTGGGCCGGCGGCTGGAGGTGGCCACCACCCGGGTCCTGGGCGCCCACCATGGTCCGGTGATCGCGCTCGGCACCGACGCACCCACCCTCACCGCCGAGATCCTCCAGGAGGGTGCCGATTCGCTCCGCTCGGGAGCCGACGTGGTCTTCGGCCCCGCTCTGGACGGCGGCTACTACGCCGTGGGCCTGGCCCGGCCCCTGCCCCCGGTGTTCGACCTGGACAGGTCCCTGTGGGGAGGTCCCGACGTCCTGGCCGCCAGCCTGGCCCGGGCCCGCTCGGCCGGGGCGCGCGTCGGGATGCTGCCTTCGCTGCGGGACCTGGACACCCCCCTCGACGCCCTGGCCCTGCTGGAAGATCCCCGTCTGCCAGCCGAGATAGCCGACTGCCTGGCCGGGCGCCCATGACCGAGAACGGCCAGGCCCGGGTCTCTATCGTCGTCCCGGTGCTGAACGAGGCCGCCATCATCGAGTCCTGCCTGAAGCGTCTCGGCTCGGACTTTCCCGACTGCGAGTTGATCGTGTCCGACGGCGGCAGCACGGATGCCACCCGCGCTCTGGCCTCCCGCTTGGCCACCGTGGTGGACGCTCCGCCCGGGCGGGCCCGCCAGATGAACGCCGGCGCCGCCCGGGCCGGCGGCGACGTGGTGTGGTTCATCCACGCCGACACCGTCATAGAGTCCTCGGCCCTGGAGATGGTCCGCTCCGCCCTGGCCGATCCGGCGGTGGTGGCCGGGGGCCTGCGTATCCGCTTCGACCGCCGCTCCTTGGGCCTGGACTACCTGGCCTGGTCGTCCAACCTGCGGGCCCGGCGCCTGCACTGGATCTTCGGTGACCAGGCCATGTTCGTCCGCCGGTCGGTCTTCACCGAGCTCGGCGGCTTTCCCGACCTGGCCATCCTGGAGGATCTGGAGATGTCCCGTCGCCTCCACCGGAAGGGGCGCCTGACCATGATCCCGGCCTCGTCCACGGCCTCGTCGCGACGCTTCGTGGACCACGGCACCTGGCGGATGATCGTGTTCATGCAGTACCTCAAGGCGCTGTACTTCGCCGGGGTCGATCCCGCCGCCATCGCCGAGCGCTACGCCCGGGGCCCTCGTCTGGTTCCCGGCCCCCGCCGGGTCCGCCGGGCCGCCCTCGCCTCGTCACCGACCAGAGAAGAGATGACCAATTGACCACCCCGCCCCTTGTCGATGACGTGCCCGGTCGTCTCGACCGCCTGGCCTGGAGCCGGCTGCACACCACGATCCTGGTCGCCCTGGGAGCGGGATGGCTCTTCGACTCCTTCGAGGTGCAGATGTTCTCCTCGGCGGTGGGTCCGTTGGGGGACCATTTCCGGGCCTCGGTCACCGCCCGGGACGCCGTGCTGGCCATCTGGCTGGTCGGCATCCTGGTCGGAGCCCTGGTGGGCGGACCGCTGGCCGACCGCTTCGGCCGGCGGCGTCTGTTCGTGGTGACCCTGATCTGGTACGCCGGCTTCACCGTGCTTACCGGGCTGGCCCCCGACCTGGGGGCGGTCTACGGGCTGCGGTTCCTGGCCGCGCTGGGAGTGGGGGCCGAGTACCCCATCGTCAACGCCGCCATCTCCGAGTTCATGCCGGCCCGGGTCCGGGGTCGGGCCAACGCCGTGGTCATGAACTACTGGCCGGCCGGAGCCGTGGTGGCGGGCTTGCTGGCCTACGTGGTACTCGACACCCTCGCCCTGTCCTCGGCCACCTCCTGGCGGTACATGTTCGTCCTCGGAGGCCTGGCGGCCCTGATCGTGCTGTACTTCCGCCGCCGCATCCCCGAGTCCCCCCGCTGGCTCGTCTCCCAGGGCCGGATCCAGGAGGCAGAGAGCATCGTCTCGCGCCTCGAGGGCCGTTCCGGCCCGGCCGGCGCCGCCTACCCGGCCGGTGCCGAGACCCCCTCGTTCGGGACCGCCCTGGCCGAGCTGGTCCGGTTCTACCCCGGCCGCCTGGCCCTGGGGGCGGCACTCGACCTGGCCGAGGCGTTCGGCTACTACGGCATCTTCGCCCTTCTGTCCGTGGTGGTCCTACCGCAGGTCCACATCTCCCAGGCCCACATCCCCCTGTTCTTCATAGTGGGCAACCTCGGGGCCCTGGCCGGGGGGCTGGCCATGAGCAACTTCCTCGACCAGGCCGGCCGGCGCCTCACCGTGGGCTGCGTCTACGCCGCCGCCGCCGGAGGCGTCGGGCTCCTGGCTGCCGCCACCTCCACCGGCAGCGCCGCCTGGGTGACGGCGGCCTTCGTCGTTTCCAACGCCGCCGCCACCGCCGCCTGGACCTCGGCCTACCCCACCTTCACCGAGCTGTTCCCGACCCATCTCCGTGGCGCAGGGGTCGGGTTCTCGGTGGCGGTGGGACGGGTCGGGGCCATCTTCGGGACCCTGGCCCTTCCCTCCATCGCCACTCGACTCGGAGCCGGGGCCTCCTATGCCCTGGTGGCCGCCTTCTGGCTTGTGGGCCTGGCCGCGATCGGGATCTACTCGCTCAGCGGCGGCATCGATGCGGCCCGTCTGCCTCTGGAGCGCCTGACGATCAAGCCCATGTCCCGGCGCGCCGCGCCGGCTCGCTGAGGTCCTGGCATGAGCCGCATCGCCGTCTGCGGAGGACCCTACGGGAATCCCTACGCCCTGGCCGCCTTCGTAGCCGACGCCCGATCCCGGGGCGCCCAGCGCCTGGTCTGCCTCGGGGACCTCGGAGGCTTCGGCGCCGAGGTCAACGCCCTGTGGCCGATCCTGTGCGAATCCGGCGTGGAATGCGTGGCGGGCAACTACGACGTCGCCATCGCCCGGGGCGATCCCGACTGCGGCTGCGGCTATCGCGATCCGGCCGACAACTACTTCGCCCAGCTCATCTACGACCACACCCTGGCCCACACGGACCGGGACTTCGCCACCTGGATGGGCCAGCTTTCCACCGAAAGGCGGGAGCGCATCGACGGCGTGGACGTCCACCTCGTCCATGGCTCACCCCTGGCCCTCAACGACTTCTGGTGGGAGTCCCTACCCGAGGCCGAGCACCGGGTGCGGGTAGAGGCCAGCGGCGCCGACCTCATCCTCTGCACCCATAGCGGCCTGCCCTGGCAGCGCCGGGTGGACTCGACCCTGGTCGTCAACGTCGGGGTACTGGGCAAGCCGGCCAACGACGGGCGGAGGAACGTCTGGTACACCATGGTGGATCTCGACCAGGGCCGGGCGGAGGCCGAGCTGATCCCCCTCGACTACGACTGGGCCGCCCAGGCCGCCTCCATGCGCTCGGCCGGGTTGCCCGAGGCCTTCACCGAGACCATCGAGACGGGGTGGTGGACGACCTGCATCGAGGTGCTCCCGCCCGCCGAGCGGGCCGCCGGGCGGTACCAACTCTACCGCAGCTCGCTGCCGAAGGGATTCCGGCCGGCGGCGGGCTCCTGGAGCCCGGAGGATCCCGACGCCGCGGCCATGGACGACCGCCCGGTGGTGTCCCTGTTCGGGACCCTCTACTTCCCGGCCCGGCTGTGGATCTACTCGAACTTCCACTGCAACCTGTCCTGTGACTACTGCGCGGTGGCATCCTCACCTCGGGCTCCTCGTCGCCAGCTGAGCCCGGAGAGATTTCGGTCCCTCATCGACGAGGCCGTGGCCGAGGAGTTCGCCGAGATCTATGTGACCGGCGGTGAGCCGTTCCTGCACCCCGGCATCACCGACATGCTCCACTACTGCGCCCAGCGCCTTCCCACCGTCGTGCTCACCAACGCCATGCTCTTCGGCCCCCGCCGAGCCCCGGACCTAACCCGTCTGGCCGAGACTGGCCGGCTGGTGATCCAGACGTCCCTCGACGGCGCTCGGCCCGCCACCCACGACCTGCACCGGGGGCCGGGATCCTGGGAGCGAACCGTGGCCGGCATCCGCCAGGCGGTTGCGGCTGGCTTGGTCTGCCGGGTGGCGATGACCGAGACAGCTGAGAACACCGAGGACGTGCCGGCTATGGGATCACTGATGAGGGACCTCGGAGTTCCCCCGGAGAACTTCGCCGTCCGGCCCCTGCTGCACCGGGGCGCCTCCGACGCCGGCTTGGACATCGATGACGGCACCACCGTCCCTGAGCTGACCGTGACCGCCGACGGCCTGCACTGGCATCCCGCCGGGGCCGACGCCGCCACCAGCCCGGACATGGTGGTGGCCACCGACGGCCAGGTCCCACTGGCGGTCGGCAAGCGGATCGTGATCGAGAGGTTCTTCGCCGCCCGGCTGGCCGATGGCTCCCTTCCCCAGCCGTTCCGCTGCGCTATCTGAGTCTCACCGGTCTGTTGACCGATGCCCCCTGGCGCCGGGACTCCCGCTGCTGGTCCGCCACGTCGTCCAACGGCGCGGCAATGCCAAGGCGGTCACGGCTGGCAGCCCGGTCTCGGCCAACAATGCGCCCGTCGTTGGGGACCCCTGGGGCGGGTCAGGACCTCACCCCGCGGCGGCGGCGACGGCACCACCCCCAGAGGCCGAGCGACGCGCCGGCGGCGACCAAGACGGCGCTTCCGATGGCCAGGCCGACCACACCCACCGTCACGGCGGCTCCCAAGAGGACGGGAAGCCCGCAGCACACCGCGACGCCAAGCCCCAACAGGCCAACCAGTCCCGCCGTGGAGTCACGCTCATTCCCCATGGCCGGCCCCCGACTGGCCGGGTGAGGTCATACCGCGCAGCAGGAAAGGCGGGACACGTCACGGGTGAAGGTTTGTGCAGTCAGCTTCAGCCCTTCGGCCATGGTGAGATAAGGCGACCAGGTTTGGGCCAACTGGTTGACCGTCATGTCGTTCTTGATGGCATAGACCACGGCTGCGATCACGTCACCGGCGTTGTCGGCCAGAATGTGGGCGCCGAGCAAGCGGCGGCCTCCAGCCTCGGCCACGAGCTTGAACAGCCCCCGGGTGTCGCGGTTGACCAGAGCGCGGGGCAAGGCGCCGAGTCCCAACACTCTCGACTCGACCGCAAGCCCCGCATCGTGGGCCTCCTGCTCGGTCATACCGGCCGAGGCGATCTGCGGCGATGTGAAGGTCACCCGGGGCATGGCCTTCCAGTCCATCGTTCTGCCCAACTTGGCGATGGCGTTGTCGGCGGCGATGGCGCCCTGGGCGGCGGCCACGTAGACGAACTGAGGGGCACCGGTGACATCACCCGCCGCCCAGATGCGCGCATTGGTGGTTCCCTGGAAGTCGTCGACCCGTATGGCACCCCTGTCGTCCAGGTCCACGCCAACCCGATCGAGTCCCAAGCCCGCCGTGTTGGGACGGCGTCCGGTGGCGACGAGTACCTGGTCACACTCAACGCGCTGCTCCTCCCCCGCCACGGCAAAGACCACCGTGCGACGCGGACCGGTGCGCTCCACCCGGCTGACGCGGACACCGGTGTGGACCTCGGCCCCCTCGTCGCGCAGCAGCTCCGCCATCGCGGCGGAGATCTCTGGTTCCTCGAACGGCGCCACCCGGTCGAGCGCTTCGAGGAAGGTGACCCGGCTGCCGAGATGGGAGAACAGCTGACCGATCTCCAGGCCGATGGCGCTGGCGCCGATGACGACGAGGGAGCCGGGCATCTCCTTGAGCTCCAAGGCGGTGGTGCTGGTCAGATAGCCGGCCTCTGGCAAGCCGGGGATGGACGGCGCGGTGGGCGCCGCGCCGGTGGCGACCAGGTACTGCTCGGCGTGCATCTCGCCGCCTCCGCAGCGGAAGCCGTCACCGTCGGAGAATTCCCCCCGGCCGCACAGCAGCGCGAAGCCGTACTCCTCGGCCAGATGCTCGTACTTGTCGTAGCGCATGGTGTCGACCAGCTCGTCCTTGGCCGCCACCATGGTGGCGAGGTCGACCGGTCCGGCCTGGGTGGCGACCCCGGGGAAGGGACCGTGGCCGGCCCGGTGGCGCAGGTCGGCCGCGGCCAGCATGGCCTTGGACGGCACGCAACCCACGTTCACGCAGGTGCCCCCGACGGTGCCGGCCTCGCAGAGAGCCACGCTGGCCCCGAGGTCCTTGGCCCGGATGGCGGCGGCGAAAGCGGCGCTACCGGAGCCCACGACGATCAGGTCGTACTCGGCCACCGGGGCCGGTCCCCGCCGGTGCTCCGGTCCCCGCCCGGGCTGACCGGCAGGCCGGTGCGGGGCGTCCCGAGAAGCCGTCTCCTCCTCGTTGCGCATCGGCGTAGTCATAAGTTCGCTCCCTCGTCGTCGCTCGTTGGGTCTAGGCGCCTACATGAGGCGATCTCCGCCTGGTTGGCATCGAGGAACTGCTGGGCCAAGACCACGAGCTTGCCCACGTGCCTGTTGGCCACCCGGTAGTAAGTGCACCGACCTTCTTTGCGAGCCTCGACGAAGCCGCACCACGCCAGGCAAGCCAGGTGCTCAGACACCCGCCCCTGGCTGGCCCCGAGGCGGCGGACGATCTCGGTCTGGTGCAGGCCGGGCTCATCGATTAGCAGCTCGACGATGCGCAGCCGGGTGGCGTCGCCCAAGGCACGGAACAATCGGGCCAAAAGCTCGCTTGAGTCCAATACCGCAGTGGGGTCTTCCACGATGGCCGGTCGGCCTATGGGCACTAGACACCTCCCTTGGTGTTGGCCAGCATATATCCGGTTTAACCGATTGAACCCGAAATCGGCCGGCCCTATTCCCGCTGACGGATGTCATCGACAGGGCCATGCATGGCTGCCCAGAGCTCTCAGTTCGTTCCGCTTCGTCCAAGGATCCGGAGGGAGGGTCTGCTTCCGGCGATCAGGCTCACCTACGTAAGGAGCTCCCCGGTCGTGACCGCGTCACTCAACCATCGGCGGGATATGTCGCCTCCAGCGATCCCAGGGCGTTGATTGGGCGGCCAATTCATCGGGCTGCCGGCGGGAGGCTTGGCCACGGTCCCGGGCCGCCTGGTCGGCCCGATCGTGCACCTCATACTGTCATACAGCTCTCGCCTGTCGCTCTTTGATCCGAATCCTGCTGCGGTGACCGGCCCGCACCCATAACTGGCTGGCCCGACGCTACCGCCGCGGTAGCGGTCCGGGGTAGGCGGCTTCCGCTTGGATGGCAAGCCGGCCGGCTTGGCGGCGGATCACCCAGATGCCGACAGCCACGATCGCCACCGCGACTACACCGAGGCCGATGTCTACGGGTTTGGACGCTGTATTAATGGTGTTGCCGATGGCGTAGGGTACGAAGCTGTAGATGGCGGCCCAGGCGATCCCGCCCGAGGCGTTGTAGGGCAGGAACCGCCGCCAGCGCATTTTGAGTGTCCCGGAGAGAAACGCCGCGTAGGTGCGTAGCACGGAGACGAACCGGCCGAAGAAAACCACCTTCCCGCCGTGGCGGTCGAAGATGAGCCGGCCGATCTTTATCTTGGTTTCGTCGGCGCGGATGTAGCGACCGTAGCGGTGCAGGAGCCGATAGCCGCCCTTGTCGCCGATCCAAAAGCCGATGTTGTCACCGGTTATGGCCGCCGCCGCGGCGACGGCGAAAATCGCCCACACCGAGAGCTTGTGGGTGGAGCCAGCGTAGAGCGCGGCGGCGACGAGGATGGTCTCGCCGGGCAGGGGAATCCCGAGGCTTTCGGCGCCGACAAGGGCGAACACGGCGGCGTAGCCGTACTGGTTGAGCAGGTGGTGGACGTTCATGGACCGGCTCTCTGCTCGGCGACTTTGGTAGTGCGCAGCGAGGGGCGGCCGAGCCGGGGGGCGCTGAGCCCGGCGCAGGCGACTAGGGCGGCGGCGAGGGCGGCGAGACCCGCGCCCAGGCCGAGCGGGCCGAAGGCCCCGACTTGGACCGGGCCGCCGGCGTCGCCCAGCTCGCGCCCCACTTCGGCGGCGCCCATGGTGCGGCCCAGCCGGTCCGGTGGAGCGCTCGCCGCCAGCCGGGCGAAGCCGACCGGGGTGACCACCGCGACACCGGCTCCGATGAGCAGCGCCGCTGCGGCCAGGCCGCCGGGGCCGGGATAGGTGACGGCCAGGGCGAAACCCGCGGCGGTAGCAAGCAGGGCCAGGCTCGAAGCCGATCGGGGCAACTGGCCGGAATCGTGACGGCGGCCAGCCCAGGGTTGGATGACCGCAGCAGTGGCGGCCATGAGCGAGACCAGAGCGCCGGTGGCCGCCGGACTGAGATGGTGGCGCACTCCCAGGAGGGGCAGGAACCCGATCCCGGCGCTGAGCGCCGCGGTGCCCGCGGCGAGGAGCAAGACCGGTTGTAGGAAGGCCGGCTGGCGGATCTGGGCGATCAGGGCGGCGATGCCGGCCCGTTGACGGCGGGTGGCCGGGGTGAGAGAGGGGACCAGCGCCGCTACGCCGATTGCGGCGGCCAGGGCCACGGCGCCGGTCAGCGCGAATAGCAGCCGGTAGCCGGATGCAGCCACCACCGCCCCGCCGATTAGCGGCCCGAGCAGGTAGCCGACACTCTTGGCGCCGCCGTAGCCGCCGAAGAGCCGCCCGGTACGCTTCTGGCCGCCCAATCCGGCGACGGCCGCCCCCGCGGCCGGCGAGAAGGCGGCAGCGGCGCACCCCTGGGCGAGACGGGCGACCCCCAGCCAATGCGGGCTGCCGGCCAGCGCGAAGGCGCCCGAGGCCAGGGCGAAGGCCACCAGCCCGGCCAGCATGACCGGCTTGGCGCCGCGACGGTCGACCACCGCCCCAAAGACCGGCTTGAGTACCACTTCGGCCCCGTCGTAGACACCCAGAAGCAGGCCCAGCTCCCACAGCGAGCTGTGATGGCTGGTGGCGTAGCCACCCAGATTGGCGGCAATCGCGTGGGCGCCGAAGGCGGTGACGAACCCGGCGCCATACAGCGGCCAGCGTCCCCGCCGCCACCGCTCAGCCTCCGCGGCGGTCATGGCCGCCGACGAGCCTGGTAGACCCGTTCGGCGAAGTCCTCAAGCAGCTCGGCGCATGCTTTGAGTTGCACCTCTGCGTCGGCTGCCGAGGGAGCCCCGAAGATGTCCTTGGCGCGCAGGTCCCGATACCAGCGGCGCAGCCGGTCGACGTTGTGTTCCTCCTCGTCCAGCTCGGCCAGGGTGAACTTCTCCTTGGCGAACTCCGAGCGCAGCTCGGCCAGCGCCTTGTCGCACTCGGCGAGAAACTCCACCCATTCGGCCTCGCGCTCGTCGGTGTACAGCCGCTCTAGCTCGCCGACGGATCCGCTGGCCGGGTCCACGTCGAAGACCAGCACCTGGCCGTGGGCGCGCTCCACAAGGATGCGTGTCTTTTCCAAACCCTCGTCGAAGCGGTCACCCGTCGGCACGGCCCAGGTCGCCGACTGCAGAGCCACTGCCCCAACCCGGCGCAGCTCCCGCCAGGCGGCCACCCGATGACGCGACTCCTCACCGGCGAGTCGGTAGGTGACGATCCTCCAGGTCATGTAACGGATGCTACATTTAGTAGAGCTAGCTTGGCTACAGTCAGTAGTTAGGCGGCTGTCGCGCCGCTTGCCTTGTCTCAGGAGCCCAATGGAACACTTCGCTGTCACCGGACCCGGCTGCACGGGTTCATGAAGCTCTACGCCACCGACGGTGTCGGGTCTTCGTCGTCTTGGTTCTCGCTGGGTGCTGGCTCGCTCGCTACCGACCCGACGCCCCCCGGGCTGTCGCCGTGTCAGTCACGAGGGCCCGTCAATAGGCACGAAGGTCCACATAGCCATGACGCCTGATCCATTCCCCACCGCCGGTACTTGAGTCGGCTCTCAGTCGCCAACGATGGCGCCTGGCTCGGCCTCGGTATCCCGGATCTTCAGCCGTCGACGTCGAGTTCGCCCGGTCCATGGAAGCGCGTCCACCCGTGGAGTACCTCAACGCCCTTTCGGCGCCGTGCATCGGACGATCGACACCATCGCCGCCGGGGAGGACGACGCGGTGCTGAGACCAGGAGTCCAGCCGGGCTGTGTCCATCGATCCAGTGCGGGTGGGCGATGTCGTGTCCTGGATGGCTTTCATCAATTCAACGATGTTTGTTGGCGGTAACGCCCGGTTCAACATGATGGAGCGCTGGCTCAGGGACGGAGGGGCGCCGGCGGATTGGTCGCGGCGCGAGCCGGGGTGCGTCGTGGAGCCCGGACCCTGCTAGTACAACAAGGCCCACTCGGTGGTGACTGCTGTGAGCAAATGAGCTGAGTTACCCAGTCCCTCGCTGCGCAAGGTGGTGATCCCCGCGCCCATTCCTCTTCGTGACCACCTCATCGACACCGATGGCCAATCCCGCGGTCGAGGACCCGGTGGACCTCGCTCTTCGTGATGCGCCCGCGTCGGGTCCTGGCCAGCGCGCCGATGGCTCAGGGCCGGCCGGCACCCACCAGCCCGTTGTTCCAGATTGGCTGGATGCGAATACGCTCCCCGGTCTCCGGGGCGGTGACCACGTTGCCGTTGCCGATGTAGATGGCGACGTGTTGGATGCTATTGGTGCCGTCGTCCCAGAAGATCAGGTCCCCGGGCTCGATGTCACTGAGAGGAACATGGGGGATGGCGTCGTACTGATCAGCAGCCACCCTGGGGATGGCCACACCGGCTTGGGCCCAGGACCACTGCGTCAAGCCTGAGCAGTCGAATCCTTGCCCAGGGGATTCGCCTCCCCATTGGTACGGGACACCCACCTGGCTCTCTGCCGCCTGGACGGCTTCCTGGGCTCCCCCACCCGGAGCCGGCGGCCCACCCGGAGCAGCCGGCGGCGTGGCCGATGACCCCGCCCCGAAGGGGCTCTGACCACTGGCCTGGCTCAGTTGTTCTGCTTGGCTGCGAGCCAAGGCGGCAGCTTGTTCGGCCTGGACACGGGCCAAAAAGGCGGCGTGGGCGGCATCCTGTTCGGCCTGCTGCTGGCGCCGCACCAATACCGCTATCTGGCCGTTCATCTGGCTGAGCTCGGCTTGCTGGGAAGCCTGGGCCCGTTGAGCCGCTTGTCTGGCGGCGGCGGCCGCATTGACGGCCCCCTGGGCCTGGGCGCGAGTGTTGCGCAACTGCTGCTGCTGGGAGGCGAGGGAAGCTTCGGCCAGGCGGTACCCGTCCTCGACGTTGGTCAGTTCATTGCCCACCGCGGATTCGTATACCTGGGTGACTCCGGCCTGGGCCACGTTGGAAGACAGAATGGTCGAGATTGCCGACGCGCCCCCGTCCACGTAGGCCTTCACCGCCACCGCCCGCAGTCTGGCTCTGGTCGCTGACACCTCACTCTGGCTGCGGGCGATGGCGGCGTCTATGCGAGTGATCTCCGAATCGAGCTGGGCCAGGTGCTGCCGCGCCTGGCCGAACTGGCTGGCCGTCCGGTCCAGCTCAACCCCATCGGCGTGAAGTTGGGCCGTGATCTGAGCAGCTTGGACTCGAGTGCTGGCCAACTGGTCCGCAGCCGCCGACCGGGCCAGGGGCGCTACGAGCGCAACGGCCAGCACGAATGCGAGGACCGAACCAGCCAGTCGGCGGAGACCGCGCACCGACAGGGTGGGATTATCCGGACGCAGGAACAGTGCCTCTCCTTGCTGGGGCAAACGAAAGCCACCGCGCTCGGGTAGCGAAGGAACCCAGTATAGGCGCGGAGGTACGCCAACGGGCTTGGCCAGGTCATGTGCATGAGCGGCGATTCTGTAGGCGATCATCCCTCCTTGACGTCGCCTCCGCCTTGGCATGCTGTGGAGTTGACGAGGACGCCCGCGTCGGTCAATGATGTCGCCCGGCAGCAGCCCGCTGGAGGATGCGAGTCTTCCATTCCTGGTCCGGTCCGGCTCTGGCATCAATGCCAAAGTCGACCAACCTGCTCCGGTGGCGATGC
Organism: Actinomycetota bacterium; assembly: GCA_027315345.1. Classification (GTDB taxonomy): domain Bacteria; phylum Actinomycetota; class Acidimicrobiia; order Acidimicrobiales; family JAJPHE01; genus DAHUYE01. The sequence continues at coordinate 228,668 of DAHUYE010000090.1, forward strand.
CCCCGGCGAAGACAACGAAGGGCAAGACGCTAACCACCACCACGATCCGATGTTGAGGAATGCCTATGGCCCCAAGCGCCCGTCGGAACGTCCCTGCCGCTGTGGCCACGCCCAGCCACCAAACGACACACTCGGCCCGGGGCCAGGTCAGAGGGAATAGATGTGCCGACCAGGCGGGGACGGGGGAGTCCTCGTACAGGCTGGCCACAACTTCTGCGGCTACGACGCCGATCACCCAGGCGGCACAGCCCAGCGCGACCCAATCGGCGTGGCGGCCCAGCCACCCCCGAGGCGAACGCTCATTTGCCGTGCCGGAGATCGGATATATCTGATCTGACCTGGTGGGACAGCCACCGTCAACGAGCGGCCCGGAGGGCGAATACCGCGCAGGTGAGGACCCATAGACCGATCACGATGATGCGCCACTCGGGCGGCCGGCGGAGCGCGTAGAGGGCTACGCCAAAAGCGATGGTGAGGACCGCCGCCTCGACCAGGTGGTGGCGCTCCGGGGAAGGAGCAGGTGTATAGCTTCAAGCTCGACCACGACTCCCCGATCTCCCCCGCCAAGAATTCCACCGACGCCGTGGTTCCGTCTACACCCCGCGTTTGGCAAGGATCTGGCACGCTCGACCCGACGGCCCCGGCGTGGCAACCTCGTCGGTGCCCATGACCTCGGCAAACGGCTTGCATCGGCCTAGACGGAATGGGTCGACCGGCAGCACACCCTATGCACTGGGGTGCGAGTAGAGGCCCTTCTCCCCGTCGGCGAAGCCTCCAGTGTCGTAGCGGGTCGTCGGCCCCCGGCGTGGCGTGGGCACTTGGTAGCTGCCGAGCCGCCCGTCGGTGGGTATGGCCCTGCCAGACGGCGCCTCGGTCTCGGCCCCAGCGGTTATCCACCGCAGGAGACGACCGAGCACTGCGCAAATGATCCAGACGGGCCTCGACGCGAACCTCGACGCGGCCAGTCAGTCGGCGCCAGCGCGGCCTCGACCGTCTCCCGACCGGAGGAGGGGACAGCCTGCAGCAGCTCAGGCTGTCCCCTGACACCGGGCACCATCTGGTGGTGACGGCGTCGGCCAGGACATCAAGGCGGGGCTCCTCCACGGCCGCCAGCGCCGTCTCGGTCCTGAGCCATGTACGCCGTGATCAGCCACTCCAGCCGTGGCATCGCTTGTACTTGCGCCCGCTGCCACAGAAGCAGGGATCGTTGCGCCCCGAACGGGTCTGGGGCGTTCGGCCGAGGCCCGAGGGCCCGCCGATGAGGCGGACCGTGGTGGTCGGCCCCGGGGCCCGCCCGAGGCGGGCGAGGCGCCCGTAGATGTCCGAGCGGGCCTCGAAGTCGTCGTCCTCCTCGGCCATCTCCAACGCCACCAGCAGCTGCGCCTCAGCCCCGTCGGCGTCCCCGAGCACCTCCAAGGTGTCCCCGGCGTGGATACGCACCCAGAGCTCGCCGGGCCAGCGGAGAAGGCTGTCCTCCACCCGGGTCCGGGCCCCGGTCTCGTCGCCGGCGTGGGCCAGGGCGTAGGCAACGTCGGCGGCGTAGGTCGACTCGTTGTCGGGGTCGACTCGGGCCAGCGCTTCGCCCACCTGCACCGCCTCGGCTGCCAGGCCGGCATAGCCGAGGTCGTAGACCAGGTTGGCCAGCCACTCCGGTAGCCAGGGCATGTCTTGGTCCCCACCCAGGGCCGCCGCCAGGTCCTCGGGCCGGCCCGGGAACCACCCCGCCGCCTCGACCACGGTCCGGGCCCTGGCGGCCAGCTCCACCGGCTCCCGGGCTTGGAAGAGGCTCTCCTCGGCCCCCACCAGCAGGGTGGCCAGCCCATTGGGCAGATGCGCCAGCTCCAGGCGCCGGCAGGCATCAAGGATCGCGCCCCAACCGTCGGGGTTGGACGCTTGAGCCGCCTCGAAGCGCTGGTTCGATACCTTCTCGGCCTCGACCCGATGCGCCGGGCACATGGCGGGGCTTGACTCGCCCAGCTCCCCTGGGAATCCGAACCGGGCGCCCCCGCAGGCCGGACAGGGCGCCACAGCTTCGCCAATCACGGCCAGTTCCACCGGGGAGCGGTCCAGCTCCACCGGACCCAGAGCCTCCTGGACTACGTCGGTGATGGCACCGAGGCCTATGGGCTGCCACCCCTCGGAGACGAGGGACAGCTCGGGGGTCCCGAGACCGGCACCGGCGACCGGCTCGGAGAGAAGGCTGGGGACCGCTCCTTGAGAAGCGAGGAGGCTGGGGTAGCGACCGTCGGTCACCGCTTCCTCGTAGCGGGCGCCCACCACCACGGCCGAGCCGGCCAGCTCCCCCACCACTTCCGCCACGCTGGCACCCCGCTCGGTGACCGCCCCCATCACGTTCCAGAGGGGGACGTAGAGGACGATCTCGAGGCCGGGGGGCCAGCGTTCACGGTGGCGACGGCCACCGGCCGGGATGCCTGGTGCTCAAGCGGGTCCCAGGTCACGAGGAAGACCCGTAGCACCTCGGCCAGGCGCGCCTCGGCATCGCCCAGGCCGGCCCAGCCCACCGCCAGCTCGACCAGCACCTTGTCCTCGACCGGGGCCCCGTTGAGCACGTCGACCAGCGCCGGAGGAAGGCCGGTGAGTGGATATGGGCGTCCGTCGCTCACGGGCCCGACGGTATCCCGCGGGGACATCCTGACCTCGCAGTGGGCCCTGCCCGGGACCTCGGTTGGCCACCCGTCCGCTGACGATGTTCCCCGCCATCGTCATCCGAATCTCGGCCCAGGCAAGGACGTCGGGACCAGCTCTGGGCCCTGGCGGACCCGTCTGACCACGAGGCGGCGGCGGCAGTGCCAGAAGTCCATTGGCACCAGGGAGCCGACCGTCGCCGAGCGCGGGAGGACCGTCTCTGGGGCGCTCGCCGTCCTTCCCGCGGCGGTCGCAGCCTCGAATGCCCATCGTGTGTGGCCAGGAAAGTTGGTTGTGGCGGAATGGACGGAGGGGTGGTGGGAGGTCGGGGTGGGAGGTCGGGGTGGGAGGTCGGGTGGGAGGTGTTTGAGATGGAGGTGAGGAGGAGCTTGAGGAGCGGTGTGATGAAGACCGTCGACCGCCTCGGGCTGTCCATGACTTCTGCGGCCCGCCGTAGCGCGGGGCCATGAGAGACAACCCGGCCAGGGGACCTGCCCACCGGGAGTCGCCGGCGTTGCGCCAAGAGGGTGGAAGCCGCGACAGGGGGTCCGAAGAGAGCGATGTCCGCTGTTGCTGGCACGCAGCCCGCCCAAGTACGGGGGCTGGCGTTCCAGCCGGCCGTGGAGGAGACCGGCATGAGCGACAGGGTCGAGGTCGGCGCCGAGATGGACAGCCGCAGACCAACACGGGCCTTGACGGACCCCTGGTCAAGGATCGCGTCGAGGTTCAGGTCAAGGCCGACCCCCCAGTATGGGTCCGTGCCGTCCGGATCCGAGCCCGAGCTGAGCTCACGGCGATGGTCGTGGCCCGCCAGGGGATACCGCCCCAGCCAACCCCATCCTCGACCCCCGGGGCCACCCGTCCTTCCGGTTTCCCCAGCACCGTCCGACCAGGCGTCACAACCCAACCATGCAGCGGTAGGAGTCCCGTCGCCTTCCTACCGCAGCACCCCATCCCTCGGACACACCCTTGCAGGTTCCCCTACGGGAAACCTGCGGGCGCTCCACGTGGCGGGCCTGACACTGGCGTGGTACCTCTGCCGCCCGGTCGGCCTTGGCGAGTCCGGACACCGCGACACGACCCGGTGCCCGACGGGCCAGGCACGCCGGCGTCAGGACCGGCCGGGGTCGATCGGCGTGATCGGACCTGCCCACTCGGCGCCGGCCCGTATCCCTCGCCCCGGCCCCCGAACAGGAGGCCGCTTTGCAACCGACCGGGACGGCGCGGGCCGTCCCGTTGTCGATCCCGTACATCTCCACGAAAGCGGGAAGGTTGGCCGTCGTCCCGTTGGCGTTCCCGTTGGCGTTCCCGTTTGCGTCCCGTTTCGGTCCCGGCACCACCTCTCGTGGTATCCCGCTCACGTTGCGCTGACCCTCCGCCCTTTCCCTCTCCACCAGGCTCGACCACGGTGCGGTTGCGGACGGCCGGACCAGATGCTGGCGTGGCCGTGCGGCCAGGTATCGGACCGAGCCAGAGGTGGGAGGACGTGGACCTCGCTGGCCGGGAGGAAGCTCACCGGCCGCCGGCCGATCCCTGGCATGAGGGCCCATCCCGACAGGCGAACGTCCCGCAGGTGTCCCGGAGGGATACCTGCAAGGGTGTGTCCGGGGGATTGGGCCCGTCGGAAGGCGAGTGACGGGACGGCGGCGGGATGGGGGCTTCGGACGGGCCGGCCGCGGGATGGGCTACCGGGACGACTGACGACGCCGATGGTTGCACAGGAGTGGTTCCCGGGGATGCTGACGGGGTCTTCGAGCCGGACCGATAAATCCTCGCGACCACCAGCCGATCTACGTCCCGGGCCACCCTCGCGGCTGGGTAGGTCCCGCCACCCGATAGCCAGCCCTCCGAGCGAAATACTCGCGAGCACCAAACTACCCGCGAGAACCAGGGCCCTGCCCCGGCCTAGTTCACCATGGCGGAACTTTGGAGGAGGGCCGCTGGCCGGCCACCGAGGAGCGTGGTCGGCTTGACGAGAACGGAGCGCACCGACATCGGAGAGGATGAACACGGCGGAGGCCGTCCGGGCACCAAGCGGATAAGGGACCGCCATCCGCCGGGACACCTCATGACCCAACCCGGTCCAGACGGTCAGCTCGTGCTCTGGTCTACGCCCCGCAACCCGACGCGGCCGTCGCTGGGCCGCCAGGGAGAACCCGGCCGCGACACGGCCCCAGGAGGCGACCACCGGGCCGCGCTGGCGGTCCCTCGCCCCGAAGAGCAACCCACGATGCAGCTGTGGCCGCTGGTCGGCCAGCTCCTCGGACTGGGTCGGGCCGCCACGTACGAGGCGGCGCGGCGCGGCGACATCCCCACCATGCGCTTCGGTCGGCGGATCACCGTCCCCACCGCCGCGTTCCGCCGGATGCTCGGGATCGATACACCCGAGCCATAATCTGACTCTGATGGCCCGCAGCCCTACCGTCGCCCCCCGCAAGGCTGCCAACGGGACCTGGTTCTTCAATGTCGACATCGGCGTCGGACCCGATGGCCGGCGCCGGCGGGCCCACCGCCGTGGGTTCCCGACCAGGAAGGCAGCCCAGGAGGAGCTCGACCGGCTCCGCCACTCTGTCACCACGGCCGCATACGTCACCCCGACGCGCCAGACCCTCGCCGAGTACCTGACCGACGACTGGCTGCCAGCCGTACGGCACAACCTGGCCCGCTCGACCTGGGAGAGCTACGACCGCAACATCCGCAATCACGTGGTACCGGCCCTCGGTCGCCTACAGCTCCAGCAGGTGGACGGAGCGGTTCTCAACCGCTTCTACGCGACGCTCCTCGAGTCCGGTCGCATGAGAGGCAAGCAGTCACCAGGCCTCAAACCCCGCACGGTCAGATACATCCATACGATCGTCCACTCGGCCTTCGGCGACGCCGTCCGCTGGCGCCGCCTGGTCATCAACCCGGCGGCGCAGGCCACTCCTCCCTCGGCGGCCCTGGCGAGGGCGCCCGAGATGCGAGTCTGGACTGGACCGCAAGTCCATCGGTTCCTGGAGCTCTGCGAGGGAGACCGGTACCGGTGGCCGTGGCTCTTCCTGGCCACGACCGGCTGCCGACGCGGCGAGGCTCTCGGTCTGCGGTGGTCAGATGTCGATTTCGACCGCTCGCTCGCAAGCATCCGCCAAGAGGTCATCCCCTTGACCAAGGCGACCGGCATTGGGCGGGAAGGCGTCATCGTCCAGCGCACCAAGACGGGCAAGCCGCGTGTGATCGAACTCGATACCCCGACGGTATCGGCACTGCGAGCGTGGAAGGCACGTCAAGCTGAGGAGCGCCTCGCCCTGGGAGCGGGTTACCAGGACGTCGATCTCGTCTTCCCGCGAGCTGACGGCCGTCCCTACCATCCGGAGGCCTTCTCCAAGACCTTCGACCGCCGACTGCGTCAGGCGAGCTTCGCCGAACTGCCCGCGATCCGTGTCCACGACTTGAGACATACCTGGGCGACCCTGGCGCTCATCGCCGGTGTCGACGTGAAGGTGGTGTCGGAGCGACTCGGTCACTCCTCACCCATGGTGACCTGGCAGACCTACCAACACGTGGTCAAGGGCATGCAGTCCGACCCGGCGGAGAAGGTCGCGGCGCTGATCTTCGGCGCTTAGTTCACCCCGTCTCGCGCCGTTTGGAACCAGTTTGGAACCAGAGACCGCACTTCATGTCATCTCGTCCCGGCACAGCAACCCTGTGACCTGCGGTTTCTCTCTCAAACAGTGGCTCGGGGGGGAGGACTCGAACCCCCAATGGCAGGGCCAGAACCTGCTGTGTTGCCGATTACACCACCCCCGAATGGGCGAAGGAGCAGATTAGCCGCCACCCAGAGGGGACCGCACCAGGCCCAGGGAGCGGCTGAACCCGGATAGCCGCCGGTAGCCGATCAGCCGGCCCAGGCCCACGGCCAGGGTCTCCTTGGCGTAGTAGGGAACGACGGCGGCCCCCCGGATGGGCGAGGTCAGGGTCGGGGACACCAGCCCGGACAGTCCCAGGGCCGAGGCCATCTCCTGGATGCGCAGGTCGTGGAAGGGATCCGAGACCAGGATGACCCGCCGCAGCTGGCGGGGGGCGAGTCTGGCCGCCGCTCCCGACAGGGATTCCCAGGAGTTGTTGCCCTGGTTGTCGGCCAGGATGTCCGAGTCGGGCACCCCTTTGGACTCCAGGTAGCCCTGGCCCGCCTGCGCCTCGGTGAACACATCCCCGGGCTGGCGGCCACCGGTCACCACCACCACCGAGGCGTAACCCCGCTTCCACAGCTCGTAGGCCTGGTCGAGTCGGGCGGCCAGGTCCGGCGAAGGCGTCCCGTTGTACTGGGCCGCCCCCATCACGATGATGGCCTGGGCCGGGCCGGCCTGGTCCATGTGGGCGGCCCGGTACACCTGGTAGGCCACCACCCCCAGATAGATGAGGGCGGCTCCGAAGACCAGGACCACCAGCCTGAAGCCCCAGCGGATGAGCCGGGGGAGGAACAGGATCAAGCTCCGGCTTGCTCCCGCCGCCGCAGGGCCTCGTCCAGCCGGCCCACCGTCTTGTCCCGGCCCAATACCTCGATGGACTCGAACAGGGGCGGGCCCACGCTGCGCCCGGTCAGGGCCACCCGAACCGGGGCCTGGGCCCGGGCCAGCTTGAGGCCGAGGCTGTCGGCGGCCGCTTCCAGGACGGCCCGGATGGAGGCCGCGTCCCAGGCCGCCTCGGCCAGGCCGGCCCGACAGGCGGCCAGCATGGCCGGAGCCGACTCATTGCGGGTAATGGCCTTGTCCCAGGCCGCCTCGTCCACGATGGGCTCGTCCAGGAAGATGAAGTCGACCATCGGGGGCACTTCGGACAGCGTCGTGACCCTCTCCTGGACCAGCGGGGCCAGTCGGGCGAACGCATCCGGGTCGTAGTTGTCCGGCTCCCAAGGGGCCGTCTCCATCCAGGGCTGGACGACCTGGATGAACTTGCTGGTCCCCAGCCTGCGGATGTACTCACCGTTGAAGTGGCTGAGCTTGGCCACGTCGAAGAAGGCCGGGGAGTTGTTGACTTTCTCCAACCTGAACTCGACCACCATCTCGTCCACGGTCAGGATCTCCCGGCCGTCCACCGGGCTCCAGCCCAGCAGGGCCAGGTAGTTGCGCATGGCCTCGGCCAGGTAACCCTGGCGGCGGTAGGTCTCCACCGCCACCCCTTCCGGGTCCCGGCGCTTGGACAGCTTGCGGCGCTTGGCGTCGACCAGGTCGGGCAGGTGGGCGTAGATGGGCTGGGCCCCGCCCCCGAGGGCGTCCCACAGCATGCTGGTCTTGGGAGTGTTGGGGAGGTGCTCCTCACCCCGGATGACATGGCTGATGCGCATGTCCATGTCGTCCACCACGTTGGCCAGGTAGAACAGGGGTTGGCCGTCGGACTTGAGGATCACGAAGTCATCGATGGTGGAGTTGGGGAACTCGGGATCACCGCGCACGATGTCGTGAACGACCGTCACTCCGTCCTCCGGCACCCGGAAGCGCAGGGCCCGGCCCGGACCGGGGGGAAGATCGCGGCGCGAGCAGTAGCCGTCGTAGCCCGGAGGCTCACCGGGCTTCTTCCGGGCCTGGACGTCGGCGCCGGTGCACTCGCAGTAGTAGGCCTTACCGGCGTCGTAGAGGCGCTGGGCGGCAGCCTGGTGGGCGGGGGCGTTATCGGACTGGAAGTAGGTCTTCTCGTCCCAGTCCAGGCCCAGCCACTCCAGTCCGGAGAGGATCTCGTCGACCAACTCGGGCCGGTTGCGCTCCCGGTCGGTGTCCTCGATCCGCAGGATGAAGGTGCCGTGCAGACGCCGGGCGAAGAGCCAGTTGTACAGCGCCGTCCTGGCGCCTCCCACATGCAGATACCCGGTCGGGGACGGGGCGATCCGGACGCGGGGGGCAGCGGGCATGGCTGACGAGGCTACCGGGGCTCAGCCCATGACCCGGCGGGAGATGACCACCTTCTGGACCTGGTTGGTGCCCTCGTAGATCTGGGTCACCTTCGCATCCCGCATGTAGCGCTCGACCGGGAAGTCCCGGGTGTAGCCGTTGCCGCCGCACAGCTGGACGGCGTCGACGGTTACCGACATGGCCACGTCGGAAGCGAACATCTTGGCCATGGCCCCGGTGGTGGTGAGGTCGTAGCCGGGCCCGCCGTGGCCGTCCGGGCCTCCGCCCGAACCGGTGACGTGCCGGGTGGCCTCGGCATGGCCGTTGAGCTCGTCCACCATGGCGCAGGCTTTGTGCACCAGGGCCCGGGCCGCCTCCACCCGGGCGGCCATGTCGGCCACCATGAACTGGAGTCCCTGCAGTTCGGCCAGCGGGCGGCCGAACTGCTGGCGCTCCCGCAGATAGGCGATGGCGTGATCGAGAGCGCCCTGGGCCAGCCCCACCGCCTGGGCCCCGATGGTCGGGCGGGACCGGTCCAGCGTCCCCATGGCGATGTAGAAGCCCTGTCCCTCCTCACCGATGCGGTGGGAGAGGGGGATGCGGATGTCATCGAAGAGAACTTCGCCGGTGGGGCTGCCGCGCATGCCGAGCTTGTCCTCCAACTTGGGCACCTGGACGCCCCATTCGGCCTCAACCAGGAAGGCGGTGATGCCGCGGTGGCCGGCGGTGGCGTCGGTCTTGGCGAAGACGGTGTAGGTGTCGGAGATCCCCGCGTTGGTGATCCAGTGCTTGGTGCCGGAGAGCACATAGCCGTCCCCGTCCCGCACGGCCCGGGTCCGCATGGAGGCCACGTCCGAGCCGGCGTCGGCCTCGGACAGGCAGTAACTGGCCTGGGCCTCGCCCGAGGCGACCTTGGGCAGATAGGTGCTCTTGAGCTCGTCCGAGCCCCAGAGCATCACCGGGATCATTCCCAGCTTGGAGATGAGCAGGGACAGGCTGGTGGACCCGCAGACCCGGGCCAGCTCCTCGACCATGAGGGCCTGGGTGACGTGGTCGGCCCCGGAGCCGCCGTAGGCCTCGGGGATGCCCAGGGCGGGCAGTTCCATGGCCACGCACTCCTTGAAGCTCTCCCAGGGGAACTCGCCCCGGCGGTCCACCTCGGCGGCCCGGGGGGCCAGGCGCTCCTCGCAGAACTGGCGCAGGGTGCGGCGGAACTCGAGCTGCTCATCGGTGAGGGTCAGCGGCTGCATCCCCCTAGTCTCGCCCGCCCGGGGGCCCTCCGGTTACTCCGGGGTAGATTCCAGGCATGACCAGCACCGTTGCCGCCGAAGGAGAGGTCAAGACCCGGGTCGACCAGCTCCTCACCGAGCACGACCCGAAGACGGAGTCGCCCGCCGAGCTGTGGGGGGCTCAGTTCGATCTGGGCCTGGCCTGGGTGCAGTTCCCCGAGGGCCTGGGCGGCCTGGGGGTCAGCCCGTCCCTGCAGGCCCAGGTCGACACCCGCCTGGGCGAGGTGAACTGGCCCAGCAACGGGGCCCGGAATCCCATCGGGGTGGGGATGGGCGCCCCCACCCTCATCGCCCACGGCAGCGAGGATCAGCAGCGCCGGTACCTGCGGCCCATGTTCACCTGCGAGGAGGTCTGGTGCCAGCTCTTCTCCGAGCCCGGGGCCGGCTCCGACGTGGCCAGCCTGTCCACCCGGGCGGTACGGGACGGGGACGAGTGGATCGTCAACGGCCAGAAGGTATGGACCACCCTGGCCCACCGGGCCCGCTGGGGCCTGCTGGTGGCGCGGACCGATCCGGAGGCACCCAAGCACCGGGGGATGACGTACTTCGTCGTGGACATGCAGGGGCCGGGCGTCGAGGTGCGTCCCCTACGCCAGATGACCGGTGAGGCCGAGTTCAACGAGGTCTATTTCACCGACGCCCGCATCCCCGACCGCGAACGGCTGGGTGAGGTCGGCGCCGGCTGGTACGTGGCCCTGACCACGCTCATGAATGAGCGGGTCTCCATCGGCGGAGGCGTCGCCCCCCGGGGCAGCGGCTACATCGGTGAGGCGGTGCGGGTGTGGAAGCAGAAGGGCCACTCTGATCCGTCCCGGCGGGATCAGCTCATGCGGCTGTGGGTGGCGGCCGAGGCGGCCCGGCTCACCAACATGCGGGCCGCCCAGGCCCGCCAGGCCGGCACCCCCGGTCCGGAGGGCTCCACCTCCAAGCTGGCCTACGCCGAGCTCAACAAGAAGATCACCGAGTTCACCATCGGGCTCATGGGCGCCGAGGGGATGCTCTATTCGAGCTTCGAGATGGTCCGGCCCGAAGAGGCCGGCCTGTCCGGACGGGACCCCTACAAGTCGTTCCTGCGCTCCCGGGCCAACTCCATCGAGGGCGGCACCAGCGAGGTGATGCGCAACATCCTGGGTGAGCGGGTCCTGGGCCTGCCCGGGGACGTCCGGGTGGACAAGGACCAGCCCTGGTCACAAGTTCCCCGGAGCTGAACTGAGCCCTGAGGACGGGCGGGCTCTCTGGAGGTCGTCCTTGTCACTGAGACGCCGCCGCCGTCGGGCCGGCCCGGACTCAATGGCGCGCATGCGCTGGCGCAGTTCGGTGGTCCTGGGGGCGGGCGCCATAGCCGCCCTGTCTGTCGGCACCGACCTGGGCAACATCCACGCCAAGCACCTGCACGACCGGCTGGTGGCGTGGATAGCTGCCGTCGTCTTCTTGGTCCTGGCCGTCCTGGCCGTGCGGGCCCTGGCCTCGGAGATGGCCCGCATCATCACCGGCCGGGCCGGGCGGTCGGCGGGCTCGGCGGTGCGGCTTCTGACCAGCTTCCTCGGCTACGTGGTGGCCGTGTTCATCGGTCTGGGCCTCCTGGACGTGCCCGTGCAGCACCTCCTCATCGGCGGAGCCCTCACCGGGGTGGTGCTGGGGATCGCCCTGCAACAGGTACTGGGGAACATGTTCGCCGGCATCGTCCTGCTCTTCGTCCGGCCCTTCGTGGTGGGTGACCGGATCCGGATCCGCTCGGGGTCCTTCGGGGGCCCCATAGCCGGCACCGTCACCAACATCGGGCTGACCTACGTGAGCATGGCCGCCGATGACGGTCCCCTGCGCATCCCCAACTCGCTGATGCTGGCTTCGGCGGTGGGCCCGGCGCCGGCACCCGAAGCCACCCTGGTCCCGGGGGCGGCCCTGCCGCCCTCGTCCGTGCCGGGAGCGGTGGCGCCCGGCGCCGTCGTGCCCGGGGCGGTGGTGCCCGGGGCGGTGGTGCCCGGGTCACCCGACTCCCCTCCGGGGGTCATCGGGGCCGAGCCGCCCGGGACCGGCCCCGGTCATTAACCGCAGGTGCGGCCCGCGAAACGGCGCCGCCGGCCGGCGCCGCCGGTCCGGTGTCAGCTAGACGGAGAGCAGCTGGCGCCAGGACGACAGGCGGGCGTGAGCCTCTTCGGGCGTGAGGCGGAGGCTGGCCTCCGGCACCCGGTCGGCTATGGCCCGCTGGTCCCAGTAGTGGTGGGCGGCGCCCTGGAACAGGCTCCGGCGGTACTCCACCAGATCAGCCGGTGAGTCGACGGCGTAGCCCCACAGGACGTAGGCCAGCTCCAGGTCGTGGATCACCGGAGCCCGGCCAAACAGCGAAGCCCGCTTGAGGGCGACCCCGAGACAGCCGGCCACGGCGTCCTCCTCGCTCTCCCCTTCGGCCAGGAACAGGAGGCCCTTGAACTGGCGGGCCAGGCTCAAGGCATAACCCTGGTCCGGACCGGGAGTGCCCATGCCCCTGGAGTTCTTGGCCCCGGGCCGGCGGCCCCGCTGGTCACCGGGGCGGTCCGCCCGCCAGTGCCTGGGGGCGGGCAGGCGCTCCACCGGGCGCACCTCATCGGCGGCTCGGACCGGTACGTACTCGGGCTGGGGCACTTTTCCTACTCCGGTGTCATCCGCCGCCCGGGGGCAGGGATCAGCTCTGGCCTTCCATCGCGGAAGCCTCCGCGGTGTGGAGAAGACCGTAGACGATGGAGTCCACCAGGGCGGCCCAGGAAGCCTCGATGATGTTGTCCGACACCCCGATGGTGGCCCACGTCCGCTCCCCGTCGGTGGAGTCGAGCAGGACCCGGGTGACGGCCCCGGTGCCCTTGTTGGTGTCCAGCACCCGGACCCGGTAGTCGGTGAGATGGATGCGGGTCAGCTGGGGGAAGCGGTTGCCCACCGCCTGGCGCAGGGCGCCGTCTAGGGCGTTGACCGGCCCGTTGCCCTCGGCGGTGGCCACGATGCGCTCATCGCCCACCCACACCTTGATGGTGGCCTCGGTGACGACCTCCCCGGCCTCCCCCAACACGCCGTCAGCGGTCAGGGCCCTCAGCTCGGTGCTGACCCGGAAGGACTCCAAGCGGAAATAGTCCTGCTTCCACCCGGTGGCCCGGCGCATGAGCAGATCCAAGGACCCGTCGGCGGCCTCGAAGTGGTAGCCGCGGTGCTCCAGTTCCTTGAGAGAGTCCAGCACCTCGCCCAGGGCGGCGCCGTCCAGCTCCAGGCCGAGTTCCTGGGCCTTCAACAGGAGCGTCGAGCGCCCGGCCATCTCCGAGACGACGAATCGGGTGCCGTTGCCCACCGCGTCGGGAGAGATGTGCTCGTAGGCGTCCCGGCTGCGCACGATGGCGCTGGTGTGCAGACCGGCCTTGTGGGTGAAGGCCGACATGCCGACGTAGGGCTGCTGAGGGTGGGGGCTGATGTTGACCAGTTCGGCTATGTGGTGCGACACCGCCGTCAGCCGTTCGATGCGCTCGGGGGGGATGGTCCGTACCCCCATCTTGAGGGACAGATTGGGGATGGCGGCGGCCAGGTCGGCGTTACCGGCCCGCTCTCCATAACCATTGACGCAGCCCTGGACCTGGGTGGCGCCCAGACGCACGCCGGCCAGGGTGTTGGCCACCCCACAGCCGCCGTCGTTGTGGAAGTGAACGCCCATCTGTACCGTCAGGATCGGGGCCACCTCGGCCAGGATGGCCTCGACCTCATGGGGAAGGGTGCCCCCGTTGGTGTCGCACAGCACGATGGCGTCGGCGCCGGCCTCCTGGGCGGCCCTGACCACCCGGCTGGAGAAGTCGGGATTGCGCTTGTAACCGTCGAAGAAGTGCTCGGCGTCGTAGAAGACCTTCCGGTCCTGGCTCTTCAGATAGGCCACGGAGTCGGCCACCATGCGGACGCCCTCGTCCAGGGTGGTCTGGAGGGCCTCCAGGACGTGGTAATCCCACGCCTTGCCCACGATGCAGACGGCTTCGGTGCCGGCGTCGAGGAGGTGGCGCAGCACCTCGTCCTCCTCGGCCTTGGCCCCGGCCCGCCTGGTCATCCCGAAGGCGGCCAGCCGGGCCGTGTGCAGGTTCAACTCCCGGGGGGCGCGGTGGAAGAACTCGGTGTCCTTGGCGTTGGCCCCGGGCCAGCCCCCCTCGATCCAGGTCACGCCCAAGTGGTCGAGTTGTTCGGCCACCCGCAGCTTGTCATCCACGGTGAGGGACAGGCCCTCCTGCTGACTCCCGTCCCGCAGGGTGGTGTCGTAGACGTCGACCGCCGCCGGCATCCCGGCCGGGGCGGCCACGGCTACATGGCTGTGCGGCCGAGCCTCACCGGACATGTTCCAGCCAGTCCTGGTAGCGGTCGACCTCGCCCTTGACGGTGGAGAAGTAGATCTCCTGGATTTTCTTGCTGACCGTGCCCGGCTCCCCCGTTCCGATGACCCGGTCATCCACCGAGCGGATGGGCACGATCTCGGCGGCGGTGCCGGACAGGAACGCCTCATCGGCGGTGTAGAGATCAGAACGGAGGATGTTGGTGGTCTCCAACTCGTAGCCGAGGTCGCGGGCGATGGTCATCACCGAGGACTGGGTGATGCCCTCCAGGGCTCCGGCTGCCACCGGCGGAGTGAAGATGCGCCCGTCGCGCACGATGAAGATGTTCTCCCCCGTGCACTCGCTGACGTAGCCCTGGGGGGAGAGCAGGATGGCCTCGTCATAGCCGGCCTTGAGGGCCTCCACCTTGGCCAAACAGGAGTTGATGTACATGCCCGTTCCCTTGGCCGCGGGCGGAATGGTGTTCGGGTCGTGACGGCGCCAGGAGCTGATCTTCATGTTGACGCCCTTGGTGAAGCCGTCCTCGCCCAGGTAGGCGCCCCACGGCCACACGGCTATGGAGACGTTCACCTCGCAGGGCAGGGGGTTGAGCCCCATCTCCCCGTAGCCGAGATAGACCAGCGGCCGGATGTAACAGGCGTCCAGGCCGTTGACCGCCACCGTCTCCTTGGTGGCCTCGATGAGGGCCTCCGGGGAGAATGGGATGTCGATCATGAGGATCTTGGCCGAGTTGAACAGGCGGCGGATGTGGTCGGTGAGGCGGAACACGGCCGGGCCCCGGCTGGTGGAGTAGGCCCGGATCCCTTCGAAGACGCCCAGCCCGTAGTGCAGGGAGTGGGTCAGGACGTGGACCTTGGCGTCGTCCCAGTCCACCAGCGTGCCGTCCATCCAGATCTTCTCAACCTTGGTGATAGGCATTTCTTCAGACCCTTTCCGCGACCAGGTCGCCCAATTCGGTGGTGGTGGCTCCCGACGGCGCCGAATGGGCGCATTCGAGGACGGCTTTGGTGATGCGGGCGGCAGCGTCGGCCTCGCCCAGATGGTCCAGCATCATGGCCGCCGAACGGATGGCGGCCAGCGGGTTGGCCCGGCCGGTGCCGGCTATGTCCGGGGCCGATCCGTGCACCGGTTCGAACAGCGACGGGCCGGTGCGGGCCGGGTTGAGATTGGCCGAGGCCGACAGTCCGTGACCGCCGGCCACCGCCCCGGCCAGGTCGGTGAGGATATCCCCGAAGAGGTTGTCGGTGACGATGACGTCGTAGCGGGACGGGGCGTCGACGAGGTAGATACAGGCGGCGTCGACATGGTTGTAGGCCGTCTCGATATCGGGGTACTCGGCGGCGACGATGTCGAAGGTGCGCTGCCAGAGGTCGCCCGCAAAGGTCAGCACGTTGGTTTTGTGGACCAGGGTCAGGTGGTGGCGGGGCCGGGACGAGGCCAGCTCGAAGGCGAAGCGCACACAGCGTTCCACCCCCATCCGGGTGTTGACCGAGCCCTGGGTGGCCACCTCATGGGGCGTCCCCTTGCGCAGGAAGCCCCCTTCCCCGGCGTAGGTGCCCTCGGTGTTCTCCCGGATGACGGCGGCGTCGATGTCCCCGCCCGGGCCGGTCCCGTTGAACGGGCGCAGGTTGACGTAGAGGTCCAACTCGAAGCGCAGCCGCAGCAGAAGGCCCCGCTCGAGCAGGCCGGCCGGCACCCGGGTGCTCCCGAGGGGCGGCCCCACCGCGCCGAGCAGGATGGCGTCGGCCTGGCGCAGCTCGGCCATTACCGAGTCGGGCAGCACCTCACCGGTGCGCAGCCAAGCGTCGGCACCGAGCTCGTAGGCAGTGGTGTCGAGGTCGACCCCGGCGGCGGCTACGACTTTGAGGGCCTCGGCTGTCACCTCGGGGCCGATGCCGTCCCCTCCGATCACTGCGACCTTGTGGCTGGCCACCGCTTGTCTCTCCTCGTTCCTCGATGTTCTGAGTGCTCTGGGACAAATGAAAAGCCGCCCACCAAGTGGACGGCCGAAAGCGCACACCGGAGTCCGGCGTGCGCTACACGATGACGATTACCTGGGCGGGGCTGGGCAGCCGGAGGGCGTCGGACATCGATACCAGTGAAGCCGCTGGGCGCGCCGTCGTCAACTGTCACAGCGGCCGGTAGCCTTGCCTGGGTGACCGATACCCAACTCTCCCAGGCGACCTATGACCGCCTCCGGACCGAGCTGGAGGACCTGACCACCCGGGGCCGGGTCGAGGTGGCCAACCGCATCGAGGCCGCCCGCGCCCTGGGCGATCTCTCCGAGAACGGGGACTACCACGCCGCCAAGGACGACCAGGGCAAGATGGAGGCCCGCGTCCGGCAGCTGGAGTTCATCCTCAAGAACGCCGTGATAGTGGACGAGACGGCGGCGGCCGGGGAGTCGGTGGCCACCGGCTCGGTCGTGTCCCTGCGCTACGAGGGCGACGATGACGTGGAGTCCTACCTGGTCGGTTCCATCGAGGAGCGCCGCCCCGGCCTGTCCGTGGTCAGCCCCAACTCGCCTCTCGGCCAGGCCCTGCTCGGCCACTCGGCCGGGGACACCGTCGAATACGAGGCGCCCAGCGGGACCCTCAAGGTCGAGATCGTCAAAGTCGGGGAGTAGCCGACCCGGGGACCGCACCGGCCCCGGCCCGGGTCCGGTGCCGGCCAGGACCGAACAGGGCGGCCTCGACGGCGGCGGCTGCCTCGACCACGGCGGCGGCGTACAGCCGACCCGGGGTACGGGTGGTCCGGCCCAGCGGTCCGGACACCGATACGGCCGCCACCACCGGGCCGAGCCGGTCCGGGCCCCCCGGGCCCCGCACCGGGCCCCGCACCGGGGCGCTGACCGAGGCCACTCCGGCCTCCCTCTCCTCCACGCTCTGGGCCCAGCCCCGGCGCCGGGCCGGGTCCTCATCCCTCAGCACCGCCCCGGCCGATCCCCGGTCCATCGGAAGGTGGGCTCCCACCGGCACGATGGTCCTCAGGCTGTGGGGCGACTCCAGCGAGGCCACGCACACCCTGACGTCCCCCCGGCGCAGGTAGAGCTGGGCGGACTCCCCCGTCCTGTCCCGCAGCTGCTCCAGGGCGGGGCGGGCCGACTCGGCCAGATCAGAGGTGGCCATGGCCGCCGAGCCCATCCGGGCCAGGGCCGGCCCCAGCAGGAAGGCTCCCCCGGCCCGGTCCACCAGCCCGTGCTGTTCCAGGGCCCGCAGGAGGCGGTGGGCGGTGGCGCGGGGTATACCCGTCTCCTCCACCAGGGCGGCCAGACCCATGGGGCCGGACTCCAGGGCCTCCAGCAGAAGCACCGTCTTGTCCACCACCCCGATCCCGCTTATGGTGGTGTCCACAGAGCGAGATTAGCTTCTCAGTATGTGAGATAGAGAAGTCCAGCGGGACCGAGGCGAGGAGGACCGGGTGGCCGGAGCCAGGACGTTGTCGGAGAAGGTGTGGGACAACCACGTGGTCAGGGTGGCCGAGGGGGAGCCGGATCTCCTCTACATCGACCTCCACCTGGTCCACGAGGTGACCAGCCCCCAGGCCTTCGACGGCCTGCGCCTGGCCGGACGGACGGTGCGCCGGCCGGACCTGACCGTGGCCACCGCCGATCACAACGTGCCCACCACCGACATCGACCAGCCGGTGGCCGATCCCATCTCGGCCCGCCAGCTCGAGGTGCTGTCGGCCAACTGCGCCGAGTTCGGGATCACCCTCTATCCCATGGGACACGCCCGCCAGGGCATAGTCCACGTGATGGGCCCGGAGCTGGGCCTCACCATGCCGGGCATGACCATCGTGTGTGGGGACAGCCACACCTCCACCCACGGCGCCTTCGGGGCCCTGGCCTTCGGCATCGGCACCAGCGAGGTCGAACACGTACTGGCCACCCAGACCCTCCCCCAACGCCGGCCCGGCACCATGTCGGTCACCGTGGATGGCGACCTGCCGGCCGGCGTGACGGCCAAGGACGTGATCCTGGCCATCATCGGGCACATCGGCACCGGAGGAGGGATCGGCCACGTCATCGAATACCGCGGCTCGGCCATTTCCTCGCTGTCAATGGAGGGTCGCATGACGGTGTGCAACATGAGCATCGAAGGCGGGGCCCGGGCCGGCCTCATCGCCCCGGACGACACCACCTTCGCCTATCTGGAGGGCCGGCCCTACGCCCCCACCGGCCGGGCCTGGGAGTCGGCCCTGGACGAATGGAGGGCCCTGGCCACCGACGCCGGCGCCTCCTTCGACCAGGAGGTGCAGATCGACGCCGCCAGCCTCGTCCCCCACGTCTCCTGGGGGACCAACCCGGCCCAGGTCCGGCCCATCACCGGGGAGGTGCCCGACCCCTCCGAGTTCAGCGATCCGTCCGAACGGGAGGCGGCCGAGCGGGCCCTGATCTACATGGGCCTTTCCGCCGGCACCCCGATCCGGTCCATCCCGGTCGACACCGTCTTCATCGGGTCCTGCACCAACTCCCGCATCGAGGATCTGAGGGCGGCGGCGGCAGTGGTTGGGGGCCACCGGGTCCGTTCCGGCCTGCGGGCCCTGGTGGTGCCGGGATCCCGGCAGGTCAAGGCTCAGGCCGAGGCCGAGGGCCTCGACCGCATCTTCGCCGGGGCCGGCTTCGAATGGCGAGAGGCGGGCTGCTCGATGTGCCTGGCCATGAACCCGGACAAGCTGGCCCCCGGGGAGCGAGCCGCCTCCACCTCCAACCGGAACTTCGAGGGCCGGCAGGGCCGGGGCGGGCGTACCCACCTGGTCTCCCCTGAGGTGGCGGCGGCCACCGCCGTAGCCGGTCACTTCGCCACCCCGCAGGACATCCGATGAAGCCCATCACCGTCATTCAGGGCCGGGCCGTCCCGCTGGACCGCTCCGACGTCGACACCGACCAGATCATCCCCAGCGACTGGCTCAAGCGGGTGGAACGGACCGGCTTCGGCGCCGGCCTGTTCAGCGAGTGGAGGGACGAGAGGGACTTCGTCCTCAACCGTCCCGAGCACGCCGGGGCCATCGTGTTGGTGGCCGGCCCCAACTTCGGCACCGGATCCTCCCGGGAGCACGCCGTGTGGGCGTTGATGGACTACGGCTTCGAGGCCGTCATCTCACCCCGCTTCGGGGACATCTTCCGCACCAACTGCACCAAGGCCGGGCTCCTGCCCGTCCAGGTGGATGCCACCACCGGGGAGCAACTGCTCCAGGCGGTTCAGCACGACCCGGATCTGGAGATCGTGATCGATCTGGCCCGGAGCACGGTGTCGGCGCCGGCAGCCGGCATCGAGGCCACCTTCCCTCTGGACGAGTTCACCCGCCACCGCCTCCTCAATGGGCTGGACGACATCGGCCTTACCCTTCAGCACGAGAGCGACGTGGCCGGCTTCGAAACGGACCGGCCGGCGTGGATGCCGGCCCTGGGGGGCTGAGCGGGGCGGGCCGGCAGGGCCGGCGGGGCCGACGGCGGGCAGCTCAGCGGCGGGCGGCTCAGCCGCCGGCGGCCACCGGGGTGTCGAGGGAGGTCACCCCTGAGATCTTCCACTGGCCCTTGACCAGGCTCAGGTCGATGACCAGGCGCAACTCATCGGACTGCGGTGTCTTGTTGTTCTTGTTGCTGAAGGTCTGGACCACGTCGGCGAAATAGCCGGCCGTGGTGCTGGTGTAGGACTGGAGTTCGAGATAGCGCAGCGCCCCCTGGGTCGAGGCGTTGGCGGCCTGCAGCTGCTGTTGGAGCTGAGGGCTGAACTCGGTCTTGGCCTGGCTGGCGAAGCTGCCGGTGGACATGGCCTGGATGGCGGAGAAGGTGCGGCCCACGGTGGCCGGATCGAAGGTGGTGAAGTCCCGTAGGAAGGCCTCCGCCACCACCCTCGATTCGGTCTGGACGCGGGTGGCGCCGGCCTGCTTGGACTGGTCGTGGGCCCAAAGGAGCCCGAAAGCCACCGTGCCGCAGACCCCGGCCAGGGCCACGGCCAGGAGCACCATCACGGCCCGGGGGTTGACCAGTCGCCCGACGCTCAAGGTGTCCTCCGGCCCGGCATCCTCGAGGGGGACGGCCGGGGACGCCGGCGGCGGCGGCTCGAGCCCCGCCTCGGTCCGGGTGGGGGCGGGCTGGCCCAGGACACGGATCCCGGGCCCGGGAGCCGGTGTCGGGCCTTGGTCGGATTCGCTCATGCCCGGCTCCTCGGCCAGCGCCGGTCGCGACCGGCGGGATCGTTGGGGACCGACAACCCTGCCAGCCCGAGGGCCCCGCCCACCACCCCGAGCCCGAGCAGGACGGTGATGAACCAGGTGTCGGCGGCTCTATCCCTCGGCGCCGGGGCCCGAAAGGCGGCTGTCTCCCCGGCGGCCTGGGGTTCCCCGCCGCGCACCACCGCCTCGGCCGCAGTGGGAGGGATCAAGCGGCCGCCCGGGCCCGGCGGGGAGGGATGGGCCTGGGTGGCCGGGCCCACCCCGTTGCCGAACTCGGTGGAACAGCCGGCTCCCGGCTTGGTGGGCGGAAGACCCTTGGGCACCGAGTATTGGCTGGCCTGGGGCTGGGAGGGCGGGAGGAGCAAGCGGGTGCGCAGCCAGAACTGGTCGTCCCGGGTCGGGTCCCCCGGGTACAGGCTGACGGCCCGGCCGGCCGGGGACACGCCGTCCACGGCACCGAAGAAATAACCGTTGGTGAGCAGGGCCGTGTTCAGGTTGGCCAGGTTGGCCGGCTCGTCCAGATTGGCGGTCAGATCGGCGAAGTCGTGGGTGAGACAGGCCAGGTCGGGCAACTGCCTGGCCAGCAAGGTGTTGAGGTCGGCCGCCACCGTCTTCCCCTGATCCACGGCGTTGGCCAGGTCGCCCCGGCGGTTGGCCAGCACCTGGGCCAGGACGGCGGTGTTGGCCAGAGCCTGGCGCAACTGGGGACCCACCGCCGATACGGCGCTGAGCACGGGCGGAGCGTTGGCCAGGAGGGCCTCGAACTGGGACTGGTAGGCCAGGAATTCCTGGGCGAAGACCCGGCTCTCATCGGTGATCGTGCGTAGATCCTGGCCGTGGCCGTTGAGGGCGATGGCCAACTGGTGCAGGACGGAGTTGAGGTCCCCGGGCGGGATGGCGTTGAGCAGCCTGGTGGCCACGGCCACCAACTGCCCCACGCTGGCCGGGATGCCGTTGGGATCGACCGGCACCGTGGCCCCGCTCCGCAACGGCGGCGCCGTCCCGCCGTGGGTCGGCACCAGATCGATCTGCTGTTCTCCCAGCGCGTTGGCCAGGTCGACGTCGGCTACCACGTCTCCCGGCACCGACTGGCCCGGATCCAGGGCCATCGTCACCAGCACGCCGTTGGGGACCAGCTTGACCCCCGACACCGAGCCCACCGCCACCCCGTCGTAGGTCACGTCGAAGTTCGGGGACAGCCCGGAGGCATCCGGAAAGATGGCCCGCAGTTGGGTCCGGGCGGCCAAGGGATTTCCCAGCAGATTGACGAACCCGAAGAAGACCAGCACCACTGCCACCAGCAGGAAGGCGCCCAGGTTGATGGCGACCCGCCGGGTGATCACGGGCCGGTGCTCTGGGCGGTGGGAGTACAGGCGGCGGTGGCCGAGCTGGGGTTGTCTCCTCCGTTGGGAACCCCGCAGACGATGACGTCATCCAGGATCTGCACGAAGCGGCCCACGGCCGCTTCGGAGATGGTCTTGTTGTGACCCTTGAGGTAGACCAGCACGTTGGCCAGGTCGACCTGCTCGGTGGCCACCGCCTGGGTGGCGTCGGCCAGACCGGTCAGCTGGATGCCGATCTGAGCCAGGTAGCCCTCCAGGATGCTCCGGCTCTGAATGGACAGGTTGTTGAGAGCGGTGAGCAGATCCTCGAAGCGGCTGGACTGGTCGGCCAGGATCTGCGTGGTGCGGGCCAGATTGGTGACGGCCTCGGCATTGGCTTGGGCGTCAGGGGCGGTGCTGGCGCCCAGTTGGTTGAGGGCGTTGATGAGTCCCTGGATGCTCGAGGTCTGGGTGGCGTAGCCCGCCGACACGGCCGAAAGGTCATCGATGAGCCGGTGCACATCGGCGCCCTGGTCCCCGAAGCCCTGGCCGCCGGCCTCGACCAGCGAGGCCAGGGCGCTGGCGCTGATGGGGGCGAAGAGCTGCGCCCCGCCCTTGACCAGCTGCTCCAGATCGGGCACGACCACGGTGTGGCTGATGCGGGCACCGTCGGCCAGGAGTGGGGAGGAGGCGTTCACCCCCGCCCCGGGGGTCAGTTGGATGATCCGCTCCCCCAGGATGGTGGTGGTCTCCACGCTGGCCGTCACGTCGGCCGGCACGCGGGCGCTGCTCTGGATCGACATGGTGACGTCGGCGTCGATGCCCGAAAGGGTGATGGAGCGGACCGAGCCCACCGCTATGTCCGCCATCTGCACCGGAGCGCCGACGGCCAGGTCGGACACGTCGCTGAACCGGGCCGAAGCGGTGAGGTCCCGGGGGCCGCCTCCGCAGGCGGCCAGGGTGGCGCCGGCCAGGGCGAGAAGGGCCAGGGCCCGGACCGGGCGGAAGGGTCCGGGCTGCCGGCGCCGGACCGGCGCTGTCACGATCCGCCTCCGGCCGGCGCCGCCGAGCCCAGCGGGATGGCGGCCAGGCTCTGGCGCTGGGCCGACGTGAGGCCCGGGATGATGCTCAGGGCCGACGTGTACACCGACTCGGTGGTGGGGGTCGGGACGGTCGCCCCCGGAGTGAGGTTGAGAGCGGACGGGATCAGGCCCAGGACCTGATCGAAGTACCCCGAAGCGGGGTTTCCGCAGGTGGCCAGGGTGGCCATCTGCTGAGCACTCAGCCCGGCGCTGTGGTGGGCGGCCAAGCGCCGGCAGATGCCGGCCAGGCGATCCCGCAGGTCATCGGCCAGGACCATCGAGTTGTCACCGTTGGGCGACTGGTTGTTGAGGATCAGCCACCGGTGAGTGGGGTCGTAGGCCCGCTCCGCTCCGGCGAAGAGGGCCACCGATGAGGTCAGTCCCTGGTCCAGCGAGCCCAGGTTCCGGTCCAGGGTCCGCCCCACGGTGGTGAGGGTGCCGAGATCCGCCTCCAGCCCGCTCAGGTTGGGCGTGAGCAGGGCGGCCAGCTGGGTGCTGGCGCTGGAGAGCGCAGCTATGGCCCCGTCCAGTTGCACCCGGTCCTGGGCCACCACGCCAGAGACGACGTCGTAGTCGGATATGAGCGTCTCGATCTGGCTGGTGCGGGAATCGAGCGTTCCGGTCAGTTGGGCCAGGGTGGCGTTGAGCTGGCCCAACTCATCGCCTTTCTGGGCCAGCAGTTGAATGGTGCCGGCGGCGTTGCCGATGAGGCTGCCCAGGGCCTGGCCCTGGCCATTCAGATCCTGGGCCAGGTTGGCCACCAGGTTGTGCACATTGCCCGGTTGGATGGATTGGAGGTACTGGGTCACCTCCCGCAGGATGGTGTTGGTCTCCACCGGTACCGAGGTACGCGATTCGGGGATGAGCGCACCATCGGCCAGCTTCGGGCCGCTGGTGTAGCCCGGTTCCAGATCGACCGAGCGCTGACCCAACAGTTCGGGCGCCTCCACCGCCGCCAAGACGCCCGCCGGGACGGGCTGGGAGGAGGGCAGGCTCATGGTCACCAGCACCTTGTCTCCCTCCGGGCGCACCGACTGGACCGAGCCCTCCTTGAGGCCGATGATCTCGACGTTGGAGCCGGGATAGAGGCCCTGGCCGCTGGCGAAGACGGCGCTGAAGGTGATGGTCCCACCCGACGGGCTCCCGCAGCCGGCCAGCCCGATGGCCCCGACGGCCAGGGCCAGGCCGAGGGCGAGTGACAGGGCCCGGCGCCTCATCCCACCCCCATCAGCCGGTCCAGGATGGAACGCAGGGCGCTCCCGTCGAAGTTGTAACTGTCGGTGGTGACGGCCACCGGCGCGGCTGCGGTGGTGCCGGCAAAGGCCGAGGTGGTCTGGGGTCCGGTCCGGTTGGCACAGGGAGTCGGATCCGGGCCGAGGGCGGCGTCGAGGGCCTGGTCCAAATAGCCGCAGGAGCCGTAGACGGCGTCACCGCCGTTGAGCAGGTTGGTGTAGACGTTGGCCCAGGAGTTGGGGTACTCCGACGGCCCGGAGTAGCCGATGGAAGCGAAGCCCTGGATGGCACTGGCCAGATAGGACACCCCCTGGGCCAGGTCGATCTGGTGGGCGGCCACCACGTTCAGGTCGGACTGGAGATTGTTGAGCAGGTCGTCCAGACGGGCCCGGTTGGCCCCCACCAGCGAGGACGTCTGGTTGGCCGCCGCCTCGGTGTTCTTGATGAGAGCGGAGATGTCGGCGCTGCGCTGAGAGAGGCCGGCCAGGACGGTGTCGAAGTTGTCGATGGTGGAGACCAGCTGTTGGTCGCGCGACGCCAGGGCCCCGGCCACCTGGTTGCTGGCATCGATCAGCTCGCTCACCTCGGCCTGACGCTGGTTGACGGTGCTGGTGAGTTTGTCCAGGCCGGAGATGATGGTGGCCACCTGGGTCTGCTTGTCCTTGGTCACCGAGGCCAGGTCACCCAACAGCTGGTTGAGGGCCGGCCCGTTGCTCTGGGCCAGCAGCGGGCCGGTGGCGTTCTGGAGTTGCTGGAACTCCACCGGGACGGTGGTGTCGGTGATGACGGCGCCGGCGTGCAGCAGGTGCGACCATTCCTGGCCGGCCACGACCTTGACGGCCAGCTGACCCAGCAGGGTCTCAACCTCGATGGTGGCCGAGGAATCGACCGGTATCTGCACCGAACCCCCCACCCGCAGGTGGGCGTAGACGTAGGCGCCCCGCTCGTCCAGGGAGACGACCGTGCCAATGGGCACGCCGGCCATCAGCACCTGATCGCCCCCCCGTAGACCGGCGGCATTGGAGAACCGAGCCGTCAGGGTCACTCCTCCGCCCAGGATGTTCTTGTTGAGGGTGATGGCGCTGACCACGAAGGCGGCTATGAGCGCCATCGCCACCGCCCCGATGACCACCGGGTTGCGCTCGGTGAAGTTGCTGGAGAAGACGCTGCGCAGTCGCTTCATGGCCGGCTCACGAACCCTTACCGGTCAGGCTCAGGAGGTGGCGGGCCAGGGCGGGGGCTCCGGAGTTGGCACTGTCGGTCTTGGTCGGGGTGGGCCCGCTCTCCTGGTAGGAGCAGCTGGTCTGGTCGGCCAGGCACATGTACACGACATTGACGTTGAACCACTGGCCGTAGGAGGAGATCATCGTGTACGGCTCCAGGCCGGCCGACAGGGTGGACAGGTCGGTGTTGAGGTCCGAGCGGTGGGTGTGCAGAGTGGCGGCCACCGTCTGCAGACTGGAGATGATGGTGTCGATGTTTCCCCGGTTGGTGGAGACGAGGTTGGAGAAGTCCCCGGCCACCTTCGAGAAGTTCACGATCACCGCATCCAGGGTGTCGTTGCGGGAAGCCAGGGACGAGGAGATGGTGGCCAGGTTGGACACCACCGTCTGTAGGTCCTGGCTGCGCCCGCCCAGCGAGCCCACCACGGCCGAGAGGTTGTCGATGACCTGGCCCACCTGGACCTGCAGATTGCCCACCGTGTTGGAGACGGTGGCGGCGTTGTCGAGGAGGGCGCCGACCTGGTCCAGGTTGCCCTGCAGGCCGCCCAGCACGCCCTCTACGAAGGCATTGGCCTCGGCCGGGTTGATGGACTGGATGACCGGGCCCAGGGCGTTGAGGAACTCACCCAGGTCGGCGTCCCCGACGTCCCGGCTGCCGGGGATGGTGGCCCCGGCGGCCAGATACGGGCCCGAGTCCCCGGAGGGGTAGAGGTAGAGGTACTTCTGGCCCAGCACGTTGTGCCAGCGGATACCGACCTCGGTGTCGACCGGGAGTCTCACGCTGCGGTCCACGCCGAAGCTGACCAGGGCCTCTCCCCGTCGGGTGGTGATGGCACTGACCTGACCCACCTCTACACCGGCCAGCTTGACCTGATCTCCGACCTCCAGGCCGGTGACATCGGCCATCTGGGCGTGGTACCCGACCCGGTGGCTGAAGAACTGGATGTTCCCGATGCGGGCGATGAGGCCGGCCAGCAGCACCAGGCACACGGCGGCGTAGATGAAGAAGCGCACGGTCGATCCCCGCAGCTGGGTCCGGATCCAGTTCCTCATGCCCACCGCCTCACGGGTTGGCCGCCATGAGATTGCGCAGGATGGAATCGAGGCCCCGGGGCTGGGGCGGCTGGGGCGCCCCGATGACGGCGCCCACGGCGTTGGAGAGGTTCTGGGCCGCTTGGTGGGCCCCGGCCAGCGGATTGGCCCTTACCGAGCCGCCTTGGGCGGCGTCGAAAGCAGCCAGCTGGGAGGAGCAGTTGAAGGGGCTGCCCGGCCCGGTCAGGGCCTGCTGGAGAGGTTCGAGAGCGGACAGACCGGACTGGGGGGGAGCGATGAGGGAACAGACCAGTTGGTTGACGTCGGAGAACATGATGAAGGTCTTGAAGTAGGCGAACTTCGATCCGTCCGGGAGCAGTTCAGGGCCGGCGCCGGCGGCAAACTTGTACAGGTACCGGTACAGCCCGTGGATCACATCGGATATCTGGGGCTGGCGGGCGATCAGGACCCGGCTGACGTTCACCCCGTCCTGCAGCATGGTGGTGATGTCCGGGTGGTAATCGGCCAGATAGGCGGCCAGATCGTTGGCCACCGGTGCGAACTCGGCCAGCAGCTTGTCGTACTGGGCGGCCTGGGCGTTGAAGGTGGGCAGGAAGAGGTTGTTGGACGCCGAGATGGAATCGATGGAGGGCCCGACGGGGGCGATGGACTCGCTGAAGGAGGCGAAGGAGTCCAGGGCCCGGATCTGGGCCTGCAGGGTCTGGTCGAAGAGGTCGGCCAGCTGGGTGCCCTCCTGGATGCTGGCCCGGATGGCCGGTCCCTGCCCGGCCGAGCCGATGGCCAGCTGGGAGATGACGGTGGCCAGATCCTGGCCGTTCACGTCGTTGAGGAGCGGGTCGGCGGCGGCCAGAAGCTGGGTGAACTCGTCCGACACCGAGGTGTCGGTGATGGTGGCGCCGGGCCGCAGCATGGGCCCGGTCTGGCCCCGGGGGAAGGTGAGGTTGACCGTCTCCTCCCCGAAGACGTTCTTGGGGGCGATGGCGGCCTGGGCGTCGACGGGAACGCCGAAGCCGGCATCCAGCTTCATCTCCACGTCGGCATGGCGGTCGACCAGCTTGATGGCGGTGACCTCGCCCACCGTCACGCCGCGGTACTGCACCTGGGACGAAGGATGCAGGCCCTCCCCCGCCCGGGCGAAGAGGCCCGACAGGGGGTACTGGTCGGAGAACGATCCGTACGAAGTCTTCACGATCAGACCGGACACGGCCACCAGCACGACCACGATGGCGGCGCCGATCACGGCCCGGGCCGAGCGGGGAAGCTCGGTCAACCGACTATCCGGGCGGTGGTGCCACTGCCGAACATGAGGAAGGACATGAGGAGGTTGAGCACGACCACGGCGATGATCGACAGCCGGATGGCCCGCCCGGCCGCCACCCCGACCCCGGCCGGGCCGCCGGTGGCGTAGAAGCCGTAATAGCAATGGACCAAGGTGACCACCACCGCGAAGACCATGGCCTTGACGAAGGAGAAGAACAGATCGATGGGCGGCAGGAACAGCCGGAAATAGTGGGTGTAGGTGCCGGTGGAGAGGAAGAAGAACTTGGTGGAGATGGCCTCGGTGGCGAGGAAGCTGGCGAAGAGCATGGCCAGATAGAGCGGCACCATCGTGACCAGGGCCGCCCACACCCGGGTGGTGACCAGGTACACGAAGCTGTCCACCCCCATCACCTCCAGAGCGTCGATCTCCTCTGACACCCGCATGGCGCCCAGCTGGGCGGTGAAGCCCGCCCCCACCTGGGCGGCCAGGGCCACCCCGGCTACCAGGGGTGTGATCTCCCGGGTGTTGGCCAGCGAGGAGATAATCCCGGTGAAGGCCTCGGCCCCGATCTGGGACAGGCCCTGGAATCCTTCCAAGCCCACTTCCGTACCGGTGAAGAAGGCGATGCTGGCGCCCACGAAGAACATGCCTCCCCCCACCACCAGCGCACCGGGCCCGATGGTCACATCGGTCATGAGGGCGAGGATCTCTTTGCGGTACCTGAGGCCGCGGGGAAGGCTCAACAGGATGCGCCCGTAGAAGGCGAACTGCTGGTACAGCCCGTCGAGGAGGGTGACGGACTGGCGGGCGGGCCGGCCCACCACCCGCTCGATGGCCGGGGCCGCCATCAGATGACCTTCTGGGGGAAGAAGTTGAAATACACGATGGTGAGCACGAAATTGACGAAGAAGGCCAGGATGAAGACGATGACCACGGCCTGGTTGACGGCGTCACCGACTCCCTTGGGACCGCCCTTGGCATAGAGGCCCTTGTAACAGGCGACCATGGCGGCGATGAAGCCGAAGGCGGCCGACTTGATCAGGGCCATCCACAGGTCGGGCAACTGGCTCAGCTCCGAGAAGGAGGAGAAGAAGCTGCTGGAGGTCACGTGGATGACCCGAGTTCCGAAGAACCAGCCGCCGGCGATGCCGGCCACACTCACGATGGGGTCGAGGAGGATGGCCACCAGGGTGGCGGCCACGATCCGGGGCAGCACCAGGCGCTGGATGGGGTTGACGGCCATGACCTCCATGGCCGAGATCTCGTCACGGATCCGGCGGCTGCCGAGATCGGCGCACATGGCCGAACCGCCCGCCCCGGCTATGAGCAGGGCCGTCGCCACCGGTGCCTCCTCCCGGATGACGGCCAGCACCATGGAGGCCCCCAGCTGGGACTGGGCGCCGATCTGCTGGAGCAGGGAGCCCACCTCCAGGGCGATGACCAGGCCGAAGGGGACCGACACCAGGATGAGGGGCAGGGTCGTGACCCGGGCCAGGAACCAGCACTGGTCGATGAACTCCCGGTAGGGGAAGGTCCGGGGACGGAACTGGCGCAGGGCCTCCAGGCCCAGGGCGAACATGTTGCCGGTCTCGCGCAGAGCACCGGTCGCCTTCCGGCTCACCGCGGCCGCCATCGCCATGGGTACCTCTACCTCTCCTACCGGCCGTCCGGGCCCACCCGGGTCCGCCGGAGCGGACAGTAGCCGTGTCGCCCGGCCGGTCGTTTTTCGCCCCAGCGTCACCGCCCGGGGTCCCGGTTAGTGTGCTGATCGTGGCGGAAACGGTCGAGCCGGTCATCTCCCTCCGGGGCGTCACCAAGGCCTTCGGGTCCCACACCGTTCTGTCCGATGTGACCTTCGACGTCCCGAAGGGCAAAACCACCGCCATCCTGGGCCCGTCCGGAACCGGCAAGTCGGTTCTGCTCAAGAACATCATCGGCCTGTTGCGCCCCGACGCCGGGGAGATCTGGGTCGAGGGCGAGCAGATCGTGGGCATGAAGGACAAGGACCTCTACCGCATCCGACGCAAGTTCGGAGTCCTCTTCCAGGACGGCGCCCTGTTCGGCTCCATGACCCTCTACGACAACATCGCCTTCCCCCTGCGCGAGCACACCCGTAAGGGCGAGAAGGAGATCCGCGAGATCGTCCACAAGAACGCCGAGCTGGTCGGGCTCATGGATCACCTGCGCAAGCTGCCCGGGGAGGTGTCCGGGGGGATGAAGAAGCGGGCCGGCCTGGCCCGGGCTCTGGTCATGGAACCGGCCATCGTCCTCTTCGATGAGCCCGACTCCGGCCTCGACCCGGTCCGGGTGGCCTACCTGGACGACCTGGTCCGCAAGTCCCAGGCCGAGACAGGCGCCACCTTCTTCATCATCACCCACAACATCCCCTCGGTGATGCGCACGGCCGACTACATGGGCATCCTCTTCCGTTCCAAGCTGGTCCGCTTCGCCAGCAAGGAGGAGATGCGCACCAGCGATAATCCGATCATCCGGCAGTTCCTGACCGGCAAGGCCGCCGGTCCCATCGGTATGGACGAGATGGCCGACAGTGGGGACATCGACGCCAAGCTGGAGGACTACCCCGAGCTGGCCGAAGCTGACGGCGTGCACGACGGCGTGCACGACGGCGTCATGAGCGTCTAAGCCGCAGGTACGGTATCCCGGCTCTAGGAGGGGCTTGAGAGTGAAGACGTTCCGGATCGGATTGAGGCTGGGCGTTCTGGCCGGCCTCGGCGCGGCCATCTATGCCGCCATGAAGGCCCGCCGCCCGGCCGGGGTCGGCTCCAACGACGCCACGGGCGTGCACGGGGACTGGCCGGCGGTCACCCGCCGTCCGCCCGAGGGCTCAGGGGACCACCACCCCCATGGCAAGGTGGCCGTCCCGGTGGAGGCGGCCGCCATGGGAGCCCCGCCGGCCGTGTCCGACCCGGTCCATCCCCGCGCCCCCGAACCAGAGGTGCCGGTGCCGGCCGAGCTGCTGGACCGTCCCGATCCCCACCCCGGCTCCCTGCCCCACGTCCCCACCACTCCGCCGCCGGCTCCACCGGCTTCGGCTCCGGCTTGGGCTCCGGTCGAGCCCAAGGCGGTTGCCCCGGTCAAGAAGGCGGCGCCCCGTAAGGCGGCCGCCCGTAAGGCGGCCGCCCCGACGGCCCCGGCCGTCCCGAAGGCAGCGGCGCCCCCCCCACCGGTTCCAGCCAAGGCCTCCCCCCCGTCGGCCAAAGCGGCTCCCGCCCCGGCCAAGGCAGCATCGGCGCCGGTCAAGGCGGTGCCGGCCAAGGCCCCGGCGGCCAAGAAGGCCACCCCGATCGAACCGGCGCCGGTGGTGAAGAAGGCCCCCCTGGCCAAGAAGGCGGCACCGGTAAAGAAGAGCCCGCCGGCTAGAGGCTGAGCCGCCTAGAGGCTGACCTGGTGGACGGCCACGATGCCCTCCGAGCCGGAGAGCCGGCCGAGCACGTCGGAGGGGACGGCCCGGTCGGTCGCCAGGACCATGAGGGCGGCCCCGCCCGAGGGTGAGCGCCCCACCGCCATATTGGCGATGGAAAGTCCGGCCTCCCCCAGAACGGTGCCGACCACCCCGATCATGCCGGGCCGGTCATCGTTTCGGACCACCAGCATGTAGTCGGCCGGGGCCAGGTCCACGGTGTGGTCGTCGACCATCACGATGCGGGGCTCGGAGCGGTGTCCGGAGACGGTGCCCGACACCGAGTGTCCGCCGCCGGACAGGGTCACCAGGTTGAGGTAGTCGGGGCTGGCCGAACTGGTCGTCTCCCGGACCTCGATCCCCCGCTCCTCGGCCATGCGGGGGGCGTTGACGTAGGACACCGGTTCCTCGCTGGTCCCGCCGGCAGAGAACAAGCCCCGCAGGGCCGACAGCGTGAGTATGCGGGTGTCGTGGTCGGCCAGGCCGCCCTGATAGGTGATCTCCACCACCGGGGGCAGCCCGCCGTGCAGGCTGGCGAAGACCCGGCCCAGCATGTCGGCCACCCCAAGGTAGGGACGGACCGGCTCGGCTACCTCCCCGGCCGACACGTTGAGGGCGAAGGGCACCAGGTCGCCTCCCAGCGCCAGCAGCACCTGCTCAGCGATGGTCAGCCCCGCCTTGTCCTGGGCGTCCTGCGTACTCGCCCCCAGATGCGGCGTCACCACCACGTTGGGCAGCTCGAACAACGGGGAGGTGGTGTTCGGCTCCGAATCGAACACGTCCAGGGCGGCCCCGCCCAGCCGGCCGCTGCGCAGGGCCTCGGCCAGGGCGTTCTCATCGATGATCCCGCCCCGAGCCACGTTGACGATGCGGGCTCCGGGCTTGGCCTTGGCCAGCAACTCCTTGCCGATGAGGCCGGTGCTGTCGGCCGTCTTGAGCAGATGGACCGTGACAAAGTCCGCCTCGGCAAAGAGGGCTTCGATGTCCATCAGCTCGATCCCCAGCTGCCGGGCCCGTTCGGGAGCGACCCAGGGATCCCAGGCCACCAGGCGCATGCCGAAGGCGTGGGCCCGCTGGGCCACCAGGGTCCCGATCCGGCCGAGGCCGAGGACGCCCAGGGTCTTACCGTGCAGCTCGACCCCACCCCACTTGGACTTCTCCCAGCGCCCGGCCACCAGGGCGGAATGGGCTTGGGGGATGTTCCGGGCCATGGAGAGGAGCATGGCCATGGTGTGCTCGGCCGTGGACAGGGTGATGGACATGGGGGCGTTGACCACCATGACCCCCCGCTGGGTGGCTGCCGGCACGTCGACGTTGTCGACCCCGATGCCGGCCCGGCCCACCACCACCAGGTCCTTACCGGCGGTCAGGACCTCGGCGGTGACCTTGGTGGCCGAGCGGATGATGAGGGCCTGGGCGCCGGGCACAGCCTCCAGCAGCTCCTCGGGCGACAGCCCGATGGCCACGTCGACCTGGTGCCCGGCCTGGCGCAGCATTTCCAGGCCGGTGTCGGCCAGCTCCTCGGTGACCAGGATCCGAGCCATGCTCAGGAGGCCTCGGCCAGGAGCTTGCCGATCCGCTCGACGCCCTCCTCCAGGTCGGCGTCGCCCAGGGCGTAAGCCATCCGGGCGTAGCCGGGGGCCCCGAAGGCCTCCCCGGGGACGATGGCCACCTTGGCCTCGTCCAGGATCAGCTCGGCCAGCTCCAGGGTGTTCTTGGGGGTCTCGCCCCGGATTTCCCGGCCCAGCACGCCCTTGAAGGAGGGAAAGGCGTAGAAGGCCCCCTCCGGCTCCATGCAGGTGACCCCGGGGATGGCCGAGAGCATCTCGTGGATGCGCCGGCGCCGGCGGTCGAAGGCCTCCCTCATCATGGCCGCCGCCGACAGGTCGCCCGAAACGGCGGCCAGGGCGGCCCGCTGGGCCACGTTGTTGACGTTGGAGGTGGCGTGGGACTGCAGGTTGGTGGCCGCCTTGATGACGTCGGGGGGACCGATCATCCAGCCCACCCGCCAGCCGGTCATGGCGTAGGTCTTGGCCACCCCGTTGACCACCACGCAGCGCTCGGCCAGCTCCGGCACCACCACCGGCATGGAGTGCTGGGTATGGGAGCCGTAGACCAGGTGCTCGTAGATCTCATCGGTGACCACCCACAGGCCGTGCTCGGCCGCCCAGCGGCCGATGGCCTCGATCTGGTCCCGGGAGTAGACCGCTCCGGTCGGGTTGGACGGGGACACGAACAGGAGGATCTTGGTCTTGGGGGTCCGCACGGCTTCCAGGGCCTCCACCGGGGCCTTGAAGCCGGTGCTCTCGTCCGTCTCCACATAGACGGGCACCCCGCCGGCCAGGGCGATGGCCTCGGGGTAGGTGACCCAGTAAGGGGCGATGACGATGACCTCGTCACCGGGGTCGAGCAGGGTGGCGAAGGTGTTGTAAATGGCCTGTTTGCCCCCATTGGTCACCAGGACCTGGGCCGCCTCCACCGCCAGACCGGAGTCCCGGGCCGTCTTGGCGGCAATGGCCGAGCGCAGTTCGGGCAGGCCGGGGGTGGGCGTATACACGTGGTTGGCCGGGTTGCGGCAGGCCTCGACGGCCGCCTCCACGATGGCGTCCGGGGTGGGGAAATCCGGCTCCCCCGCCCCGAATCCCACCACCGATTCACCGGCCGCCTTCAGGGCCTTGAAGCGGGCGTCGATGGCCAGGGTGGCCGACTCGGCCACGGCCGCAATGCGTCGGGAGATGCGTTCCATTGCTGTCATGCTTGCACAGTGCCCGCTCCTGTCAGCTCCGATATCCGCCTCCCCGCCGATCTCCTGCCCGCCGACGGCCGCTTCGGCTCGGGACCCTCCAAGGTCCGCCCGGCCCAGATAGCCGCCGTGCTGGACCACGCCCGGGACTACATGGGTACCTCCCACCGCCAGGCCCCCGTCCGCCAGGTGGTCGGGCGCCTCCGATCCGGTCTGCGGGACCTGTTCAGCCTGCCCGACGGCTACGAGGTTGTCCTGGGCAACGGCGGGACCACCGCCTTCTGGGATGCGGCCACCTTCGGCCTCATCCAGGAGCACAGCCAGCACCTGAGCTTCGGGGAGTTCTCTTCCAAGTTCGCCTCCGCCGCCGCTGCGGCCCCCCACCTCAAGGACCCCGAGGTCATCGAGTCCGCCCCCGGCACCCACCCCGAGGCGGTGGCCCGAGAGGAGGTCGATCTCTACGCCCTCACCCATAACGAGACCTCCACCGGGGTGATGATGCCGCTGCGCCGGCCGGCCGGTTCCACCGGCCTGGTGGCCGTGGACGCCACCAGCGGCGCCGGCGGCCTGCGCTTCGACCCGGCCCAGGTGGACGTCTACTACTTCGCCCCCCAGAAGTGCTTCGCCTCCGACGGTGGGCTGTGGGTGGCCCTCTGCAGCCCGGCTGCCCTCGAGCGCATCGGCAGCATCTCCGCCAGCGGGCGCTGGGTGCCGGCCTTCCTGGACCTGTCCATCGCCCTGGACAACTCCACCAAGGACCAGACCTACAACACCCCGGCCCTGGCCACCATCCTGATGCTGGTGGACCAGATCGAGTGGATGCTGGAGGGAGGGGGGCTCGAATTCGCCGCCTCCCGCTCCGATGCCTCCGCCGACGTCCTCTACGGCTGGGCAGAGGCCTCCTCCTACGCCACGCCCTTCGTGGTTGACCCGGCCGCCCGCAGCCGAGTGGTCGGGACCATCGACATCGATGACCGCTTCGACGCCACCGTCATCTCCTCCGTCCTGCGTCAGAACGGCATCGTCGACACCGACTCCTATCGCAAGCTCGGCCGCAACCAGCTCCGCATCGCCATGTTCCCGGCCGTGGACTCCGAGGACGTCGCCATCCTCACCCGGGCCATCGATTACGTGGTCGAACGGCTTACCTGAACCCAGGGCAACTGGTGCAGGGGGCTGGTGGCCTCGAGGACCGAGGTCGCCCACCAGCGTTCGCCGGGTACGGCGTAGAGGGCATCGAGGGTGACGGTTCCGAGGATGTGGCCGGCTTCATCGACCACCGGCAGGCTGGTGAGCACCGAGTGGCGGAAGAAGCGGTCGTAGGCCTCTGAGACGGTCAGCCCGGACGGCACGCCTATGACGGCAGCCGTCACGCCGGCACCGGCCACGTCTACGACTTCTGAGCCGGGCCGGCCGGCCGGTGGGCCGGCGGCTCGGGACATCAGCATCTGCTGGGTGGCGGAGGAGGAGATGAACCAGCCGATCATGGCCAGCCAGAGGCCGTTGAGATTCCCCGACAGGGTCTCGAAGACCCCGAAGGCGACGATGAGGAAGCCCAGCCCCCGGCCGGTGCGGGCGGCCGAATAGGTCGCCCGCACCTTGTCGCCCGAGCGCCGCCAGAGCAACGCCCGCAGGACGCGGCCGCCGTCGAGTGGGAAGGCGGGGACCAAGTTGAAAGCACCCAGGAGGAGGTTGATGCCGGCCAGCCAGGCCAGGGCGGCCACCACCAATGGACTCAGGCCCAGTGCGGCCATCGTCCAGGCGACGGCGGCGGCCAGGGCGCCGAGCAGGAAGCTGGTCATGGGTCCGACCAGCGCCATGCGCAGTTCGGAGCCGGCGTCGGGGGCGTCCCCGTCGATCTGGGCCATTCCGCCGAATAGCCAGAGCACGATGCCGTGCACCTGCAGGCCACGGCGGCGGGCTACGAATACGTGCGCCAACTCGTGGGTCAGCAGGCTGGCGTAGAAGGCAACGGCGGTGAGCAGGCCGGCCACCCAATACATGGATGTCGGGTAGCCGCCGACTTCATGGGGAAGGTCGCCGGCCAGGCCCCACGTGATCAGGAAGGCGATGGGGATCAGAGTCCAGCTGATCCCGACACTGGTCCGGCCTATCCGGCCGAGATGGATGCTCTCTCTCATGGCTGAACCTCTTTCACCCCATTACAACCGGGGTCACCCCTGAATTGTGCCCACCGTAGCTGTGAACAGTCTGGGTGATTCCTGAGAGAATGCGGCTCAGCCCTCCTGGGCTCCGCCGGAGGCATCCTGGGGGCGGGTCTTGCCCGCCGAGATCCACGGCATCATGGCCCGCAGTTCCGCGCCCACCTTCTCGATCTGGTGCTCCTGGCCGGCCTGACGCAGGGAGTTGAAGCGGGCCCGGCCGGCCTTGTGTTCGGCCACCCACTCCTCGGCGAACTTCCCGGACCGGATCTCACCCAGGATCTTCTCCATCTCGGCCCGGACGGCGGAGTTGATCACCCGGGGTCCCCGGGTCACGTCCCCGTACTCGGCGGTGTCGGAGATGGAGAAGCGCATCCCGGCTATGCCGCCCTCGTACATGAGGTCGACGATGAGCTTGAGCTCATGGAGGCACTCGAAGTAGGCCGATTCGGGCTGGTAGCCGGCCGCCACCAGGGTCTCGAAGCCGTTGAGGACCAGAGCGGTCAGGCCCCCGCAGAGCACGACCTGCTCCCCGAACAGATCGGTCTCGGTCTCCTCGGCAAAGGTCGTCTCCAGCACCCCGGCCCGGGTGGCCCCGATGGCGTAGGCGTAGGACAGAGCCAGTTCCTTGGCCTTGCCGGTGGCGTCGGCCTCCACCGCCACCAGGGCCGGCACTCCCCCACCCTCGGTGTAGGTGCGCCGAACCAGGTGGCCCGGGCCCTTGGGCGCCACCATGGCCACATCGACCCCGGCCGGCGGCTTGATGAGTCCGAAGCGGATGTTGAGGCCGTGGGCGAACAGCAGGGCGTCCCCGTCCTTGAGGTGGGGCTCGATGTCGGCGGTGAAGATGTCGGCCTGCTCGGTGTCGGGCAGGAGGATCATGATCACGTCGGCGGCGGCCGAGGCGTCGGCTATGGACATGACCTTGAGGCCGGCCTCCTCCGCCTTGGCCTTGGAGGAAGACCCGTCCCGCAGGCCCACCACCACGTCGACACCGGTATCCCTCAGATTGAGAGCGTGGGCGTGACCCTGGGATCCGTAACCGAGGACGGCCACTTTCCGCCCCGAGATGAGAGAAGGATCGGCGTCCTTCTCGTAGTACAGCTTGGCCATCATCCAACCTTTCCGGTGACACTGCGCAGGCGGGGCGCCTGGCGATCGAGCTTGGGCAGGGCGACCCGCCCGGTCCGTTGCAGTTCGACTATCCCATACGCTCGCATGAGTTCCTCGAAGTCGTCGACCCGAGCCGGGGCGTCGGCCAGCGAGACGGTCAGGGCGTCATGGGAGACGTCCACCACGTGACCCCCGAATACGTTGACCATCTCGATGATCTCGCCCCGGGATCCGGCGTCGGCCTTGACGGTGGCCAGGGCCAGCTCCATCTCGGTGGACTGAGCCGGGTCGAGCTCATTGATCTTGACCACGTTGATCAGCTTGAAGAGCTGCTTGGTGATCTGTTCCAGGGTGGTGCCGCCCACGTCGACCACGATGGTGATGCGGCTGAAGCGCTCGTCATCGGTGGGCGCCACGGCCAGGGAGTAGATGTTGTAGCCCCGGCGGGAGAACAGGCCCGAGACCCGGGCCAGCACCCCGGCCTTGTTCTCCACCAGGACGGAGAGGATGTGGTGGCGGGCGGTGGTGTGCCGGCCCGGGGAGGTGGGGCTCATCGGCCGCCCTCCCCCTGGGACGGACCGAGGATGATGTCATCGTTGGAGCCCCCGGCCGGCACCATCGGGTACACCTTCTCCCGGCTGTCGGTGCGGAAGTCGATGACCACCGGTCGGTCATCGATGGAGTTGGCCTTTTCGATGGCGGGCTGCACCTCCTCGGCGTGTTCGACCCGCAGGCCGACACAACCCATGGCTTCGGCCCACTTGACGTAGTCGGGCAGGTCCGGGGACAGGTAGACCTCGGAGTAGCGCTCCTCGTAGAACAGCTCCTGCCACTGGCGCACCATGCCCAGGTAGGCGTTGTTGAGGATGGCGATCTTGACCGGGATGCGCTCGGCCGAGGCCGTGACCAGTTCCTGGGCCGTCATCTGGAAGCAGCCGTCACCGTCGACGGCCCACACCATCCGGTCGGGCCGGCCCACCTTGGCCCCGATGGCGGCCGGGACCGCGAAGCCCATGGTGCCCAGACCTCCGGAGTTGACCCAGGTGTAGGGATGCTCGAAGCGGAAGTGCTGGCTGGCCCACATCTGGTGCTGGCCCACCCCGGAGGCGAGGATGACGTCCTCGGGGGTGTTCTCCCGCAGCGTCTCGATGACGAACTGGGGCTTGAGGAACCGGTCGTCCTCAGCCATCTCGTAGTGGAGGGGGAAGCGGGTCTGCCACTCCCGGATCTGGGCCATCCAGGGTCCCCGGTCGGGGGCGGAGGCGGAGCCGGCGTCCTCGGGGGCAGTGGCGGCCAGCTGGCGCAGGGCCTGGGTGATCTCCTCGATCACGCTGCGGCAGTCACCGACGATGGGGACGTCGGGACGGCGGACTTTGCCGAGCTCGGCCGGGTCGATGTCGACGTGGACGATCTTGGCCCCGGGAGCGAAGGCGTCGACCTTTCCGGTCACCCGGTCATCGAAGCGCGAACCCAGGGCGATGAGCAGGTCGGCCTTCTGCATGGAGGTGACGGCGGTGTAGTTGCCGTGCATGCCGGGCATGCCCAGGGCGAGAGGATGGCTGTCGGGGAAGGCGCCCCGGGCCATGAGAGTGGTGACCACCGGGATACCGGTCAGCTCGGCCAGCTCCCGCAGGGCCTCGGCGGCCCGGGCCTTGAGGATGCCACCGCCGGCGTAGATGACCGGGCGCTCGGCGGCGGCGATCATGCGGGCGGCCTCCCGGATCATGCGGCCGTTGCCCTTGGTGGTGGGCTTGTAGCCGGGCAGGTCGGCGTCGACATCGGCATCGGTCGGCCACTGCCACTCCATGAGCTGGTTGGCCACGTCCTTGGGCAGGTCGATGAGCACCGGGCCGGGCCGGCCGCTGTTGGCGATGTGGAAGGCCTCCCGCACGACCAGGGGGATGTCGGCGGCGTCGGTCACCAGCCAGTTGTGCTTGGTGACGGCCTGGGTGATCCCGGTGGTGTCGCACTCCTGAAAGGCATCGCTGCCGATGGCGAAAGTGTTCACCTGCCCGGTGATGACGACCATGGGCACCGAG
This sequence comes from Actinomycetota bacterium, assembly GCA_027315345.1. GTDB lineage: Bacteria > Actinomycetota > Acidimicrobiia > Acidimicrobiales > JAJPHE01 > DAHUYE01. The sequence continues at coordinate 267,627 of DAHUYE010000090.1, forward strand.
TCCATGTAGGCGTCGCAGAGCGGGGTGACGATGTTGGTGGCGGCCGGCCCGCTGGTCACCATGGCCACGCCCGGCTTACCGGTCACGTGGGCGTAGCCCTCGGCCATGTGGCCGGCGCCCTGCTCGTGGCGGACCAGGATGTGGCGGATGGGGCTGTCGATGATGGGGTCGTAGACGGGCAGGATGCAGCCGCCCGGGAGGCCGAACATGACCTCCACGCCTTCCATCTCCAGGCTCTTGATCAGGGCTTGCGCCCCTGTCAGCTTCATGAGTGGCTCCTGCTTCGGTGAATCCGGGAAATGAAAAGACCTCCCGGTTGGGAGGTCTCGAACGCACGCGCGGTTAGGCGGCGTGCGTCAGGTGATTACTACGAGGTTCAGGCGGGTGGTCATCTCGGGAGTGATCTTACACACCCATCAGGGTTCTGTCACCGCCCCGCGCTCGGCCCCGGTGACCAGGCGGGCGTACTTGGCCAGCACCCCGCTGGTGTAGCGCGGGGCGGGCAGGGTCCAGGCCGCCCGACGCCGCTCGATCTCGGCCGGCTCCACCAGGAGCTCGACCCGCCGGGAGGGCACGTCGATCCGGATGGTGTCCCCGTCGGCAACGAAGGCGATGGGTCCACCGTCCACCGCCTCCGGGGCGACGTGGCCGACGCAGAAGCCATGGGTCCCGCCGCTGAAGCGCCCGTCGGTCAACAGGGCGCAGTCCGCCCCCCGGCCCGCCCCCTTCATGGCCCCGGTCACGGCCAGCATCTCCCGCATGCCCGGGCCCCCCTTGGGGCCCTCGTAGCGGATGACCACCACCGTGTTGGGCTGGATGGACCCGGCCAGGATGGCGGCCATGGCCCCGTCCTCCCCGTCGAAGACCCGGGCCGTGCCCTGGAAGTGATCCGTGTCGATGCCGGCCACTTTGACCACGGCCCCGCTGGGGGCGAGGGAGCCGGTCAGCACGGCTATGCCGCCCTCGGCGTGGATGGGGTCGGTGAGCGGATGGATGACCGAGCCGTCCGGGGCGGGCGGGTCCAGATCGGCCAGGTTCTCGGCCAGGGTGCGCCCGGTCACGGTCAGGCAGTCCCCGTGCAGGAGGCCGGCCTCGAGCAGCTCCCGCATGAGGGCAGGCACCCCACCCACCCGGTCGATGTCGACCATGTGGTAGCGGCCGTGGGGTTTGGTGTCGGCGACGTGGGGCACCCGCCGGCCGATCCGGTTGAAGTCCTCCATCTCCAGGTCGACCCGGGCTTCGTGGGCGATGGCCAGCAGGTGCAACACGGCGTTGGTGGACCCGCCCAGGGCCATTGTGACGGCAATGGCGTTCTCGAAGGCCGCCTTGGTCATGATGCGCCGGGCGGTGATGCCGGCGTCGACCAGGCGGACCACGGCCGTACCGCTGTCGTAGGCGAACTGGTCCCGGCGGGGGTCGACCGCCATGGGTGAGGCGCTGCCGGGCAGGGCCATGCCCAGGGCCTCGGAGATGGAGGCCATGGTGTTGGCCGTGAACATCCCGGCACAGGATCCGGCGGTGGGACAGGCGTTGTGCTCGATGAGGGACAGCTCCTCGGCCGAGAGGGAACCGGCCGAGTAGGCCCCGACCGCCTCGAACACGCTGGTGATGTCGAGGGCGGTGTCGGTGGGCCGGCCCTGGGCCGGGTCGGCGGCCAGAATGCCGGGCAGGATCGAGCCTCCGTAGAGGAAGACCGAGGGCAGGTCGAGGCGGGCAGCCGCCATCAGCATCCCGGGCAGGGACTTGTCGCAGCCGGCGAAGGTGACCAGGGCGTCGAAGCGCTCGGCGTGCATCACCGTCTCCACCGAGTCGGCGATGACCTCCCGGCTCACCAGGCTGGCCCGCATCCCCTCGTGGCCCATGGAGATCCCGTCGGAGACGGCAATGGTCACGAACTCGAAGGGGAACCCGCCCGCCTCCCTGACCCCTTCCTTGGCCTGCTTGGCCAGCCGGTCGAGGGGGAGGTTGCAGGGGGTGACCTCGTTCCAGGACGAGGCCACGCCCACCTGGGGCTTGTCCCAGTCATCGTCGGTCATCCCGACGGCGCGGAGCATGGCCCGGGCCGGGGCCCGCTCGTATCCGTCGGTGACGTCGCGGCTGCGGGGTTTGCGGTCGATGGTCGGCTCGGCCATGGCGAGAGGGTAGGCGCTACGCACGGAGAGGGCGTCCCGGCGCGCCGAAGGGGCCTCCCGGCCCCCTCGGTGAGCTTGTATTCAGTTGTCAGCCCTCGGGTGAGGCCCCGTCGCCAGCCGCGATTCGGTTCGGAAGAACGCGTGGGGAGCCGATCGACGTCCTGTTAGCCAGGTCCGTCCTGGCTGCGGCCATGCCCGGGTAGGCATTGCAGTCGCGCCGGGTACAGGGTGCCGGTCCTCGATGCCGCGTTCCGCAAGTTGCGGGGTCCGGGGTTGCTCCCCGGGGGCCGTTCAGGCGATGACCCGCCGGGTCGCCCTGTCGGGCGGAGATCTTTCGATCAGGTGCGAAACCACTGCGGAAACCTCCCTCTTCGGTTGGGCTTCCTGCTGCGACCGTTAGCCGGCCGTACGTCTATTCATAAACCCCACGACACCAGAAGGCAAGGGCTGAATTCCCCTTGCAACACAACCTTTATATGCCGGCCCGGCGGCGCAGTTCGGCAGTCACGGCGCCACCGTCGGCGTTACCCCGGGTGGCCTTCATCACCTGGCCGACGAAGAAGCCGGCCACCTTGGCCTCACCGGCCTTGAAGCGCTCCCACTCAGCGGGATTGGCCTCGATCACGGCCGAAACGGCGTCAGCGAGGGCGTCGGAAGCCAGGGCCTCGAAGCCTCTTTGACGGGCCAGTTCCTCCGGCTCGCCACCGTCACGCAGCATGTCGGCCAGCACCGTCTTGGCCTGGGTGGCGGTCAGGGCCCCCTCGGTCTCCATCTTGACCAGGCGGGCGAAGGTCGCAGGAGGCGGGGGCGTCCCCGTCTCCAGGGCGCCGGCCACCTCGTTGGTGGCCCGGTTGACGGCGGTGCGGGCGTCGGCCCCGGCCGCCACCGCCGCCAGCACCAGCTCGTCCAGCCCGGTCTCCACCAGCACAGCTATGTCCTCCCCGGGGGCGCCGGTGGCCTGGGCCAGCCTGCTCCGGCGGGCGGCCGGCAGCACCGGCATGGCCGCTTCGACCCGGCCCAGCCAGGCGGCGTCGGGGGCCACCGGCACCAGGTCGGGCTCGGGGAAGTAGCGGTAGTCCTCGGACTGCTCCTTGGTCCGTCCGCTGGTCGTCCGCCCGCCGGCCTCGTCCCAGTGCCGGGTCTCGAGGGTGACCCGGCCCCCGTCGCTCAGCACCCCGATCTGGCGGGCCGCCTCGTACTCGATGGCCCGCACCAGGGAGCGGAGGGAGTTGACGTTCTTGATCTCGGCCCGGGTCCCGAACTCGGTGCTGCCCCGGGGGCGGACCGAGACGTTGGCGTCGACCCGCAGGGAGCCCTCCTCCATCTTTCCGTCCGAGGCGCCGGTGGCCACCAGGATGGAACGCAGTTCGGCCACGTAGTCCCGGGCCTGGGCGGCCGAGCGGATGTCGGGCCGGCTGACGATCTCCACCAGGGGTACGCCGGCCCGGTTGTAGTCGATGAGGGAGTGGGAGGCGTCGTGGATGCGCCCGGCCCCTCCGACGTGGGTGATCTTGCCTGTGTCCTCCTCCAGGTGGGCCCGCTCGATCCCGATGCGCCCGCCGCTGGGCAGCTCCAGCCAGCCGTCGATGTTGATGGGCTGGTCGTATTGGCTGACCTGATAGTCCTTGGGCATGTCCGGATAGAAGTAGTTCTTCCGGTGGAAGATGGACGGCTCGATCCGGCAGTGCAGGGCTAAGCCGATTCGCATGGCCATCTCCACCGCCATGCGGTTGAGCACCGGCAGTGAGCCGGGCTGGCCCGTACACACCGGGCAGATCTGGGTGTTGGGCTCCTGGCCGAAGCGGTTGGGACAGCCGCAGAAGAGTTTGGTGGCGGTGCGCAACTCGCAGTGGACCTCGAGGCCGACCACCGTCTCCCAACCGGGGGTGTCGGCGGTCATGGGGCGGCCGCCTCGAGGGCGGCGGCGGCCCGGAGCATGACTGCCTCGCCCAGAGCGGGGGCCAGCACCTGAATCCCAAGGGGCAGGCCGGAACCCTCCGGCCACCACGGCACGGTCACGGCCGGATGCCCGGCCAGGTTGGTGGGGATGGTGCAGACGTCGGAGAGGTACATGGCCATCGGGTCGGAGGTCTTGGCGTCCAGTTCGAAGGCCGGTCCTGGGGTGGTGGGTGACAACAGGATGTCGAAGCTGCGGTAGGCGGCGTCGAAGTCCCGGATGATGAGGGTGCGGACCCGCTGGGCCTGCCCGTAGTAGGCGTCGTAGTAGCCGGCCGACAGGGCGTAGGTGCCCAGCATGATCCGGCGCTTCACCTCATCCCCGAAGCCGGCCGCCCGGGTGGCGGCGAACATGGCCGCCACATCCGCCGACCCTCCCGGCCCCTCGGACCGCAGCCCGTAGCGGACCCCGTCGTAACGGGCCAGGTTGCTGGACGCCTCGGCCGGGGCGATGAGGTAATAGGCGGACAGGCCGTAAACGGCGGCCGGGACCGACACCCGGTCCACCTTGGCCCCGGCGGCGGAGAGAGCGTGGGCGGCCGCCTCCACCGCCGCGGCGGCGGCCGGTTCCACCCCGTCCATCAACTCGGACACGACCCCGATCCGCAGCCCCTCCACCCCGCCGTCGAGGCCCTCCAGGAGGGAGGGCGCCGGGGCGTCCAGGGAGGTGGAGTCCATGGCGTCGTGGCCGGCGATCACCTCCAGGAGCAGGGCGGCGTCGGCCACCGTCCCCGCGAAGGGCCCGATCTGGTCCAGGGAACTGGCGAAGGCGATCAGCCCGTAGCGGGACACCAGCCCGTAGGTCGGCTTGAGCCCCACCACGCCGCACAGCGCCGCCGGCTGGCGGATGGAGCCACCCGTGTCCGAGCCGAGGGCCAGCCCGGCGAAGCCGGCCGCCACCGCCGCCGCGCTCCCCCCACTCGAGCCCCCCGGCACCCGGGTCGGGTCATGGGGGTTGCGGGTGGGCCCGAAGGCGGAGTTTTCCGTCGAGGAGCCCATGGCGAACTCGTCCAGGTTGGTCTTGCCCACCACCACCGCTCCCTCCTGGCGCAGGCGGGTGACCACGGTGGCGTCGTAGGGGGGCTTCCAGCCCTCCAGGATGCGGGAGGAGCAGGTCGTCTCCACCCCCCGGGTGCACAGGTTGTCCTTGAGGGCGACCGTCACCCCGGCCAGCCGGCCCGGATCGCGCCCGGCCGCTACCGACTCGTCCACCGCCGCCGCCTCCGCCCTGGCCCGGTCGGCCAGCACCAGGTTGAAGGCGTGCAGTTCGCTCTCCCGGGCCTCGATGGCGGCCAGGTGCTCCTCCAGGACAGCGGCCGCCGTGAGCCGGCCGGCGCGGACGGCGTCGGCGGTCTCCACCGCGCTCCGGCCGGGGCGGGCGCCGGCGGCGGACCCGGACCCGGGGGCAGGCGGGGTCACGGTGCCTCCCCCAGAATGCGAGGGACCCGGAAGCGGCCTTCCTCGGCCGCCGGGGCCTGGGCCAGTACCTCGTCCCGGTCCAGACAGGGCCGGACCTCGTCCTCTCGCAGGACGTTCATGAGCGGGAGGGGATGGGCGGTGGGCTCCACCCCGGCCAGATCGAGGGCCGCCACGTCCTCGGCGTGGCCGAGAACAGCGGCCAGCTGGCCGGTGAAGCGCTCGATCTCCTCGGGGGTGAGGGTCAGGCGGGCCAGGTGGGCCACGTGGGCCACGTCATCGCGGGAGATGGACGGGCGGGACTCGGGGCTCACCCGGTTCAGTACGGATCCAGCGGGCCGAGCGGCTCGGTCCACCAATCATCCGGGGCCGCCTTCCAGTCCGGGTCCAGGTAGATGCAGTCCACCGGGCAGGGCTCCAGGCACTTCTTGCAGCCCGAGCAGAGCTCCGGGACGATGATCACGTCGATGCCGTGGTTAAAGATGGCGCCGAACTGCGGCGGGCAGTGGCGCAGGCAGGTGTCGCAGTTGATGCACTCGGACATCTCGATGCGGAAGGGCGGGTTCTTCCACTTCGGGTTCCGCTCGCGGTGCTCGATGCGTTCGAGTCGGGTGGCCGCCGGCATGGGACTCAGCGTAGTGGGCCGGAACGCGAAAGTGGCAGGGCCCAAGGGGGCGGCGGCCCGGCAGCGGCTGGGGAACACTGCCTCAGCAACGCCACCCCCTTGGACCCTGCCACGGATGATCTTACGTGCTTTTTCGACCGTCCGGGGAGGACTAATTCCAGTATCCCCCTATTGGGCCATGCCAAACGCAGGCGGCCAGGAGTCGGGCTAGTCGGCGCCGGGCGCCGATCCGGCCTCGGCCGGGGCCGGATCATCGAGTTCGACCATGGCCTGGTTGAGCTCGTCCACCGTCCAGCGGTCGTCCTTCTCGATGCGGTTGGCCATGGCCCAGTTGGTCATGAGGGCGATGCGGCCCCCCTGGACGAAATAGACCTTTCCGGTAGCCGGGCAGTCCTCGGTGGCCAGCCAGGCCACCAGGGGGCTCACGTTGGCCGGGTCCCACAGGTCGAAGGTCGAGCCGTCCGAGGGAGGCTTGACCACCTCGCCCAGACCCGGGGTGGCCTCGGTGAGGCGGGTCCGGGCCGCCGGGGCGATGGCATTGACCCGGACGCCGTAGCGGCCAAGCTCCTGGGCGGTTATGACGGTGAAGGCCCCGATGCCCGCCTTGGCCGCCCCGTAGTTGGCCTGGCCGGGGTTGCCCAGCAGCCCGGAGGTCGACGACGTGTTGATGACCGACGCCTTGATCTCCCGGCCGGCCTTGGTCTGCTCCCGCCAGTAGGCGGCCGCCCAGCGGGTGGGCACGAAGTGGCCCTTGAGGTGGACCTTGACCACCAGATCCCACTCGTCCTCGGTCATGTTGACCAGCACCCGGTCCCGCAGGATGCCGGCGTTGTTGACCAGTACGTGCAGGTCCCCGAAGGCCTCGATGGCGGCGTTGACCAGGCGCTGGCCGCCCTCCCAGTCGGACACATCGTCGGCGTTGACGATGGCCTCGCCTCCCATGGCCTTGATCTCCTCGACCACGGCCTGGGCCGGGGTGCGGTCGTCCCCGGAGCCGTCCATGGCGCCCCCGAGATCGTTGACCACCACCTTGGCGCCCTCAGCGGCAAAGAGCAGGGCGTGCTCGCGCCCGATACCCCGGCCGGCGCCGGTGATGATGGCGACCCGTCCGTCGAGAGCACCCATGAACCGTCCCTCCCCCTGACCTACCCCGCCAGCGCGGGCGGCCGGGAGAGGTTGGCAAACCGTCGCCCCCCGGTCAAGGGAACCCCTCAACTGGTGTAGAGGGAGACTCCCGATCCGGTGTCCACGGTGGTGCCGGCGGTGGGGTCGGTGATGAACACCCGGTGGTTGGGTGGGCCGTAGACGTTGTTGACCACCAGACCCACGGCCTGGATGGCCGCGGTGGCGTCAGCGACGCTCATCCCGGTCACATCGGGGACCTGGACCTGCTGGGGGCCCTTGGACACCTCCACGGTGACCGTCGATCCCCGGGCGGCGGACTGGCCGGCCGCCGGCGTCGTACCCACCACCTGGCCGGCCGGGTACTGGTTGTTGAAGACGTCGCTCTCCACCGAGTTGAGCTGGAGTCCGGACAGGGCGGCGGCGGCCTGGGAGTAGGTGTCACCAGTCAGGGCCGGCACCGTCCGGGGCTGGGGACCCTGGGAGACAGTCACCACCACGACCGTGCCCTTGGCCTGCATCCCCGAGTTGGGCGACCAGTTGATGACGATGCCCGAAGCCACCGTTTCGCTGTAGGCCTTGACATATCTGGCCCCGAAGCCGGCGCCAGCCAGGGCCGCCCCGGCGGCCGGCTGGGTGAGGCCCGAGAGGCTGGGCACGGCCCGAGGGGCGGGACCCTCGGACGCCACCAGGTCCACGGCGGCGCCCTGCTTGAGCCTTCCCCCCGTCGGGGACTGGGTCAGGACATCCCCGGCCGGCACGGTGTCGCTGTAGGCCGGAGGGCCGACCCGGTAGGTCAGATGGGCGGCGGTCAGGGCCTGCTCGGCGCTGGCCAGGGCCCGGCCCTCCACGTCCGGGACCACCCGGCGGGGCACTGTGATCTGGTACACGCCGAAGAGCCAGTACAGGCCGCCGCCGATGACGGCCAGGAGCACGACCAGGAAGACGATCAGGGCCGCCCGCCAGCCCCCCCGGCCCCGCCGGCCGGCGGGGATGTCCGGCCCGGGACCGCCGGGGGTGGTGGTGGTCGTGACCGCCACCCCGCCGGGAACCGGCCAGGGGTTCTCCTCCCCGGCCCACGCCGTGGCCGCTCCCATCAGGGTGGTGGCGTCCCGGCCGGCCCCCAGGCCGGCGGCAGTCCCGGCTCCCGCCGCGCCCAGGGCTGTGGCGTCACGGGCCGGGCCGGATCGGACCCCCGGATCGGCGGGCACCTCGGGCGGGGCCAGGGGCAGAACACCCGCGCCGGGCAGGGTCCGGCCGGCCTCGCCCAGCCGGGCAGCCATCCAGCCGGCGTCGGGGCGGGCGGTCGGGTCCGGATCGGTGGTCTGGCTGAGCAACGGTCCCAGCGCTCCCAGCCGCTCGTCCGCCTCCACCCGGCGGCCCTGGCGGGCCATGAGGGTGGCCACGGTGGTATCGGCGCTGAAGGGGACCGCACCGGTGGCCGCCTCCACCAGGACCAGGGAGAGCGAATACACGTCGGTGGCCGGCCCGGTGACCAGCCCTCCGGCCTGCTCCGGGCTGGCGTAGCGGGCCGTGCCCAGGATCACCCCGGCCGGCTCGGTCCAGGTGGCGTCGGCCATGGCCCGGGCCAGGCCGAAGTCGGCGATGGCGAGGCGCCCGTCGTCATCGAAGAGGAGATTGGCCGGCTTTATGTCCCGGTGGGCGGTACCCCGCTGGTGGGCGTGGGCCAGGCCCTGGGCGGCCTGGGCACCCACCGCCGCCACCTGGGCCAGCGACAGCGGGCCGGAGCTGTCCAGCATCTGGCGCAGGCTGCCCCCGGAGAGGTACTCGAGCACGACGTAGACCCCGGCCGGGTCCTCGCCCCAGTCGTAGACCTGCACGATGTGGGGGTGGCGGAGGCGGGCGGCGGCCCGGGCCTCGGACTGGAACCGCTTGAGGAACCCGGCGTCGGACGCCAGGGCCGGGTGCAGAACCTTGAGGGCGACCTGACGGTCCAGGCGCTCGTCGACGGCCAGGTACACCGAGGCCGAGGCCCCCGCTCCCAGCCAGCCCCGGACCCGGTACCGGTCCCCGAGCGACCGGCCGAGCAGGTCGTCAACCCGCGGCACCGTCACCGGTCGAGGCTACCTGGGCCGGGGGGAGCCCTTAGGGCATGCCGGGCGGGGGGCCCGGGCGGGGGGAATGGGGGATGCAACTTGAAGACAGCCCCGAAAATATTGAACTTTGTCGACTAGTGGTTTACAGATCTGATAACCACTAGTCGACAAAAGTCAAAATTCGGCCCGGTGTCTTCAAGTTGCATGCCCCCGTCCGCGCCACCCTCCGTGGCCATCACCATCGCTCAGGCCGGCAATTCCCCGGTCTCCAGCAGCACGGCGAAACCATCCTCATCCAGGATCGGCCTCCCCAAACTCTCGGCCTTGGTGAGCTTGGAAGCTCCCGGCGCCTCCCCGACCACCACCGCGAAGGTGGTCTTGGACACGCTGCCGGGAGACTTGCCTCCCCGGGACGTGATGGCCAGTTCGGCCTCCTCCCGGCTCCAGCCCTCCAGGGTGCCGGTGACCACCACGCTCTTTCCGGCCAGGACCTGGGGGACGTCGGAACCGGCCGGCCCCGCCAGGCTGACCCCGGCCCGGCGCAGCTTTTCGATCACGACCCGGTTGCGCTCGGAGGCGAAGAACTCGTGCACGCTGCGGGCAATGGTCGGCCCGATCCCGTCCACGGCGGCCAACTCCTCGGGGCCGGCCGCCTCGATGGCGTCCAGGTGGCCCATGGCCCGGGCCAGCACCACCGAGCCGGTGCTGCCCAGGTGGCGGATGGCCAGGCCGGCCAGCAGGTTGGCCAGGGGCCGGTCCTTGGAGGTCTCGATGGCGGCCAGCAGGTTGGCCACCGAGATAGCGGCGAAGCCCTCCAGCCCGCCGAGATCCGCCTCGGTCAGGGAGTAGAGGTCCCCGGCGTCGGAGATGAGGCCGGCCTGGGCCAGCTGGATGACCCGCTGCTCGCCCAGGCCCTCGATGTCCATGGCCCCCCGGGAGGCGAAGTGGGCGAGGCGCTGGATGCGCTGGCCCGGGCAGTCGAAGTTGGTGCAGAAGGTGTCGGACTCCCCGTCCAGTCGCACCAGCGGGCCGCCACAGACCGGGCAGTTGGTGGGGAAGACCCAGGGCTTGGAGCCCTTGGGCCGGAGGGATTCGACCGGGCCGACCACTTCGGGGATGACATCCCCGGCCTTGCGGACGATGACGGTGTCCCCGGGGCGGACGTCCTTGAGCCGGACCTGGTCCTCGTTGTGGAGGGTGGCCAGGCCCACGGTGGAACCGCCCACGAAGACCGGTTCCAGCTGGGCGAAGGGGGTGGCCTTGCCCGACTTGCCGATCGACACCATGATCCCGTTGAGCCGGGTGGTGCGTTCCTCGGGAGGGAACTTGTAGGCGATGGCCCAGCGGGGGGCGTGGGATGTGGAGCCCAGCTCCCGGCGGCGGTCCAGCTCCTGGACTTTCACCACCACGCCGTCGATCTCGTAGGCCAGGTCGTGGCGGTGCTCCTGGCGGGACACGCAGTAGGCGTGCACCTCCTCCACGGTGGTGAGTACCTTCCACTCCGGGTTGACGGGCAGGCCGGCGCCGGCCAGCCACTCCAGCGTCTGGCTGTGCTGGACGAAGCCCATGCGCTCCACCCCCCCGGGGGCGGACAGGTCGTAGGCCCAGAAGGAGAGGTCCCGGGTGGCGGTGATGGCCGGGTCCTTCTGGCGCAGAGAGCCGGCCGCCGAGTTGCGGGGGTTGGCGAAGAGTCGGGCGCCGGCTTCGGCCTGCCGGCGGTTGAGGTCCTCGAAGGCGGCCACCGGCATGTACACCTCGCCCCGGACCTCCACCTGGTCGGGGGGGTTGTCCAGAGTGAGCCCAGCCGGTATGGAGCGGATGGTGCGGATGTTGGCGGTGACGTCCTCCCCGGTGCGGCCGTCGCCCCGGGTGGCGGCCCGGACCAGGCGGCCCTTCTCATAGAGCAGGGACATGGCCAGCCCGTCGATCTTGAGCTCGCAGATGTAGGTGACCGGCCCGTCGGCCAGGCGTTCGAGGCGGCGGGCCCAGGCCTCCAGCTCCTCGACCGAGAAGGCGTTGTCCAGCGACATCATCGGGACCCGGTGCTGGACGGGGGTGAACAGGGCGGAGGGGGCGGCCCCGACGCCGTGGGTCGGGGACAGGTCACCGGCCAGTTCGGGGTGGTCGGCCTCGATGGCCCTCAGTTCCCGGACCAGGGCGTCGTAGTCGGCGTCGCTGATCTCGGGGGTGTCGAGCTGGTGGTAGGCGATGTTGTGGTGCTCGATCTGGGCCCGGAGCTCTTCGGCCCGCCGGGCGATGTGCGTCACACCGCCACCGCCGAGCCGAGCACCTCGTCCCCGGCGTAGAGGGCGACGGTCTGGCCGGCCGCCACCCGCCGGGTGGGCTGGGCCAGGCGGACCCGGCGCCCTTCGGACTCCAGCCGGGCCGCCAGCGGCCGGCCGTGGGCCGAGAGCTGGGCCGAGAGGGGAGCGGAAAACTGGGCCGAGAGCTGGGCCGACGCCGGCGTATCGGGCGCCACCGGGCCGGCCGTCCAGGTCCAGGGACCGACCTCGACCACGTCGGTCATGAGCTCCTCCAGCGGGCCGACCGTCACCCGGCCGGCGCCCGGGTCGACCGAGAGGGCGTAGTGACGGCGGCCGTCGGGGCCGGCGCCGATGCCCCGGCGCTGGCCGACGGTCACCAGCTCGATGGCCTCCACCGTCCCCGCCGTGGCGCCGGTGGCCGCCTCCACCAGGAGCCCGGGGTGCAGCTCGATCCGGTCGCCCAGGAAGGCGGTCCGGCCGGCCGAGGCGGTGATGAAGCACACGTCCTGGCTGTCGGGCTTGGCCGCCGTGCGCAGGCCCCGCCGGGTGGCCTCGGCCCTGACCTCGGCCTTGGTCATCTCCCCCACCGGCAGCAGCAGGCGGCGCAGCTGGGCCTGGCCCAGCATGGACAGCACGTAGGACTGGTCCTTGGCCCCGTCCCGGCCCCGGACCAGGGCCGCGGCGCCGTCGGGGCGGGCCTCGACCCGGGCGTGGTGGCCGGTGGCCACGGCGTCGAAGCCGAGCTGGAGGGCCCGGTCCAGGAAGCGGTCGAACTTGATGTGCCGGTTGCACTCGATGCAGGGATTGGGGGTAAGCCCGGTCCGGTGGGCGTCCACGTAGGGGCCGACCACGTGGCGCTCGAAGTCCTCGGAGAAGTTGAAGACGTGATGGTCGATCCCGAGCTGATGGCAGACCCGGCGGGCGTCATCGACGTCGGAGACCGAACAGCAGCCGGAATCGGACGGGCCGCCCCACAGCTTCATGGTGGCCCCCACCACCTGGTGGCCCTGGTCAGCCAGGAGGGCGGCGGCCACCGAGGAGTCGACCCCGCCCGACATGGCGGCCAGGACCCTCACGGCGCGCTCCGCAGCCGGGCAACGGCGGCGGGGACGGCCTCCAGGGCGGCGTCGACGTCCCCGTCGGTGGTGGTCCAGCCCAGGGACAGCCGCAGGGCGCCCCGGGCCAGCTCCTCGGGGACCCCCATGGCCCGCAGGACGTGGCTGACCTGGGTGGCGCCGCTGGCGCAGGCCGATCCGGCCGAGGCGCACACCCCGGCCTGGTCCAGCAGGAAGATCAGGGCCTCGCTCTCCACGCCGGGGATGCACAGGTGGCAGATGCCGGCCACCTTGTCCTCCCGCCGGCCCGTCTCCACCGCCCCGGGGATGGACGTCAGCAGGCCGTCGGCCAGCCGGTCTCTGAGGTCCGCCACCCGCTTCACCAGGGCTTCCCTCTCCTCCTGGACCACGGCCAGGGCGGCGGCCAGCCCGGCTATGCCGGCCACGTTGTGGGTTCCGCTGCGCCGGCCCGCCTCCTGGCCGCCCCCGTGGACGGTCACGTCCAGGCCGGCCGGGTTCCGGACGACCAGGGCCCCCACCCCCTGGGGGCCACCGAACTTGTGGGCGCTGATGGAGACCAGATCGGCGCCGGCCGTGGCCGAGGCCGGGTCCACCCAGTTGACGGCCTGGACGGCGTCGGTGTGGACCAGGGCCGAGGGGGCCTTGCGCCGGACGATCCCGATAATCCGGTCGAGGGGCTGGACGACACCCGTCTCGTTGTTGGCCGTCATGACCGAAACCAGCGATGGGGGGACTTCCGCCCCCAGGGCCGCCTTGAGGTCATCCAGGTCCAGTTGACCGTCCCGGCTGACACGGAGGGTGGTCCCGCCGGCGGCCCGGACCGACTCCAGGACGGCGTCGTGTTCCACCCCGCTGCACAGGATGGGGCCGCGGGATGAGCGGCCGGCGACGGCCATGTTGTCGGACTCGGTGCCTCCGGCGGTGAAGACGAGCTGGGATGGCTCGGCCCCCAGGGCGGCGGCCACCACTTCCCGGGCGTCCTCGACGGCCCGGCGGGCGGCCCGGGCCACGGAATGGGCGCCGGAGGGGTTGCCGAAGCCCGCTTCGGACATAAACGCGAGCGTGGCGCGGCGCGCCTCGGGGCGCATGGGGGTGGTGGCGGCGTGGTCCAGGTAGGCGACCATCGGACCGAGCCTAACGAGGAGGGTGATTCTTCCGGACCGCCATACGCAGTGACGCCGGGTGCCGAAGGTAGTCTGTAAAGAGAATGCAATACACAGGAAAGCCGATTAAGCCATGAGTCAGCTTCGCCTAGACCCTCTGACCGGCCGCTGGGTGGTGGTCAGTACGCAGCGGGCCGATCGCCCGTCCGCCTTCCTTTCCCGCAGCCTGCCCGTCGAGTCCGGCCCCGCCCGCCCCTGCCCGTTCTGCGCCGGGAACGAGGAGGCCACGCCTCCCGCCCTGGAGACCTACGGCCCCAGTGGCAACTGGCGGGTCCGGGTCGTGCCCAACCTCTATCCCGCCTTCCGGGGTGACGACGCCATGGTGGTGACCCACCTCGGGCCGGCCTTTACCCAGGCTCCGGCCAGCGGCATCCATGAGGTCCTGGTCCTCTCCCCCGACCACCACGCTGGGTGGGGGGACCTGGAGGACGGCCAGACCGACCTGATCATGGCGGCCATCCGGGACCGGATCGACTCCCACTCCCGCTCCGGGGCCTTGCGCTACACCCAGGTCGTCGTCAATTCCGGCCGCGAGGCGGGGGCGTCCATCGCCCACCCCCACGGACAGCTGCTGGGCATGCCCTTCGTGCCCCGGGAGCTGGTGGACGAGCAGGCCGGCTTCGCCCGCTTCAGCGGCAGCTGCCTGCTGTGCACCACCATCGACGCCGAGGAGGACGCCGGCCTGCGGGTCGTGCACTCCGATGACCAGGTGGTGGTCATCTGCCCCTTCTGGAGCAGCCTGCCCTTCGAGATGCTGGTCCTGCCCCGCCACCATGACGCCCACCTCAACGACTCATCCGATGCCGACCTGGCCGGGGTGGGCCGGGCCATCCGGGACGTGCTGGCCCGTCTTGGGGACCGGCTGGGCAACCCGGCCTACAACCTGGTATTCCACTCCGCCCCCTACCGGGCCTCGGGCAGCTTCCACTGGCACGCCCACCTGATGCCCAAGCTCACCACAGCCGCCGCCTTCGAGATGGGAACCGGCGTGCCCATCAACGTGGTGGCCCCGGAAGAGGCCGCCGACGCCCTCCGGGCCACGGCGCTCACCTCTTAACCGCCCCCCGGTTGACCCTCCCGGCTGGCCCGCCGGCTAGCCCTCCGGGCTGAGCCAGAGGACCCCGAGGGGGGGCAGCGTCACCTCGGCCGAGAAGGGCAGGCCGTGCCAGGAACGGTCCGCCGCCCACACCCGCCCGGCGTTGCCGACCCCGGAGCCGCCCAGCTCCAGGGCGTCGGTGTTGAGGATCTCGGCCCAGGACCCCCCGGTGGACAGGCCGATCCGATAGCCGGGGCGGGGTACCGGGGAGAGATTGGCGATGCAGGCCACCGGGCCGGCCGTGCCGCCGGTGCGGAGGAAGGACAGGACGTTGGAGTCCGAATCGCTGGCGTCGATCCAGCGGAAGCCGGCGTCGCTGAAGTCGGACTCCCACAGGGTGGGGTGGGCCCGGTAGGCCCGGTTGAGGGACCGGACCAGCTCGGACATCCCCCGGTGCTCTGGGTACTCGAGGAGGTGCCAGTCCAGGCTGCGGTCATGGCCCCACTCGGAGGGCTGGGCCAGCTCGGCGCCCATGAAGATCAGGTTCTTACCGGGGTGAGCCCACATCCAGGCCAAGAGGGATCGGAGGTTGGCGAAGCGCTGCCACTGGTCTCCAGGCATCTTGGCGAGGAGCGAACCCTTTCCGTGGACGACTTCGTCGTGGGAGAGGGGTAGCACGAAATGCTCGCTGAAGGCGTAGAGCAGGCCGAAGGTCAGCCGGTCGTGGTGGAAGCGGCGGTAGATGGGATCCTTCTCGAAGTAATCGAGGGTGTCGTGCATCCAGCCCATGTTCCACTTGTAGGTGAAGCCCAGGCCGCCGTCGTCGGTGGGCTGGGACACGCCCGGCCAGGCCGTCGACTCCTCGGCCAGGGTGATGGCGCCGGGGTGCTCGGCGGCTACCACGTCGTTCAGCTCCCGTAGGAAGGCGATGGCGTCGAGGTTCTCCCGGCCGCCGTACTGGTTGGGGATCCACTCCCCTTCCTTGCGGGAGTAGTCGAGGTAGAGCATGGAGGCCACCGCGTCGACCCGCAGGCCGTCGATGTGGAACGACTCCAGCCAGAACAGCGCGTTGGAGATGAGGAAGTTGCGCACCTCGTTGCGCCCGTAGTTGAAGACCAGCGTGCCCCAGTCGGGATGGGCCCCTTGGCGGGGGTCCTCGTGCTCGAACAGGGCCGTGCCGTCGAAGCGGGCCAGGGCCCAGTCGTCCCGCGGGAAGTGGGCCGGGACCCAGTCCACGATGACGCCGATGCCCTTCCGGTGGAAGGCGTCGACCAGCCGGCGAAAGCCGTCGGGGCCGCCGTGACGGGCGGTGGGGGCGAAATAGGAGGACACCTGGTAGCCCCAGGAGCCGCCGAAGGGATGCTCGGCCACCGGCATCAACTCGACGTGGGTGAAGCCCATGTCGGCCACGTAGTCGGGGAGCTCCTGGGCCAATTCGTCGTAGCTCAAGACCCGGTTGCCCTCCTCGGGGCGCCGGCGCCAGGAGCCGAGGTGCACCTCGTAGACCGACATGGGCGTGGCGTAACCGCCCTGGCCCCGCGCCGACATCCATGCCCCGTCCTGCCAGTGGTGGGTGTCCCGGGCGGCCACGATGCTGGCCGTACCCGGCGGGAGCTCGGCGGCCTGGGCGAAGGGATCGGCCTTGACCCGCAGCTCCCCGGACTGGGTCAGGATCTCGAACTTGTAGCGGCAGCCCGGGCCGACGTCGGGCAGGAAGAGCTCCCAGATGCCGGAGGACCCGAGACTGCGCATGGGGTGGATGCGCCCATCCCAGAGGTTGAAGTCACCGACCACCCGCACCGAGCGGGCGCCGGGCGCCCACACCGCCAAGCTCGTCCCCCACACTCCCTGGTGCGTCATGGTCCTGGCCCCGAGGGTCTCCCACAGGCGGCGGTGCCGGCCCTCGCCCAGCAGGTACAGGTCGAGCTCTCCCACCGTGGGCCAGAACCGGTAGGGGTCCTCGATGGTGATCCCCACCCCGTCGGGGTAGTCGACCTCCAGGGTGTAGGCCGACTCGTCCGGAGTGGTGGCCAGGAAGACGCCGGCCGGGTTCACCATCTTCATGTCGATCTTCTTGCCCTCGACCGTGACCACCCGCATGGCGGAGGCGTCGGGACGGTAGGCCCGCACCTCCAGGCTGTGGCGGCCGAGGACGCGGTGGGGATCGGAGTGCTCCCCAGCTACCAGCTTGTTGATTTCGGCGGTTGTGCTGCGCGACATGGGCACCCCCTCTTCCTACCCCCCCGCCAGCCTTTCGATTGCGGCCAGGGGAATGACCTCCCAGTCGGGGCGATGGGCCCGCTCGTAGGCGACCTCGTACAGGGCCTTGTCCATCTCGAAGAAGTCCAGAAGCTCACGGTAGGCGTCGGAGCCGGGACCGCCGGGGGGCAGGACGGCCTCCAGGCCCTCCACCGAGGCGTAGCCGTCCAGGAAGGCCTCCCGGTTGCGCTGCTCCCAGGCTCCGGCCCGGGCTTCGAGTGCTTCACGCTCCGAGCTCTCCCGCTCATGGAGCACGGCTGCGGCGGCGTAGGCGAAGGACCGGAGCATGCCGGCCACGTCCTTGGCCGGGGGCCAGGGCAGGCGGCGTTCGGCCACCGGGCGGGCCGGCTCCCCCTCGAAGTCGAGGACGAACCAGCCGGCGTCGGCCCGCATGACCTGGCCCAGGTGCAGGTCCCCGTGGACCCGGATGGCCGGGACCTCCTTGATGGCCACCAGCCGGCCGGCCAGTTCCTCGGCCCGGCGGCGGCCTTCCGGCCCCAGGCCCAGCACCTCCACCTGTTCGACCAGGGCGTTGGCCCACTCGGTCAGGGCCGGCGGGTGGACGCCGAAGGCCTTGCCCAGGGCGACGTGCATCCGGGCTGTCATCTCCCCGATACGCCTGGCCTCGGAGGCGAAGTCCCCGCCGGCGGCGGCGGGGTCCTCCTCGTCCGAGGCGTAGAGATCCCGCAGGGAGGTGAGGGCCAGGGCCCAGCCCTCGCTGCCCCCGGCCAGGAACTCCTGGGCCACGGCCAGGTCGTAGCCGTCCCGGGTCCACACCCCCAGGGGCGAGGCCAGATGGTTGAACCCGACCTCGTCCAGGCCGGTGGTGACCTCGACGTCGGGATTGGAGCCCGGCTGCAGGCGCCGGAACAGCTTGAGGATGACCTGCTGGCCCAGCACCACCGAGGAGTTGGACTGCTCGGCTCCGACCGGGCGGACGATGGCGTCCTCCACCCCGGCCACGCCCATGGTGGTCGCCAGGCGCCGGACGATATCGGCGTCGGCCAGCCCGTCATAGGCGAACCAGGCCTCGGCACCGGCCCTGAACTTGCCCAGAACGTCGCGCTCGCCCAGATCGGGGGGGTCGTCCTCCGGGCGCAGGCCGATGAGGAGCTGATAAAGATCCCCGTCCCTTCGCACCAGGAGCCAGAGGGTCGGGGGCGAGTAGCCCTCGAGCAGCTCGGCCTGCTCCACCGTGACCGTCCCAGTGGAATCGGCCACCGCCCAGCGCTGGCGCCGGATGTAGGGCTCCAGGAGGGGCGAGACGCCGGTCAACAGATCTCCGGCCTTCACGACGTTTCCTCCTGGGTCTCGATCAGGTCGAACCAGTAGAAAGCGTAAGGGGCGAGGGTCACGAAGTACGGCAGCGCCCCCACCCGCGGGAAGGGGACCCGCCCGAGGAGCTCCACCGGGGTGCGGCCCTCCCACCGGCCCAGGGCCAGCTCACAGGGCTGGGCGAAGCGGGACAGATTGTTCACGCACAGGACGACGTTCTGGTGGCCGGACTCGTCCTCGTGGCAGCGGACGTAGGCGAGGACGGAAGGGTTCTCGGCTGGGAGGACCTCGAAGGCGCCGGTCCCGAACATCGGGTGCTGCCGGCGGACATCCAGCATGCGCCGCATCCACTGCAGGAACGAACTCGGGTTGCGCATCTGGGCTTCCACGTTCACGCCGGAGAAGCCGTAGACCGGATCCATCAGGGGGGGCAGGTAGAGCTGGGCGAAGTCGGCCCGGCTGAAGCCGGCATTCCGGTCCGGGGACCACTGCATCGGCGTGCGCACCCCGTCACGGTCACCGAGGTAGATGTTGTCCCCCATCAGCAGCTCGTCCCCGTAGTAGAGGATGGGGCTGCCGGGCAGGGAGAAGAGCATGGCGTGGAGCAACTCGGCCACCCGGCGGTCGTTCTCCACCAGCGGGGCCAGGCGCCGGCCGATCCCGATGTTGCGCCGCATGCGGGGATCCTTGGCGTACTCCGAGTACATGTAGTCGCGTTCTTCGTCGGTGACCATCTCCAGGGTCAGTTCATCGTGGTTGCGCAGGAATATCCCCCACTGGCAGCCCTCGGGGATGTCCGGGGTCTGGGCCAGGATCTCGGTGATGGGATAGCGCTGCTCCCGGCGCACGGCCATGAACATGCGGGGCATGAGGGGGAAGTGGAAGCACATGTGGCACTCGTCCCCGTCTCCGAAGTAGTCCACCACGTCGGCCGGCCACTGGTTGGCCTCGGCCAGCAGGACCTTGTTGGGGTGGGAGGCATCCACTTCGGCCCGCAGCCGCTTGAGGTAGTCATGGGTCTCGGGCAGGTTCTCCCCGTTGCTGCCGTCGCGTTCGAACAGGTAGGGGACGGCGTCGAGCCGGAAGCCGTCCAGACCGACATCGAGCCAGAACTTGACCACGTCGATCATGGCGTCGGCTACGGCCGGGTGGTCGAAGTTGAGGTCGGGCTGGTGGGAGAAGAAGCGGTGCCAGTAGTACTGCTGGCGGGTCTGGTCATAGGTCCAGTTGGACTTCTCCGTGTCGACGAAGATGATGCGGGCCTCGGGCCAGCGCTGGTCATCGTCGCTCCACACGTACCAGTCGGCCTTGGGGTTGGTGCGGTCCTGGCGCGACTCCTGGAACCAGGGATGCTGGTCGCTGGTGTGGTTCATGACCAGGTCGGCGATGACCCGGATGCCCCGCCGGTGGGCCTGTTCCACCAACTCCACCGCGTCGGCCAGATCCCCGTACTCGGGCAGGATGGTGAAGAAGTCGCTGATGTCGTAGCCGCCGTCCCGCAGGGGCGACTGGTAGAAGGGCAACAGCCACAGGCAGTCGACCCCCAGCCAGCTGAGGTAGTCGAGCTTGCTGGTCAGGCCCTTGAGGTCACCGGTGCCGTCATCGTTGGCGTCGTAGAAGCCCCGCACCAGCACCTCGTAGAACACGGAGTGCTGGAACCACGGGGTGGCCGGGCCGCCGGTGACGGGCGGGCGCCGGGGCCGGCGGGACCGCGCTGGCGCGGCGGAGCCGCCGGGGAGCGCGTCGGTCACAGCCGGTCAGGCCCGCCGCAGATGCAGGAGGTGGGCCGGCGTGTCGGTTGGGTCGAGCCGGACGTAAGGCTCCGGACCGGTCCAGAGGTAGGTCTGGCCGCTGAGCTCATCGTGGGCTTCATAAGGCTGGTCCCAAGGCAGGCCGAGGGCACCCAGGTCGATCCAAAGGGTCGTCTCCGCGGTGGCGTGGGGGTCGAGGTTGACCACCATCAGCATGACATCGGAACGGTCATCGGTGTGCTTGGAGTAGGCCAGCACGTTGGGGTTGGCGCTGGGGTGGAAGGTGACGTTGCGCAACCAGTCAAAGGCCCGGTGCCGGCGGCGCACGGCGTTGATGAGCCCGATGAACGGCGCCAGGGACTCGGGGTCGTCCCAGTCCCGCTCCCGGACCTCGTACTTCTCCGAGTAGAGGTATTCCTCGTTGGTCTCCGACGCCGGCTCGTTCTCGCCCAGCTCGTAGCCGCTGTAGATGCCGTAGGAGGGGACCAGGGTGGCGGCCAGGACCAGGCGCATCCGAAAGGCCGACAGGGGGCCGTCCCGCAGCGGGCCGGAGAGGATGTCGGGGGTATTGGGCCAGAAGTTGGGCCGCATGTAGTCCGCCGTCGGGCCCTGGGTCAGCTCGGTGACGTACTCCTGGAGTTCTTCGGCCGTGTCCCGCCAGGTGAAGTAGGTGTAGCTCTGGGTGAAGCCGACCTCGGCCAGCCTGGCCATGACCTTGGGGCGGGTGAAGGCCTCGGCCAGGAAGATGACGCCCGGATCGACGGCCTGGATCTCGGGGATGAGCCACTCCCAGAAGGCGATGGGCTTGGTGTGAGGGTTGTCGACCCGGAAGATCCGGATCCCGAAGCCCATCCAGTGCAGGAGGATCTCCCGGCAGGCTTCCCACAGGGCGACCCGGTCCTGGTCCCGCTCGGGCCAGAAGTTGATGGGGAAGATGTCCTGGTAGCGCTTGGGGGGATTCTCGGCGTAGGCGATGGAGCCGTCCGGGCGGAGGTGGAACCACTCCGGGTGGTCCCGCACCCAGGGATGGTCGGGACTGCACTGGAGGGCGTAGTCCAGGGCCACCTCCAGGCCCAGCTCCCCGGCCCGGGCCATGAAGGCCCGCAGGTCGGCCTCGTCCCCGAGCTCGGGGTGGATGGCGTCGTGGCCCCCGGCTTCGGAGCCGATGGCCCAGGGGCTCCCCGGGTCGTCCGGGCCGGCCACCAGAGTGTTGTTGCGGCCTTTCCGGTAGGAAACACCGATGGGGTGGATCGGAGGCAGGTAAACGACGTCGAAGCCCATGTCGGCCACCGCCGCCAGGCGCTCGGCTGCGTTCCGAAAGCCGCCTTCGGAGCGGGGGAAGAGCTCGTACCAGGCTCCCCGCAGGGCCAGGGGCCGGTCGACGTGCAGGCGCAGGGCCACCGAGCGGGTCAGGTCGGGCGAGCCCTGGGGCCCGGCCATGGCCGCCGCCACCTCGGCCACCAGGGCCGGCGCCAGCCGCTCGGGGGCGGAGGCGTCCTTGTCCCGGAGGGCTCCCACGGCGGCGTCTATGGCGGAGGCCGCCGCCGTGGCCACGGCCGAGCGGCCCCGGGGCCGGCGGGACTCGAGCAGCCGGGCCCCCTCCTCCAGCTCCAGGTCCACCTCCTGGCCGGCGGCCAGCTTGGTCGTGACCCGGTGCCGCCACGTCGAGTAGCGGTCGGTCCACGCCTCGACCACGAACTCATGAGGGCCGACCTCGGACGGACGGATGGTGCCCTCCCACTCGTCGTTGACCGTCTCGTGCAGTTCGATGTCCTCCCAGGTCCCCCCGGCCCGGCGCCAGCGGACCCGGGCGGCCAGGACGTCGTGGCCGTCCTTGAACACGTCGGCCGTCACCCTCACGGCCTCGCCCACCACCGCCTTGGCCGGGTAGCGGTTGGGCGTGGAGGGGCGTACGGAGTCCACCACGATGCGACCGGTCACCCATCTGGCCTACCACGACCGGTCCCGATCCGAAACCGGAACGGCGCCGATAGGGTCGCGGTGATGCGTGCTCTTCACAGCTTCACGGTGCGGCCCAGGCTCCCGGAGGCCCTCCAGCCGCTCCAGGAGCTGGCTATGAACCTGCGCTGGTCCTGGGACGGCCGCACCCGGGATCTGTTCCGGTGGGTCGACCCCCAGGCCTGGCAGGAGACCGACGGGGACCCGTTGGCCGTGCTGGGCCGGGTGGGCCAGGCTCGCCTGGAGGAGCTGGACCGGGACCCGGCCTTCAAGGCCTTCATGGCCGAGGTGTACTCGGACCTCCAGCGCTACCTGAGCTCGGCCTTCTGGTTCCAGAACCGGACCGACAGCCCGCTGCGCTCGGTGGCCTACTTCAGCCCGGAGTTCGGTATCTCCGAAGCTGTCCCCCAGTACTCGGGCGGCCTCGGCGTCCTGGCCGGGGACCACCTCAAGGCGGCCAGCGACCTGGGCGTGCCCCTGGTCGGCGTGGGCCTTCTCTACCGCCAGGGCTACTTCCGCCAGAGCCTGGACGACGACGGCTGGCAACGGGAGCGCTTCCCGGACCTGGACCCCCACGCCATGGCCCTGCGCCTGGTCCCCGGGGTCAGGATCAGCGTCAAACTGGCCCGCCAGGACCTGGTGGCCCAGGTGTGGCGGGCCGACGTCGGCCGGGTGCGGCTGTACCTGCTGGACTCGGACGTGGAGGAGAACGGGCCGGAGGAGGCCGGGGTGACCGACCGCCTCTACGGCGGGGGCACCGAGCACCGCCTGCGCCAGGAGATCCTTCTCGGCATCGGCGGGGTCCGGGCCCTGGAGGCGCTGGGCGAGGCCCCCCAGGTCTTCCACAGCAACGAGGGCCACGCCGGCTTCCTCGGCCTGGAGCGGATACGCCGGCTGGTGGTCGACCAGGGCCTGAGCTTCCCCGAAGCGGTCGAGGCGGTGCGGGGGGCATCGGTCTTCACCACCCACACCCCGGTGCCGGCCGGCATCGACCGCTTTCCGGCCGAGCTGATGGAGAAGTACTTCTCGGCCTGGGCCAAGGAGTGCGGCGTCGGCTTCGACACCCTGATGGATCTGGGCCATGAAGCCGGGGACGAGCCAGCAGCTCCGTTCAACATGGCGGTGATGGGGCTGCGCCTCTCCGGATTGGCCAACGCCGTGTCCAAGCTGCACGGCCGGGTCAGCCGCTCGATGTTCTCCAGCCTGTGGCCCGAGGTGCCCGAAGACGAGGTCCCCATCACCTCGGTCACCAACGGCGTGCACAGCGCCAGCTGGACCAGCCCGGAGATGTCCGCCTTCCTCACCCGCCACGTGCTGCCGGCCTGGAGCGAGGCGCCGGCGTCGGCCTGGGACCGGCTCGACGATGTCAGCGACTACGAGCTGTGGCGGGTCCGGGAGCAGACCCGGGACCGGCTCGTCTCCACCGTGCGGGAGCGGACCCGGGCCGCCATGCAGCGTCGTGGCGTCGGGCCGGACGACCTGGCCTGGACCGATGACATCCTCGATCCGCGCATCCTGACCATCGGCTTCGCCCGCCGCTTCGCCACCTACAAGCGGGCCACTTTGCTGATGTCGGATCCGGGCCGGCTCAAGGCCCTGCTGACGTCACCGGACCGGCCCGTGCAGATGGTTTTTGCCGGGAAGGCCCACCCCGCTGATGACGCCGGCAAGGAGCTCATCCGGGAGGTCGTGCGCTTTTCCGCCGATCCGGAGGTGCGCCACCGCTTCGCCTTCGTGGAGGACTACGACATGGCCATCGCCCGGGCCCTGACCCAGGGCGCCGACGTGTGGCTCAACACGCCCCGCCGGCCCCAGGAGGCCTGCGGGACCAGCGGGCTCAAGGCCAGCCTCAACGGCGGGCTCAACTGCTCCATCCTGGACGGCTGGTGGGACGAATGCTTCGACGGGGCCAACGGGTGGGCCATCGCCTCCGCCGAGGCCGAGCCCGACCTGGTACACCGCGACGCCACCGAGGCGGCCAGCCTGTTCGCCTTGTTGGAACAGCACATCGTCCCCCTCTTCTACGACCGCAGCGACCACGTCGTGCCCCGGAGATGGGTGGCCAAGGTGAGGGCGTCCCTGCGCAGCCTGGGGCCCTTCGCGGCGGCCAGCCGGATGGTGCGGGACTACGTGGAGGAGATCTACGAGCCGGCCGCGGCCCGGGCCGATGACCTGTCCCGGGACGACGCCAGGCGGGCCAAGGAGCTGTCGGCCTGGAAGACCCGGGTCCGCCAGGGCTGGTCGGCGGTGGTGGTGCGCTCCGTGATCCCCGATGAGGCCGGCGCCGACCTGGGCGGGGTTCGCCAGGTCGAGGCCGAGGTTGATCTGGGCACCCTGACCAGCGACGACGTGCGGGTCGAACTCATCCACGGCCACGTCGGTCACAACGATGAGCTGAGCGACACTCGCCGAGTGGCCATGGCGCCCGCCCGGGCCGCCGCCGGGGGGGCCTCCACCTTCTCGGGCCAGTTCACCTGTGACGCCACCGGCCGCTACGGCTTCACCGTCCGGGTGGTGCCCAGCCATCCCGACCTGGTCTGGCCCGAGGACATGGGCTTCGCCACCTGGGCCGACCGCAGCCGCTAATCGCCCTCGGTCAGGGCCGCCGCCGCCGTGTAGGGATCGACCCGCCGCTCGAGCAGGTCGGCCAGCAGCTCCTGGTAGCGGTCGTCCTTCAGCCGGGCCCAGGCCTGGACCTCGAGCCGGCGCAGCACGATCTCCCGGAGCTCCTCCTCCAGGCGGCGCTCCCGCCTCTGGACCAGGCTGCCGTCCCCCTCCTGAGCGGCCCGGTGGCTCTCGATGGCGGCCCACACCTCCTCGACGTTGGACCCGGTGGCGGCCACGCAGGACACGATCGGTGGGGTCCAGGCGCTGGGCGCCGACATCTCCAGCATCCGGCGCAGGTCCTGTTCGGTCTCCCTCACCCCGTCCCGGTCGGCCTTGTTGATGACGAAGACATCGGCTATCTCCAGCAGGCCGGCCTTGTTGGCCTGCACGGCATCGCCCCACCCCGGATTCACCACCACCACGGTGGTGTCGGCCGCCCCGGCTATCTCCACCTCGACCTGGCCCACCCCCACCGTCTCGACCAGCACCAGGGGCAGGCCGACGGCCTCCAGGGCCCGGATGGCCTCCCGGGTGGCCAGGGACAGCCCCCCCAGATGGCCCCGGCTGGCCATGGAGCGGATGAAGACCCCGGCATCCAGGGCGTGGTCCTGCATCCGCACCCGGTCCCCGAGGATGGCGCCCCCCGAATACGGCGAAGACGGATCTACCGCCAGCACCCCCACCTCTCCCCCACCCTGGCGGATGGTGGCGATGAGGCGGTCGGTCAGGGTGGACTTGCCCGCCCCGGGGGCGCCGGTCAGGCCCACCGCGTAACCGCCCCCCGACTCTACGAAGGCCAGCCTCCCCACCGTACGGGCGTCCTCCCCGCCCCGCTCGATCACGGAAAGCATCCGGGCCAGGGCGGTCCGGTCCCCCTCTCGGGCCGCCTTGAACAGGGCTTCGGGGTCGCGCCGGATGGGTCGCGGGGGCGCTGGCACCCGGTCAGTATGGCGGGCCGGGGATCACCCAATCGCCAACCCCGTCTCGCTACCTTGGATCGGTGGACAGCTGGGAGATGACCCGGGTGAACCTCCTGCCGGTACCGGTTGACGCCGCCCCGGTTCAGCCGGACTCGAGGGCCTGGGCCGAAGCCGAGATAGCCGAGTGGCTGAGCGAGGCCGATGAGGAGGCCGCCGCCATCATCGACCGGGCCCGGGCCGAGGCTCTGCGCTGTGAGCTGGCCGGCCACGATGAGCTCGAGCGCCTGAGGGAGGAGGCGGTCAAGGTCCGGATGGCCACCGCCGAGCGGGTGGCCCGCCGCCTGAACGAAGCCCGCTTCGAAGCCGACCAGCTCCTGGCCGAGGCCGGGATGCAGGCCGAGACCATGGTGAGCCAGGCTCGGGACCTGATCCGGGAGCTGGTGGCCGGGGTCGAAGCCGCCGCCGCCCCGCCCGCTCTGGCGGCCGGGACACCGGGGACCGGCCCCGGGCCGGCGGCCGAGGGGCTCCTGGCCGAAACCGTGTCCCGGCTCCGGGAACTGCTGGGCGCCGACGCCCTGGCCCTGCCCGGCCGTTCGGGCGTGCTCGATCTGTCCGGTGCCGTCGTGCTGGAGTGCCCGGTGGTCATGGACGACACCGCCCCGCTCCCCTCCCACCAGCTGGTCACCGACGTCCGCCTGGACCGCCAGCCGACCGGGACCAGACCCGGCCTGCTGGCTCTCCCCGTGGGCGGCGGGCAGGTGGATGACATCGTTCCGGCCACCCCCATCCGGCCGGCCTGGTGGGACCGGATCGTGCAGAAGGTACGCAGAGCCGCCTGACCTGGGTATCGTCCGCCCATGGGCGACGGCACCCGATCACCTGACCGCAACCTGGCCATGGAACTGGTCCGGGTCACCGAGGCGGCGGCCATGGCCGGCGCCCGGTGGATGGGAAGGGGGGACAAGGAGGGTGCCGACGGCGCCGCCGTGGACGCCATGCGGATCATGCTCCAGACCGTCAGCATGGACGGCATCGTCGTCATCGGAGAGGGCGAGAAGGACGAAGCTCCCATGCTTTTCAACGGGGAGCGGGTGGGCGACGGGACCTCACCGCTGATCGACATAGCCGTCGATCCCATCGAAGGGACCACTCCCACCGCCCTGGGCCGGGGCAACGCCCTGTCGGTCATAGCCGCCAGCGAGCGGGGCACCATGTTCAATCCCGGGCCCTGCGTTTACATGGACAAGCTGGCCGTGGGCCCGGCCGCGGCCGGCCTGGTCGACATCGACCGGGACGTCTCCTACAACCTCCAGGCCGTGGCCAAGGCCAAAGGCGTGAGTGTCCGGGACCTGACCGCGGTCGTCCTGGACCGGGACCGCCACCGGGAGCTGATATCCGAGATCCGCGATGCCGGCGCCCGGGTGCGGCTCATCCCCGACGGGGACGTGGCCGGCGTCATGTCGACGGCCTGGCCCGGCTCCGGCGTCGACATCCTCTTCGGCGTCGGCGGCACCCCGGAGGCCATCCTGGCCGCCTGCGCCATCAAATGCATGGGGGGCGAGCTCCAAGGCCGGCTCTGGCCCCGCACCCCCGAGGAGCGGGCCACGGCCGAGGCAGCGGGCTATGACGTCGACGCTGTCCTTTTGACCGAGGACCTGGTCCAGGGGGACAACTGCTTTTTCGCCGCCACCGGCATCACCGACGGGGACCTCCTGCGCGGCGTGCGCTACGAACCCGACCGGGGTGTGAGCACCCAGTCGCTGGTCACCCGCTCCCGCTCCGGCACGGTCCGCAAGGTCGAGGCCTGGCACCGGCTGTCCAAGTTGGAAGAGTTCAGCCTGGTCGACTTCAGCTGACCACCCGGCGTCCCGGTCGCTCACCAGGAGTGGCGGGGAATGAGGGATGCAACTTGAACGCACACCCCCGGATTTTGCGTTTTGTCGTCTGGTGGTGAACTTTCGTTCTTCAGCGGCGGACGAGTACCGGCCCCGCGCCGGCTTCCTCGAAACCGCGGTGGCGGAGGAAGCCGGCTAGCCCAGCCGCGGCCGGATCGTCCCGCCAGGCCAGGCCGTCGGCCCCGAGGTCGGACTGGGCCCGGGCCACGGCGGCGGCCAACAGATGAGAGCCGACCCCGGTGCCCCGCTCGGAAGGGTGGACGAAAAGCTCGGTCAGCCACGCCATCCGTTCCTCGTCCGGGCCGCCCGGCCCGGCCGGGTCCAGGCGGACTTCGGCCAGGCCGACGGGAGCGGACTGGCGGCGGGCGGTGATGACCAGGCCGGGTGGGAGGCCGAGGCGGGCCCGGACGGCGGGGTCATTGGGGGCAGTGAGCGGGCTGACGGACAGGTCGAGGGGCAGACCGCCCCGCCCCACCACCCAGGCGCCGCCCAGGACGGCTTCGAACCGCGGCGTCCAGCGCCGCCCCTCCCCTTCCTGCAGCAGGGTGATCCGGTCGAAGACCACCGAGTGGGTGTAATCGGCCAGGGCCCGAACGGCCGGGCCGATCCGGTCCTCCTCCACCTCGTCGGCCAGGGTGACGTGGGGGATGAAGGAGAAGGTGAGTTTTCGTCGGAGGGGGGGTTGGAAGACGGCCTCCCGGATGGCAGTCACGGCCGTCTCGGCGGCGGCCCCCAGGGTCAGGTAGACCACCGGGGTCACCGGCCAGAAGGTGGCCGGCGGGCCCAGGGTGGCCGGGATGGGAGCCGAGGCGGCGGCCACGGCGGAGAGGAGGGCCTCGGCGTCCTCCAGGCGCTCGGCGGGGACGTTGACAGGCGGGACCAGGGTCAGGTGGGACGGGATGCGGCCCAGGGCGTCGTCACCGAGGGCGCGGCGCACGCCGTCGATCTCGGCCGCAGCCGGCTCCGGCACGGGCAGTACGACCCCGAGGCGCAGGCGCGGCATCGGGACGGGAGGTTCAGCCTCCGGCGGCCTCGACCCGGGCCTGGGCCCGGCGCAGGGCCGCCTCCGCCTCGGGATCGTTGCCGGCGGCCACGGCCCGCTCGGCTTCCTCCCGGGCCCGCTGGGCCCGGGCCAGGTCGATGTCGTCGCCGGGCTCGGCCACGTCGGCCAGGATGGTGACCCGGTTGTGGTGGACCTCCACGAAACCGCCGTGGGCCGCCATCCGGGTCTCGCCCCCGCCTTCGGCGATTATGCGCACCACGCAGGGCTCGAGCACGCCGAGATACGGCATGTGATCGGCCAGGAAGGCGATGTCACCGCCCTCGGTGCGGCACGTCACCATCTCGGCCTCCCCGGAGAAGAGGTTGCGCTGAGGTGTGACCAGCTCGACGTGGGTGGTGGCCAAGGTGGCCTACTCCCCCTGCAGCTGGCGGGCCTTCTCCAGCACACTGTCGACACCGCCGACGTTGAGGAAGGCCTGCTCGGGGACCTCGTCCAGCTCACCGCTGACCAGGGCTTCGAAGGAATCCACCGTCTCGCTGACGGGCATGTAGATGCCGGGGATGTTGGTGAAGACCTCGGCCATGTACATGGGCTGGGAGAGGAAGCGCTGTACCTTGCGGGCCCGGGACACGGTGACCCGGTCCTCCTCGGACAGTTCGTCCAGACCGAGGATGGCGATGATGTCCTGCAGTTCCCGGTAACGCTGGAGGATCTCCTGGACACGGCGGGCCACGGCGTAGTGGCGGTCGCCCACGATCTCGGGAGCGAGGATGTTCGAGCTCGACTCCAGTGGATCGACGGCCGGGAAGATCCCGAGGGCGAAGATGTCCCGGGAGAGGTTGGTGCTGGCGTCGAGGTGGGTGAAGGTCGTGAACGGGGCCGGATCGGTGTAGTCGTCGGCGGGGACGTAGACGGCCTGCAGTGATGTGATGGAGTGACCCCGGGTGGAGGTGATGCGCTCCTGGAGGACGCCCATCTCATCGGCCAGGGTGGGCTGGTAGCCCACGGCCGAGGGCATACGGCCCAGCAGGGTGGAGACCTCGGAACCGGCCTGGATGAAACGGAAGATGTTGTCAACGAAGAGGAGCACGTCCTGGTTCTTCACGTCCCGGAAGTACTCGGCCATGGTCACGGCGGACAGGCCGACCCGCAGGCGCACGCCGGGGGGCTCGTCCATCTGGCCGTAGACCAGGGCGGTCTTGGCGATGACGCCGGACTCCTGCATCTCCAGCCACATGTCGGTGCCCTCACGGGTCCGCTCCCCCACCCCGGCGAAAACGGACACACCACCGTGCTGGTCGGCCACCCGGCGGATCATCTCCTGGATGAGAACGGTCTTGCCCACCCCGGCACCGCCGAACAGGCCGATCTTCCCACCCTGTACGTAGGGGGCGAGGAGGTCGATGACCTTGAGGCCGGTCTCGAAGACCTGGGCCTTGGGCTCCAAGGTGTCGAAGGCGGGCGAGGGGCGGTGGATCTCCCAGTGATCCTCGATGCCGTCGATGTGATCGGTGTCGAGCGGCTCCCCCAGAACGTTGAACACGTGACCCAGCACCGCGTCTCCCACCGGCACGGTGATGCCCCGGCCGGTGTTGCGCACGGTCGTGCCCCGGCGCAGGCCGTCGGTGGCCTTCATGCAGACGCAGCGCACCCGGCCCTCACCGATCTGCATGGCCACCTCGGCCACCACCGTGGAGGTGTTGCCGTCCAGGTCGATCTCCATCTCCACGGCATGGTTGATCTCGGGGAGGCTGTCGGGGGGGAACTCGACGTCGACCACCGGGCCGGCGATGGCCACCACGCGGCCGTTCTTGGTCTGGGTGCTCGGATTGTCGGCGAGGGTCGTCATATTGCTTCCTGCTCCTGGTGTCGGTCGGGGGCGGTCATGCGGCGGTGCCGGTGTGGGTGATGAGGGGGGCTTCGTCGGCGCGGCCGGCGGCACGCAGGGCCTCGGCGCCTCCGACTATCTCCATGATCTCGGTGGTGATGGCGTCCTGGCGGGCCCGGTTCATGACCCGGGTAAGACGGGTGATGAGGTCATCGGCGTTGTCGGTGGCCGCCTTCATGGCCCGCTGGCGGGCCACGTACTCGGAGGCGGAGGCCGACAGGAGGGCGGCGAGCATCTCGCCCTGCAGCCAGCTGGGCAGCAGGAGATCGAGCAGCTCGGCTGGGCCGGGCTCGTACTCGTAGTCGACGAACCGCTCGGCCAACCGGTCCCCCGGCTGCCCGGTCGAAGCGTCCCGCGGGCGGTCGTCACCGGTGGGCGCTTCGATCGGCACGAGCGTCCTGGTGCGGACCGTCTGGCGGCCGATGGACTCGAAGTGGGTGTAGATGATGTCGATCCGGTCCAGCTCCCCGGCGGCGTACGGGCCCATGACGACCTCGGCGACGGTGCGGGCGTCGGCGGGAGTGGGGCGGTCGGCCATCCCCGTGAACGCCGCCGCCGGGGCCCGCCTCCGGTATCGGAAGTAGGCGCCGACCTTGCGGCCGACGGCGACGAGCATCACGTCCGCCCCGCCGCGCTCGAGCTCCTGGATCCGCCGCTCGGCGGCGCGCAGCACCGACGAGTTGTAGGCGCCGG
>DAHUYE010000094.1 GCA_027315345.1 Actinomycetota bacterium
GTGGTACAGTGCTCAGGTGGCTGACCACTACACCCTGCGCCTGGCCTCTGGGACGCGCCGCCGGCTCGGGGAGCGAGCGCGCCACTCCGGACTCGCCGAGCGCACCCTGGCCCAGCGCTACGTCGAGGAGGGCCTGCGTCACGACGCCCATCCCCTGATCCAGTTCCTCGACGGCCCCAGTGGCCGTCGGGCCAGCCTCATCGGCCGGGGCCTCGACGTGTGGGAGGTGATTGCCACCGTCCGCGACAACCAAGGCTCGGTTGCGGAGGCGGCAGAGTACCTGCAGGTTCCAGTGGGCTTGGTCGAGGCGGCCGTGACCTACTACGGCGAGTATCGCGACGAGATCGAGGCGGAGATCGACCGGAACGAGGGCGAGTATGAGCGCGGGCGCGCCGCAGCGGAGGCGGGCGAGCGGGCGCTGCGTGCGTGAAGGCCCTGATCGACGAGCAACTGTCGCCTGACATCGCCAGGCTGCTCAGGGACCGGGGCCATGACGTAGAAGCACTGGCCGAACGGCCGGACCTCGTTGGTCGTCCCGACCGGGTCATATTCGAAGTAGCCGCCGCTGAAGGCCGTGCCGTGGTCACAAACAACGTCAAGGACTTCCGGCCTCTGGCAGCCGAGTGCCTCACGCAAGGACGAACCCATCCCGGCCTGATCCTGCTGCCATCGGCGCGGACCCGGACCCGCTCCGCCGTCTCCGCGCTGGCCGATGCCATCGAGGGAGTGCTCACGGCCAAGCCGGGCGACCTCACATCCAGCGAGCGCTGGATCGGTCCTCTCTCGAACCGGTGAGGATCGGCGATTAGCACCACCGCGGAACCAGCAACCCATCGGGGGGTCCATCTCGTGGCGTGGTTTGGGGTCGAGGCGCCCGGCTCGGGTGCCGGTCAACGGTTGGGCCCATTCCACTGCATGAGCACCAAAGTGGCATCGTCACTGAGGCGGTCGTCCTGGTGCTCGAGAACGCTGCGGACCAGCCGACGTACCACTTCTTCGGGCTCGAGCTGATCTGAGGCATGTTGGCTGGCAAGGTCGGCCAGGCGGCTGGTGCCGAACTCCGCTCCTCCAGGCACGTGAGCCTCCACGACCCCATCGGTATAGAACAGCACGCTGTCGCCCGGTTCCAGGGCGGCAGTGGCCACGGTCGCCGGGCGGGCGTCGACGAGCGACCCGAGGCCCCAGGGCAGGGTCGCCTCATCGGTCATCTCGCCGATGACCTGACCGCCGCGGATCAACATCGGTCTGGGGTGGCCGGCATTGAGCCAGGTCATGGCGCCGGTGTCAACCTCGAGGCGGGCCAGCTGCCCGGTGGCGAAGGCATGGGGAAACTGCTCGGCCACGGCCGCATCCAGGTGAGAATGGATCTGGTCAAGCGGGTGGCTCTCGCGCCGGTCGTGGCGATACGAGCCGACGCACAGGGCGGCAATGAGAGCCGAGGTCATCCCGTGACCCAACGGGTCGAACACGGCCCAATGGAGAACCGGACCGTTGAGGGCGTAGTCGAAGCAGTCACCCCCGACCTCGTAGGCCGGTTCGAGCAGGCCGGCGACCGACACTCGGTCGGTCTTCAGCACGAGCGGTGGTAGCAGATCCCACTGCATGCTGGCTCCGAGCGACATGGCCCGGCGTCGTCGGCTGAGGTTGTAGAGGTCGGTCGAGCGAGCCTGGGTGGCGATCAGATAACCGACAAACAGGCCCAATTCCTCGCAGTGTCCGATGAACTCCTCGGAGGCGGCGGGCAGCGTGACAGCCAGGACGCCCGTTCGGTCGGAACCCTCGACGATCGGCACCCAGACCCGGAAACCCTCGGCGCGCTCAGCCGATTTCGGCACCTGGTCGACGAAGGCCCGTCCGGCCATGGTGGCGGCCACGACCTCGCTAGTGGGCAGGTCGGAGTGGGAACCCCGATCCGGCAGTGGTTCCAACGTCGTCTGGGCGAAGTCCACCAGGTAGACGACGACGTCAACCGCGCCCATGCCATCGGCGATCGTCTGAACGATGTCCGGGATCGACGCCGGATCGGCCGTGCGGGCCAGGCGCAGCGCATCACCGACATTCAGGGGCGCCACCGCCGAAGGCTACCGGGATACGGCCGGCACTGGGCCTCTCGATACAGAAGACGGGCGGCTCTTCGACACGGTAATGGATTTACTGATCCCATCGCACCAGACGGCGCCAGGGCGCAAACCTTCTTGGAGGCGGCGATGGGAATCGAACCCATGTGCGGGGCTTTGCAGGCCCCTGCCTAAGCCACTCGGCCACGCCGCCAGAGCGGGCCAACCTAGTCAACCCGGGGCCGGGCCCCGACCCAGTTAGATTCGGCGGCCGTGCGGTTCAAGGTTGACAACCCCATCTCACTCCCTCGCCCCGAGGTCGAAGCCGCCTTTCTGGATCCGGCCTTCTACGAAACCCTGGGCCAGATGCCCAACATCAAGGCTCCCGAGTTGCTGGACATGGACGACGCCGGTGACCTCGTCCACCTCCGCTTCCGGTACGCCTTCAACGGTGACCTGCCCTCGGCCGCCCGCCGGGTCCTCGACCCCGAGCGCATGACCTGGATCCACGAGGAGACCATCTACCGCCACGAGCACCGCTCGGAGTTCAGGATGATCCCCGAGCACTACCGGGATCGGATGACCTGCGCCGGCGGTTACCGGCTGGAGGAGCGCGGCCAGGACACCAACCAATGCCTGGAGGGCGATCTCATCATCCGCTACCCCCTGGTCGGGCGGCTGGTGGAAAAGGCCATCGTGTCCGGCCTGCGCCAGCACCTGGTGGAAGAGGCCCACCTCCTGGAGCGGACCCGGGGCAGCTGAGCCTCAGTCCCCGGAGCTCGACCAGCTGTCCCGGTCGAAGAGCAGCCGGGCCAGATAGACGCTGGGGGCCCGGAAGGCGGGGCGGCTGTTGCCCATGACCCGCTTGGCCAGCATGGGCGCCACCACCGCCACACCGGCCAGCGCCCCCGGCCGGCCCCGGGTGGCCCGGAGGACGGGGATGACGGCCAGCTGGCCGGCCAAGGTGCCGATGCCGCTGTGGTGGACCAGGCGCCCGACGGTCAGGCCGCCGAGGAGAAGCACGGCCCCCTCGGGCGCCACCACCAGATAGGCGCCGATGGACGGGGCGATGCCCCTGCCCCCGGCCCCGTCGAGGTAGGGCGACCAGTTGTGCCCGGCCACCACCAGTCCGGCCGCGGCCGCCTCCAGACCCGAGGGCGCCCGCCACCGGGTCCCCGGTCCCACGGTCCGATCCTGATCCGGGTCGGCCGCCAGGCGCCGGGCCAGCCGCGGGGCCGAGGCCCCTTTGGCGATGTCGAGGAGGCCGGCGGTGGCCAGGGCCCGGAAGCCGGACACCTTGTAAAGGCTGGTGCCCGAGACGGTCCCGTTGCCGAAGCGGCGCAGGTCCACCCCGGCCAGCCGGCCGGCCAGGAGGTTGGAAAAGGGAACGGCCCCGGCCAGGTAGGCCAGGACCAGGACGGCCAGCCGCTTCAAGAGGCCGTCCTCAAGGCCGGAGCCGGCGGCGCCGACAGAGATACCTATGCCCTCCACGGCCACCGAGTCGCTCGTACCCACCCCGGCCGCCCCCGCCCCGGGCGCCACCCGGACCCTCGAGCTTCCTCATCCCCGAAGCCTGCTCAAGACGGCCGCTT
Source organism: Actinomycetota bacterium (assembly GCA_027315345.1). GTDB lineage: Bacteria > Actinomycetota > Acidimicrobiia > Acidimicrobiales > JAJPHE01 > DAHUYE01. Next base: position 3,650 of record DAHUYE010000094.1, read on the forward strand.
TCCGCCTGCTCGAGTCCACCATCGCCCCTCTGGTCCTTTTCTACGGGCTGCTGAGCGTCACCGGCCTGCGGGTCGGCCTCCTGGCCGCCTTGGGCTGGTCCTACGCCGCCATGCTCGTCCGCATGCGGGGCCAGAAGCGAATCCCGGGCATCCTCCTCCTGGGCGCCGCCCTGCTCACGGTGCGGACCGGCCTGGCCCTGGCCACCGGCAGCGTGTTCGTCTACTTCCTCCAGCCAACCCTGGCCACATTCGTCCTGGCCGGCCTGTTCCTGGTCTCCATCCGCTCCAGCCAGCCCCTGGTGGAGCGGCTGGCCCACGACTTCTGCCCCCTGCCCGACTCCCTCATGAGCACCGGCAAACTTCGCCAGTTCTTCCTCCAGCTCTCCCTCCTCTGGGCCCTGGTGTATGCCATCAACGGCGTCGCCACCCTGATCCTGCTGCTCACCTCGTCCCTCGGCACCTTCCTGGTGCTTCGCACCATCGGTTCTACCGCGCTTACTGTCTCGGCCATCGCCTGCTCTTACCTGTGGTTCCGGAGCTCGCTGCGCCGTGAGGGCGTGGTGCTGCGCTGGGCCACCCTTCGCCCCTGACCTCGGCTACCCGCGCCCCCCAGCGCGGGTTCCTTCTGGTGCTCGTCGTGGTGGTGGGGGCCGTGGGCCTTGGGATCGGCTTCCTCCTGCCCGCCATCCTCAACGCCAAGCCCCAGCGCCTGCCGGCCACCACCGATCTCTCCCCTCAGCCCGGGGCACCGTTCTGGACGCCGATCCTCAACCAGGGCGAGCCCCCCAGCGACGTCCTCGCGGGCCTGGTGGTGCCCCAGGGGGCCAAGGTGACCTCCTATGACAACCTCGACGGAGGAACCAGCCAGTACGACCGCAAGGCCACCTTCTTCGTAGCCGCTCCCAGCTCCGACGTGCTGGGCTTCTACAACCTGGAACTTCCCTCCCTGGGCTGGAAGCTGCGGGGGGCGGCGCCGACCCGGGACCATAAGGGCACCATCATCCTGGCCTACCGGTTCAGCCGCGACAGCTATGAATGGCAGCTCCAGGTCGGCTCCGAGCCCACCGTCAACAACGGTAAGCCGGGCTCCAAGCTGAGCATCGAGGCCTACCAGACCTCCGACGCCGAGAGCTGAGGGCCCCGGCGGTACCATCGGGAGCCGGCCGCCCGACCGCCCGCGGCCGGCCAACCGATGCCGACCTCCTCTCCCCTCCCCCCCGCCGACCGAGCGACGGGACCGGACGTCCTGGTCATCGGGGCCGGGGTCATCGGCCTGGCCATTGCCTGGCGCCTGGCCCAGCGCGGCCTAGCCGTCACGGTGGTCGACCCGGCTCCGGGCCGGGCCGCCTCCTGGGCGGCGGCGGGGATGCTGGCCCCGGTCACCGAAGTCCACTACCAGGAGGAGGCCCTGCTCGGGCTCAATCTGGAGTCGGCCCGGCGCTGGGCGGATTTCGCCGCCGAGCTGGAGGGGGCGTCCGGGACACCGGTGGGCTACCGGGCCTGCGGGACCCTGGCCGTGGCCGCCGATGCCGGGGACCACGCCTGGCTGGGCGAGCTGCACCGGTTCCAACTGGAGCTCGGGCTCCGGGCCGAGCGCCTGACCAGCCGGGAGTGCCGGCAGGTCGAGCCGGCCCTGGCCCCCCGCATCCGGGGCGGGGTCCGGGTCGAAGGTGACCATCAGGTCGACCCCCGGCGCCTCTCCGCCGCCCTGCTCGAAGCGAGCCGGCGTCTCCGGGTCCGGTTCGTGGCCGGCCGGGTCGAGTCCCTGGTCATGGAGGCGGGGTCCTGTGTGGGCGCCGTCATCGCCACGGCGGGCTCCGCCCCGGCGGGCGATTCCGGGACCCTCCGGGCCGGGCTGGTCGTACTGGCCGCCGGGGCCTGGTCCTCGGAACTGGCGGCCGGACTCCCCGCCGGCCACGTGCCCCCCATCCGCCCGGTCAAGGGCCAGATCCTGCGTCTGCGCCAGCGGGAGGGAGCTCCGGTGCTCAACGGCAACGTCCGGGGCCTGGTGGAGGGTTCATCGGTCTACCTGGTTCCCCGGGTCGATGGCGAGGTGGTAGTGGGGGCCACCATGGAGGAGCAGGGCTTCGACACCACCGTCACCGCCGGGGCGGTCCTCAACCTGTTGCGGGACGCCTACGGCTTGGTCCCCGAGCTGGCCGAGTTCGAGTTCGTGGAAGTCACCGCCTCGCTGCGCCCCTGCACCCCCGATAACGCCCCCGTCATCGGCGCCTCGGGGGTCGACGGGCTCGTGGTGGCCGGCGGCCACCACCGCAATGGGGTGCTTCTCACCCCGGTGACCGCCGATCTGGTGGCCGAGCTGGTCACCGGCGGTTCCATGCCTGCCCTCGGTGAACCCTTCAGCCCGGCCCGCTTCGGAGCCCTGGCCCGATGAGCGTGGCCGCCATGTGCGTGCTGGTCAACGGGGAGTCGCGCACCCTTCCGGGGGGAGCCACCGTGGCCGACGTCGTCTCCGAATTGCGGGGCGGGGGCCGGGGCACGGCCGTGGCCCGCAACGGGGAGGTCGTGCCCCGCAGCCAGTGGAGTACAACCGAGCTGACCGAGGGAGACGCGGTGGAGGTCCTCAGCGCCGCCCAGGGCGGATGAGGGGAGGGCGCCGTGGCTGACGATCCGTTCGTGCTGGCCGGCCGCACCCTCGGCTCCCGGCTCATCCTGGGCACCGGCGGGGCCGGCAGCCTGGAAGCCCTGGAGCAGGCCCTGGTGGCATCCGGGGCCGAGGTGGCCACTGTGGCCCTGCGCCGGGTGGACCCGGCGGCGCGGGGCTCGGTCCTCGACGTGCTCGACCGCCATGGGGTGGCCTGTCTGCCCAACACCGCCGGCTGCTACACCAGCCGGGATGCCGTCACCACCGCCCGCCTGGCCCGGGGGGCCTTCGAGACCGACTGGGTCAAACTGGAGGTCATCGGGGATGACCGCACCCTCATGCCTGACGCCGTCGAGCTGTTGGAGGCGGCCGAGACCCTGATCGATGATGACTTCCACGTGCTGGCCTACACCAATGACGATCCGGTCACGGCCCGCCGGCTGGAGGAGTTGGGCTGCACCGCCGTCATGCCCCTGGGCTCGCCCATCGGCTCGGGCATGGGCATCCGCAATCCCTACAATTTGGCCATGATCCTGGACCAGGCCCAGGTCCCCATCATCCTCGACGCCGGGGTGGGCACCGCCTCGGATGTGGCCATCGCCATGGAGATGGGCTGCGCCGGGGTCATGGTGGCCACCGCCATCACCCGGGCCCGCCAACCCGACCTCATGGCCGGGGCCATCCGCCACGCCGCCGTGGCCGGCCGGCTGGCTCACCGGGCCGGGCGGATCCCCCGCCGTCTTTACGGCCAGGCCTCCACCGAGGACACCGGCATCGCCGACTTCGACGCCGGTAACTGAGGCGGCCGCCTCAGCGCAAGCCGTTGAAGAGGTCGTCCTCCATGCCGTCCACCGCCACACTGGAATGCACCCTGGTGAAGCTCTCGGTGGCGAAAGCCAGGCTGAAACCCTCGATGGGCATGCGGTTGAAGAAGCTGTTGTCGGTCTGGCTGGCGTGGGCCAGCAGTGCCTCCCGCTTGGCCTGGATGTAGGCGCTGACATCCACGGTGGCGTGGATGAGATCATCAGGAACACCGAAGGGGGGCGCCTCGTCCCGGTCATCCGGAGCGGTGACCCCGATCTCCTCGGGATCGATGCCGATCTCCCGCAGCCGTTCCGCAAAGCGCTCGAAGGCGGAGCGGGGGAAGGCGGAGTAGTACACCTTGGCCGGGATGCCGCTGGCCTCGACCGCCGCCATGGTCACCCGGTGGGCCTGGATGTGGTCGGGATGGCCGTAGCCGCCGTTGGCGTCGTAGGTCACCACCACCTGGGGCCGGTACCGCTCCATGAGCTCCACCACCCGGGCGGCGACCACATCGACATCCACATTCGCAAAGGCGTCGGTATGGGTGTTGCCCTCCCAGCCGTCCATGCCCGAGTCCCGGTAGCCCAGCAGTTCCAGATGATCGACGCCGAGCAGGGCGCAGGAACGCTCCAATTCGTCCCGCCTTAGCCGGGCCACCGCCTCGGCGTCGTGGGCCGGGTCATCCGGCTTGATGCCCCCGGGCCCGTCGCCCTCCTCCCCGTTGGTGCAGGTCACCACCACCGTGGTGATGCCCTCGGCCGCATAACGGGCCAATACCCCGCCGGTGGCGATCACTTCGTCATCGGGGTGGGCGTGTACCGCCATGAGAGTAAGAGCCATCAGGCTCGGGACGACGCCGAAGCCTTGGTGGTCCGCTTGGCCGCCGGCTTCGGGGCGGCCGCCTTGGTCAGCTCCTCCAGGGCTTCATTCATGGCCGCAGCCAGGTCCCAGATGTCGGGCACAACCTCGGGACAGGCCATGAGGCCGAAATACATGGTGCCCATGTAGCTCATGACCGTGATGTTGAGGGCAACTCCGTCGCTGATCGGGCCCATCGGGTACATGGCCTTCATCTGGGCGCCGGCCGAGTAGAGCGGGAAGGGAGGTCCTGGAACATTCGAGATGGTGACGTTGAAGATGGGCGCCATCCTCTCCAGCACCCGCATGGAGGAGACCAGGCGGGCGGCCCGGGCCGCCACGGCCGGCGCGGCAAACTCCGTCCAGTCCGTCAGCACCGAGGCGCTGATCGCCTTCTCCTGGTCCTTGGCCGCCGTGGTCGCCTCCGTGATGGAGGCGTAGCGCTCGAGGGGATCATCGATGTCGGTGGCCAGGGACACGAACATGGAGGAGACCTGGTTGCCCATGGCCCCTTTCTGATCCTCGGTGCGCACCGACACCGGGACCATGGCGATGAGGGACTTATCGGTGGGCAGGTCATCGTGGTCGGCCAGGTAACGGCGCAGGCCACCCGAGCAGATGGCCATGACCACGTCGTTGACGGTGCCCCCCAGCACGTCCTTGATGGCCTTGACCTGGTCGAGGTGGACCTCGGCGAAGGCCAGGGTGCGGTGGGCGGTGACCGACCGGTTGAGCAGGGTGCGGGGGGCGCTGAACGGTGCGGGGGGCGGCTTCACCCCGGGCTGGCGGTTGCGCCGCCGCAGGTTGAGCCCCATCCCTACCGTGCGACGCACCGCCTTGGCGGCGGCCAGGGGCTGGCGGGCCAGGGAGGACACGGCGTAGCCCACCATTTCCAAATCACTCGGGATCCGGTCGGGCTTCCACTCCTGTTCCTGGGGCGGGACCGGGGCCGGTTCAGGCTGCAGATCGAGCAGGTTGACGGTCAGCTCGGCCCCGGACACGCCGTCGATGGCGGCGTGGTGGACCTTGGTCACACAGGCGATCATCCCGTGCTCGAGACCCTCGACCACGTACATCTCCCACAGGGGCCGGCGCCGGTCGAGGGGCCTGCCGGCCACATCGGCCGCAAAGGCAGCCAGCTCCCCCGGGCCCCCGGGTGAGGGCAGGGCCGCCCGGCGGAGGTGGTAGTCGAGGTCGAAGTCGGGGTCCTCGATCCAGATCGGGTGGTGCAGATCGAAGGGCACCTCCACCAGCCGGCGCCGAAAGGGCGGCAGCAGCGGCAGGCGGTCCGACACCAACTGGCGCAGCTGGTCGAAGGAATAGCCCCCCGGCACGGTCGACGGGTCGAAGATGGCCGTCGACGCCACGTGCATGTGGGTGGTCGGCGTCTCGACGTACAGGAACGTGGCGTCCAGGCCGCTCAGGCGCTGCATAGGTGCCTCCCCTCGCTAAGAACCTCGTGTGGCCCGCCCAGCATGACCGACCCTGCGCCGGCTGTCAGAACCTCCCGGCATCGGCAGCGGCGTAGGAGGCCACCACCGAGTCGATCCGGTCGGTCTTCCCCAGGGCGCTGACCACCTCGGCCAGGCGGGGGCCGGGGATCACCGCCGTCATCTCGGTGCTCGGCATCCCCGTCCTGACCCGGGACAGCATGCAGCCCACACTGGCCGCCACCTGCTGGGACTCCCGGGCCATAGGGATGATGTGGCACTGGGGCTTGCCCTCGATGGCCAGCCCCGGAGAGGCGTCCGAGAGCACCATGAGCTGCTTGGCATTGAGGCGGATGAGGACCACGTCGGGGTCAACCGGAGTGTCCGCCAGGGGCCCGTAGGTCACGTTGGAGGGCCGGCCCGACACCGAGGGCAGCACTGACAGGAGACTCTCGGGAGCCCAGCCCGAGCCCACCAGGGCGGCCACGTCCCCATGGCCGGCCACCTCCTCGGCGGTCTTGAGGCCGTGGGTGAAGCTGCCCACGCTGCAGTTGCCATGGTCCTCGGCCACGGTGGTGAAGGTCCTCTCGGCGGCGTGGGTCCAGAAGGCGCAGCCGGCCGGGACCCGTCCGGTACGGCCGTCCTCGGCCGGGGCGGCCAGGGGGGCGTCGAAGGCCTCGACTCCGGCGGGAGCCTGGTCGGAGAAGGTGATGCCGATGGGGGCGGTGGTCAGGTGCAGGGTGGAGGACAGAGCCTCGGACAGCTGCTTCCAATCGGGCACTGGGGTCCTTTCCGGATGGGCCAATCCTTACTACCAGCTTCTACACTCCCGCAGCGCATTCCGAGGAGGAAATGAAGTGTCAGGGATTTGTGAAGGAAGAGTCGTCATCATCACCGGGGCCGGGCGAGGCATCGGGCGTGGTCACGCCATCGAGTTCGCCCGTCAGGGAGCCAAGGTGGTCGTCAACGACCTCGGAGCCGAGGTGGACGGCTCGGGTAACTCCACCGGACCCGCCGGCGAGGTGGTCGAGGAGATCCGCGGTATGGGTGGAGAGGCCGTCGCCAATGGCGATGACGTCTCGGACTGGGAGGGCGCCCAGCGCCTCATCAACACCGCCGTGGAGACCTTCGGCGGCCTGGACGTGCTGGTCAACAACGCC
>DAHUYE010000002.1 GCA_027315345.1 Actinomycetota bacterium
GGTGCTCACGGCGGCCGGATGGTCGGTGGTCGTGTTCGAGAAGGGGCGCAACCACCTGATCGACGCGGAGGACCCCGACCGCCTGCTGCAGACCTTCAGCAACGACGAAATCAAGTTCACCACCCGCCACTTCCTGGGACCGGACCCTCTGCTCGAACCCCGCTCGTTCCGCACCAGCGCCTCCGAGGGCGAGCGGGCCTTTGTCGGCCAGGTGAACGCCACCCCCTGCACCGTCGGGGGGGCGGCGGTCCACGCCGACGGGAAGACGCCGCGGTTCATGGAGCAGGACTTCCGCCTGGTGAGCGAGCTCGGCCCCATGGACGGGACCGGGCTGGTCGACTGGCCCTTCGGCTACGAGGAGCTGGAGCCCTACTACGCCGAGGCCGAGCGCCTGATCGGAGTGGCCGGGGAGGACGGCTCCAATCCCTTCGCCGCTCCCCGCTCCGGGCCGTTCCCGATGCCCCCGGGGGCGCCCATGTACGCGGCGGTCCTCACCACCGCCGCCGCCGAGCGGATCGGCCTGCATCCCTACCCCGCCCCCACCGCCGCCAACTCCGTCCCCTACGACGGCCGCCCGGCCTGCAACAACTGCGGTTTCTGCGGCTACTACGGCTGTCCTATCCACGCCAAGGGCGATCCGGTGGCCTTGCTGCAACGGGCTCTGGGCAGCGGCCGCTGCCGCCTGGAGGCGGAAACCTTCGCCACCCGGATCCTGGTCAGCAACGGGCGGGCCACCGGGGTGGAGCTGATCGGACCGGATGGGACCAGGCGCACGGTGGGTGCCCGGGCGGTGGTGGTGGCGGCCGGCGCCTTCGAGACCCCCCGGCTGCTGCTGCTGTCCGGCTTCGAGAACGACTGGATCGGGCGCAACGCCATGTTCCACTTCCAGACCTTCGTGGTCGGCGCCACCCCCCAGCCCGTGCACGGCCACCGGGGTCGGGCCGTCACCCACCTCCACGATGACCACCTCATGGCCGATCCGGCGTCGGGGCGGGCGGCCCGGGAGGCGGGCCTGCCCTGGATCCGGGGCGGGATGGTGGAGCACGGCGCCGCCGCCCATCCCATCCTGGAGGCCAAGATCCACCCCTGGGGTCCGGGGCACAAGGACGCCATGCGGGACTCGTCCATGCGGGCCCGGATGGTGGCCCTGACCATGCAGGGTGAGGATCTCCCCCAGGCCGGCAACCGGGTGGATCTGGATCCGCTCATCCGGGACGTGCGGGGCCTGCCCGTAGCCCGGACCACCTACCAGCCGCACCGCCACGAGCTGGTGGCGTCGGCGCACTACTCCAAGCAACTGGTCGAGTTGCTGGAGGCCACCGGAGTGGAATGGACCATGGTGGCGACCTCCCCGTGGCCGGGGCTGCCCTATTCGGGCGGGGACATCTCCCCCATACCCGCCTCCCGGCACGTTATGGGCACCGTCCGCATGGCCGACCGGCCCGGGGCTGGGGCCTGCGACGGATGGGGGCGGCTGTTCGAGGCCCCCAACGTGCTCATCGCCGACTCCTCGCCCTTCCCCACCGGGTCGGGCTACGGCCCCACCCTCACCCTGGTGGCACTGGCCCTGCGCAACGCCCGGGCCCTGGCCGGAGGGTGACGCCACGCCGTCGCGGTCCCGGGGCAGGACTCCCCGGCGGCGGCATCGAACTTCACCATTGGGAGTCGGGCGTCTCTTTGAGGCGGCGGCCGTCGATGGTTCCGCCGGGGGGTGCGCTGTGGAGACCGTGCAGTGAGAGGAGGGACACTCAAGCTACGCCGGCGCCTGGCCGGCCTCCTCGGGGTGTCGGCCGTGGCCATGGGGGCCGTCGTGCTGTTGGTGCCGGCCCGCGGCAGCGCCAGCGCCCCTCGTCCCGGGGTCTTCGTGGGCACGGCGGTGGCGGCGGCCCTACATGAGGAGGAGAACGGCCAGGCCGGCTTTGCTGTCTATGAGCCCTTCTACGGCAGCTTCGCCGACGGGCTGACCACCTATACCGCCGCCGGGGTCAGCGCCCGGGCCTCGACCTTCTGGCCCGGCCCCACCGTGGGCAATCCGGCCAGTTTCATCTGCCAGCTGAACTGCATATCCGTGCCCGCCTACCCCCTGTCGGTCGAGACCGAAGGCAACCCCCCCACCGCCAGCCAGGAGACGTCCGCCTCGGTGGGTGGCCCGGGCCAGCCCGCCTCGGCCCAGGCCGCCTCCGCCGACGTGGCCGCCAGCGTGGTCACAGGGGTGTCGTCCGATGCCGTGGCCGGCGGCTACCAGTCCCCCGGCGCCGCCGCCCAGACCTCCTCGCTGCAGGCCGCCCCGGCTCTGGCGGCCAACCGGATCATCGCCCAGAGGATTGCCGCCGCCAGCGCCTGGTTCCGCCAGGAGGCCGATCTACTCCTGCACCCGTCGACGTCGCCCGCCGGCGCCGGGACCCGAACGGCCCGGAGCCAGGCCGCCCCGGCCTCCTCGGCGGTGGTGGCGGTGAAATCCATGACCGCTTCCACCTCCCAGCACTTCGACGGCTCGACCCTCCTGGTCAACGCCGAGACCGACCTGTCCGGAGTCAGTCTGCTCGGGGGGATGATCCAGATCGGTTCGGTCCAGACCACCTCGGCCTCCACCGGGGATGGCGGAGCGATCCACACCCACACCGATCACGTCACCGTCAGCGGCGTGACCGTGGATGGAGTCCCCGCCACCATCGATCAGAACGGGGTCACCGTCGACGGCCAGGGAACCGGGTCGGCGGCACTGCAGTCTCTCAACGCCGCCCTGCAACAGGCCCTGGCCGCCTCGGGTTCGCAGGTGACCCTGGTCGGCGCCACGACCCACCCGCCCCAGCCCCTGGGTGGCTGCGGGGCCAAGGTGGCTTCGGCCGATCAGGCCGACGGCATCTTCGTGCACACCTCCACCGACCTGCAGTCGGTGCCAGTGGCCGGTGACACCTACAACGGTGACTACACGCTGGGATCGGCCTGTACCTCGCTGGTGGCCAGCGACCCGGGGGGATCATCCGCCTCGGCCACCGGTCCGGCCCCGGCCGCGGCCGCCACCGCGGGGACCGGCGGCCCATCCACTCCGGCCCTGTCATCGGGAGCGGGACAGTTCGCCTCATCGGCCGGCGGGGCCCCGCCGACCCAGTCGGGACCGGTCCCGGCCGGCGCCGCCCCGACGGGCGGAGCGGGCGCCACCGGGATCAGCCACACGGTGGGAGCCGCCGCCCCGCCCGTGGTGGCGGCGGCCATGGTCAACCGCCGGTTCGGTTACATCTACCTCTCCGTCGTCCTCGCCTTCTTCGCCCTTCTCCTCGGGGCCGGGACCGGTCTGCGGACCCTGGGGGGACACGGAATCAGTCCAAGGAGCAGACAATGACGGATGAGACCTTGACGGCGGCGGCCCCCGCTGGGGCGACCGCCGACCGGGAGGACCTGCCTGATCCGGCCCTGTTCTGGCGTTGGGCCGGCGGCGCCGTGCGTCCGGTGATCGGTTGGGTCCTGGCCGGCCTCGGGGTGCTCATAATCATCCTGGGCTGGTACGGGATCTCGGGCCAGGCCATCGTGGCCAAACAACTGCCCTACCTCATCTCCGGGGGCCTGGGCGGGGTCGCCCTGGTGGGGCTGGGGGCCGCCCTGATCGGGACCGAGTGGCTGCGCCGGGAGGCGACCCGGGTGGAGCGCCTGGAGGAGATGGTGGCCGAGTTGCGCGACGTCCTGCTCGCCTATCCCGATACCGCCGGCGCCACCGCCCCGGTGAAGGCCGAGTACACAAACGGCTCCGGATCTCTCGTGGCCATACCGACCGGTTCGACCTATCACCTCCCGGGTTGTTCCATGGTGCGCAACAAGGCCGGAGTGGAGCCGGTCACGACCCGTTCCATCGGCCAGCGGGGCCTGTCGCCCTGCCGCATCTGCGAACCCGCCGCACTTTCCAGCTGAGGTGGTCTTCGCCTTCGCCAGTTCCCTCTGGCTGCAGCTGATCGTGGCCGGCGCCGCCGCCGGGGCCGTCTACTCGCTGGCCGGCATGGGTGTGGTCGTCACCTACCGGGCCACCGGGGTGTTCAACTTCGCCTACGGAGCCGTGGCCGTGCTGGTCGCCTACGCCGTCTGGCAGCTGAACCAGCAGTGGCACCTGCCCATCGCCCTGGCCGCCCCCATAGCCGTCCTGGGGGTGGGGCCGGGCCTGGGCCTGGTCCTGGAGCGTTTCGTCTTCCGACCCCTCGAGCGCCGGGGGGCCAGCCAGGCCGAGAGGGTGGTGGCTGTCCTCGGTGTCTTCCTGCTCCTCGAGGGCCTGATGTACGCCATCTGGACCGGTGAGGTCCGCGAGAACGCTCCTGACCTCGTCTCCAACCACGCCCTGAGCCTGGGCAGCGGTGTGCGTATCGGTGAGGACCAGCTGGCGGTGGTGGGGGTGGTGGCGGTCATCTCCGCCCTGCTGTGGTTCATGTTCCGCCACAGCCGCATCGGCCTGGATCTTCGGGCGGTGGTCGACCGGCGGGAGCTGTCCCAGCTGGCGGCCATCGATGCCAACCGGGTGTCGGCTTTCGCCTGGGCCCTGGGCTGCGGCTTCGCTGGGCTGACCGGTGCCCTGGTGGCGCCGTTGTTCTATCTCGACCCCTACCATCTCACCCTGCTGGTGGTCTTCGAGACCTTCTCGGTGGCGGTGGTGGCCCGCCTGGCCAGCCTGCCGGTGGCGGCCGCCACCGGGGTCGGGCTGGGGGTGGCCTCCAGCCTGCTCACCCACTTCGATCCCCGGGTGGTGCCGGGCTTCGGGTTCCATCTGCCCACCTGGATCACCTACCTGGTCGGCCAGCTGGAACAGAACCTCTCGGCCGTGGTCCTGCTGGTGGCCCTGGTGGTGCTGCGCCGGCTGGACGAAAGCAGCTCCAGCGGTCGGGGCGGGCTCATCTCGGCCGGGTTGGGGGGCACCACCCACCTGCGGCGCCCCTCGCTGATCCTGGCCGGGGTGGCCGGGCTGGCCGCCCTGGCCCTGCCCTGGTTCCTCGGCACGACCACCATCGGGGACGGCCAGACCATGCTGGCCGTGCTGATCGTGTTCATATCCATCGTCTGCATCACCGGTTTCTGCGGTTACATCTCGCTGGGACAGGCCGGCTTCGCCGGGGTCAGCGCCTTCGTGGCCGCCGACCTGGCCACCAAGGCCAACGTGCCCGTGGTCTTCGCCATGCTGTTGGGCGCCCTGGCCGCCATGGGCATGGGGCTTCTGACCGGGTACCCGGTTCTCAACCGCCGGGGCCTGCTGCTGGGGCTCATGACCCTGGCCATGGGCCTGTTGGCCTACAACCTCATCTTCACCGACGACCTGGTGGTCGGATCCGGCAGCATCGCCATGGCCCGGCCCAGCCTGTTCGGCCTGTCCCTGGCCGGGGACCACGCCTTCTACTACTTCGAGCTGGTCTGGGTCGGCCTGATGCTGGGCCTGGCCCGCAACCTGCGCCAGGGCCGGCTGGGCCGCATCCTGGCCGCCATGCGCGACTCGGAAACGGCGGCCCGTTCCGTCGGGATCGACCTGCGTCGCTACAAGCTGTTCATCTTCTCCGTCAGCGCCTTCATCGCCGGTATCGGGGGCGCCCTGCTGGCCGAGCAGGCCCAGCTCTTCTCCGGGCTGTACTTCGACCCGCTCAACACCAGCCTCCTGTGGTTCCTGGTGGTGGTGGTGGCCGGGGTCGACTCGCTGGCCGGCGGGGTGGTCGGAGCCGTTCTGTTCGTGATGCTGAGCGTGGTGGTCAAGCAGTCGGGGGTATCCGACATCGTCTTCGCCGCTCTGGCTCTGGCCATCGGGAGCATCCCGGGAGGTTCCCTGGTGGGGGTGGCCCGTCATTTCTGGCGGGTCGACATAGTGCCCAAGCCGGCCCTGCAGGCGATGGCCGCCGCCCAGCGGGCCGGGCGTCCCGGCGGCCGGCCGGGCGGGCGGGAGCGCGGCGGAGTCGCGCCGAGCCGGCCGGGGGCCCGGCTGGAGCCTTCGGCCCTGGCCAAGGCCCTCTTGAGCCGGACCGCCGGTGGCGCCGGCCGTGGCGGCGCCGGTACCGGCCCGGCCACCGGGGGCCTAGTGGAGCGGGCCGGCCGATGAGCCTCCTCGAAGTCAGCCAGGTGACCTTCCGGTACGGCGGCCTGACCGCCGTCAACGGCGTGACCATCCCGGCCGAGGCAGGGCGGGTCACGTCCCTGATCGGTCCCAACGGGGCCGGTAAGACGACGTTGTTCAACTGCCTGACCGGCCTGCTGCGGCCCAGCGCCGGCAGCATCCACTTCGACGGACGCGACGTGACCCAGACGGATCCCCACGTGCGAGCCCGGCTGGGCATGGCCCGCACCTTCCAGCGCCTCGAGATCTTCACCAACATGACCGTGTTCCAGAACCTGCAGGTGGCCGCCGAGGTGGCCCGGCCCGGGCGGATCCTGCGGGGCGTGTTCAGCCTGCGCCATCCCGATGAGCCCGAGGTGGTGGCGGCGGTGGAGGAGACCCTGGCCCGGCTCGGCCTGGACACCCTCCGGGACGTCCCCGCCGGGGAGTTGTCCACCGGGTCCCTGCGCCTGGTGGAGCTGGGCCGGGCCCTCTGCACCCGGCCCAAGCTGCTGCTGCTGGATGAGCCCGGCAGCGGCCTCGATTCCAGCGAGACCGAGGAACTGCGGGCCGTGCTGGCCGATGTGGTGAGCCAGGGCGTGGCCGTGCTGCTGGTCGAACACGACATGGAACTGGTCATGGCCATCTCCGACACCGTTCATGTCATGGATTTCGGGTCGATCATCGCCTCGGGGTCACCGGCCCAGGTGGCCGCCGATCCAGCCGTGCGGGCCGCCTACCTGGGCGCCACGGACGAGGCCACGGACCAGGCCACGGACCAGGCCACGGCTCAGTCACCGGGTCCGACTCACCCACGGAGAAGAGATGCCCGCGCTGCTCGAACTTGAAGGGGTGGTGGCCGGCTACGGCAAGGTGGAGGTCCTCCACGGCCTGGATCTCTCCGTCCCGGCCGGGACCATCGTGGCTCTGCTCGGGCCCAACGGCGTGGGTAAGACCACGGCCCTGCGGACCATTGCCGGCACCCTGGAGTGCCGCCAGGGGACCATCCGCTTCGACGGCCGGCGCATCGACGGGCGGCCCCCCCATCAGATCGCCGCCGGAGGACTGGTCCTCATCCCCGAGGGCCGGGGCATATTCCCCAACCTGGATGTCGGCGAGAACCTGCGGGTGAACGCCAACGCCGGTCCCGACCGGAGCCGGCGTCCGGCCCGGCTGGAGTGGGTGATGGAGCACTTCCCCCGGCTGGCCGAAAGGCTGGACCAGCGGGCGGGCAGCCTCTCGGGGGGCGAGCAGCAGATGCTGGCCCTGAGCCGGGCCTTCCTGGCCGAGCCCCGGCTGTTACTGGTCGATGAGATCTCCATGGGCCTGGCCCCCCTGGTGGTGGAGCAGCTCTTTGCCGACATCGTCCTGCTCAAGTCCCGGGGCGTGTCCATCCTCCTGGTGGAGCAGTACATGACCTTCGCCCTGGAGGTGGCCGACATCTGCGCGGTGATGGGCCACGGCCGGATCGAATTTGTCGGTGAACCCGATGAGCTGCGGCACAGCTCGGTGTTGTCCCGGGCCTACCTGGGCCACTGAACACCCTTGCGAGGGTGGCGCCGGCTCCGCCCCCATCGGATCCGCTTCGGCTCCGCCCCCATCGGATCCGCCCCGGCTCACTTGGGGGCCGGCACCACCACCCCCACCAGGGCCAGGACGGGATCGAGCTGGCCGGCGGCCACGGTGTAGAGCGCCTGGCCGCCCGGGTGCATGACGTAGATGAAGTGGTCATCGAAGGTGGGGCCGCCCACCAGCAGGGATGTCGGCGCGCCCCCGGCCGGCCGGTAGGTGAGGCGGGCCCGGGCCGGAGCCAAGCCGTACTCGGCCAGTGGTTCGGGGGGCCGGAACTCCTTGGCGGCCACCAGGGGGGCCACCCCGTTCACCAGGGCGGGGGACAGACGGGCCTGGCGGTCACCGGCTGACACGCAGACGGCGTCGAACTGTGCCGGCCGGCCCGCCACCAGGACGGGTGGTGGGGGCAGCGCCGGCGTCGAGCCCGACCCGCACGAGGACGCCAGCGCCGCCAGACCTGCGGCCATCACCAGGCGCAGCCGGCCGGGCCGGCTCATCTTCGCCGGCGCCTTCGCCGGCGCCGGTTGGGTGACGGACGGGTCCGGCCGGGGACAGGCTCTTTTTCCTGACGGCGGACCACGGCGGCGCGGAGCAGGGCGAGGGAGATCAGCGCCCCGGGAACGGCAAAGACGGTGATTCCCAGCAACTCGAACTGCAGGGCCGGGGTCAAGGGCAGGGGGCGGTTCCCGGGGGGTTGGGACGTGGCCACCACCAGCGAGTCCTGGTCGGTGAGCCAGGCCACGGCGTTGGCGAAGAAGCGCCGGTTCCCGAGGTTGTCGAGGAAACCGTTGGTCATCCAGGTGTCGCAGCCGACCACCACCAGCCGGGTCCGCTCCACATGGGTGGAGGTGATTCCCGGGCCGGCTGTGGATGTGACCACCCGGCTGACGTCGGCCGCCGCCGCCACCACCACCGGGCCGGGGACATCGCCCGGCCCGAAGGCCACACTGCCGCTCTGGGGGTTGGGGTCGATGTAGCTCTGGGGACTGGTGGAGGCCAGGACCGAGACAGAGCCCTGGGCCGTGTTCACCAGCAGCCCGGAGGGAGCCGGGAACTGCAGCGAGGAGACGCCCTGGTCGACCGGATTGAGGGATGGCAGGTCCTGAACCACCACGTCGGACCAGTCGACGCCCTCGCTGCGGGCCGGGTCGAGGACCAGGCCGCCCACGAAGCCGATACCCCAGGGCGACAGCAGGGGATTCGGGTCGGTGCCCGACAGCGAGGAGGTCAGCACCATCAGGCGGCCGCCGCCGCGCAGGTAGGACTCCAGGGCGGCCACCTCGGTGGCCGGCAGGGACTGCTGGGGCCCCAACTCCAGCACCGCCGCGCAGGCGGGGGGAACGGCGGCCACCCCCAGGGTCAGGTCGATGGTGCGGGGCGCAAAGGCGTTCTGGCTCAGCAGGACCGAGAGGTCCGACAGCCCGTTTGGGCCCGAGTCGGAGAGACTCGGCTCACCGTTGCCGGTGAGGACGCAGACCGTCTCGGTCCGGCCCCGGAGCAGGCGGAGGATGGCGGTGGAAATGTCGCCCTCTTGAACGTCGGGCGACGTGACCCGCCGGCCCTGGTAGCTCAACACCACGGTGGAGTAGGCGCTGATCCCGTAGCGGCGCGCCTCCCCGGGGTTGGCGTCGGGATCCACCACCGACCAGTGGATGTAGTGGTTCAGCTCCTGATAGCGGGCCAGGAGATAGGAGGCGTCGGCGGCCTCGGGCCCGCCGGCGGTCAGGAAGGCGATGATCGCCAGGGGATGGTCGACGCGGGTGAGCAGGGTGGTGGTCTGGGCCGACAGGCTGAAGCTGGATTCGGCCGACAGGTCGAGTTGGGGGTTGTGGGCGTAGGCGGCCACATTGCCGATGATCAGGGCGGTGCCGGCCAGCGCCGCGGCCAGGAACAGCCGGCGCCGGGAACGGCGCATCACCGGCGGGCCTCGAGCACCAGGCGGGTGGCCAGCACCCCGACCACCGCCAGGGAGAGGAAATAGACCACGTCAGCCACGGCCAGGGTGCCGCGCAGGAAGCCGGTGACGTGGCTGTAAGGAGAGAGGTAGGCCAGCACGGTCTGGAGCCGGCCGCTCAGCCCCCTGGCCAGCACGCCGCCGAACCACAGGGCCAAAAGGATGGCGCTGGAACCGCTGGCGGCCACCAGGAAGCTGCCGGTGGCGGCGGAGACGGCCACCCCCACCGAGGCGAAGGCCACGCCGGCCAGGACCAATCCGACATAGCCGGTGAGGATCGGCCCCGGGTCGGGATTGCCCACCAGAGCCACCATCAGGGGGCAGACCACGGTGATGGCCAGCGCGATCATGAGAGCCCCGGAGGTCCCGAGGATCTTGCCCGCCACCAGCTGGCCCCGCCCCAGGGGCATGGTGGTGAGGATCTCCAGGCTCCCGGTGCGCTCCTCCTCGGCGAAGCTGCGCACGCTGAACAGCGCCGCCAGCAGGGCCACCACCACGAACAGAGGGGAGAACCACCCGTCCAGGCGGGCCTGGTCCGAGCGCAGGTCCAGCACCAGCAGCACCCCGGCCAGGGCGAGGAACCCGGCCCCGCAGCCCACCCCGTAGGCCGACAGCCAGATGGAGCGGATGTCCCGTCTGGCCATGGCCAGTACCTGCGCCGCCATTCAGGGCTTGACCAGACGGAGGTAGGCCGCCTCCAGGCTGCCGCCTTCCGCCCGCATCTCCTCCAGACCGACCCCCGCCGACACCACCGCCGCGGCCAGGTCGGCGCCGGCCAACCGGGCGTCACCGGTCACCACCACCACCTGGCCCCTGACCTCGACGGACTCGACCCCGGCCACCCCGGCCACCGCCTGGGCCGCCCGCGGCGCCGAGCCCGACACCCTCAGTTCCAGGCGGCTGCCGGCCCGGGCCGCCAGCACGGCCACCTCCTCCAGGGCCACCAGCCGCCCGTTGTCGAGCACGGCCACCCGCCGGCACAGGTCGGTCACCTCGGAGAGGAGGTGGCTGGACAACAGCACGGTCCGGGTCCGGCCCAGGCGGGCCACCAGGTCCCTCACCTCCACCCGCTGGCGGGGGTCCAGGCCGGCGGTGGGTTCGTCCAGGACGAGGACGTCGGGGTCGTGCACCAGGGCCTGGGCCAGGCCCACCCGCTGGCGGTAACCGCGTGAGAGGGTCCCGATCCGCACCCGGCCCTGGCCGGCCAGCCCGGCGTCGGCCATGGCCCGGCCGATGGCGACGTCCCGGGTCGGGCGCGGTAGGCGGCGCAGGCGGGCGCAGTAGCCGAGGAAGTCCAGGACCGTCATCTCCGGATAGGCGGAGCTGACCTCGGGCAGGTAGCCGATCTGGCGGCGCACGCCGACCGGGTCGACGGCGGCATCCACGGCCCCCACGCGGATCTGCCCCGAATCGGGCCGCAGGAAGCCGACCAGCATCCGCATGGTGGTGGTCTTACCGGCGCCGTTGGGGCCGAGCAGGCCGAGAACCTCGCCCGGGTGGACGGTGAGGCTGACGTCCTCGACGGCGGTCCTGGTCCCGAAGCGGCGGGTGACGCCGGTGAGTTCTACCTCAGCCCCCCGGCTCACGGGAGGGAGGCTAATGGGGATCGATCTGGCGGCGACCTCGCCCCCCGGGCCGGGACTGCCCGTGGCGGGCCCGGCGCCGGCGGGCTGGGCCATACTGGCGCCGAGGTCCGAGTGGACTTCGGTGACTGGGGGGGATCCCATGACCTTCATCGACTGTGACACCCACCTGTTCGAGCCCGCCGACATGTGGGCGCGGTACTGCGAGCCGTCCGAGCGGGACCTGGCCCTGCGCATCGCCGATGACGAGCGGGGCTACTCCTGGTTGATGCACGGGGGGCGGCGTTTGGGTCTGGCCGAGCCCCACCGGCCCCGGGAGGTCGACGCCGTGGGCCGCTACCGGCAGCGCTGGCTGGCCGGGCTGGACTCCGATCTGGACTACCACGCCTTTGCCGCCCCCTACTCCGATCCCGCCGCCCGCCTGGCCCACATGGACGAGGCCGGGTTGGCGGCCTCGGTGCTCTTCCCCAACTACGGCATCAGTTGGGAGCGGCCCCTGGCCGAGAATCTTCCCGCCACCCTGGCCAACATGTCGGCCTGGAACCGCTGGATCGGCGAAGTAGCCGCCGCCGGCCAGGGCCGTCTCCACCCCGTCGGCCATCTCTGCCTGCGCGACCTGGACTGGCTGGAGATCCAGCTGGACCGCCTGTCAGGCGATGGCATCCGCTTGGCCCTCATCCCTCCCGCCCTGGTGGACGGCAAGCCCTTCTCCGCCCCCGAGCTGGACCGGGCCTGGGCATCCTTCGTGGACCACGGCATCACCCCCGTCTTCCACGTGGCCAACCAGCCCCGCCCCTTCGATGAGGCCTGGTACGGGCCGGACCCGGAAGGCGGCGTGTCGGTGATGACCACCATCTTCCTGCCCACGGCTGTATCCCTGGCGCTGACCGACATGATCATCAACGGCGTGTTGGACCGCTATCCGGATCTGCGTCTGGGAGTGATGGAGCTCTCGGCGGTGTGGGTCCCGCTGCACCTGCAGATGATGGACGGAGGCCTGCGCTTCTCGGCCAGCTTCAACGGGGAGGGGTCCGGCCTGGCCCTCAAGCCGAGCGAGTACTTCGCCCGCCAGGTGCGGGTGGCCGCCTTCGCCAACGAACGCCCGGACTTTTTGACCAAGGCGAGCGGGGACATCTTCATGGCCTGCAGCGACTACCCCCACACCGAAGGCACGGCCACTCCGGTCTCGGACTACCACCGGGTCGGGTTGGTTCCGGATACCTCGCCCGGATTCTTCCGCGACAACATCGCCTTCCTGCTCCGGGCCGAGGGCGACCGGTCGCGGTGAAGATCAGCGGAAAGGTGGCCTTGGTCACCGGGGCCTCCTCGGGGATCGGCGCCGCCGTGGCGGTGGAGCTGGCCCGGCGGGGGGCGCGGGTGGCGGCGGTGGCCCGCCGGGAGGATCGCCTGGCCGAAGTGGTGGCCCGCTGCGCCGACGCCGGCGGTAAGGCGGTGGCCCTGCCTGCCGACGTCAGCACCCGCCCGGCCTGCGAGGACGCCGCCGCCGCCGTCGAGGAGCAGCTGGGCCCGGTGGACATCCTGGTGAACAACGCCGGCATCAGCGTCCACAAGCCCGCTGCCGAGACCACCGTGGAGGAGATCGAGCGGCTGATGGCCGTCAACTTCCTCGGCCCGGTGTGGTTGACCAAGGCGGTGCTGCCCGGGATGTTGGCCCGCCGGTCCGGATCGATCGTCAACGTGACGTCGGTGGCCGGCTACGTGCCCAACGCCGGGGAGGCCGCCTACGGGGCGTCCAAGGCGGCCCTGTCCCGCTGGACCCACGGCCTGGTGGTGGACCTGCACGGCACCGGGGTCAGCGCCGGGGTCCTCAGCCCCGGTCCCATCGACACCGAGATCTGGTCCCTGGAGGACAACGACTACAAGGGCAAGCTCTATCCGCCCGAAGTGGTGGCCAAGGGCGTGGCCCGCCTGATCGAATCCGGCGCCGCCCACATGACCGTGCCCCGCCGCTACGGGATGCCGGCCCTTATTTATCCGCTGGTGGGCCGGCCCATGCGGTGGGGGATCCGCCGCTACGAGGCGCGCTCGTAGCGCTCAGCTATCAGCTATCAGCCGTCAGCCCTTCAGCCGGCGGCGGCGAAGTCGAAGAACTGCACCTCCACCATCAACGGCAGCAGGAAGCCGACGTAGAAGCTGGTCAGGCGCAGACCGGGGTGCTCCTCGGTCTTCTTCTCGATGATGTCGACCCGCGGGTCGCGGCCCTGGTACTCCCTGGCCTTGGCCAGGAAGGCGTCCAGTTCGGCCTCGGTGGCCACGCCCATCCCGAAATGGTCGAGCCGGGGGGCCCACATCGGTTCGTCCTCGGCTATCAGGAACACGAACTGGTCGTAGGTGTAGGCCATCAGCACCATCTTCTCCCGGTCCACCGTCTCGGTGGGCAGCTCCTGCCAGCCGAAGACTTCGGAGTAGAAGTCCACGATGGCCGAGCGGCCTTCGGCGTCCAGCAGGTCGGCGGGGACGCTCATGGCCACGTGGTTGAAGCGGGGTCGACCGGGCTTAGGCATGGGGCACCACCATCACTTTCGACACCAGCTCACCGGCGGTGAGTCGTTCCGTTGCGGTCTGGATCCCGGACTGGGCGCTCATCGCAGGGCCGCCGACCGTACCAGCCCGCCCCGGAGCGGGGTGGCTGGAGATGTCAGGCTGTGGGCGTGGCGGCTGCATCCCTGCGCCGGGTGGTGATCCTGGCTCCGATGCCCCATGAGATGGACGCCATCGTGGCCGCCTTCGGGCTGCAGCCCGCCGGTGACGCCGAGGGCTCCCCGCACACCGGCCGGGTGGGCGGCTCGGCCGTCGAGGCCTGGCACATCGGGATGGGACCGGACCTGACCCGGACCGCCCTGACCCGGCTCTTCATCGAAGCCGAGGCATCCGGCCGGCCGGTGGACCACGTGATGAACGCCGGCATCTGCGGTGGCCTGGGACCGGAGCTGCCGGTGGGGGCGGTGATCAATCCCGAGTTCGTCATCGACCACGCCAGCGGGGCGAGCTATCGCCACTCACCCCCCGGAGATGTCCCCCGGGCCGGAAAGCTGATGACCACCGAGAGGGTCATCCTGGATCCCGATCTGAGCCGGGAGTTCCTGGCCCAGGGTTGTGTGGCCGTGGACATGGAATCGGCGGCGGTGGCCGAGGTGTGCGAGGCGCACGGGTGTGCGTGGTCGGTCTACCGCTGCATCGGGGACCGCTGGTTCGACGGACTGCTCGACCCCCGGGTGCTGGCCATCGTCAATCCGGACGGCTCGGGGGATCTGGATGCGCTGGCCGAGCTGCTGGCCGCCGAACCCGACATTGCCGGCCGGCTCGAGCGCCTGAGTGTCGACACCGTGCTGGCCGCCCGCCGGGCGGCGGAGGCGGCCCGGGTCGGTTGCCTGGCCTTGGACGGCTGATCCGCAGGTGGACGGGCGGGTCAGGCCATGATGGGGACCGGCCGATCCGCGGTCGTCCCGGCCGACCGGGTGAGAACAGGGGTGGACTCTCCGTGTGCTTCTCCCCTCAGGGCGACCTGGCCGGCGGGCTGGTCGTCACCGCCATCGGCATAGACGCCTGCCGCCAGACCCGGGGCCGCAGCTCCCTGCTGCTCCTGGCCGGGGTACCGCTGCTGCTGGGCGCCCACCAGATCGACGAGGCCCTGGTCTGGTGGTCCCTGCAGGGTCACCTGTCCCATCAGGTCGGCCGGGTGGCCATGTGGGTCTATCTGGTGGTGGCCATGGTGGTTGTCCCCGTGATCGTGCCGGTGGCGGTGCTCACCCTGGAGCCGCCCGGCCGGCGCCGGTGGGCCATCGCGCCTTTCGTGGCCCTCGGGACGGGAGTGGCGGTGGTTCTGCTGGTGACCATGTTGCACGGCCCGGTCACCGTCCGTTTGGGCGCCTACCACCTGGCCTACAGCATCGGGCTTCGGCACGGGATCCTGGTGGTGGGCCTGTACATAGTGGCGGCCTGTGGGGCCCTCCTGGCATCCGGGTACCGCCACGTGGTGATCTTCGGTCTGGCCAACCTGGTGGCCATCGTGGTGCTGGCCCGGCTCACCGCCGACGGGTTCGCCTCACTGTGGTGCTTCTACGCCGCCATCACCAGCGGGGCCATAACCCTGCACCTGCGCTACGCCAAACCCCACCGGGCCCACCCCTACGCCCTCACCTGAGGCCTCAGGTCGGGGAGGCCACTTTGAAGCCGCTACTCCCCGGCCAGGAACAGGCAGAGGGGGTGGCCGGCCGGGTCCAGCATGATGCGGATCCGGTGCGGGTCACGGTCAGGCGGCTGCCACTCAGCCTCGGTGCCGCCCGCCTCCAGGGCGGCGGCCACGGCGGCCTCGAGATCATCGACCTGCACCGGCCTGCGGCTACGCCTCAGCCGGCCCAGAGGCGGTGGGTTCCCTGACGGGGATGGCCGCCTCCAGGTTGGCCAGCACCTCCTCCACCCACCCGGCGTCCTCGGTCGATATGCCAGAGGCCGAGAAGGCCGAACGTTCGATCAGGGTCCCGGCCCGGGGCGGCGGGCCGTCGGGTCCGAGGCGGACCAGGTAGTCCTCCAGGGTCTCGCTGGGCCGGCGGCTCGAACCCACCGGGGTGCCCCAGGACTCCAGGCGTTCCTGGCAGGCCCGGGCCCAGCTGGCCGGGGCGAGGCCCGGGCCGGGCCGGGCGGCCCGGCGGGCCCGGCGCCGGCGGATGACCGGGAGGCCGGCGGCGACCAGAAGGCCGGCCGCGGCGGCGGCGCCGACACCGAGTTCGGCCGGGACCGCCCCGGCGCCCAGGCCGTGGACCAGGTAGGCCTGCAGGCCGGAGGCGGCCGTTGGACTGGAGTCTCCGGACAGGGGGACCGAGGCGGTCGGGTCGAAGGGCTCCCAGCCGATGCCGGGGAACCACACCTCGGCCCAGGCGTGGGCGTCGGAGGCGGTGATGTCGTACAAGCCGGTGAAGGGATTGCGCGTACCGGGGGCGTAACCCACGGCCAGCCGGCTGGGTATGTGCAGCGAACGCAGCATCACCACCAGGCTGGTGGCGATCTGCTCGCAGAAGCCCTGCCTGGTCGCGAAGAGGAACCGGTCGACGGCGTCGGCCCCGGCGGGCAGGGGCGGGGGGTCGAGCGAGTAGCGGGTGTGCCGACCCATCCACGCCTCCAGGGCCAGGACCTGGTCGTAGGTGGTCGGCGCGGCGGCGGTGACCCGGGCGGCCAGTTGGCGGACCCGGGTGGTGGTGGGCAGGACGTAGCCGTAGCGGGCGGTGATGGCCCCGGGGGTGCCGGCCCGAACCCGGTCGGCGGCCCGGAGGGTGGCGGCGGTGACCAGGGCCGGATCGCTCACCACCGTATAGACGGTGCCGGGGCCCAACTCCTCGTTGGCCCGGACGGTTCCGTCCGACAGTTCCTCGGCCCGGCCCCCGGCCAGATACACCTGGCTCAGGGGGTCGGCGCCGAAGACCAGGTTGGGACCGGGCCGCAGGACGTAGAAGGTCTGTACGAAGTCCGGGCCGGTGGCAGCTCCGGAGCCGTCCTGTCTTGGCAGGGGCACGGAGATGGGTGGGCCGGTGGGAAGGGGCGCGCCCCGCCCATCGGAGATGGTCCACGTTCTCCCGTTCCAGTCATCGAAGGTCTGTCCCATCCAGAGGGCCGGGCGGCCGGCCCGCACCCGCATCACCAGGGTGTTGTCGGGCCGGCCCCGGGCGGCCAGGTCGAGCTGGTTGGAAAAGCCGAAGTAGCCGAACGGGTCGGGTCCGGCCCGCGCCGCGCGCCCCCGGCGGGTCTCGGCGGCCAGGCCGGCGGCGGGGTTGTCCCTCCCCAGGGAGGGGTTGTCCAGGATCCCCGGCGCCAGCGGCATCAGCGGGCGCAGGGCGGCCGGGAAGATCAGGGGCTGGGTGGTCCCGGCCGCCGGCAGGATCAGGAAGAAGCCCAGGCCGGCGGCCAGGCTCAGGAGCAGGGCGGGGGCCAGGGGGAGGGAGGTCCGTTCCGGGCCGGCTCGGCCCTCTTCCGGGCTCAGGGCTCCCAGGGCGGCGGTCGTCTGGCGGTGGGCGAGCAGGAGGCCGGTCATGACGGCCAGGGACCACACGGCCAGGAAGGGCCACAGGGCCATCGACACCGAGAGGATCCCGGCCGCGGCCATGACCGGGACGCTGACGTAGAGGGAGAAGAGCAGGTCCCGCCGGGAGGTGGCATCGAAGCTCTGGAGCACCTGCACGATGAGGAGCAACTCGGCCAGCGGAGTCTCGGCGTCGGCCACCACCCCGCCGGCGATGCCGGTCAGGGTCTTGAGGAACCAGGCGAAGGTGACGATGGCGCCCAGGGCCAGGACCGTCTTGGTCCCGTAACCGGGCCGGTGCCGGGTCCGCCACGCGAAGGCGAAGCCGATGCCCAGTCCGCCCAGGACGGCCAACTGGAAGACGCCGCCGAGGACTCCCTGAGCCAGGACGCCGGCGGCGGCGGTGCCGGCGGCTACCCCGTCGGCCAGGCGCAGGCCGACGCCCTCCTCGGCCGGTTGGCGGGCGTTGACCTGGCGGAGCCGGTCCCCGAGGTTGGCCCGGGGCCGGCGCCGTGGCTCCGCCGGCGCGCCCTGTACCCGCCGCTGTTCCTCCCAGGCGACGGCGAAGGCACCGTCGATCCGCACACTGGCGCCGCCCCCCGGCGCCGGTGGAGGAGTGCCCGGGCCGGCCCGGGCCAGGCGGCGGCTGACCTCGGCCCGGGAGCGCACCGGCTCCAGGCGGCCACCTCCGGCTTCGGAGGTACTCAGCACCACGGCCCGGCCGGCGCCCAGCGCTTCCACGGCCAGTCCGGCGGCCAGGGCGGCGGCCGTCTCGGCCGGCCCGACTGGTCCGGATAGGTCGGCCACCACCACCAGGGCGGCGGGCTCGGGGTCCTCCGTCTCCCTGACCATCGGATGTCCCCATCGGGCCGTGGCCGGCCAGTGGACCAGGCGCAGGGAGTCACCGCTGCGGTAGGCGCGGACGCCCTTGGGCAGGTCGTGGCCGGCCCGGGTGACGGCCCGGGCCGCCTCTGGCCCGGCCCGGGCCCCGGCGGTCAGAGGATCCAGGCCGGTGGCCAGCGGGGCGGGACCGACCTCCAGCGCCGGGTCGAGGTCGAAGCGGAAGCGCCGGGACCACCCGAACAGACCGAAGGGCCCAGCCGCGGTCGCCTCCACCACCAGGTGGTCGGTCTGGCCTCGCCGGGCCGGGCGGCACGACAGCTGCCCCCGGGCCGGCCCGGGCCGTGCCCTCCGGGCATCACCGGTGCCACCGGCCAGCGCCAGGCGCAACTCCATCCCCGAGCCCCGGCTCCGGGCCCGGACCGTCACCCGGGCCGGATCACCGGCGGTGGCATCCCGGGGTGCCTCGACCAGCTCCACCTCGCAGCCGGCCAGGGTCCAGGCCGGCCAGGCGGCGGCCAGGACCAGAAGACCGAGCAGAGCGCAGAGGAGGACGCCGACCCAGCCCGCCCCGCTGGCCCGCCCGGCCAGGTAGAGCACGCCGGCCATCCCCAGCAGGCCGGCGGCGGGGCGAACCCGGGCCGGGCGCAGACCCCGGTTCTTCACCGGCTCATCCCCGGGGCACGGGCACCCGGTCGACGATGGCTTCGACCACGGCGCTGGCTGCCTCCCAGTCCCCCTGGGTCCGCAGGACCAGACGGTGACCGAGGGCGGCGGCGGCCACGGCCTGGACGTCCTGGGGGGACACGAAGTCGCGCCCGGACAGCAGGGCGTGGGCCTGGGCCGTGTGCACCACGTCGAGGTTGGCCCGGGGGCTGGCCCCGATCTGCACGGCTGGGTCCCGCCGGGTCGCGGTGGCCAGGTCGATGACGTAATCGGCCACGGCCGGGGCCAGGTGGATCCGGCGGACGGCCGCCTGGGCCTGCTCCAACTGGGCCGGGCTGGTAAGAGGGCGGAGCCGGTCCAGGGCGTCCTGGCCTCCCGGGCCGAGGAGCATGGACCGCTCCGAGTCGCGGGGCGGGTACCCGATGGCCGCGGCCAGGGCGAAGCGGTCCCGCTGGCTCTCCACCAGTGGGAAGGTCCCGATCTGCTCGGCCGGATTCTGGGTGGCCACCACGAAGAAGGGCCGGGGCAGGGCGTGGGTGACGCCGTCCACGCTGACCTGGCCCTCCTGCATGGCCTCCAGGAGGGCCGACTGGGTGCGGGGCGTGGTCCGGTTGAGCTCATCGACCATGACCACGTGGGCGAAGAGCGGACCGGGCCGGAAGCGCCACTCCCCGCCGGCGGCGTCGTACACGGATACGCCGGTGAGCTCCGAGGGCAGTAGGTCCGGTGTCCCCTGCACCCGGCCCATGGTCCCGCCGATGGCCCGGGCCAGGGCCTTGGCCAGCATGGTCTTGCCCACCCCCGGGGTGTCCTCGATAAGCAGGTGGCCGCCGGAGAGCAGGGCGATGAGGGCCAGGCGGATGGCCTCGGGCCGGCCGATTAGCACCTCTCCCAGCGCCTGCCCCAGGCCGGCGCCCAGGGCGCCGGCGGCGTCCAGGTCGGGGGTCGAACCCTCCTGGGAGGGGCCGGTCATTGAGCGCATGGCCACCTCGGATCGGCGCGACAGCAGGAGTGAAGGTACCCGAGGGTCGCTCGATCCTGACCGGCCCCCGCCGGACCAGGTGGCCTACAAGGCAGACTTGTAGATCTACCCTTATTACTTGTAACCTGGTCCAATGGCCGTGGTGGAGTTCAAGGTGTCCGATCGCGGGCAGATGTCCCTACCTGCGGAGGCCCGGCGGAGGTGGAATCTGAGCCAGGGCGGATCCGTCGAAGTCGCTGATCTCGGTAGCGCCCTTCTCATCGTCCCAGCCGGTCGCGGCGGTCTGCGGGCTCTGCTGCGGGCCGCCATCGATGAGGCCGGTGGATACGCCGCCCTGGCCGAGGCAGTGGCCGGCGAAGAACCTGATCTGGCGTGAGCGGCGGCAGGATCGTCGTCGACGACCACCTGCTGCTACGCATCCTCCTCGATGAGGAGCCAGCTGAGCTTCGCCCTGGGGGCGCTGAGGTCCTCACCACCGGCCTGTGGTATCACCGTCTGTGCCGATCCGTTGGCGATCGAGCCGTGACCGGCGTCCTTTCCAAGGCGCTGGGCGGCTCGGTTCCTTCGGTAGCGGCGGCGACGATCGAGGCGGTTATCAACCTGCCAGAGTCGATCGGTCTGATCCCGCTGCGTGAGCTGGCTGGGCCCATGGCGCGCCTGGTCGATGAGGGCGTGAGACTCAACCTCATGTCTCTCGAGGCGCTGGCTGCCGCTGAACACCTGGGGGCAGAGTTGTGTCTCGCCAGGGCTGACATGAACCCGCCGCTACTGGCGGCGGCTCGGTCCCGCCCCGTCGCCATTCGCATCCTCGCCTGAGCACCGATCCCGCCAGACCTTCTTCCTCGTCTGTCACTTCCAGCCGGGCGTCGTATCAGAGCCAAAGACAGGTGGCCCGCAGTTCGATGCTGGTACGGGAGGGCCGGCCCACCGGCACCTCAGGGTCGCGGAAGGCGGAGTGGGGAGTGAAGTAGGTCTGGTTCCGGGCCACCAGATCGGTGTCGTAGGTTCGGAAGGCGACCGTCTCGTCCGGCCGCAACTCGGGGAAGGCGTACCAGCGGTGCCGGCCCGGCTCGGCGGGCGGACAGACTCCGAGAGCGTCGAAGTCGAAGCCGCTGCCGGCGTAGTCGGTGACGGGGAAGGCCCGCCCGTCGGAGACCTCCACGGAGCGGGCGTCGCACCAGGCCAGTGGGAAGTCCATCTTGGCCGGACCCAGGTTGCGCCAGAACTGCAGGATCAGGATCCTCCTGGCCTTCTCGACATCATCCGGCGAAATGCCGTTACGGACCAGGGCGCTGTTGTCGTAGGTGCCATCCCGGTAGGAGCGGCGGAGGATCGAGTCGTGGCCGGCGGCGAAGTCGGAATGGACCAGGGTGATCGGGGAGAGCTGCTGGTGACGCCGGGCGTCCTCGGGGCTGCGCATGATGTGGTTGGAAACCAGTGCCACTTCCGCACCGGTCATCCGGCGGGCCAACTCCTCGACCTCGGGGTAGTGGACGGCGGCGATGGCTCCCGCGTCCGACCACTCCCGCACCGCCGAGGTGTGACTCACCAGCTCGAAGCCGCAATCTCTCCACCCGGCCAGCTCGGCGGTGCGTCCGTCGTAGACGTCCACCTCGGTGCCGACCAGGCCGTCCCCGGCGGGGCCGGGCAGATAGTTGAGAACCGCTCGGCAGAAGGTCTTCATGCGCTCCCTCCTCACCCAGAAGGGGGGAGTGTAGGGCCAACCGGGGACGCTTCCGGAGGTGGTCAGTGCCATACGAGAGGAGCCGCCGAGTTGGCGGGCCCTGAAGCCCAGCGGATGCCAGACTCGGCTGGTGGTTGGCTTTTCCAGCTTGGACGGGACCACCGCCGGGGCGCTGATCCGGGTGGTGGCCACCGGGCAACTCGGAGAGGAGCGGCTTCGGGAGATCCGGGCCTTGATGGCTGCCGCCTTCGGGGAGCGCTTCGATGCCGAGGACTGGGACCACGCCCTGGGCGGTGTCCACGTGATGGCCACCGACGGCCCGGACGGGGCCCTGGTCGGTCACGCCGCCGTGGTGGAGCGGACCCTGCAGGCCGGCCTGCGCCAGCTGCGGACCGGCTACGTGGAGGCGGTGGCCACCGCCCCGGCCCGGCAGCGACAGGGGATCGGGCGCCTGGTCATGACCGGAGTGCGGAGGATTCTGGAGGAGCGCTACGAGATGGGAGCGTTGGCCACCGGGGTCCATGCCTTCTACCGCCGCCTGGGCTGGGAGGACTGGCTCGGTCCGACGGCAGTGCGCGAGGGGGCCGGGCTGCGCTACACGCCCGAGGAGGACGGCTTCGTGATGGTCATGCGGTTCGGGCGTAGCGAGGGTCTGGCTCTGGACATGACCCTCAGTGTCACGCCCCGCTCCGGAGACGACTGGTAGCGGGCCGGCGGCCCTCGGTTCCGGCCCCTCCGTCCCCCGGGTCAGACGATGCCGTCTCCGGGCCCGACTGAGGATCCTCCGACCGTGACCAGGCGGAGTTCGGGGTCCAGGGCTTGCAGGTCGGCGGGGTCGGAAGTGACGACCTGTTGGCGGGCGCGGCGGGCGCAGATGACGACGTGGGCATCAACTACGTCGATCGTCCGGCTGGCCGCCAGCAGCCGGCCGACGTTGGTGGCATCGACGCGGTCCAGGGCCACGACGTCCGTGGTCGGTTGGCGGATCAGCCTGGCCAGGCGAGCCTGTCGCTCGGGCTGGCGGATAGCCTGGGCCAGGGCGCCGGCCGGCACGGTCACCCGTGCCCCGGTCTCCCGGGCGGCCGCCCCTGGTGCGCATGCAGATCGAGCACCTGACGTCGGTCACAGAGCAACATCCGGGGGATTCGTGCCCTGCCGCGACCGCTAGAGCGCCAGATGAAGGCGCAGGGCTTCATCGAGCGCTGCGGTCAGATCACCGGTGAGTGCGCCGAGTCGAGGACCGACACGCTCGACAGCTACTGAGCGGACTTGTTCAGCTTGAGCCTTCGAGTCACGGTCCAGGCCTGTACTGGCGGCATCCAGGATCACCTGGAACGGATAGACCCGAGCCACATTGGATGTGACAGGAACGACGGTGACGACGCCGCGCCCCAGGCGCTCGGCGGTCGTGTTGGCGCCGTCGTTGCTCACGATGACCGCCGGTCGGGCCTTGTTCGCCTCTGCGCCTCGGGTCGGATCGAGCTCCACAAGGCGGATCTCGCCCCGCCGCATCAGCTCAGCCCGTCGCCGGCCGTGGACTCCCACAACTCGGCGTCGGAGCTGTCGGCCCACTCCGCCCACGCCTCCTCGTAGGCAGGTCCGAGCTCGGATGCGCGCAGGAGTCGAACCGCTTTGTGCACCACCGCCGAGCGTGAACCGCTGCCTTGGGTGGCGGCGTAGCGGTCCAGGAACTTGACGTCCTCCTCCGGAAGGCTCACGCTCAGTTTCATACTTTGATGCTACTATCAGTAGGTAGTTGGTAGGAACCCACGGGGAAGGAATGCTCGGCGCCGGGAGCGTGGACTCTGGAGGCGATCTTCCGGGAGCGGCCTCTGGGCCGGACCAGCCTTGCAACCCCGACGCCAGGCTGCCTCCGGGCGGCCGGTTAGCCAGCCCCGGGCAGCGCCCGGTACGACGTCGTCCGGCCGGCGGCCGGCGTGGAGGCGGCGGGTACGCTCTTGGGGTTGTTCGGCCCACGGAACCAGCCCGTGCCGGCGGAGGAGGTGAGCCAGGGGAGAAGGTGGAGCGGTGAGGTTCGACATCCCTGGCGACGTCCAGCCGGTCGACGGGACCGGTTACGCCCGGAGCTTCCTGCACGAGGCCTCGCGACTATGCCGCCACTGCCACCAGAGCGCATTTTCTGACCGCCTGAGCCAGTCACTCCACGGGATTTGTCGCCGGACTAGGCGGGACGGCGAAGTCCTCCACCAGCCGTCCGAAGCGAAGAAATCCGCCCTGACCAGGAAGTTCTTTACAACCAGCCCCCGTAGCTCAGAGGATAGAGCGTCGGTTTCCTAAACCGTGCGTCGCACGTTCGAGTCGTGCCGGGGGCGCAAGAAAGCCCAGGTCAGAGGTGGTATTTGAGTCAGCAAGGACCAATATCTACCAAGAAATGACCCTCTTGGGAATGGATTGGGAATGAATTATCCACAGGGGTGGTGTAAGGTGCCTCTGTGCGGGGGCACCTGGAAGCTCGGGGTGAGCGGAGTTGGCGGGCCAAGGTCTTCCTCGGTGCCGGCCCCGAAGGCCGCCAGCGGTACCTGAGCCGGACCGTCCACGGGACCAAGCGGGAGGCCCAAGCCGTCCTGAACGAGCTGCTGGTGGAGGCGGCCAGGGGCGAGCACGCCGTCACCGACGCCACCGTGGCCGACTTGGTCAACCGGTGGTTCGACCAAGCCAAGGCCAGCCTCTCGCCCTCGACGGTGAGGGGCTACTCGGGAGTCATCCGGTCCTTCATCCTGCCCCGGTGGGGCGCCACCAAGTTGAGGAAGCTGACCACCGCCGACCTGGACGCCTGGTACGCCGAGCTCCATCGGGCCGGCGGATCGGGTGGCCGCCCGTTGTCGGCCAGGTCGGTCGTCTCCATCCACGCCGTTCTCAGGCGGGCGCTGGCCCAGGGGGTCCGCTGGGGCTGGCTGGCCGTGAACCCGGCGGTGAACGCCTCGCCTCCCAGGCAGCGGAAGTTCGAGGTCCTCCCTCCTGCTCCGGACGACGTCGTCCGCCTGATCAAGGCAGCCGAGGAAGCGGACCCCGAACTGGGATGCTTCCTGCGGATGTCGGCCGTGACCGGGGCCCGCCGGGGCGAAGTCTGCGCGCTGCGCTGGACCGACATCGACCTCACCAAGGGGCGCCTGACCATCAGCCGGTCGATAGTGGGCGAAGGCAACTACCAGCTGGTCGAGAAGGACACCAAGACCCATTCCTCCCGTCGTATCGCCATCGACCCGGCCACCATCGAGCGTCTCAAGGCGCACAAGGCATCCATGCAGGACCGTGCCGTCGTGCTCGGGACGGGGATCGGGCCTGGTTCTTTCGTCTTCTCGGACGCCCCGGACTGCTCGGCGCCCTGGAGGCCCAACCGGGTGACTTTGGCCTTCATCCGCCTCCGGAAGGAGGTCGGGATCAGCGGGGTCCGGCTCCACGATCTGCGGCACTTTGCCGCCACCCGCCTTCTGGGCGCGGGGATACCCGTCCGGACCGTGAGTGGGCGGCTCGGCCACGCCAATGCGGCCACGACTTTGGGGGTCTACGCCCACTTCCTGGAGCCCTCGGACGAAGAGGCGGCGGGGGTGATGGCGGACCTGCTCGCCGACGACCTGGAAAGCCGGGTGTCAAACGCCTGATCCGTAGTCAAGACCTACCTGGAGTCAGTCGGCACGCCCCGCCAGGCGGCCAAGATCACCCGGGAGCACGCCAATTCCTTCCTCGAGCACCACTTCGATCTGGGCCGTACCCCCCAAAGCGGCGGCCGTCCGGCACCGGAGCCTCCAGCAGTTCCTCCGATGGCTGGAGGAGGAGGGGAGATCAGCCGGACCCACATCACCAACCTGAAGCTCCCAGCGGTCCAGGAGAAGTCGGTCCCGGTGGTGTCTGAGGCGGCCATTCGCAAGCTCCTCTCGGCTGCAGTACGAAGAGCGTCGAGGACCTTCGGAACAAGGTCATCATCCGGCTCCTCTTCGACACGGGCTGCCGGCTGGCCGAGGTGACCAACCTGGCCTGGAAGGAGGACGCCCCGCAGGCGGGTGACGTCGACCGGAACGACGGTGTCATCTCGGGGGCTTTGGAAAGCCGACAACCGAGTGTCGTACCGATCGGCCGTCAGACGTTCGCTCTGGATACTGGACCGGCACCTCGGCGCGCGGTGCCCGGCTCCCTGTCTCCCCGCGCAAGGGCCCTGGGTCGGCAAGCGGGCCCGAATGCGGGAGTTAGGGATCGTCCAGAGGCGGGAGACCGGCCGGGGCGGCCGGGACCGGACACGTCCATCTTCATCAGCTGCGCCATACCTTTGCCCATCCTTCCCCGGCCAGCGCGGAGGGGGGGACCTGACGCGGCCGGTCCACTGGAAGTCCTCAGACATGCTGAGGCGGCACGGGGCCAACGTGGGCGATGAGCGGGCTCGGGAGGCGCACCGGCGGTTGACGGCGGGGACCGGTGGTGAGTTTCCAACCTGACAACACAAAGCGCATCTCGTTGCGCACTCTTGCAAATTCGGGGATTCCCTGGTCGGGACCTTCCGGGATGACCGATCTGACCAGTTGAGGCAGCGGGACGATCACTTCTCGGGCCTCCGGCCCTCATGCTAAGTGCTCGCCAGGGGATCGCCCCGGTAATCCTTCGCCCTATCTAAGCTCTCTTATGAATTTACGATAACTAAAGGGGCTACGTGCCGCGTTACCAGTCAGTTGATGCACTGCAGAACGCTCTTGCGTCGGAGGTTTTCGGAAATACGGCGTCACCCAAGAAGGCGGCCGGAAGGGCCCTCGGCACTCTCGTGGAGCTAGTCACTTTCTACATGATTCGTGATTGGGGATTGGAGTCAGGTCTAGCCATCGAGCGCGGTCTGCCAGAGTATGGAAACCCTTCTATTCGGCACAATGTCGAATTTACTTTGCATCCTACTGCTGACCGTCGTTCAATCGTCTATCCGGCAATCAGTCGCTCTATGACGACCAGACAGATTGCCATCAGCGCTACGGATGCTGGAGCGATGTTTGGAAGCTCAGTCTTGAGGAGCCAGGCCCGCCTCCTGGGCAGCGGCAGATTGCGCCACGCATGCATTTTTGCTGAGGATGATGACTCTTTCTGGATCGCGCATATGAGCGGAAAAAGTGATGTCTTTCACATTTCTAGGCTTAAGAACGAGCCATTCGCTATGTTCGAGTGCAAGCGCGTAGGAGTGGAAGAGGGTCAGTCACGAGGTCCCCAAACCATCGAGAAGGCGAAGCAAGGAGCGTACGTCGCACGGACGGTGTCGGGACTGCAGCGAATTCCGCGCCGCGACGGCACAGTCGCGGCGCTTGTTGAGGAGGCTGACGGTGCACTGACTACTCATGCTGACTATTACGGCTTCCTCCAGACGGCTATAGACGGCGCCGATTTAGACGCCCTAGTTAATGTAGTCCTGACCGTTGGCGTGGTAAGTAACCACGGCAACTGGTTCACAGCCGAGACTCTGAACAAGGAGATGCGAGTCTTGGCGCAGTCCTACGACTGGGTGCTTTTCCTAACTGACTCCGGACTCGCAGAGTTCATCGAGGATGTACTGCAGGGCAGCGCTGAGGAGTTTGCAGCTACGCGGGCGGCTTTCACGGCGAGTTTTGGACGCAGTGGGGGTGTGACCACGTTCACCAAGGTGACCATGGACGTGGATGCGGATAGGGAGTTAACAGACTATTTCGCGTTCCATAGACCGTGGGATCGGTGGTTCAACGTGATCACACCTGGCCAACCTGTCGGCAAGCTTCAGGATGACCTAGTCCGGTTACAGAATATGCACGACACGGGGTGGAGGAGAGCGTAACTGGCTGGTCGCCACGCCCTGTCTATATTTCTTGAAGAGGGCGCTCAGCGGGTCAAGGGAGGTGAATAGTTACGTCCTGCCTTCCTCGGCGGCAGACACTCAACTCAAGGTCGTCCGCCGTCCAATCGGCTGCGAGTGAAGAGCGGTGAGGGTGAGGGGTCTCAGCGGCCAGCTAAGACCAAGTGGGCTGATGTCGCCAATGAATCACGGAGGCTTCTCCACGGCATGAGTCACCCGGGCTAAGCGCTGGCATCCCGCCGACAGGTCAGGAGTGGCGGGTCCAGTGACCGATGTGGGCCGCATCCACTGTCCATCAATTTCAGGAAGTCGAGGAATGAGTTCGAAGGTGACGGAGCCTTGTCGCATTAGGTGACGGAGTACATTGGACCTCCAGTTGATCGCGCCGTGGTGGAAGTTGTCTTTACGCACTCGGTGTCCGACGCAAGCCTTCATTCGCTGTGGGGAGTACGTCAAGAACTCCGTGGAGAGAACTATTCCATGTCCTACTATTACGAAGCGTGATCGAGATGATTGCGAAGCGCGTGATGATGACATTGTCAGCGTCGCCTCGGTCGACGGAGTGCGCTCACTACGCCCATCTCTCTTGGACCAATCCTCTGAGTGCATCCGTCGCTATCGACCGGTTACCTTTCGCAAGAACAGGATGGCGTCCTTCTTCTCTGCTGCCCCATGGTAATCCGCTCGGTGGCTATAGGCGTATTTGCCGATCCCATAGTGGGTAGTTCGGTACCAAATCTCAACGGGCGCCATCCCGCTTTCAATCAGTCTGTTCCAAATCAGAGTATGGACCGGCTCAAGTACTCCATTGATAGTTGAATCCCCGACTACCACAGCCAAGATGCCGCCATCCCGCGTGGCTGACGTAGCGGACTTTGCGACCGACATGAAGTCGTCGTAATAGCGGGTAACTAAGTCGCTATTGGTCGCTGGCCATGCTACGTGTTCCAGTGGCCGCACTTTGGCAGGCGACCAGTCCAACCACACATTGCTCAGGCCTTCTGCCCACATAAACTCAAGATTAAAGACCGGCAGATAGTTGAAGGAGTTCAAGTACGGAGGGTGGGCCACGGTCAGCACGGGCGCCTGAGCCGGATACGCCATGGGGTCGCGGCTATCAGCTATCAGTGTCGTTGATGGGACTCCTTCCGGGCGCAGTTCGTTGACTTCGTCGAGTCCGATCAACATATCTTCAACCTTGTCAGCGAAGGCGTCGAATGGCCGACGTGGGTGCTTCTCAGGGTTGATGTGTGGGCGCACCTCGCCGTCGTAAGCATTTGAGCAACGACGGACAATCCCAAGGAAGGCGACCGTCAAGAAGTCACGGACCGGACCATCTGGGCACCTTTCCACCGCTGCGCGCAATCGACCAAGGTCCTGCGCAGCTTGGGGCGTGAACCACTTAGTAAGCTTCGATGTTCGAGTTGCAGCTGAAGGTACCCACGGGTTGAGTTCATTGATAGCATCTCTCAAGACTGCCTGAAAGGTCTCAGCCAAGGATCCCCGGTCGTAGTATCGAGTCTTAACATTGCAGGCGAGAACTGCCAGCGGGTTGAGGTCGAGGCCAAAGGACGGGCAGCCGTAGATCTGAGCTTCCACTAGGCTGGTACCCGATCCGGCATAACAGTCAAGGATGGGTTCTCCAGGCTGGGCAAATCGCCTGACTATTTCTCGGCCGACGACTGAGGGAAACTTTCCGTAGTACCGAAAGAATTGATGGGAGCCGTATCCCAGTTGCGGGATCGTCTCGGGCACATCGAGGAGATAGGTCGGAACGCCATCGTATGTGCCGACCTCAGTCAGGCGTCGTCTTTCCGACTCCGTGGGCGCGTCAAAGAGCGTCTGGTCTAGCTTCAATCTGCGCTTCGCCATTTTTCCTCAATCTTTTGTTGATGTCCCATCGGGTCACGTCCAGGGACTGTGGTTACAGAGGGTAGGAATGGGGTGTGACAGCACGCCGGAACTGCTGATGGCATCGCGTAGGCCATCGTATGTTGTCGTCGCCCAGGGGACGGGGACGATCTGATCTTGATTCAGGGGGAGAAGTCGTCAAAACGGATGTCATCGAACATTGACGCAGCGGGCTAGGGCCGGCGGCAGTCGTACCTGGGACCAACCGACGGCTTCCATGAGGCCGGCCCGTAAAAGCTCCTGGCTCGTCTGTGGGCTCGGTCGCAGGGACGGTGCCTGGTGTCCAGCGGTTCCTGGGTTTCGCCGCTGTCCTGAGCCACGGCAGGGCGGCCGGAGGGCCTGTCACAGGTTCGGTCCCAGGTGACGGCGTGGAGATCGTCGCCTACCAACCTCCAGGCCAGCTACCTGGCTATCCGCCCTCCGGCTCTACGGGCGGGCGGTCTCGAAGGGATGCACTTCATGCCTGGCGCGCCGCTTGGCCCTTCTTTCCGGTGCTGGGCCAGACCCTGGCAGTGAGGACGATTACCGAACCGCGCCTAGCTTCGATTCTTCACCGAACCGCGGCCGAGGCCCCAGTTGAGGCGTAAGGCCGGCTGACCGGCCGCAGCGAAGACGACGAGTTCACGTTGGGCGTGTTCCAGACGGCGTCGGACGAGGGATTGGAGAGGTCGAGAGCTGATG
>DAHUYE010000013.1 GCA_027315345.1 Actinomycetota bacterium
CAACGAAAGAAGGTGCTTTACAACCCAGACGATCCGCGGTATCAATCATCCACGAGTTGAGAGCAACCGCCTTCAGCTCGAGGTTGATGCGAAGACTGTCGCAGACGACGGCTTCCTACACCACCGCGCGGGACTCAACCGAGGGGATCGGACGACGACTCCTCGGCGATCTCATCGAGGCGAGTGTTGCTGAGGGGTTCCGAGCCCTGAGCCTCAGTGTCGCTGAGAACAACCCAGCGCGCCGTCTGTACGAGTCGGTCGGCTTCGTCCCGGTTCACAAGCATGGCCACACCTACACGATGGTCCGACAAACCTCTTCACCAGGGGACGTCACACTGGCCACCTACGAAGCCCGGGCGAATGTCTACCGCGACCATGAAGGACCGCGGCCCCCTGCGCTCGAGGCCTTCCTCGACCGCCTCGCCAGCCTGGTGCCTGGCGGCAGGGCCCTTGAGGTGGGAAGCGGGACGGGTTCCGACGCCGACCGTCTCGAGGAGCTAGGGCTTCAAGTCGAGCGTACCGACGCCACCCCCGCGTTCATCGAGATGCAACGAGAGGCTGGGCATAGAGCCAGGCTTCTTGATGCCAGGAGAGATGAGCTCGGCGGTCCCTTCGACGCAGTCCTGTCCATAGCGACCCTCCACCACCTGACCCGAGAGGAACTCGAGAGCTTCCTGGCCAAGGCCAGGGCAGCTGTGCCTCGCGGAGGCGTGCTGGCTGTGACCCTGAAAGAAGGGGACGGGGGGGCCTGGTCGGATGCCAAGCTCGGCCAGCCTCGCTACTTCGTCTACTGGCGGGAGCCGAACCTGCGCGACATGGTGACCCGAGCGGGATGGAAGGTCCTCTCGTTGGACCACATAGAGGGCCGAGAACCATGGCTGTTCTTGCTGGCGCGCCGCGATGATGTCGACGATCTCGCACCAAGCGATACCTAGGCGCCGCGGTGCTCGACCAGCTCAGCGACCTCGAGATCTGGCTCGGCCGTGACCGGGTCGAAGACTGGCGCCCTGACCAGCTGCTCACCGGCTTGCTCGGGGCCGACGGCGGCTACCTCGAACCCGCGCTCACACGAGTCGAGGTCCTGCGTCCGGCGCAGCACCGAACGCCAGTTCAGGGAGCGGATGCGGTTTCGTGCGGATCCGCGCCTGCGGCAGCCCCGTTCGAAGATACGGACGGCCGCGTGACACCGCGTGACACCCAGAGCCGGCATCAAGGGACGATCTCGGAGTGCCGGTCGGTCGGGATATTGAGACATGGCCACAACTGGAGGGCCGCCCGGCAGGCCCCAGCTATCCCCAGCACAACCGCGGCGGCGAGATGGCGATGACCCCGCCTCCCGGTTCCTGGGCGTAGAGGACATGACCGCTGGCGACCGGATCGGCCACCTGGACCGGCTCGGCGGCTCGGACGGCGCCTTCGTTGGGATCAGCACAGGTGAGGCCGGCTCCGCTGGTGAGCCACAGCACCCCTTCGCTCACCTCGGATTCGACCCCCATGATCTGCTCGAAAGTGCCGAAGCCCTGGATGGCCGGCGAGATGAACTGAAAACCACTGCTCGACGGCTCGAAGGCGCTCCCCGCCATTCCGCCGCGATAGGACAGCCACACTCCCCCGGCGGTGGCTGCCGCGGTGCCGGCATTCACCGCTCCCGCCTGGTCGGTGGACCGGAGCAGCTGGCCGGTGCGGATGTCGTACTGGCTGACTGTCTCGCCACCGTCCTGATTGCCTGAGCTGACCAGGTAGAGAAGCCTTCCGGTGGGATCAGTGGACATCCAGGCGATCTGATTGGTGGTGGTGAGGTGATAGTCGACGGCGCCGGACACGGGATCCACGGCCCAGAGGTCCTCGCCGGCGGCGATGAACAGAGGGCCGCCCGCCGTTGCGGATAGCACTGGCCAGGGGGGATAGGACGTCGATCCTGATTCGCCCAGGGTGTGGGCAGCGTGCAGGACGAGATCCTCGGGGTCGAGCTGTTCGGCGATGGTGTGGGATCCCTGGCCGAGGACGACCCAGACCCAGCCACCAGTGACGGTCAGGGCTTCGGGACCGACGAGGCCCACCAGGCTGGCCCCGGTGTCCAGGGCGCGGGTGGACAAGTCGTATCGGACGGCGGAGACCCTCACCGGATCGCCCGAAAAACCAGGGCTCGGAAGGTCCAGCCAGTAGAGGGCCTGACCCGCCGGCGCCAGATCCTCCTCCGTTCCACTGGTGACGATCGTGCGACTTGGCCATCTCGCCACTGTGGTCGTAGCGGACGTCGTCTGGCTGAATACGCCGGTGGTGGTCGGGGCCACCGCCCGCCGGCCGCCTCCGCTACAGCCGGACGCCACCAGAGGAGCGATCACGGCCGCGACCATGGCCCACCGCCAGCGCAAGATGCGACCTCCTGGCTCCGCGAACCCCGGGTCGGCACCGCTCCGGAACCGCTTTGTCAGGCTAGACCTGTCCGCAAGCCGGCGTTCTGGGCTAACTGCCGCATATTTCATCTGATGCATATTCCCCCGAGGTGGGAAAGGTGCGGCCGTACCTGGACTTTCCCAGTCGCTGGGGGCAGTTCTGGACCGCCGACCTTCACCTGGACACCCACTCTGAGCAGGTCATCGTCAGCTGAAGTGATGTCCAATGCCGGGATCCAGTCATCGGATGCAACGGGGTCCTTCCCGGCCTGGTGGGCCCCAAAGAGCTGCCGAGACCTGAGGCTCTGATCAGCCCGTGGCGCCTACCGGGCCCGATCTGAGAGGGCCCCCCAGCCCCGCTCTGCGCCTCAGGCATGAGGCCTGGCATTCGCCAAGTGGCCAAGAACGACGGGCTCAATCGACGGCCTCGGCGACCAATCCCGCAGCCGCGGCCTGGTGTCACCAGCGCGTGGCGGGGTGACCAGAGGGAATGCATGCAGCGGAGTCCGGGCAGCCTCCCTGGAAGGGGACCTCGGGGGGTCAAAGGCCTCGCGGATGGGGGAATACGCAGCTTCGGAATATGCGTCTCCACCAATAAGCCAGAGCCGAACGTACGAGCGAGATTCGGGGACAGTCCCCCGATAGGGACGGGGCCGAGGTCTCAGCTCGTGCCGCCCCTGCTCGCCAGCGCGACGGGGTTCCCGTCACCGAGGAGGTCCCGGACGGCCGACATACTGGGCCGAGCTTGACCGAGAGCTCTACGGCGTGGAGACCGTGGAGGAGCCCGGGGAAATCGCTGCTGAACTCCGACTGCGCCGCATGAGACAATCTGACCACCAGTGGAAGTACCTATCCGCATCGATTCAAGAGACGACCTCCGGGACTACCTGAGGACTTTGCCGCCACCGAAGCCCGGGCAGATTCGGGTCTTCCGAGGCCAGGTGCATCACCATGGCACGCTGATTCCTTCAGCGCTGCGCCAGCCGAAGAGCCCCGATAACCGGCGCTTCAGGGCCTACTGCACCTTGCTGGCTAGTCACTTGCGCGAAGAGTACGGCGAAGATGTCAGCGACCTTGACAGCTGGCTGACCTGGACGGTCGCTCTCGCGCAGCACTACAGCCTCGGCTCGCCTTACCTCGATGTCACGCAAGATCTCGACACCGCCCTTTGGTTCGCCACCCATCAGTCCGAGACCCACGCCGAGGTGTTGGTCATGGGCCAGCCTGGACCGATTGATCCAGTCACTGACCTTCCAGTGAGGCTTGCCCTGATTACGTTCGGCCACTCGGCAGAGCCAGTCGGGTACTTCTATGTTCTGGACGTTCCGGTTTGGGATGGCCACGGGCACCCAGGCCATGGTGAGCTGATCGATCTGAGCCAGGCGCCGGAAGTCTTCGCTAGCTCGGCTCGAATGAAGGCGCAGCAGGGATGTCTCATATACGCCAAGGGGACGACCGATGACGGAGATCTCAGTCCCTCGATGATGGCTCCGCCTATCGAGGTTCCAACCAGCATCAGCGGCAACTCATCCGCCATGAGCGTGGGCGATCTCTTCCCGTCTCCGGCCAATGATCATTGGTATGAAGCGCTGGTCTCTATACCGCTTAGCTTCGGCACGCCCGACAATCAGCATCTAGTGCTCCGGCCGACGCTGCCGATAGCCCTCTATTTCGACACCAACGACGACCGCCAGCTGCTTCGGGACACTACGTGCATGTTGGCCAATCCCCTGTTGAGCGCCTTCTTGCGTTCGGAGCAGGATCGTGGTGCCGATTGGATCCACGCTGAGGCGTTCCCCGCGGACGCCATCACCATCTTGATCGATGAGCCGTGGTACCTGGTGACTCCGCCACTTGGTGACGAATGGAACGAGTCGATCGCGATGCTTGGTCTTCCTACGGTGGCGCCTGTCACCAACCCGGAGCCGGGTGAGCCTGATCAGGCACCGCTCGACAGGGTACTGGTCGAGTTCAGCGTCCTCGAATACTCCATCTGGCGAGGGATCGAGACAGCCGGCGAAACCAGGTCGGTCCGCCGCGGCCTCTATATCGAGCGACAGGGCAGCGACATTCGCCTCTGGGACTTCACCCAGGAAGTTCCCAAGGGGCCGATCACCTGTATGGGACCGCTACCGGTCCAATTCGACGTGGTCGAAAAGGGCTTTGTGATGCCGGGCGGGCGGTCGCCAACAGAGATCATGCCTCGGATATTCAAGAACTTCCTCGTGGTGCTGACGACACTGCGGGAGCTATCGAAAAAGCCTCTGGTCCATCCATTCCCGCGGATCAACGCAGATAACAAGAACTACGTAGTTGACGTACAGGGCGGACATCAGCTGATCCGGACCGAGATTCCCGTGGCTGACTTCCCGATCTATCTGATCGGGCAAGGCTCTACCGACTCGACAGTGTTTGGTGGTGTCTTGTCCCTCAAGGACGCTGGGCGATGGTCGGAACTCAACGCAGAGCAGTTACAGCAGTCACTCGACGATAAAGCGACTTCCTGATAGCTCATTCGACGCCAAGGCGGCGCCTCAGCGCATCCCGGCCTTCAACTGCCTGGTCCCAATCGGGTCTGAGCTCGACCGCCTTCTCGGCATAATGAAGCGCCTGCTGGTCGTTACCGGCCTGGTGAAAGACGGCGCTGACATTCAGCTGCA
This sequence comes from Actinomycetota bacterium, assembly GCA_027315345.1. Lineage (GTDB taxonomy): Bacteria > Actinomycetota > Acidimicrobiia > Acidimicrobiales > JAJPHE01 > DAHUYE01. Next base: position 5,057 of record DAHUYE010000013.1, read on the forward strand.
CATCAGGATTCCCTGGATGGTCTCTCAGTAGCATGCCCGCATGATGGAAGGCCTCGTCGAGCTCTCCGCCATAGGCGAGCGCCTCCATGAGATGCCGATGAGTCTCTAAATCAGTCGGATCCAGTTCATGGACCCGCCGATAGTGTGGAAGCGACCTCTCGAACTCGCGCGCTCCGAAGTAGCGGGCGCCGAGATTGAAGTGGCCTTGGATCAGCTTACGTCGTACCTCGCCCCGGTCCCAGCCAATCGCTTGCGCCCGATACACATACTCTAGGCCCTCCTCTAGCTGATCTAGCGCAATGAGTTCCTGCCCGAGGCAGAAATGAGCGACGCCTTCCTCAGGATCTAGTTCAACACACTGACGAAAGATCTCGGCTGCCCGCTCTGCCTCTCCGGCCTCTCCCGCATTTATGCCCTCCTCAAGCAGGGCGGCGAAGCGTTCTCTGTCCGGTGCTCTCGCGGCAGGGACGTCGTCAAGGGCGGGTACCGGGCGACGCGCCGTCGGTCCGGCCGCGAAGACGATCGACTTCAGTTCGCTATCTGGCAACGTATCGATGACATGGTCAACCATCTGGTCGACGCGCGGACCTATTTCATATGCGCCGGGTAACAAGAACCCGAAGGCAGCACGCAGGTCGTTCAGCTGCCTCCATTCATCGACGGTATACGAAACGGTGCCCACCCAGTTCAGCGCCATGGTTGGTGGCATGTCCTGGCCAACCACCACATTCGGCCTCAGGTCGGGGCGAACCCGATGAACCAACTCGTCAAGCTGCTCCAGCTGCCCCTCGGCTGGCTCGGCGGTTGAAAGCCGAAGCAAACTGAGGTTCCCGACATTATCGAACCCAGTCAGCGGCACGAGGCTCTGTGGATGCACAATGGCGTCATTGCGCACGTAGAGGGGCGTACGCTGAAGATAGAGGATCGTGTCATGCGCGTCTGTGGCCAGCCCGGCGACTCCTTGCTCGGCTGCCCTCACGAGTCGGGGCCAGTCGGTAGCGCCAAGGGCAACCGCCGCGTACAAGTGTTGGACGGTGAGTTGAAGGGCGATGTCCAGATACATCAGGGAGGTCTCGTAGTCCGCGGCGGCCGCAGCCAGTACTTGCTCCCGGATAGCCGGATCCGGGGGACCATGGAAGTGGTGAGCCGCATGGGTACCAGGTGGGCCGGACGGCAGGAAAAGATGATGAAGATCCTCCGCTAGTCCCTCCCAGCTGACTTTCATACCGAGGATGGCGCTACTAAGGGCCGACGTGCTCATGCCCCCGAGATCGCCTAGGACGGCGGCGAGGCTGTTCCAGCGCCTGAAGTTGATCGGCTTCCAGGAAAGGCGGGTCGTCATTGTCCACTCGTATCCCAACTCATGATTGCGATGGTTTGAAGTGGACCGGCCTGCCGCTCATAGACTGATCCAGGCTGGCAGAAGTCCGGTAGTCCCCGTTCTGGTGATTTGCCGGTAGCTGCCTGACTATGTACCCACCCCCCACGCCAGCATCCTGTCACCACTGGCGCCGGCTCCGGCTTCCACGCCGGCAACCGACCGGTCGGTGTAGGCCAACAGGCGCACCCGTGCCTCCGTGGCGAAGGCTCCATAAGCGCCCCAGGGCCTCGTCGCGAGGGACGCTCGGTCGCGCTCGTGGGGATACCCGACTATCCCCATAACCCGAGCAGGCACATCCCTGTAGGACGACCGCGCCGACGCTCCGGGGTGCCGGTAGGAGGCGGTCCCGGGTTATGAGTTCCGGGTTCTGCTGGCCGGGACCGGGAGAGCGTCGATAGTGCTCTCTGGCCGACCTACGGCTCGATCTGCGGGGGCCGGAGCTGGGGGGTCAGGCGGGCGGCCATCAGGTGCTCGTCCATCTGCGGGCTGGCGGGAGTGGGCGGATCGTCGGGGACAAGATTGGCTTGGTCCGGGGAACCCACTCGGCTCAGCAGTGCCTCCAGGTGCGACTGCCGGGTCCCGAGTTCCTCCCGGCACTGACGGGCCAGGTCCAGGTACTCCTGGCGTTCGGCCTCCAGCTTGTGAACCTGACGCTCCGCCTTTCCGACGGCCTGATCGTGACGGGCGGCGGCGTCTTCGGCCAGAGCGGCCCATCGTCCGGGGCGCTCTGCCGGTTCGATCAGCTCAGGATGGCCCTGGGCCAGCGCCTCACGCTCGGACAGGGCGGCCGCCCGGGCCCGTCCTCTCAGCCCGGAGCGATCCATCCGGGACACGGCCAGCTCGGCATCCAGGGCGTCTATGCGTCGCGCCAGTCCGGCCTCGGCGCTGACCCGCTGGGCGGCAGCCCGCACGGCGGGGCGGAGGCGGACCAATCGCTCCAGGTTGGTCCGGGCCGCTTCGATCTCCTCGGACAACCCCGAGGCGATCTCCTCCTGGTCGTTGGCCACCCTGGTCATGGAGTCCACGCTCAGGCGGGCATCGGCGATGGCCCGATGTAGCCGCACTTCGCTCCAGGAGCCCCGAGGGGCCTGGGCTCGGGCCTCCTGGCGAGCGGACAGCTCGGCCCGCGCCGCGCCGACCTGGGCGGCACGCCGGCCCGCCTCGCCCGACCACGCCACCCGTTGGGCGTGGGCGGCTTCCAGGGTGGTGATCTGGTCAGCCAGCTCCGCCGCCCAGCGGGCCTGGCCGGCGGCTCTGGCGGCGTTGCCAGCCAGCCGGGCGACGCCCTCAGCGGTCTGGGTGGCTCGGCGCTGGGCGTAGCGCTCGGCCAGCTCGGTGGCCACGGATGGCGGAGCCGGCTGGGCCTGGGCGGCCTGGATCATGGCCTCCAGGTGCTCGGTGGGCAACCCGGCCAGGGTGGGTGCTTCGGCGTGGCCCAGGGCCAGGGCGGCCCGCTCCCACCAGGCCCGGGCATCGGCGCGTGTCACCGGGGGCCGGGGGCCGAGAGCTTCGGTGGGGTCGTCCCATCCGAAGGCCTCCCGGTAGCCGGCGACGGCCCCGGCCCGGGCCAACCAGGAGGCTGCGTCGTCCTGGGGGCAAAGTCCGAGTCCGGTCGCCCACGCCGGTTGGTCGGTTGCCACCTCCTCGGCCAGCACCGCCACTCGGGCGTCCATGGCCGCTGCCACCTGGGCCAGGGTGGCGTCCAGATCAGATCCGTAGGAGGGACACAGCTCGGTGAAGCTGGCACTGCCCACCAGGTGCGCCGAGCGCTCGGATCCCCGCAGGCGCCAGTGGAGCACGGCGGCGATGTCACCGGCGTCCTCCAGGCCCCGCAGCCCGGCCGCGTCGACCAGGGCGGCGCCGGCGTCCATCCCGGCCGCCTCGATGGTGGCCAGCCGGGCGGCCAGGGTCCCCCAGGCATCCGCCTCCACCATGGCCCGAGCCAGAGAGGTGTCGTAGCGGGCGGACAGGACGGCCATCCAGCGCTCCCGGCCGGCCTCGGCCAACAGATCGCTCCAGATTGGGAACAGGCTCGCCAGGCTGACCGCCCGGCGGGCCTCGGCCTCGGCGGTGGCCAGGGCCGAGCGGGCGAGGGGGTCCTCCTCCCGCTCGAGGATCCCGGCCAGCACGGCCAGGGGGTCCTGGAGCGGTCCGTCCTGGTCGGCTCCCTCGGGCCGGGTGCAGATGACATAGGCGTGGTTGGCCAGCGCCCCTCGGGTCAGGCCCACGTACAGGCCCGCCCGGGAGGTGGAGGCGCTGATGAGGACGTGGGTGGCCTCCGCCGTGGCGCCTTGGGAAGAATGAACCGTGCCGACGTAGGCCAGCTCGGCGGAGGTGGCCAAGTAGGAAGCCGCCAGCTCCACCCGCTCGGGGACGGGCCGGCCCGCTGAGTCCAAACGGGCGGCGGTGATGCCGTCGGCGTGCACGCCAATCACCGCCCAGCGGTCCCGGTTGGCCACCCAGGACCCGGCCGAGGTGGTGGCGCTCCGGGCATTCTGTCGGGTGACGATGCGGTCCCCAACTCCGGCCCGGTTGCCGTCGGCCAGGGCCACGGTGACGGCGTCATCCACCCGGCCGGCTTCGACCAGGGCATCCCGGAACCGGCCCGACAGCCCGGCGGCCGCCTCGTTGGTATCGACCAGGACGAATGTGGCCCGCCCCCGGGCGGTATCGGCCAGGGCGGCTTCGAGGATGGCGGCTTCCATCTCCTCGACGCTGCCCCCGGTGATCCGGGAGCGCAGCTCGTATTCCTCCAGCACGGTCACATCTCCGGCCCGCAGGCGCAGGCTGGCCGCTGCCTCCCAGGCGGCGGCGAAGCGGCGAACCTGGGTGAGCTCTGTGGCCCCCAGCGTCTCGACCAGATGTCGGAACAGTCCCGACGCCTCGGGGGCCTCGAGCTGGTGATGGTCGCCCATCAGCACCAACTTGGCCCCCGCCGCGGTGGTGAGCCGGGTCACCTCGTCCAACACCATGCGCGACGCCATGGCCGCCTCATCCAGGATCACCAGGGCGCCGGGAGCCATGCCGAACTGGCGCTGCCAGGCGGGATCGGCGCGCTCCTCGGGTGCGGCATGGGCGTGCTCCCAGCACAGCTTGGCCGTGTTGAGGGCGTGGATGCCCGCGGCGTCGCCCAGCATCCGGGCCGCCGTCTCGGACGGTGCCAGTCCCATCACCGGGCGCCCCGAAGAGGACCAGGCCCTGGCCAGTACTCCCATGGTGGTCGTCTTGCCGACCCCGGCCGGGCCCAGGACCGCCTCTACCGGACGGCCCGAACCTAGCAACCCCCGCACGGCCAGCTCCTGGTCCAGGCCGAGCCCGGCCTGGCGCAGGACGTTGCCCACCCGCCGGCCAGTGACCACCGGGCCGTCGGTCCTCTGCGCGGCGGCCAGGACCCGCCGCTCGGCCAAGAGACCCCCGGCGGTGGCGTAGCGCTCGGCGCCGTGTTGGACATAGACCGAGGCTCCATCGCCGGCCCGGCGGAGGCGCTCGGGGACCTCGAATGCGCCCGGCACGGCCAGGCTGACCACCCCCAGCTCGGCAGCCCGATCACCGACAGCTGCGCCCACCAGGCCGTCCACCCGGGCCAGAAGATCCTCGGGGGTGGACTCGGCCCGCACCGGCAGGGCGAGGGTCACGGCCCGGGCCAGGTCGTAGCGGGTCCAGGTGGAATGGGTGGTCTCCACCGCCTCGATGGCCCCGGCCAGAACCTCCTCGTCGGAGGGCACCGGGGCGAGATCGGCGTCGTGGAACAGGCGGGCCTCGGTGGCCTTGGCCCAGACCTCGGTCAGGCTGGCCCCAACCCGGTCCCTGGTCTCGGCCGCCCACCGGGCCAGGGCCTCGGCGGTGGTCTCGGCGCCGTCCTTGCGCTGGCGGGTCTGGAGGGTGGCCCAGTCAGCCATGCGGGCCCTCATCCACTGGCTCGGCTCGGCTCCGTGAGCCTCGGTGTAGGCGGTGACCATCTTCGCCAGCTGACCCTTGACCTGGGTCCGACGGGAGCTGAACAGGGAGCAGATCTCCTCGTCCACGCCCACGATCTCCCGGGGCCCGCCCTCGACTCGGACCTCGTGGTGGACTCCCAAGTCCCGCTCCAAGGCGGCTTCGCGGACCCGGTCGTAGATGGCCCCGGCCGACGCCGCGGCCCGGTAGATGGCCCGCCCATCCAAGGACCGCCACTGGCCGTCGGCGCAGCGAACCCGGTTCAACACCGCGTTGTGGGTGTGTATCTGTACATCCCCGGCCCGGGACATGCGGTGGTCAAACGAAGCCACCACCCAGCCGGTGGTGTCGACCTGGCGGATGCCGTTGTAGCCCGTGCGTGACCAGGCCGCCTCCCGCTCCAGGTAGGCCAGAGCCGCTTCTACGCCTTCGTGATGGGCGGCCCAGATTGCCTCCCGCCCGGCGGTATCAGCCGCCGCCCACAGCACGCTTACCGATTTCGGGGGACTGAACGTCAAATCGAAGCCGGCCACCGACCGACGCTCCCCGCCCCGGCGGATGGCGGCCTCCCGCTTGGTCCACTCCTCGGATAGCAGCGCCTCGTTGGCCTCCCGTTCGGCCTCGATGGTGGCCGAGCTCTCGGCATTGGCCACCATCTCGGCTTGGCGGATGACCCAGTCCCGCCCGGCCCGGGCCCTGTGCTCTCTGCGGGCCGCCTCCAGGCGTTCGGATAGGGGCCGGTAGATACGCGGGGAGCGACCCAGGAGGATTGGTTCGGTGGGATGAAGGAGCAGGCCATAGACCCGGTGCATCTCTTCCTCGCTCACCGTCCCGGACAGGCCGAGCTCGGAATAGGCGGCGCGCCCGGACCACCGTCCCGGGGACTCGCCCCGGGCCACGTCGGCGGAGTAGTAGTCCTCGGCTCCGGCGGAGACCTGCTCGGCCAGGTACCGCCAACCCCCACCGGCGAAGATGCGCCCGATACTCAGCATCACCGGGATACATGGGCCACCGGGAGCCCAGATTGAAAAAAATCCCCGTGACCTGGGACTCCCGCCCCGGTGCGGGTCCGCGCCCCGGGTGTTCGCCGAGATCATTTCAATGCAAGGGTGTGCCAACACCCGACCTTGACTTTGGGGGTTCTGACCGCGACGGGAAATCAGACCGAGACGGCCCAGAACCGGGCGCGGCCTCCCAGCCGGAGCCGCCGACGGGTATCGGCCCAGTCACCTCCCGCTGCTGCGCTCGGACACCCTGGTGGCCACGGGGGTGGAGCGGGAGGGCCGAGCCCACTGGGCGCGGCGCACCCGTAGGCTCCGGCGGCGATGACCGAGGCTGCCCGTGATCGCATTGCCACCCTGCTCTCGGAGACGCTGGACCAGGGCCGTTTCAGCGCCGCCCGGACCGTGCCGCCCGATAACCTGCACCTCGAGGTGCGGGGAGTCGGCGCCCTCCGGCTCCCCCTGTCCCAGGCCCAGGCCAGGCGGCTTCACGCCCTCGGCCGGCCGGCCCGCTACGGCCGGGGCGAGCTGACTCTCCTCGATCCGGCAGTGCGCGACACGGCGGAGATCGCCAGGAGCAGGGTGAGGATCGACAAGCGGCGCTGGAACGCGACGCTGCTGCCGATCCTGGACCGCCTACGGGAGGACCTCGGCCTGGCGGACGGCTGCCCGCTCAGCGCCGAGCTGCACTCGATGCTCGTGTACGGCCCGGGCCAGTTCTTCCTGCCCCACCAGGACTCCGAGAAGGAAGACGGGATGATCGGGACCCTGGTGGTGACGCTCCCCTCTCAGTTCACCGGCGGGGTGCTGCAGGTCGAGCACCGTGGGGAGATCGCGACCTACCGGGGATCGCGCCAGGGGTTGTCGTTCGTGGCCTTCTACGCCGACTGCCACCACCAGATCAAGCCGGTCAAGTCCGGGTACCGGGTCGTGCTCACTTACAACCTCACGCTGCGCGGCGACACCACACCTCTGGGCGCCGAAGGCGACCCCGAGCTGGTGGGGCAGCTGGCGCGGTGCGTGGACCGGCACTTCGCAGGGGACGAGGGGCCGAACCGCCTCGTCTACCTGCTCGATCACCAGTACACGCCCCGAGGGCTGGGCTGGTCGGCTCTCAAGGGAGCTGACGCCAGTCGGGTGGCGTCGCTGCGGGCCGCGGCGGAGCGTGCCGGCTGTGAGGCCGTCCTGGGGCTGGCGGACGTGCACGAGACATGGAGCGCTTTCGAGAGCGACCGGTGGGACGGGCCCTGGTCCCGGGGCCGCCGATACGGCCGCTGGCAGACGTGGTGCGACGCGGACGACGACTGGGACCACGACGAGGGCGATGACGAGCGGGAAGACAGGCCGTCCGACGAGGCCGCATCCGACGACTACGACCTCGAGGAGCTGATCGAGTGCGAGGTCACGCTGGACAGCTGGCTCGAGCCATCCGGGCGCCGCATGGAGAAGCTGGGCCTCTCCATCCGGGAGGATGAGCTGAGCGCCTCCACCCCGTCGGGGGATCTGAGCCCCTACGCCCAGGAGTACGAGGGCTACATGGGTAACTGGGGCAACACCTTGGACCGCTGGTACCACCGCGGGGCGGTGGTGATCTGGCCCCGCAGCCGGGACTTCGCGGTGCGCGCCGAGATCTCTCCGTCCTGGGCCATGGACTCGCTCTCGGAGCGCATCGGCCGAGGTGATCTGGCCGGGGCCAGGCAGGCCGTCGTTATGTTGGTGCCGTTCTGGGACCGGCTGGCCGCCCGGGTGGAGGGCAGAGGCTTCCTGGCCAAGACCCTGCGCACGGCACGCCTGCTCGACGAGCCGGCGTTGGCCACCATGTTGCTGGGGCCGTTCAGGCTGGAGGCGCTGGGGCTCGGTAACGCCAAGGCGTGGAGGGCCCTGGTCGAGCGCTACGGGCAGCGATGGGCGGCGCAGCTGGTGGCGTCCTGGTCCGACCGGCGCCGCTACCTCCGTCACGGCACGAGCCGCCAAGCTTGGGCCGCCGGCCTGGCGCGGTTGTGCGCGGCGCTCCACGACGGTGGGGGTCCGGGGACGGAGGCGGCTGTGGTCCTTCTCCGTGAGTCCTGGAGGTGGCTGAGCGGGGCCGTCGAGGGGGCGGTCGAGTTCGACACGCCGAGCAGGCGGGTGAAGACCCTGGCCGAGCTGGGCCCCCCGGCGGCGGCGCTGCTGGAGGGCGCGGCGCTTGCCGGCGCCGTCGACCTGCGCGACGAGGTGGTCGGGCTCCTCTGCGGCAACGGCCAGGACGTCGTCGCCTGTGCCATGGCTGCCCTGCGGGCCGCTCCGGCCTCGGGGTGGGCCGCCGCCGGCCTCGACGCCGTGGCCAAGCAGTGCCGCCAGATTCTGGAGGAGCGGGTCGGCCGCCCCGCCCGGGCGAGTGAGGACTGGTCCATCCAGCCTCCGGCGGGCTGTGAGTGTGAGCTGTGTAAGACCCTGGGCGGGTTCCTGGCCGACCCGGCCCGCAGAGTCTTCGAGTGGCCCCTGGCCAAGGATCGCCGCGCCCATGTGCATCACCGGATCGACAGCGCCGAGCTGCCAGTCGATCATCGCACCCGGCGCACCGGGAGGCCCTACACGCTGGTGCTGACGAAGACCGAAGACCTCTTCCGGCGGGAGAAGCGGGCGCGCCGCCGCGACGAGACCGACCTGGCTTGGCTCGAAAAGAGCTTGTCCCCCACGGCGCGGCCACGCCCGGCCCGCTCGGAGGCTCAGGGCCCAGGGGTGCCAGCGGATGGCGCAGCTGTTCGGCGCGGGAGTCGCGCCGCCTCGCAAAGGTAGCGGGGGACCTCGCGCCGGCCGGTGACGGCCCGGCGCTCCAGGGCGAGGGACCCCGGCGGGTCGACGCCCCCGTCCCTCCGCCACCAGCAGCCTCGGGCGGCGTGATCGATGTGCCAGGGGCCGCGCTGCGGCGGAAGCGACGGGGCCAGCCGCCGACGGGGTGCCTGACTGGCGCCACGAGGCGCCTCCGGCGCCGGACCGGAGTGATGGCGAGGGCGTTGACCGAAGCCAGGGTGGCAACGCTCGTGGCTAGTCAGGGGGATCTTTTTCAATCCGGCCCTTCTTGCAGCCCAGGTATGTGGTTGAGGGGCGAGATGCGCCCCCGGTCAAGAGGGCGGGCGGGTCAGGTGGGGAGGAAGGCGATGTCCAGGCGGACGAAGCTCTTCGAGCTCGGTGTTCGGGAGGCAAGCGAAGACCTGGGCCGGCGCGTCGGGTGGTTGGGGCGGCCCGAGACAGGAGCTGCATGATGCAGCCCGTTCGGGGCGGACGGACCCGGCCTTCATCGGATCCCCCCGCTTCTCTTCAGCCCGTCACGCCCATGGCCCGGTGGATGTCCGTGAAGGACATCGCCACGGACCTGTCGATCTCGATTCACACCGCCTACAAGTGGTCTTCCCGAGGTGAGCCGTGGTTCCCGCGAACTATTCGCCTTCGAAACGGAGATCTCCGGGTCCGGCGCGATTGGTATGAGGTCTGGCTGGCCGGATTGGAAACGCCAGCGAGCCCATGAGCTGGGCCGGCCAGCAGATTCTTCTCAAGGTTCCGACCGGAGCTGCCGATAACGGCCGTAGCTGGGAGTCTGAGCTTGGGGGGACCCCCTTGGTACGTCTAGGATACGTACATGGGTGATACGACCCTCACGGGCCGATTGAACTTCCGCCTGACACCCGAACAGGAGCGTGCCCTTCGCCAGGCGGCTGCGCTCGCCGGCCAGTCCGTGTCGGGCTTCGTTCTGTCCTCGGCGGTGGAACACGCCCAGGAGCTGCTCGAACGGGCCAATCGCATCGAGCTGTCAGCTCAAGCCTTCCAGGCCTTCTCGGCCGAGCTGGACAAGCCGGCCCAGGCTGTCCCAGAGCTGGCCGCGCTCTTGCGGCGGCACAGCCAGATCCCGTCCGCTTGAGTGACCCGGGGCTGCGCCCGGTCGAGCTGCTCGACCGCCGGCTGCACGACTCACAGGTCTTCGAGTGCGGTGTCCGGGAGCTGGATGACTGGTTGCATCACACCGCACTGACGGCCGCGGCCGCGGGGACAGCGGCCACCTGGGTGCTGTGTCGGGGCCGGCGGGTGGTGGGCTACTACGCCCTGGCCATGGGGAGTGTCGAGCACGAGGGAGCTCCGTCCCGTCTTCGCCGGGGCCAGCCCGATCCGGTGCCGGTGCTCCTCATTGCCCGCCTGGCAATCGACCGGTCCGAACAGGGTCACGGCCTCGGTGCCGACCTTCTCCGGGACGCCCTGCTCCGCAGCCTGACCGGTGCCCGCCATTACGGCGCCCGAGCGATCATCGTCGACGCCATCGATGATGCCGCGGCCGGCTTCTACGCCCGCTTCGGCTTCCTGCCCCTGGGCGGTGGCGGGCGCCTCTATCGCCGGATCAGTGACATCGAGGCCGCCATCAGCGACTGAACGACCGAGCGCGTACGCCGAGGCCCCCGCCGCCGAGGGTGCCAGCGGAGGCGAACCTCATAAGCTCGCCCTGACATGCACGGTCGCCCGCCCTCGATACGCGCCAGCCGATTCCACTCCTATTCCACTGACTATGGCGAATCAGGGCCAAGAGTGGCAACCAGCGGCAAGTGGTGTTGGCAGAGAAAGTGCAGGTCAGAGGCCAAATTTCCAGTTCAAGGCTATATCTGACGTGGTTAGAGAGCAGCACTGGAAATGCTGTGTGGCGCAAGTCACCGTGGGTTCAAATCCCACCCTCTCCGCTGAATCGCCTGGTGCGACGCGCCCGGTGACCGCCCGAGGCGGCCCCGGCCCATCCCCCGGCGCGGAGCGGCCGGACGGTCCCAGCCCCGCCCGGACGTTCACGCAATAGCTCGGAGCGTCCGCCGCCCCCGTGTTGAGGGATTCGACAGTTATGGGGCGGATTCCTTCCGGGTGGGGGCCTCTAGCCTCGGCCGGGTGGGAAAGGCGAGGCAGGACGAAACCGCTCCAGCCCGACCGGAGGCCGGCCCGGCCATCTCCGAGGACGAGGCCATGGGGCTGGCCCTGGTCGAGGCGGCCCTCGCCCCCGGCCACGGGGACGTGCCGGTGGGGGCCGTGGTGCTCGACGGGGCGGGCCGGGTGGTGGCCCGGCGCCACAACGAGCGGGAGCTGACGGGTGATCCCACCGCCCATGCCGAGATGCTGGCCCTGCGGGATGCCGCCGCCGCCTTCGAGGGCTGGCGTCTGCTGGGGGCGACTGTGGTCTGCACCCTGGAGCCCTGCCCGATGTGCGCCGGCGCCCTGGTGGCGGCCCGGGTCCGGCGGCTGATCTACGCCGCCACCGACCCCAAGGCCGGGGCCTGCGGGAGCCTGATGAACCTGTGCGCCGACCCGAGGCTGAACCACTCCGTGGAGGTCGTGGCCGGGCTGAGGGGGGAGGAGGCGTCGGCGCAGCTGAAGGCCTTCTTCGCCGGACGCCGGTCCCGCTAGTCTCGAACGCCTGGAGGGATGCGAGAGCGGCCGAATCGGACGGTCTCGAAAACCGTTGTGGCGCAAGTCACCGTGGGTTCAAATCCCACTCCCTCCGCCGGGAGAAGTCCCAGTTCAGAGGCCCTCTCTGGAGTTGCTCCGGGGAGGGCCTCTGTCGTTGCCGGAGGTGGGTTCGGGGCGTCATCCTTGAGGGATCGCGTTTGAGGGACGGCGCGTGAGGGGCTCGTTGCGCGAGCGCAGCCCCGGTGTCTGGGAGCTCCGGGTGCGCACCGGGCGGGACCCGGTGACGGGCGCCTACGGCCAGGTGAGCCGGACCTTCCGGGGCCCCAAGCGCCAGGCCGAAGCAGCTTTGGCCCGGCTCTCGGCCGAGGCGGCCGACGGCCGCCACGCCGGAACCGGCCAGACGGTCGGGTTCCTCCTCGACCAGTGGATCTCCCAACTGGAGGCTCAGGGTCGGGCTCCCAAGACCCTCGACGGCTACCGGTCGCTGATCAAGGCCCGGCTGCGTCCCTGAGCGGATCGAGTACGGCCTCGAGGAGGCACTCGAATTGCTTACCGCGTTGGAGGACGCTGGGCTGGCGCTATCGGCATCCGACCACTTGGCCGTAATGGCCGAGATCGAGCACGAAGTCGCTGTGCTGCAACGTAACCTTGGGTTCGATGGCTAGTCCGCTACGACAGGTTCCCGACGGGCTCCTAAGGGCTCCCGAGGCCGCCAAGCGCCTGGGCATTCCGACCAAAGAGATGCTCCGACTGATGCTGTACCGCCAGATCCGGTACGTCATGGTCGAAGGCATCGCCCATGTCCCGGTCGATGCCATCGAGGAGTACCGGGCCCAGGCGCCCTGATCCAGCGTTGACGGAAGCGGTGGAGTCCGCCAGCCAGGCGTTGGCGCTGCTCACGCCAGGGACACTTCCGTAGCAGTTCCGGCTCGCGGGCGTGGGTATCGGGGGCGGACACGACGAGCGGGAACAGACCCTCAATGAGATGCTGGTCCAGATGGACGGCTTCGCCCCTTCCTCCGGGGTCGTGGTGATCGCTGCCACCAACCGCCCTGACATCCTCGACCCGGCCCTGCTGCGCCCCGGACGTTTCGATCGACACGTGGTGGTGGAGCCGCCGGACGTGGAGGGCCGGTTCGCCATCCTCCAGCTCCACGCGGCCAAGCGGCCTATGGGGAGGATCGCGGCCGGGGTGGACCTCGGTGCAATTGCCCGCCTGACCCCCGGCTTTTCTGGCGCCGATCTGGCCAACCTCATCAACGAGGCCTCCCTCCTGGCCATCCGGCGCCGTTCGGAACTGATCGAGCAGGTCGACCTCATGGAGGCTATCGACCGAGTCCTCACCGGGCCTAAGCGCACGGGGCGGCTTCTCTCTCCCAAGGAGCTGAGCCGCCTCGCCCACCATGAGGCCGGCCATGTGGTGGTGGCCGCGGCCTCGGCCTTCCCGAGCCCGGTCCGTCGCGTTTCCATCGTCTCCCGGGGTCGCAATGCTGCCCATACCGATCTCACCCGAACCGACCGGACCGTTCTCAGCCGAAGTGAGCTCAATGACCAGCTGGCCGTGATCATGGCCGGTACCGTGGCTGAGGAGCTGGTGACCAACGAACCCTCCACCGCCTCGGAGGCGGACCTGGAGCGGGCCACCGAGCTGGCGCGGGACATGGTCGGCCGCTTCGGCATGTCGGCCACCGTCGGACGGATGAGGATCCTCGGAGCCAGTGCCGAGGTATTCCTGGGCCGTGACTACATGACGTCGCAGTATCACTCGGGCGACACCCTCTCGGGAATGGACGCCGCCGTCGCCGAACTGATCTCCGCCGCCGAGGTCAGGGCCCGGGAGATCCTCGTAGCCCGCCCGGAGCGACTCGACGCAGTGGCGGCCGCCCTACTGGAGAAGGAGACCCTTGAAGAGTTCGATCTGGCCCCGCTGCTAGTAGACACTGGGACCCGACGGGGTAGGAGTCGGCGCTAATTCAGCCACCCCGGACTGTTCGTCGACGCCCGCGGCCGACCGCTCAACTATGGGACCTTCTACGGCCTGTACTTCAAGCCGGCTGTCCGTGAGGCGCTCCCGGCTCGCCTGCACGGGTTGCGATTTCACGACCTGCGACACAGCTACGCGAGTTTCCTGGTGGAACAGGGCGCCCACCCCAAGGAGATGGCCGAGCTGATGGGCCACTCGTCGGTCCAGATCACGTTGGACCGCTATGCCCATGTCATGCCTCGGCTCCAGACGGCTCTCGCCGATCGCCTCGATGCCGCTTACCGGGACGTTCCGCCAGCCCAGTCCAGGGACCGGGCCATCTCCCATCTCCCGACGTCGAACTGATCGGCTCGCCGGGCGCGGCCGCGACACGACCGGATCCGACGAGCCAGCAGGGACCGGTGTCTGGCCGGAACGGCCCTGAGCTCAAGGCGTGGGGATTCGCTTGATGGCCAGGATGAGGCGGTTCGCCACGCCCGGGATGTCCTCGAATCCGTGATGTCGGTAGAAGGACGCGGCGTCGTCGTCGATGGCGTCGACGACGACGAAGCGCCCACCCAGGTCCTCCGCTCCGGTCGCCACCCGCAAGAGGGCGCTGGCCAGTGGGTGGGCGCCGAGTCCCTGGCCGCGCAGGGAGCGGTCGAGGGCGAGTCGGGCCAGCAGGTAGCAGGGGATCCGATCGGGAAGGCCCCGTCCCTGGCGCCGGCTCAGTACAGCCCGCTCGACGAAGTACGGGGCCAGCGTGTAATACCCGACCACTCGCCGGTCACCCGCGTGCCACACCCAGGTGCGGGTCAGGTTGCGGCCGTCGCTGTCGCGGGCACTGCGGCGGAGCCAGTCGTCCAGCTCGGCTACACCGCTGTCGAATCCCTCGAGGTCGTGGTCGTCCCCGAACCGTTCGCAGAAGAAGTCCAAGCTCAGCGGTTCTGGAAGCGAGGCGAGGAGAGAACCTTCTCCATCCAGGCGAGTCGCTCGCCAGGCGCGTCGAGCATCGCGAGCAGGCCGTCGAAGACGTCGCTGGTGACCCGGAGCGAGCTATGGGCGGCCAGTACAGCCTCGGCCCTTTGGTCGGCGGCGCCGGTGACAAAGCCGGTGAGGGTGGTGCCCTCCAGCCCGGCGGCGCGCTCGTAGGCCACCCGCTGGCGCTCGGTCACCCGTACGTTGAGCACCCTCTCCTTCTTCGACTCCATCACTACACAGTGTATATACATAAGACCCGGGTGAGCAAGCGGTGAGAGCACGATCCGGAGGGCATCGGTCGCCCGATTTGGAGGAGCGTTCAGGGTCCAGAAAAGCCGGCCAGAGGCGCGAGCAGCGGTGATGGGCCGTAGGGCGGGTAGGGCTACGGGGAGGCTTGAAGCCCGGTGACCAGGTGAGCTTCTCGCTGGAGGACGGGGCGGTGAGGGTGGCGCCGGCCAACCAGGGACCGTCGATGCGCGGCCGATTTGCCGGACTGGGCCTGACCGGTCCTGCGCTGGCTGGAGGGCGCTGAGCCGGCGGCGGGCCGGGTGGAGGAGGCCTTGGCCGAGCGACCGGTGATGAGTTGGATCAACCTGGGCGAGGTGTATTGCGTGCTCCGCCGCGCTGTGGGTGCGGACCAGGCCGCTGAGGTAGTTCGTGACCTGCGTCGGCGGGTGGAGGTGGAGCTCCCCGACGAAGTCCGGGTGTTGGAGGCGGCAGCCATCAAGGCCGACCACCGCTTGGCCTACGCCGATGCCTTCGCGCTGGCAACGGCCATGGCCCACGGCGCAAGGCTCTACACCGGGGATCCGGAGCTGGTCGACGGGCCCGAGGACTGGCCCATCGAGGACCTGCGCCCGGTCTGAGCCAAGACCACAACGGTCACGACCGGTGGCGCACGTCACCGTGGGTTCAAATCCCACTCCCTCCGCCGCTGGTCAGAGGCCCTTTCTGGAGTTACTTCGGGGGGCCCCTGTCGTTGGGTCGCATTAGCGTCGCCGGGGTGCCCAGCTACGAGTCCGTGACCTCCCTGTTCGAGGGATACGCCAAGGAGGACCCCACCTACACCGCCCAACTCTGCGTTCATGTGGATGGGGAACGGGTCATCGATCTGGCCCAGGGAATGGGGCCCGACGCGCTGGTGCCGGTCTACTCCAGCACCAAGGGCGCCTCGGCCACGGTGATCAGCCTTCTCGTCCAGCAGGGCCGGCTGGATCTCAGTGCGGTCGTGGCCGAGTACTGGCCGGAGTTCGCCCAGGCGGGTAAGGAGTCGGTGACGGTCCGCCAGCTTCTCTCGCACCAGGCCGGGCTGCCGGGGGTCGACGGGGGGTTCAGCTGGGAGGAGCTGCTCGCCCACGGTCAAATGGCCGAGCGACTGGCGGCCCAGAGGCCCTTCTGGGCGCCGGGACAGGCGTTCATGTACCACGGTCTGACCATCGGCACCCTGGCCGATGAGTTGGTGCGGCGGATCGACGGCCGGACGATGACCGAGGCCTTCCAGCAGGAAGTCACCGGCCCGAGGGGCATCGATTTCTGGATGGGCACGCCGGAGTCCGAGGACCATCGCTGTGTCGAGGCCCTGCCCCCGACGGCCGAGGAACTGACCAGCTTCCTCCAGGAGTCACCCGGCGCCCTGGGAGGGGGCGACGCCCTTGGCGCCCTGTCCATACCGGCGGGAGGCGCCTTGGACCTGCTGGCCCGGGTCAACGACCCGGGATTCCGCCGGGTCGGCCAGCCTGCGGCCGGCGGTTTGTCCAGCGCCCGAGGGTTGGCGGCCCTCTATGCCGGTCTCCGCCATGATCTCGGCGGAGTGCCCCGCCTGCTGACCGAGGACACCATTTCCCAGATGTCCCAGATCCAGGTGGCCGGGACCGAACTCGGTACCGGGCTGCCGGCCCGGTTCGGGGTCATGTTCCAGGTCCCCTGCCCGCCCCGTTGGTCCTTCGGTGGAGTGGGCGCCTTCGGCCACGATGGGGCCGGAGGCTCTCTCGCCTTCTGCGACCCCCGGCTGGGGATCGCCTTCGGCTACACCGTCCAGCGACTGCCCTTGCCCGGGGGCATGGACAAGCGGGCAGTGGAGCTGGCCCGGGCCGTTCGGTCCTGCCTGCGCTAGTGGCTCATATCTGAGACGCCGTCGCCGGAGCCAGGGCCGAGTCCGTCCAGGGCTCGGTCAGCCATGGCCTCGTGACGGATGCGCCGTCCGGAGATCATCTCGATGGTCACCTTGACGAGGTGGTCGCGTTCTCCAGGGGCCCAGGCCGTCACCGGCAGGGACCCCGAGCCGTTGGCGACCTCGGCCTCGGACACCGGCCCGGCGCGGCCGATGACCAGCACGCTCCAGCCCGAGTGCTCGACCGGGTCGACATCGTCGACTTCGAAGGCGACGATGGTTCGATCCGAGGCGGCGTGCAGCTTGGTCCCGGCGGCGGTGCGGAAGAAGATGGCGCCGTCATGGACGCAATAGTTCACCGGCAGGATGACCGGCAGTGCGGCCACGCTGACGCCGATGCGGCCGATCCCCTCCGAGCCCAGCAACCCCAGGCACTGCTCCTCGGTCAGCAGCTCCAGCCCGTTGTCGACCAGGGCCCCCTTCTCCAGTGCCGGCACGGACAGCGTGAACCGGCTCATGGTGTGGCGCCGACGACGGTCGGAAGCGAAGCGGACATGATGAGCATGGTGCACCCCCGCCGCCGCCGGCGGCAGAGGCTTTCGTCCCGACTGCCGAATACTCCACCCGCTTGGCCCAGTGGCGCGGGCTGACTCCACCTACCGATCAGCGGGTGGCTTCCAGCAGGGCTGCCACGGCCCGGGGCAGGCTCACGATCCCGGCCAGGCGCCCGTCCACTCCGATGACCACCATGTGCCGCACTCCATGGCGCACCATGGATTCCACCGCTGAGTGGACGGTGGTGGTCCGTGTCGCCCACACCGGTGCTCTGGCGGCCAGGGGGCACGCCGGCTGATCCGGGCCCATGCCGGCGCAGAGAGCCCCGGCCAGGTCATGTTCGGTGACTATCCACGGCGGGCTGTGTTGACCCACCGGCAGACACGAAACTCGCTGGTCCTCCATCAGAGCTGCCGCTTCTCTAAGGGTGGCCCCGGTTGGCAGGGCCGGAGGATACTCGGCCAGATCCATCAGTTCCGGTGATGAGCCGTAACCGGCTCGGAGGATCCGTCGGCCGCTGATTCGGGGCTGGACGATCCGGATGCGGTTGAGCTTGGATCCCCCTGCCCATGGCTGCGGGGAGTTGGCCTGCTGTCTTTGGGTGCCCGGATCGATAGCGTCGGTGGCGTCGATCCCCACGCCCTGAACCAGCACGCTCCATCCGGTTTGGTGGGTGGAGTCGATCTGATCGACCTCGAAGGCGACTCGGTCCAGAGAGGCGTTGGTGAGCTTGGTGCCGGGCCCGGTTCGCACCGAGAGCGTGTGGTCATCCAGGGAGTAGTTGACCGGCACAACTACGGGTGAGCCCCTATCGATGACTGCCAGCCTCCCCACCACCTGGCCGGCCAGCAACGACCAGCACTCCTCCCCGGATATCTCCTCCAGCTTCGACTCGGGATCACGGTCTTCGACCACGATTTCCACCGTAAGGGAGAAGGCTGGAGTGTCACAGGGCCGAAGGTCACTTTTCTGTTCTTCGGCGGACCGAAGGGGATGACCAACGCGCCTGTCCGTGCCCGGCCAGACGCGGAACCGCCGGCCCAGCCAGGCCGGCGGTTCCTTCCGTCTACTCCGGTGACCACACCAACCGGAGGGGCCGGTAGGGCGACTCTGGTCCGCCTAACTGGCTACCAGCTCCCGCAGCGGGTGCGTGCTGGTCAGCACTTCTTCATCCTCTCGGGTCCGGCGGAGGTGAACGAAGCCCAGCACCGACAGGAGCGCCATGATCCCGGCCAGAACGAACGAGCAGATGGCGGCGATTAGGGCGATCTGTCCGAACTTGGAGAAGGCATAGGCCTCCAGCAGGAGTCCTCTCAAGGTGGTGCCCCGGAACACGGTCTGAACCTCGGCCGCCAGGGCGGCGTTGGTAGGTGCAGCCAGCGAGGCGGCACTGACCTTGGAGTACACCCCGCCCAAGGGCATCTCAGAGAGATGCACGGCGATGAAGTGGTCGGCGTAGGCCTCGGCCTGGGCGCCGGTGGTCAGCTGTTGGCCGGCGTACTTCTGCAGATAGGGAAGCATGCCCGGTGTTATCTCCGTTCCCGGCTTGGCGTTGGCAAAGGCCGCCGCCGGAGGGAAGGTGATCTGCTGCTCGGCCAGCTGGTTGTGCACCTGAGCGTTGGTGAACGTGTAACCCCACATCAGGAGGGCGCCGGCCACGATCAAGACCACCGTGAGAACGACACCTCCCAGGGAGAGGATCGAATCGAAGGACCTGCGTCTCATGGAAATCTCCTGTCTGTTCGTCCGGGCGGTCGCCCGCCGGGCTGGCTGTGGATGGCCCTGGTGATCATCTTGAGCCCCGCCGGCCGGAACGTCATCGGGCTGAAGGTCCCCGGTCTCAGGGCCATTGGTCACCAGAGCGGGCGCCCGGAGCGCCAAGGTCGGGCCGTAGTATCCGGAGTGAATGTCAACTCACCCCGGAGGGGACGATCCGACGCCGGTGCCGGGAATGGCTGAGGCCCTGCTGGAGGCATCTCCTGACGCCGTGATCGTCATAAACCCGGAGGGGATCATCCAGTCCTGCACCCGGGCGGTGCAGGCCCTGTTCGGATACCGGCCTGAGGAGCTGTTGGGACAGCGGATCGAGGTGCTGGTCCCCGAGCGATTGCGCGGTGTGCATGTCGCCCATCGGGTGAACTACGCCGCCGCCGCCTCGTCGCGACCCATGGGCCTGGGCCTCTCCCTGTACGGACAGCGACGGGATGGCAGCACCTTCCCCGTCGATATCGGGCTGGCCCTCATCCGTTTCGCCTCCACCGATTGCGTGGCCGCCTTCGTGCGGGATGGCAGCGAGCGGCGCCGCTCCGAAACGCTGTTGCGGGATGTCAACGAGATAAGTCGGGAGCTGCTGGCCGGTAAGCCCATTCCCGCCATCCTGGCCCTGACCGCCCGCCGGGCCCGCGGCCTGGTCGGCGGGGCAGTGGCCTGGACGGTTGTACCCGTCGGGGCCGGGCGCCTGGCCGTGGCCGCCGCCGACGGGAGGGGTGCGGCCGATCTGGTCGGCGCCACCCTGGACGCGTCCACCTCCCTGTCGGGGCAGGCCATGGCCGGGGCCGAGGCGATCATCGTCGAAGACCTGACTGCCGCACCCGAGGTCCTGGCCGAGGCTCGGAACCTGGAGTTGGGCCCTGGCCTGTTCCTGTCGCTCTCCGACGAATTGACGGGGGTGGGGGCCGTGGTCGTGGCCCGTGAGCGCGGCGCGCCGCTTTTCACTCCGGCCGACCAGGTGGCCGCCCAGCTCTTCGCCTCGGCGGCGGGGGTGGTGCTGGCCCTGGGCCGGACCCGGGCCGAACTGGACGAACTGCAGCTGGTCTCGGAGCACGAGCGGATCGCCCGGGACCTGCACGACACCGTCATCCAGCGGCTCTTCGCCATCGGTATGGGCCTTCAGAGCATTCAGGGCCGCTCCAGCCCTCCCGTGGCGGATCGGATCGACGCCTCCGTCCAGGCGCTGGACACGGTGATCCGGGACATCCGGGAGACCATCTTCGATCTCAACCGGCTCTCCTCGGGCGGCCCCGATCTACGCCAGAGGATCGGCGCGGTGTTGTCCGAGGCGGCGGACCAGCTGGGATTCCAGCCCACCGCGTCCTATCGGGGTCCGTTCGAGACGGCCATAGACGACGACATGGCCGTTCATCTCCTGGCCGTCCTCCGAGAGGCACTGTCGAACGCGGCCCGCCACGCCCGGGCCGACTCGGTGTCGGTGGAGATATCCGCCGATGCCGCTTTCGTCGTGCTCACCGTCACCGATGACGGCGTCGGGCTTGACGGGACGGGTGGTTCCGGTAACGGCCTGGGAAACATGGCCCAACGCGCTCGCCAACTCGGGGGCCGGCTCGAGGTGGGGACGGCCATCCCGCGTGGAACGGCGCTGGCCTGGCGGGTCCCGGTCGGGGGGGGCGGGTCTGAGGTTTGATGACCGGATTGTGGTACTTCCGAATAGGGCCGAACAGCCCTATTGGCCCGCGGCCCCCCGGCACGATAGTGGCAGGAGTTACTCGACTACCTGGGATGGCTATGAAGGCAGCTTTGGACCCCACCCAGTTCCGTGGCGATGCGGCGGGACCCTCTTTCGACCCGGGAACGGGACTGAGTTGACGACGCTGTACGCCTGCCTGCTCGAGACCGCCCTCGAGGAGGAACCCACCTGGACCGAGGAGCCCTTGGCCCAGGGGGTGGCCCGTCTGGTGGCCAGTAGGGCCCGATTGGAGGCTCTCGGCGGACCGGGGGGACCGGCCCCGGCCGCGCCGCGGGCCCGGGCCAGTCTGGACTACGACCTCTGCTTGATCCGCCTCTGCGGCCGGCTGGGGGTCGAGCACCACTTCTTCAGCGGGATGAGCTTCGACGCCGCCCGAGGGCGGACCGAAGACGACCTCATGGTCCGGTTGCCGGCCCTGGTGGACGCTCTGTACCCACCGGTGTCTCACGGATCCCACCAAGACCCCTCGGCCGGGAGCCGAGACACCCAACAGCATCAGGAGAACCGGTGACCGATCCCACCATTCGTGTCTTTCTGCTGGACGACCACGAGGTCGTCCGGGAAGGGCTGCGCAGTCTGATCGAGTCGAGCGGGGACATGACAGTGGTGGGTGAAGCGTCCACCGCCGCCGAGGCGATCATCCGCCTGCCGCTGGCTCAGCCCGACGTGGCCGTTCTCGATGTCAGGCTTCCGGACGGAAACGGCGTGGAGGTCTGCCGGGAGATCCGATCCTCCCACCCCGAGATCGTATGTCTGATGCTGACGTCCTTCTCTGACGATGAGGCCCTCTTCGACGCCATCATGGCCGGCGCCGCCGGCTATGTCCTCAAAGAGGTGAGGGGGTCCGACCTGGTCGGGGACATCCGTCGGGTGGCATCCGGCCATTCGCTACTGGATCCCAGCTTGACGGGGCGGGTGATGGAACGGTTGCGGCAGAAGGAGACCAAGGATGACGACGCCGGCCTGACCCCACAGGAGCAGCGCATCCTGGAGCTCATCGCAGAAGGCCGTACCAACCGCCAGATCGCCGAGGTCATGGTCCTATCGGAGAAGACGGTGAAGAACTACGTCTCCAACCTCCTGGCCAAGTTGGGGATGAGCCGGCGCACCGAGGCCGCCGTCTACGCCGTCAAGCGCACCCAGAAGCGCGGCGGCACCTAAGACGCCGGCGTGCGCCGGGCCAACACCTCCTGAATGTAGGCCATCCCTTCTCCGACGGTCTCGCAGACCTTGAGGATCCGGTCGTCCCCGGGGCCGATCTTGCCCTCCGTCAGCAAACGGTCGTGGATCCAGTCGACCAGACCCGACCAGTAGTCGGAGTCGAACAGGACCACGGGAAAATGGAAGATCTTCCCGGTCTGCACCAGTGTGAGCGCCTCGAACAGCTCGTCCAGGGTGCCGAACCCTCCCGGAAAGACGGCAAAGGCTTCTGCATAGCGGACGAACATGGTCTTACGGGCGAAGAAGTAGCGGAAGTCGATTCCCAGGTCCACGTATGCGTTCAGGTGCTGCTCGAATGGCAGCTCGATGTTGCACCCGACCGAGAGTCCCCCGCCCTCGCGGCAGCCCCGGTTGGCGGCCTCCATCACGCCACCGCCTCCACCGGTTATAACCGCGAAACCGGCCTCGGCTGCGGCCCGGCCGAAGTCCAGGGCCAGCTGGTACGTGAGGTCCTCCCGACCGGCCCGGGCCGAGCCGAAGACGCTGATGGCCGGGGGCAGATCGGCCAGGGCGTCGAAGCCCTCCACGAACTCGGACATGATCCGCAGGGCCCGCCAGGAGTCCTCGGCAGGGTCACCGCGTACGGCCAGAAGCCCGGAATCGGCCGTGTGGCCGCCATCGGGAGGGAGGGTTACCCGGCCCCGGCGCAGGCGGGAAGCGGCGCTGTGGAGGTCCTCGCCCGGCTCGGGTTGGCCCGACGCCGACCGACGCCGCGGCACCCGTCAGCCCCCGACGGCACCGGAACGGGCCGCCACATCCCCGCCCCGTCCAGAGGTGGGTGCGGGGCGTCCTCAGGGTGGACGATGACCACGGGACAGCGGGCCCGCTGGATCACATGCGAGGAGGACCCACTCAGGCTGTCCACGGCATTACGGACGTCCTTGATGGCTTCGTCCAGCTCATCCACCGCCTCGTACAGCCGGGAGGCCGCTGGGTCACTGCACAGCCGAATGGCGCCCTGGATGGCCATGCCGGAACGGAACACGCGCTCGATCACGGTGGATGCCGTCCGGGGCCAATTCGATGATGACGGAGGCCATGTCGCCGACGAGGGTCGGCTGGCCTCCTGATTTCACTTCGAGTCTCCGCTCTGGCTCGGCGGTCGATCCGCCCACTTCCACGTTCACGGTGCCAGCGATTGGCAGCCAGGGCGAATGGCTCCTTCTGCGCAAAGCCCCATATACAGCAATTCGGGCCGAAAGCCGGACGGGAGGAGTCCTTTGGCCCTGGCCCGGCATCACCCAGAGGGGAGAATCCAGTGGTGATCCTCTTCGGTTCCCTGTCCGGTCAGGACCGCCACTCGAACTGGCCCGGCCATCCGGAGGGTCCGGGCCGGCTGGCGGCGGTGGATAGCGGTATGGCGGCAGCCGGGCTGGCTGACCACCTCTCCCCGCTGACCGGTCGCCCCGTCCGCCGGGAGGAGTTGGCCCGGGTGCACTCCGAGGACTACCTCGATGCCCTGTTGGCCCTCGACCGCTTCGGTGGCGGTGAACTGGACCCGGACACGGCCATGTCCGAGGGGTCGTGGGAGACGGCCTTGGCCGCCGCCGGCATGGGCCTGGCCGCCATCGAGGCCTTGGAACGGGGGGAGGGGGACGCGGCCTTTCTGGCTGTCCGGCCACCGGGCCACCATGCCACCGCTTCCCAGGCCATGGGCTTCTGCCTGCTCAACAACGTGGCCATCAGCGCCGCCGCCCTGGTGGCGGATGGACAACGGGTGCTGATCCTCGACTGGGATGTCCACCACGGAAACGGCACCCAGGAGATCTTCTGGGACGACCCCGCCGTCCTGTACGTCTCGACCCATCAGTGGCCGGCCTACCCCGGCACGGGCCGGGCGGCTGAGGTTGGGGGTCCGGCCGCCCGGGGCCTGAATGTCAACATCCCACTCCCGCCCGGGACGACGGGGGACGCCGCCCGGTTGGCCATGGAGAAGATCGTGGCGCCCGCGGTTGAGTCCTTCGGGCCCGACTGGCTGCTCATTTCGGCCGGATTTGATGCCCACCGCCGGGATCCGATGGCCGACCTGGACTGGACGGCGGGGGACTTTGCCGACCTGACCCGGGACGCCGGTTCCCTTCTGGGGCGGCCCGGTCGCACGGTGGCCTTCCTCGAGGGGGGCTATGACCTCGAGGCCCTGGCCCTGTCCTCCGCCGCCACCATGGCCGCCCTGATGGGGGTGGCCTACCGCCCGGAGGCGCCCAGTTCGGGCGGTCCCGGACGGGAAGCCGTTCTGGCCACGGCCCGGATCCGGGAGCGCCAATTGAGCGGAGCCGAGCAGTGAGGGCCGGCCCCATCCTGGTCGGTGTGGACGGCTCGGCTGAGAGCCGAGAGGCTCTGGCCTGGGCGGCCGGCCTGGCTCAGGTCACCGGAGCTGGCGTTCTGGCCGTGCACGCCGTCGGCCTGCTCGAGAAGCTGGGTCCTGGAGGTTCTTCGCTCCCGGCCGCCGGCCATCTGGAGGAGATCCGGGCCGTGTTCGATACCACCTGGTGCGAACCGGGACGACGGGCGGGGGTGAGCGTCGAGATGCAGATGCGGTATGGAACCCCGGCTGAGGTCATGCTGTCCGCCGCCGAGCAGGAGGGTGCCGCCATGGTCGTGGTCGGCAGCCGGGGCGCCGGCCGGGCCGGCCCGGGGATTCTCGGCAGCACCAGCAACCGGTTGGCTCGGTCTTGTCCAGTGCCCGTGGTCATCGTGCCGGCGCCCCACCCTGACGGGGCGGAGGCGACTCAGCCCGGATAGCGGGGGTCCATCCGGGTCAGAGCATCAATCAGGATGCGGCTCACGGCCCAGTTGCGGTACCACTTGTGATCGGACGGGACCACGTACCAGGGAGCGACCGCGGTCGAGGTCTGGGTCAAGGCGTCCTGGTAGGCAAGTTGGAACTCGTCCCAATGTTTGCGGTCCGCCCAGTCGGCGGGCCGGAGCTTCCAGCGCTTGTCGGGGATGTTCCGTCTCTCATCGAGCCGGCGTAACTGCTCCTCTGGGGAGATGTGGAGGTAGATCTTGACCGTGGTTGTCCCCCCGTGGGCCAGTATGGACTCAAAGGCGTTGATGAGCGCGTAGCGCTGCTTCCAGATCTCCGGTTCGGCCAGGCGGTGGACCCTGACGGTCACTACGTCTTCGTAGTGCGACCGGTTGAAGATGCCGATCTGGCCGGCGGCGGGACAGTGGGTGTGGATCCTCCACAGGAAGTCGTGGGAGGCCTCTTCCGGGGTCGGCTCTTTGAAAGCCACCGCCCGGGTGGCCAGGGGATGCAGGTCAGGCAGGACTGCCTCGGTGGCGGCCCTGTCCCCCGGGGCCCCTGAGGTGGAAGCGGCTTCGATCCTCCCAAGGTGCAGCTCCCTACCTGGATGGACGCGCCAGTGGTCCGAGTCGCTCACCGCCCGGCGCCGCCCTCGGGAGGACCGGCCGAGGCGCTGGTCGGGGACTCAGTTGGCAAAGTCCCAGCCTCCACCCCGGTGGCGCTGGGCGAAGACGTTCTTGGCGATCAGGATTCGATGCACCTCGTCCGGTCCGTCGGCCAGCCGCAGAGTGCGGGCCGTCTGGTACATCCTGGCCAGAGGAAGGTCCCCGGACACGCCGGCCGCGCCCCAGACCTGGATGGCCCGGTCGACCACACGGTGGTAGGCGGCCGGCACGAATACCTTGATGGCGGATATCTCGGTTCGAGCCGGTTCACCACTGTCGATCTTCTGGGCGCAGTGGAGGGTCATCATCCTGGAGGACTGGACGTCCATGTAGGAGTCGGCCACGAAGGCCTGGATCATCTGCTTGGTCTCCAGTCGCCCCCCGTGCACCTCCCGGACGGCCGCTCTTTCCACCATGAGATCGAAGGCTCTCCACATCTGACCGATGGAGTTCATGCAGTGGTAGACCCGGCCGGCTCCCAGGCGGTCCTGAGCCGCCTGATGCCCTGAACCGGTCGCTCCCAGTTGGTTCTCCAGGGGCACCCTGACGTCGTCGTAGATGATCTCGCAATGGTCGCTTTCGGCCCCCCAGACCTCGATGGCCCGGACCACTACGACCCCGGGGGTGTCCCTGGGCACGATGATCTGGGTCATGCGGCCGGTGGCGGCGCCCTCCTCCTCGGTCCGGCACATGACGATGAAGAAGTCGGCCCTGGTGCCGTTGGACGTGAACCACTTGTGGCCGTTGATGACCCATTGGTCACCTTCCTGCCGGGCCGTCGTCTGCAGGGAGCGGGGGTCGGAACCGGGCTGGTCGGGTTCGGTCATCGAGAACCCGGACTCGAGGCGCCCGTCGACCAGGGGAATAAGCCACTTCTCCTTCTGTGCCTCGGTCCCGTACCTGGCCAGCAGCGACTCATTACCGGAGTTCGGGGCCACCACGCCGAACAGGGACGCCGCCCCGGTGGCGTAGGCCAGCACCTCGTACATATAGGCCAACTCCAGGAAGGACAGACCGGCGCCTCCGTACTCTTGGGGAAGGTGCGGCGCCCAGAGCCCGGCTTGTTTGACCCGGTCCCGGACGTGTTCACGCAGCCGGGCGCTCTCCTTCACGTCGGCGTCGCTGTAGGGGCGGCGGCCCTCGTGGATCCACAGCCGATTCTCGTTGGGGAGGATCTCCTCATTCACGATGCGGGCGGTGAGGGAGCGGAGCTCGTTGATCCGGTCCGTAAGGCCCGGGACCGGTCGGACGTTCATGGGCACGCCGACAGCCTAAGAGTGCCGGGAGGGAGGAAATAGGGCCGATGGTCCCTACTGACGGGCTGCCCCGAGCCCGGATACTGATGGTGTGAGCAATCGCTGGTACGCAAGGAGCGGGAGTTGAGCGCCGCCGAGTCTTCTCCCCAGATTCTGATAGCCGACATGGCTCCACTCTCCTTGGAACTGGCTCAGTCGATCTGAGCTACGCCGGCGTCCCAGGGGCCGTTTATGGACCGGCTCAGCCGGCACGTAGGACGGACACGACGTTGCCCTCCACCAGGGCCCGGACGGCACCCCCGTCGACCGTCTCCTGTTCGAGCAGGAGCTGCACCAGGGCACTCAGCAGGGGCCGATGGGTCTGAAGCAGAGATAGGGCCCGGGCTTCAGCCTCGCGGACAAGCCGAGCGACCTCCTGATCGATCAGGGCCTGGGTCGCCTCGGCGAAGGGGCGGCTGGACAACTCGGTCCCGCCCCGGCCCAGGAAGACCGAACCGGCCACCGGATAGCTGACCGGCCCCAGGGCGTCGGACAGGCCGAACTCCCGGACCATGCGCAAGGCCAGGTCGGTGGCCTGAGTGAGGTCGTTGGCCGCGCCGGTTGAGCCCTGGCCCAACTCGATCAGCTCAGCGGCCCGGCCGCCCAGGCGGACGGCCAGGGCATCCTGGAGGTAGTCCTCCCCGAACAGGTGCCTTTCGACCAGCGGGAGTTGCTGGGTGACCCCGAGCGCCTGACCGGCGGGGAGGATGGTGACCTTTTCGACCGGATCGGCGTGTTCGGACAGGGCGGCCACCAGGGCGTGGCCTGCCTCGTGAACGGCCACGGCATGTTTCTCGTCGGGCAGCAGCACGTTGGATCCGTCGCGACGCCCGATCAGGATGCGGTCGCGGGCGGCGCTGAAGTCCTCCGGGCTGACCAGCGGGCGGGCGGCCCGAACCGAGTTTATGGCGGCTTCATTGGCCAGATTGGCCAGATCCGCGCCGGAGAAGCCGGGAGTGGCCCGGGCCACCAACTCGAGGTCCACTTCCGGGGCCAGTCGCTTGTCCAGGCAATGGACTTTCAGGATGGCCAGCCGCTCGTTCTGGGTCGGCAGCGGGATGACCACCTGCCGGTCGAAGCGCCCGGGTCGCAAGAGGGCGGGATCGAGAATCTCGGGCCGATTGGTGGCGGCCAGGACCACTATGCCCGCGGCCGGATCGAACCCGTCCAGCTCGGACAGCAGTTGATTGAGGGTCTGCTCCCGTTCGTCGTTGCTGATCCCGGCCCCCGACACGGACCGATGCGCCCCGATGGCATCGATCTCGTCCACGAAGATGATGGCCGGAGCCCGCTTCCTGGCCTCGGCGAAGAGGTCCCGCACCCGGGAGGCCCCGACCCCGACGAACATCTCGACGAAGCTCGAGCCGACCACGGACAGGAAGGGGACCTCGGCCTCTCCGGCCACGGCCCGGGCCAGGAGGGTCTTGCCCGTACCGGGCGGACCGACCATGAGGATGCCCTTGGGTGCAACCGCACCCGCCTGGCTGTACCGCTCCGGATTGCGGAGTAGGTCGACCATCTCGGCTATCTCAGATTTGGCCCCTTCGTACCCGGCCACGTCGGCGAATTTGGTGGCCGGACGCTCGGCATCGATGACCTGGGCTCGGGCTTTCCCCACTGCGCCCATTCCACCCATGACGCCCCCGGCCTTGCGCAGACTGCGGGACGACCACCAGAAGAGGAGGCCGAGGGGGATCAGGAGGACCAGCCATCCGAGCAGGCTGGTCCAGCCCGATGAGGCGGACGGGGCGGTGGCCTGGATGGCCACCCCGTGGGACTGCAGCTCGCTCAAGAGGCTCGAGTCGGCCTGGACTGGGATCACCGTGGTGTACTGGTTACCCCCCTTCAGGGCCCCCGTGGCGGTGCCGTCCGAGGCCAGGTCGACAGTGCTGATCTTCTGGCCGGCCACGTCGGAAAGGAATTGGGAGTAGGTCAGGCTCTTCGTGGCCGGAGTGGTCGAGGTTCTGGCGCTGAGGACCACCATCAGGGCGGCCAGAGCCAGGATCATGGCCACGGCTACCCAGCGAAGCTGGCTCATCCACCCGGGTCCGGGGGCACTGCCTCCGGGGCCGGATGGTCCGGGTCGGGGCCCGTCACCGGGGTCCCCGTAAGGGGGAGGGGCTCCGCTCACCGAGCAACCGGGCCGGTGTCGTCCAGCCGGTGGCGCACCTCGGCCAGGGCCGAGGCGATCTGGCGACGGCCGGAGCGGTGTCGGCTCAGTAATTCGCAGAGCAGGTCCTCCAGCGGGCCGGCCACCTCGGGACCGAGTTGGACGGCCAGGTCCCATACCTCCAGCAGGGCCTCGGACAGCTGACTGAAGGGCATGTGGTCCGGAGAAGCGGACAGGTCCGCCTCCAGCAGTTCCACGGCCTCCATCAGCCGAGCTCCCTCGTCCAACTCGGCATGGCACCAGAGGCTGGGATCGCTCACTCGGGTGAGGCTCATGGGTTCAACCTTTCTCGCGGTCGTGACCAGCCTCGGCCGCCCGGGCCCGCCCGAGAAGGGCCGAAAGTCACCAACGCCGGCATCCGGTATCTGCCACCGGACAGAACAGGTCTTTAGGCCCTAGGCCCGGGCTCCGGATCGGCCCAAGCTGAAATCCGGATGTGAGTGCTCAGGAGGTACAGCTCATGGTTGCGGACGTCAGCCAGCGGATCGTGGTCGGGATCGACGGCTCCGATGGGTCTTACCAGGCTCTGGAGTGGGCTGCGACCTACGCCGCGGAAACGGGCCGGTCCATCCTGGCCATATGCGCCTGGGAGTACCCCGCTTCCTACGGATTCTACGTGGGCGAGGGTGTTTGGGACCTCGGCGCCACCTCCCGGGTCATGGCCGAGGAGCAGGTGGCCAAGGCCCAAGAGCAGCATCCGGCGGCTCGGATCGATCTGAAGGTGGTCGAGGGGCACCCGGGTCAGGCTCTGGTCGAAGCCTCAGAGGGTGCGTCCCTGCTGGTGGTGGGGTGCCGGGGCCGCGGAGGATTCATCGGCATGCTCGTCGGCTCCACCAGCACGCATTGCGTGCACGCCGCCGCCTGTCCGGTCCTGGTCTATCGCTGAAACCGGCGCGCCCAGCGGACGATACTGCAGCCCTATGAGCGCCCCAACCCCTGCGGAGGTGACGGCGCGCCCGGATCAGTGGGAATCCGACGTTGTCTTGAGTGACGGAAGCACTCTCCATCTGCGCCCTATCCGACCTCAGGACGCCGATCGGCTGATCGAGCTCCACTCTCGTCTTTCTCCGACCACCATCTACTACCGCTTCTTCAACTATCACCCGCGCCTGGCGGACAAGGAGGTGGCCCGCTTTACCCAGGTCGACTACACCGATCGGATGGCCTTCGTGGCCGTGGCCGGCCCCGGCCGGCTGGTGGCGGTGGCCCGGTACGACCGGGTGGCGGGCTCGGACTCAGCCGAGGCCGCCTTTGTGGTCGACGACCCCTATCAGGGCAAGGGACTGGGCACCCTTCTTCTGGAGTATCTGGCCGCCTACGCCCGGGCCCGGGGCCTGCGCCGCTTCGTGGCCGATACTTTGGCGGATAACCGTGCCATGCGGGACGTGTTCCGCCACGCCGGCTTTGCCGAGACGTCCAAGTTCGAAGACGGTGTGGTGCGGATCACTCTGGACCTGCAGCCGACCCCGGAGGCGGCCTCGGGCGCTGATCAGCGCGACCGCTTGGCGGTGGTCCGTTCCCTGGATCGACTGCTCAGGCCCGGTTCCATAGCCGTAATTGGGGCCGGGCAGAAGTCCGGCACCATCGGCCACGAGATTCTGGTGACTCTTCTCCGGGACGGCTTCACCGGCCCCGTCTATCCGGTCAACCCCAATGCCGCCCAAGTGGCCGGCCTGCCCGCCCACGCCTCCCTGGAGGACATTCCGGGCCCGGTGGACCTGGCCGTGATAGCAGTGCCCGCCGAAGCTGTGGCCGATGTGGTTCTCGACTGCGGGAGGAAGGGAGTCCACGGGCTGGTCGTCATCTCCGCCGGATTCGCCGAGACCGGCGCCGACGGCGCCGCCTCCCAACAGGAGCTTGTCTCCCTCGCCCACGCCTGGGGGATGCGGCTGATCGGACCCAACTGCATGGGCGTCATCAACACCGATACCGCCATCTCCATGAACGCCACTTTCGCCCGCACCCCGCCGATGCCGGGCGGGGTGGGCTTCTGTTCCCAGTCCGGAGGTCTCGGGATCTCGATCCTGGAGGAGTGCGCGGTGAGGGGCCTCGGGTTGTCGACCTTTGTGTCCATGGGCAACAAGGCGGATGTGAGCGGGAACGATCTTCTGCGCTACTGGCAGTCCGACCCGGCCACTCGGGTCGGTCTCCTCTACCTGGAGTCGATCGGGAACGCCCGCGCCTTCCGGCGGATCGCCGAGCAGTTCTCCCGGGTCAAGCCGCTGCTGGCCGTCAAGGCGGGCCGGACCTCGGCCGGCCAGAGATCGGCGTCGTCCCACACTGCGGCCATGGCCAGCTCGGACGCCGCCGTCGACGCCCTCTTCAAAGCGACGGGGGTGATCCGGGTCGACCGTCTGGAGCAGCTCTTCGACACGGCTGCCTATCTCTCCACCCAGCCGCCCCCGGCGGGCCCCCGCGTGGCCATTGTGGGTAACAGCGGTGGTCCCGGCACTCTGGCCGCTGATGCGTGCGAGGGCCGCGGCCTGGTAATCCAGCCCCTTTCGGAGGCCACCCAGGCCGAGTTGGGCGGGTTCCTGGCCAGGGGGGCGGCGGTCGGCAACCCGGTCGACATGGTCGCTTCGGCCGGTTCCGAGGAGTACGAGCGGGCCATCACCGTGCTGGCGGCCGACCCGGACGTGGATGCCGTGCTGGCCATCTTCACCCCGCCCATAGTGACCAGGGCCGATGACGTGGCCCGGGCCGTGGCCCGGGCCGCCGGCCGGACGGAGAAGCCGGTCCTGGCCAATTTCCTGAGCACCCCAGGGGTCATAGAAGCCCTTCGGGGCGGGCCTCGTCCCGTGCCGCAGTTCGCCTACCCGGAATCGGCTGCCGACGCCCTGGCCGCCGCCCTGGCCTACGGGCGGTGGCGGAGCCGGCCCGCCGGGGTGATACCGGCGCTGGACGGGATCGACCGGGCCGGGGCCCGCCAGCTGGTCAGTGACCGCCTGTCCCACTCGCCCGGTGGTGAGTGGCTGGACGCGGCCGCAAGCCTCGATCTGATGGCGTGCTACGGAATCGAGACCTTGCCCGTCCGGCGGGTGGACAGCGTGTCCGAAGCCGTGCGAGCCGGGGCGGGCATCGGCTACCCCGTCGCCGTGAAGGCGGCCTCGGCCGCCATCGTCCACAAGATGGACGAAAAGGCGGTGGTGGTCGGGCTGCGGGACAGTGCCGCCCTGGAGAGGGCCTACATGGATATGGAAGACCGGCTCGGGCCCCGGATGGGTGGTGGCCTGGTGCAGGCCATGGCCCCGGCCGCGGGCATCGAGACCATCGTGGGCGCTGTTCAGGATCCGGCCTTCGGCCCCTTGGTCCTTTTTGGTCCGGGCGGCACCCTGGCCGAACTCAGCCAGGATCGCGGCCTGCTCAGCGCACCCCTGACCGATGTGGATGCTTCCGAGGCGGTACTCCAGAGCCGGGTCCACCGGTTGCTGGCCGGGTACCGGGGTCAGCCCACCATGGACGTCGATGCCGTGATCGCGGCTCTGCTCAGGGTGAGCCAGCTGGCCGTCGATCTGCCCGAGGTGGCAGAGCTGGACATCAACCCGCTGACGGCCGGGGTGGAGGGAGCAGTGGCGGTCGACGTGAAGGTCAGGGTGGCCCCGGTCCCCGCCCATCCGGAACTGGAGGTCCGCCGGCTGCGGTGAACGGCAAGAGGAGGGGCCTTAAGGCCCTATCCGGGTTCCGGGGTTTCGTACAGGCTGACCACTGTGGTGGAGACGCTCACGCAAGGCTTGGACGGCCCGGACCCGATCAGTCTTTCGGCGCCACCGGGCCCGGTGGGCCGGATCCTGGTGGTGGGAAACCGGCTGTGGGCCGAGCACAGAGTCGTGAGGGCCCTGGAGGCGGCCGGCTTCGAGACGTGCAGTGCCGAACAACTCGAATCCGACGCGACAGCAGGAGCCTGGCTGGAGTTGGCCTGCGTGGTGAGGACGGACAACCTGCCGACCCCCGATCCCAGGGTGGCCCTGGCCGTGGGCCGTCTGGATCCGAGAGTGGGGGTGGTCGTAGTGGGCAACGTCGCCTTCCATCCCTTTGAGGACCGTGCTTCGGGACAGATAGCCGTGCCGCGGTTGACCAAGCGGGCGTTGGCCAGTTTGCCCACTGAGATCGGCCGCTTCGTCCCGCGCCGTCTCTCCGGCGCCCTCATCCCGGGTGTGCCCAAGGTCTCTCTCCGAAGCTGACCTTCTGCCGTTAGAGTTCTAGAAGGGCCGAAGGTCCCTATCTTCGGCGGTGCCCGATACTTACACTTTGTTCTCATGATCGCCGGAGTGATTGTGGGAGTTGTGGCTGTGGTTCTTGTCCTGGCCACGGCGGCGGGCCGTAGACGGGGCTACTCGGGAATGGGGCGGAACCAGATCGTTCGTTGCCGTAATGGACATCTGTTCACGACCATTTGGGTGCCGGGGGTGTCCCTGAAGGCGGTTCGCCTGGGACGTTCCCGATTCCAGCGCTGCCCGGTTGGAGGACATTGGTCAATGGTCACGCCGGTAAAGGATGAGGGGTTGTCCGAGGAGGATCGGCAGAGCGCCGCGGCGTACCGCGACATCCGCATCCCGTAGGGGGACCGCCATCCGAACCTGGGCGGCCCTTGGCTTGTGCTCACTCACCGCCGGGATAGCCGGATTGCTCGACGCCTCATACCTTCTGGGCCCGCAGGGGGGCTGAGTTCACCCCGGACCCAGGCTTCAGACTCTGACGATTGCTACCGGGCAGTCCGAATGAGCGAGGCACTGCTCGGATACCGAACCGAGCAGCAAACCAGGCAGGCCGCTTCGGCCTCTCGAACCCACCACTACGAGGTCGACGGTCTTGGACCGGGTGGCCAGGACGCCACCTGGTGTGCCGTACTCAAGGTGGGAGGTGAAGCTGCATCCGCTGCGGTGCAAGTCCCGCTTCGCTTCGGCCAGCGTCGACACCGCCGTCTTCTCCAAATCCGACTCAGCCCCCGGCGGCATGACCCCCAACCCGGGAGTACCCCAAGCGTGGACGGCCTCCAGGTGATCACCCGTAGCCCGAGCCTCGTCTATCGCCCACAGCAGAGCGGCCCGCCCGCACTCGGAGCCGTCCACTCCGACCAGGATGTGGTCATAACTTGTCGTCGCGTCCAAGGGCCGGCGCGAGCCCCGCACAACCACTACGGGACCCGTAGCGGCCTGGACACAGGCCCGGCTGACGGAGCCCAGGACGCTGGCCTTGAGGCTCCCGTACCCGTGGGACCCGACCACCACCAAGGCGGCCCGGGTCGAGAGCAGGGAGAGAAGCTCCGCCGGCCGGCCTGAGAAGACGTGGGTCCTCGCCATGACAGCGGAGGGCTCGAGTAGCTGCTCTTCGGCGTGGCGAAGGGTCGACTCAACCCGGCCCTTCAGACGCGTCCGTTGGCCTTTGGACAGGGCTGAGAGAGGCGTGGGCGCCACCAGGGAGTAGGCGTCGGCCCATCCCAGGACCGCATCGAGCTCAAGGCCCCGCCGGGCGGCTTCGCGCAGCGCCCAGGTCAGGGCGAGTACCGATCCATCCGACCCGTCAATACCAACCACGAGGGTGCCCGTTGGAATGACCTGCTCGGGCCGCTGGTCCGTTTCATGCCAGGCCAAATTCTGATGTTCGACCAGATCCCGTTCCACCCGGACCACCCCCTTTTCTCAATCGTCCTGGGCGAGCGCTTGTGCAGGTTCAATCTTGCGCTTCCGATCGACCGGCCAGAAGGGCCGAAAGACCTCTCTGAACGGTGTCGGCCGAACGAGCCGAAGTCGGCCGACGTGGGTGCCTGACCTTGAGCGGCTCCTCGGGCCCAGTCCGGGCGTCCCGGCCATGGCGAGAAGGCCCGAATCAGAGGACCTTTGACCCTAGGACCGGGGACGCAGAAAGGTCAGGATCAAACCATGGCAGGCAGGGCGTGACGTGAAGCGGATCGTGATCCTCGGGGGTGGCACCGGGGGAATCCTGGCGGCCAATCGTCTCCGGCGCAGCTTTGTCCGACCAGGAACTCGAGATCACGGTGGTGGACGGGAACGGCAGCCACACCTATCAGCCCGGGCTGCTCCTCGTCCCCTTCGGTTGGCCCCGCCTGGGGATCTCGTCCGGCCCCGACGCCGACAGCTCCATGCCGGCATGTACGCATGCAAGGCGTCGGTCGACCTGTTCGGGTTCACCCGGGAGGACTTCATCGACCAGGTCCAGGACATCATCACGGTAGGAGAGTTCTATGAAAAAGCTGCCGGTGGACACATCATCTTTACTTGAACACGAGCCGCGTTCGGACTTCGGCCGGCGCTTGATAGAGCGACGTATGGAGTTGGGCCTCTCCCAGCAGGCGGTGGCGGCCGGGGCGGCCATGGACCTCGGGTACCTGGACTATCTCGAGTCCAGCCCCGGCCCCGATCCCTCGCGGGCCACGGTTCTGCGTCTGGCCACCGTGCTGCAGGTGGAACCCCATCTTCTCCTGGGGAGTGGGACCCAGGAGCCTCCGGGCCAGGGCCCACCAGCGGTGGGGGCCAGGCTCATCGACCTGGACACCTCCGAGTCCCTGAACCTGCTGGCCCGGGGTGGGGTGGGGCGCTTCGTCTATCTCGAGCCGAGAGGCCCGGTGGCCGTCCCGGTCAATTTCCGGATGTTCGAGGGCGACATCGTCTTCCGGACGGCGGCGTCGACCCAGCTGGCCTCCCGGGCCGCCCAGCAGCGGGTCTCCTTCGAGGTGGACCACATCGATGACGCCCTGCGGGAGGGCTGGAGCGTGCTCGTGAGTGGCAGATCCCGCCTGGTCACCGACGCCGAGGAGCTGGGCCGGCTACAAGGGCTGGAGTTGAAGCCCTGGGCGGCCGGGCCCCGCAATTCCTACATCCGGATAACCCCAGAAGAGATCACCGGCCGACGGATCCGGGCCGGCTGAGGTCGTGCAATAGTCGGGCCCACCTTCCACCACCTGAAGGAGGCCTCGCTTGCAGTACACCAAGCTCGGAAGCACCGGTCTGGATGTGTCCCGGATCTGCCTGGGATGCATGAGCTACGGAGTGGCCGGCCGGGGCAACCATGAGTGGACCCTGGACGAAGAGGCCTCCCGGCCCTTCATCCAGCGGGCCGTCGAATCCGGTATCAATTTCTTCGACACCGCCAACGTCTACTCGGATGGCACCAGCGAGGAGATAGTCGGCCGGGCCCTGGCC
Organism: Actinomycetota bacterium; assembly: GCA_027315345.1. Taxonomy (GTDB): domain Bacteria; phylum Actinomycetota; class Acidimicrobiia; order Acidimicrobiales; family JAJPHE01; genus DAHUYE01. The sequence goes on from DAHUYE010000013.1 coordinate 41,140, forward strand.
GACTTCGCCAACCGGGACGAGATCGTCCTGGCCACCAAGGTCAACGGGCGGATGCACGCCGGGCCCAACGGGCAGGGCCTGTCCCGCAAGGCGATCATGGCCGAGATAGACAACAGCCTCCGTCGCCTCGGCACCGACTATGTCGATCTCTACCAGATCCACCGCTGGGACCGCACCGTCCCGATCGAGGAGACCCTCGAGGCCCTCAACGACGTGGTCAGGGCGGGTAAGGCCCGCTACATCGGGGCCTCGTCCATGTGGGCCTGGCAGTTCTCCAAGGCCTTGTACCTGGCCGATCAGCACGGCTGGACCCGGTTCGTCACCATGCAGAACCACTACAACCTCCTCTACCGGGAGGAGGAGCGGGAGATGATGCCGCTGTGCCGGGACCAGGGCATCGGGGTCATTCCCTGGAGCCCACTCGCCCGGGGCCGGCTGACCCGGGAGTGGGATGCCTCCACGGCCCGGAGCGAGACCGACGCCTTTGGCCGCATGCTCTACAAGGACGAGGACAAGGCCATCGTGGAGAGGGTGGGCGAGGTGGCCCAGGCCCGGGGCGTCTCCCGGGCCCAGGTGGCCCTGGCCTGGATGCTCTCCAAGCGCTACGTCAGCGCCCCCATCGTGGGCGCCACCAAGACCGCCCACCTCGAGGACGCCATAGCCGCCGTAGATCTCCGCCTGGACGAGGAGGAGATCAAGCGGCTGGAGGAGCCCTACACCCCGCACGCGGTGGCGGGCTTCGCCTGAGCGGTCCCGAGGCCGGCTCCTCCGGCGGTCTCCTGCGCCTGGCCGCCGGGCCGGTGGCCGCCGGCGGGGGCTGTGTGGCCCGGACCGCCGAGGGCCAGGTCGTCTTCGTCCGCCACGCCATCCCGGACGAGGTGGTCATGGCCCGGGTCACCCAGGCCACCCGCTCCTTCCTGCGGGCCGACGCCGTCGAGGTCATCGAGGCCTCCCCGGACCGGGTGGTGCCGCCCTGCCCCTATGCCGGGCCCGGGCTCTGCGGGGGTTGTGACTGGCAGCACGTCTCCCTCCCCCGCCAGCGCCGGCTCAAGGCCGACCTCTTGGCCGAACAGCTCCGCCGCCTGGCCGGCTTGGACCTGGACGTCACCGTGGAGGAGGTGCCGGGAGCGCCGGACGGGCTGGGGTGGCGGACCCGGGTCCGCTACAGCATCGACCGTTCCGGCCGGGCCGGGTTCCGCCGCCACCGATCCCACCAGGTCCAGCCGGTCGAGCGCTGCCTGATCGCCTCCCCCGAGGTGCAGGCCGAGGGGGTGACGGCCCGGCGCTGGCCCGGGGTCGAATCGGTGGAGGTGCCCGGACCGTCCGAGCGGGTGGTGCGGGACCGGACCTTCCGGGCCGGACCCGGCGCCTTCTGGCAGGTGCATCCGGCCGCTCCCGATGTGCTGGTGGGAGCGCTGCTCCAAGGTCTCGACCCCCAGCCGGGGGAGGCGGTGGCGGACCTCTACGGAGGGGCGGGGATTTTCGCCGCTTTCCTGGCCGAGGCGGTCGGGGTGGGCGGCCGGGTGGTCCTGGTGGAGGGATCCGCCCGGGCCGCCGCCGCCGCCGAGGAGAACCTGGCCGGTCTGGCCCACGCCGAGGTAATGCGGGCCCGGGTGGGGCCGGACGTACTGGACCTGACCGGCCCGGTCGACCTCATCGTCCTGGATCCACCCCGGGCCGGGGCCGGGCTGGAGGTGAGCGCCGCCCTGGCCGGCTCCAATGCCCGGTCGGTGGCCTACGTCGCCTGCGACCCGGCTTCGCTGGGCCGGGACCTGCGGGTCTTCCTGGACGCGGGCTGGACCCTGGCGGCCCTGCGGGCCTTCGACCTGTTCCCCATGACCGAGCACGTGGAGGCGGTGGCCTTCCTGACCCGTGACAGGCTGGCCTGATGCCGACGGTCATCGTGTCCGGAGTCGAGCTGTACTACGAGCGGGCCGGTTCGGGCCCGCCGCTGCTGTTCATCTCCGGGACCGGGGGAGATCTGCGCAATCAGCCCAACGTCTTCGCCGGTCCCTTGCCGCGACACTTCGATGTCCTGGCCTACGACCAGCGGGGCCTGGGCCGCTCGGCGGTGCCGCCCGGTCCGTACACCATGGCCGACTACGCCGATGACGCCGCCGGCCTCATGGCGGCGCTGGACTGGGACCGGGCCGCCGTGGTCGGGGTGTCCTTCGGCGGGATGGTGGCTCAGGAGCTGACCCTGCGCCATCCGGACCGGGTCGGGCGCCTGGTGCTGGCCTGCACCTCGTCGGGCGGCGCCGGTGGAGCCTCCTACCCCCTCCACGAGCTGTCCGATCTCAGCCCGGAGGCGCGGGCGGAGCGCAGCCTGGCCCTGGCCGACACCCGCCTGAATGAACAGTGGCGAGCAGCCAACCCGTCCCGGTGGGCCGAGTTGCTGCTCGGGGCGCAGTCCCAGAGCCGATCCGCCGGCGCCACCGAGCCCGAGCGGCTGGAGGGAGCGAGGCTGCAGTTGCAGGCCCGGCGGGGGCATGACACGTGGGCACGTCTGGGCCAGGTGTCATGTCCGACGTTGGTGTGCGGGGGTCGATTCGACGGGATCGCGCCCCGGGAGAATGTCGAGCGGCTGGCCTCGGCCATCCCCGGTTCCGAGCTGGTCTTCTTCGAAAGCGGCCACCTGTTCCTGGTCCAGGACCGGGCCGCCTTCCCCGCCATCATCGAGTTCCTCCAACGGGGATGATCCCGGGGACGTAGTTTCCCCGTCATGTCTATTGCGAGGATGCAGTTCGGGCGGACGGGACATGCCAGCAGCCGGGTGATCTTCGGGGCGGCCGCCCTGGGCCGGGTCAGGCAGGAGAAAGCCGATGAGGTCCTCCCCGTGCTGTTGGAATTCGGCGTCAATCACCTCGACACGGCCGCCTCCTACGGGGAGTCCGAACTGCGGCTGGCCCCCTGGCTGGCCCGCCACCGAGGCGACTTCTTCCTGGCCACCAAGACCGGTGAACGCACCGGGGCCGGGGCCCGGGCCGAACTGGAGCAATCCCTGGAACGCCTGGGTACCGATCACGTCGATCTCATCCAGCTCCACAACCTGGTGGAGGAGGACGAGTGGGAGACCGCCCACGGCCCCGGCGGAGCGGTGGAGGCCATGGTGACGGCCCGGGAGGAGGGCCTGGTCCGCTTCATCGGCGTCACCGGACACGGCCTGCGCATCCCCGGCATGCACCGCCGCAGCCTGGGCCGCTTCGACTTCGACTCGGTGCTCTTCCCCTACAACCACGTGCTGCTGGCCGAGCCCGCCTACCGCTCCGACGTGGAGGCGTTGTTGGAACTCTGCGCCGAGCGGGGAGTGGCGGCGCAGACCATCAAGTCGGTGGCCCGCCGGCGCTGGCCGGACGGATTCGAGGGCCCCCGCTACAGCTGGTACGAACCGGTGCCCGAGGACGACGGGGCGGTGGAGCGGGCCGTGCACTTCGTGCTGTCCGAGCCGCGGGTCTTCCTCAATACCTCCAGTGATCTGCACCTGCTGCGCCCCACCCTGGAGGCGGCCGCCCGACCCGTCACCACCCCCGCCGCCGAGGCGCTGGCCGCCGACGTGGAGCGCCTGGCCATGACGCCTCTCTTCGACGGGGCCGAACTCGAACGCATCTGAGAGGCCTTCCGGCGTCGGGCCGGTGGCGTCGCCCGGCGCCGGGTCACTCCTCGGTGGTGCGGGCGAAATCGTCCTGGGTCATGGGCTCCTCGGAGAAGGCCACCGAGACGTGCTGTTCGGGCCGGCGCTGGTTCTGGGTGGCCTGCAGGGCCATGGAACGCTGGTCGGCTTCGGTGAGTGGAGGCTGGACCAGGCCCCGGGGCCAGAGCCGGCGGGCCAGCACCGTGTTTACCTCGGCGGCGTAGACGGAGAGCTCCACCCCGATGTAGATCCACGCCAGCAGGCCCAGCACCAGCCCGAAGACGCCGTAGACGGCGCTGTCATTGCGCAGATCATGTCCGATCAGATAGCCCCCGGCCGCCTGCAGGATCGTCCAGCCGATCCCGCCGATCACGGCGCCGGGCCAGAGCTGGTGGGTCGGCACCGACTTGGGGGTCAGGGCCCGGAAGGCCAGGAAGTACTGGCCGATGTTGATCGCCACCGCCGCCGCCTCGCCCACCAGGCCCAGGGCCAGGTTGTGGCGGCCGAAGGTGCCGAACCCGGCGGCGAAGGTGGTGACGATCAGGCCCAGTCCGAGCACACCCAGGAAGCCGAAGCTGCGTCCCACCCGCTTGATGTAGTTGGGCCGTTCCGGGCCGGGCAGGTTCCAGATCTGGGCCATGGTGAACAGGCCGGCCTGGGCCACGCCGGTCGTCCCCCACAGCAGCATGACCAGGCTGACGATGAGGGCCGCCCCCGAACCCCGCTGCAGGGCGTGGATGTTCTGGGTCAATTCGGTGCCGATGACGGGGAACTGGGACAGCGTCGAATGCAGTACGGCCCGGCGGGCCGAGGAGGAATTGCCCAGGATCAGGCCCAGCACGGTGACCAGCAGGAGCAGTAGGGGGAAGATGGCCCCGAAGGCGGAGTAGGCCAGATTGGACACCAGGGTCCCGGCGTTGTCGTCGCCGAACTTCTTGGTCACGGCGAAGAGAAACGCCACCGGGGCATGCCCCTGCTGGAAGGAGTCGACCCGGCGGGCCACCCGCTCAATCGGATTCACGGCCCTCCTGTACCCAATGGGCGGTATCGGAAAGCCGGAAACACAGCGTTAACCGGTGCGACCCACGCCCGAAACCCGTCCCTGGTTCTCTGCAATGACCACCATCCGATGAGGGGGCGATCCGTGCTTCTGGCCATGAGACTTTCGATGCCCGACCGGCCCGGGATGCTGGCCCAGGTGACCCAGGCCCTGGCGACGATCGATGCCGATATCGCCACGGTTGAGATCATCGAGCGTATCTCCGGGGTGGTGGTGGACGAATTCACCCTCACCACCCCGGCCATGGATCCGATAGCCCTGGCCCGGGAGTTGGAAGCCGTGCCGGGCGTGGTGGTGGAGTCGGTGCGCACCGTGGAGGAGCAGCCCTCCTCCATCGCCCTGCTCGAGTTGGCCGCCGAACTGTCGGCTCATCCCGGGGATCGGCTGACCACGCTGGTGGCCGGGGTGCCCCGGGCCATCCGGGCCGCCTGGTGCCTGGCCGTCTCCGGTGACTACCGGGGGGGTACGCGGGTGCTCGACATGAGCCAGGGCGCCCCCCGGATCACCTCCGAGCACCTGCCCTGGCTGCCTCTGGAGAAGCCCCGGCGGCTGGCGGCGGCCGGCTGGATGCCGACCTCCTGGCGGATGCGGGCGGCCCTGGGAGGCCTGGAACTGGCCGCCTGGCCCCTGGGCGGTCCGTCGGTGGCCCTGCTGGTGGGGCGCTACTCCGGCCTGCGTTTCCGGGCCCCGGAACTGCGCCAGGTCGAGTTGCTGATCGACATGGCCGCCGGCCACGGTCCGGTGACCCTCGACCTGTCCACCCGGACGCTGACCGAGGCCTGAGCCGGCGCCGCTCAGGCGGCTCTTGGGCCCGCTTGGGAATTCGCTCCGAAGCCGGGTGGTGCCGGCGTGACGATCGTGCCCGTCATGGCTGGGAAATTCCTGGGCGATGGTCACAGCCCAGGCGTACGGTGTCCTAAATGCGCACAGGAGCCATCAGGCGCCTCATGCCGTATGTGCGCCCGTACCGCCGCCAGATGTGGGAGATGGGAACGGCGGCCACGGGGGCCCTGGTGGCTGTGACCACCGTTCCACTGGTGACCGAGGCGGTGATCAACGGCCCCATCACCCACCATCGCGGTGGGCTGTGGCTGCTGGCCGGCCTGGCTCTGCTCCTCGGCCTGGGTGAGGGCCTCTTGCTGTGCATCCGGCGCTGGGTGCTGGGTCGGGCCGCCACCGGGGTGGAGACCGACATCCGTAACGACCTCTACGCCCACCTGCAGCGCCTGCCGGTGTCCTTCCACGAGCGCTGGCAGTCGGGCCAGCTGCTGTCCCGGGCCACGGGGGACATCACCCTGATCCGCCAGTTCGTCGGCTACGGGATGATCTACCTGGTCGTCAACTCCATGACCTTCATCTACGTGGTGGCGCTGCTGTTGCACCTGGACGTGCGCCTGGCCTTTGTGGCCATCGTGGCCGTCATCCCGATTCTGGTGGCCGGTAACCGTTTCCGGCGCGACTACCACCGGGCCAGCCGGCTGGTTCAGGACCAGCAGGGGGACCTCACCACCATCGTGGAGGAGGCCGCCGTCGGCATCCGCGTCATCAAGGCGTTCGGGAGACATGGGCTGGAGAAAGCCCGCTTTGCGGGGATGGCGCGGACGCTGCAGTCCTCGTCGATGGTGACGGTGCGGCTCCGAGGCCGCTTTTTTGCTCTTCTGGGCCTGATCCCCAACCTGGCCCTGGCCGCCATCGTGCTGGGCGGGGCCTGGGCCGTCACCGACCGGGTCCTCACCCTGGGCGGGCTGGTGGCCTTCGTTTCGCTGTTCCTCATGCTGGTGTGGCCGGTGGAGAGCCTCGGTGAGATCCTGGCCATGGCCCAGGAGGCCAGCGCCGCCGTGGAGCGGATCTGGGAGGTCTTCGACACCGAGCCGGACATAGCCGACCGGCCCGGGGCCATGGCCCTGGCCGACTGCACGGGCCACCTTCGCTTCGAGGGAGTGTCGTTCTCCTACCGCGAGGACGGGCCCCGGGTCCTCGACGGGGTGGACCTGGACATCGCCCCGGGGGAAACGGTGGCGCTGGTGGGCGCCACCGCCTCGGGCAAGAGCACCCTCATCTCGCTGGTGCCCCGGCTGGCCGACGTGACCGGTGGGCGGGTGACCCTGGACGGGGCCGACGTCAGGGACATCCAGCTCGACTCCCTTCGCGGTCATGTCGGGATGGCCTTCGAGGAGCCGACCCTGTTCAGCGCCAGCGTGAGGGAGAACCTGACCTTCGGCGCCCCCGACGCCAGCGACGCCGAGATCGATGAGGCTCTGGAGACGGCCCAGGCCGGCTTCGCCTATGACCTGCCCTGGGGCCTGGACACCCGGGTGGGTGAGCAGGGCCTGTCCCTCTCCGGCGGCCAGCGTCAGCGCCTGGCCCTGGCCCGGGCCATTCTGGGTAAGCCCCGGGTTCTGGTCCTGGACGATCCGCTGTCGGCTCTGGACGTCCACACCGAAGCCAAGGTGGAGGAGGCCCTGGCCCGGGTCCTGTCCGGCACCACCGCCCTGGTCGTTGTCCACCGGCCCTCCACCGTGGCCCTGGCCGACCGGGTCGCCTTCCTGGACGGCGGCCGCATCGTGGCCACCGGCAGCCATCACGAACTGTTGGGGACCCTGCCTGCCTACCGGGCCATCCTGGCCCAGGAGGTGGATGCCCCCGCCGTCGACCTCGGTGACGAGGTGCCCCGGGCCGAGGAGGAAGCCGGCCACTCCGGCCGCACCGGGTCCGAGCTCGAGCCCCGCTGGTGGGAGGTGACGGCCGGATGAGCACCGACCTGACCACGGCTTGGCGGGGGGTGGCGGCCGAGGACGCCGAGGTGGTCACCGCCCCCATGTCGGCCATGCTGCGGGGCCGCAGTCAGCGACTGTTGCGCTCGCTGCTGGCCCGCCACGGTAAGGCCCTCCTGGCTGCCGGGGCGCTGATCGTCGGCTTCGACGTGGCCAGCATGATCGGACCCCTGCTGGTGGAGCGGGCCATCGACAGCGGCCTGCCGGCCATCCAGCACCATCACGACTACCTGCCCCTCCTCCTCACCGCGGCCGGCCTGGCCCTGGCCGGTGCCTTCCAGGCCGCCAGCGACTTCGGGTTCACCCTGGTCACCGGCCGGATCGGCCAGGCCGTACTCCTGGACCTGCGCCAGCGAGTCTTCGAGCACTTCCAGTTCCTGTCCATCAGCTTCCACGAGCGCTACACGTCGGGCCGGGTCATCTCCCGGCTCACCTCGGACGTCGACGCCATCTCCGATTTGTTGATGGACGGCCTGCAGGTGCTGGCCTGGGCCAGCCTCACCATCCTCACCGTGGCCGGGATCCTTGTCTGGCAGGACCCGGTGCTGGCCGGGGTGGTCTTCTGCGCCAGTCCCTTCGCCGTCGTTCTGACCCGCTGGTTCCGGCGGGAGTCGGTACGCGCCTACCGGGCCACCCGGGAGGCGGTGGCCCTGGTCATCGTCCACTTCGTCGAGTCCCTGGGCGGGATCCGGGCCGTCCAGTCCTTCCGCCGGGAGCCCCGGAACCAGGAGATCTTCGAGGCCCTGGACGAGTCCTACCGCTCGGCCAACCAGTGGTCGATCCGGCTGGTGGCGGTGTTCGGGCCCGGGGTCAAGGCGCTGGGCAATGCCAGCCTGGCCGCCGTGCTGCTGGTCGGGGCGGTGCGGGCCGAGCACGGCCGCATCACAGTCGGCGTGCTGGCCGCCTTCATCCTCTACCTGCGCCGGTTCCTGGATCCGATCCTGGACCTGTCGCAGTTCTACACACTGTTCCAGTCCGCCGCCGCCGCCCTGGAGAAGCTGTCCGGGGTGCTGGAGGAGGTCCCCTCCGTGCCCGAGCCGGCCGGGCCCGTCCCCGCTCCGATCCCGGCCCCGGCGGTACTGGCCGTGCCGGTGCGGGGCGAGATCACCTTCACCGGGGTCGACTTCGGCTACCGGGACCGGCTGATCCTGGAGGGCCTGGATCTGTACATCCCGGCCGGTCAGACGGTGGCGGTGGTGGGCGAGACGGGGGCGGGCAAGTCCACCGTGGCCCGGCTCATGGCCCGCTTCTATGACCCCACCGCCGGGACGGTGGCCCTCGACGGGGTCGACCTGCGCCGCATGGGGCGGGACGAACTGCGCCGCCACGTGGTGATGGTGACCCAGGAGAGCTTCCTCTTCTCCCGCTCGGTGGGGGAGAACATCGCCTTCGGCCGGCCCGAGGCCACCCAGGCCGAGATCGAGGCCGCCGCCCGGGCCGTCGGCGCCCACGGGTTCATCTCCCGGATGCCCGAGGGCTATGACACCCCGGTGGGCAAGCGGGGCGGCCGGCTATCCGCCGGCCAGCGCCAGCTGGTCTCCTTCGCCCGGGCCTTCCTGGCCGATCCGGAAGTCCTGATCCTGGACGAGGCCACCGCCTCGCTGGACATCCCCAGCGAGCGGCTCATCCAGCGCGCCCTGCTGACGCTGCTGGCCGAGCGGACGGCGGTCATCATCGCCCACCGCCTCACCACGGTGGAGATAGCCGACCGGGTGCTCATCGTCGAGGACGGCCGGGTGGTGGAGGACGGCAGTCCGGCCGAACTGCTGGAGCGGCCCAGCCGTTACCGGCAGCTGTACCAGGCCTGGGCCGACAGCCTGGTCTGACGGCGTACCGTCTGGGGGTGGCCGATGAGGTGGTCGTGGAGGCGGCGGGCCGGGAGATGGCCATCAGCCACCCGGACAAGGTCTTCTTCGCGGAACGGGGCGACACCAAGCTCGACCTGGTCAACTACTACCTGGCCGTGGAGGAGCCTCTGATGCGGGCCATGGGGGGTCGTCCGGTCCTCCTCCAGCGCTTCCCCAACGGAGCCGGCGGCTCCTCCTTCTTCCAGAAGCGGGTGCCCGAGTCCCGCCCGGACTGGCTGGAGACGGCCGTGGTCTCGACTCCCAACGGCACCACTTCCGACGCCCTGGTGGCGGCCGATATCGCCCACGTGATCTGGGCGGTGAACCTGGGCTGCCTGGGCTTCCATGTCTGGCCCAGCCGGGCGGCCGACCCCGACCACGCCGATGAGTTGCGCATCGACCTCGACCCGTCCCCCGGAGTCGACTTCGCCATGCTCCAGGAGGGGGCGGTCGAGGTGCACACCCTGCTGGCGGAACTTGGCATCGATGGCCGGCCCAAGACCACCGGGAACCGGGGCATCCACATCTACGCCCGGCTCAGGCCGGAGTGGGACTCCTTCCAGGTGCGGGCGGCGGCGGTGGCCCTGGCCCGGGAGCTGGAGCGCCGCCGGCCCGATCTGTGCACGGCGGCGTGGTGGAAGGAGGAGCGGGGAGCGCGGGTCTTCATCGACTTCAACCAGAACGCCCCCCACAAGACCGTCTTCGGAGCCTGGTCGGTGAGGGCCCGCCCCGGGGCCCAGGTATCCACCCCCTTCACCTGGGACGAGCTCGGCTCGGTCCACCCGGACAACTTCACTTTGGAGACGGTTCCACCCAGGGTCGAAAACTCGGGTGACGCCTGGGCCGACATGACCCCGCAGCCCCTGGAACCGCTGCTGGGGATGAGCCGGCGGGACATGGAGGCCGGGCTCATGGACGCCCCGTGGCCGCCTGTCTATCCCAAGATGCCCAACGAGCCGGACCGGGTGGCTCCCAGCCGGGCCAAGAAGCCCAAGAGCTGAGGGGCCGAAGGGCCTGGGTCAATCCCGCCGGTCAGCTCGGTCAGCTCGGTCAGCTCGGTCAGGTCCGCCCGTCGGCCACCTCGGTCACGTCGGTCGGGTCGGTCAGGCCGTGGACCTCACCAGAAGGCCACCTGGCGAGGTTGGGGGTGGTCGAGCATCCGGGTGTCCTTGGTGATCAGCGGCCAACCGTTTTCGATGGCCGTGGCATAGATCTGCCGGTCGGCCGGGTCGCCCGGAAAGCTGTCCGGAAGGGCTACGGCCGTGGCCGCCACGGCCGGCGTCAGACCGGCCGTTCGGGCGTGTCGGGACAGTTCTGTCAGCCAGGCGCCGACGGGCTGGTCGGTGTGGACGCGGCCGTCCTGTGCCATCCAGGCCAACTCGTACCAGGACACCGAGGCCACCGCCACCTCGTCGGCGCCGTCGATCATCCGTGCTGCTGCCGGGCTGATTCGGCCCGAGTCTGTCGTCCACCAGTACAGGACGTGGGTGTCCAGCAAGACGGTGCTCAGGAGGCCTCCCAGTCCTCGCCCGTGGAGAACAACTCCTCGTCGGTTGCATCGGTGCGCACCCTGCCGGCCATCAGGTCCTTGAGCGCCGCTGGTCCCCGCGCCGGCACGAGTCTGGCCACGGTCCGACCGTGCTTGGTGACCTCGATCTCGTCCCCATTGGATACGTCCTCGAGGAGTGCGAGCAGCTGAGCCTTGGCCTGGGTGGCGGTCACCTGACGAATCACATGGTCATTATAATGACTATGTGAGTTGACAGCAGGCCCTCCGTCGCCGCCAGCAGGGCCGAGCTTCGGTCACGTCTCCGTCAACAAAAATGTCGAATACGACATAGGATGAGGCGATGCGAAGCATTTTGGGGGACCTGTCCGGTTTCATCCGGTGGGCTCGCGTTTCGCGGGGCCTGACCCAGGCGGAGCTGGCCGGAATGGTCGGGACCGACCAGGGGGTCATCTCGGCCTACGAGCACGGCCGGCGAAGCCCGTCGGCGGAGATGCTGAACCGCATCGTGGTGGCGTGCGGGTATCGCCTGGCTGCACTGGACACCGTCGGTCGGGTGTTCCCGGCGCCGATCCCGAAGGCGGGCTGGTTCTCCGACGAGCACCTCCATCCGGACCACTGGGAGCCGGAGGGATCCGAAGGCGACTTGGAGACCAGAGGACCGACGGCCTGGTCCGAGGCGGCTCGGGATGCGGCCTTGGTGGCGGTGGTCGAAGCGGCGGCCATCATCGCCGAGGACAAGGCCCGCTCATGAATCGGCCGGACCAGAGGCACCGGTGAACGCCCTGGAGGCTGCGGCCCAGGTGCACGCCGTTCTGGCTGCCGCCGGCATTGATGACGCCATCGGCGGCGCCCTGGCCTTGGGCTATCACGCCGAGCCCCGAGGGACCATCGACGCCGACGTCGACGTGGCCGCCGGTCATGAGGAGGCCGAGTCGGTGGTCGACCTGCTCCTTCCCCTGGGATGGGTGCCTGAACGACCGGCATCGGAGTGGCTCCCCCCCGTGGCGGGTGTCCGGCTCGTCCGCCGGGACGGACCGGTGCGGGTCGACCTGTTCTTCTCGCTCTCGGACGCCTATGACGAGGTCTTCGCCCGCCGGGAGTGGCATTCACCGATGGGAGAGCCCCTGCCGTTCCTGACCGCCGAGGACCTAACCGTCTTCAAGTTGGTCTTCGACCGCCCCAAGGACTGGGTCGACATCGAGGCCATGCTGCGGACCGGCTCATTGGACGACCTCACCTACGTCGAGCGCAAGGCACTGGAGCTGAAAGGTCACGCCTTCTGGCCGTCCCTTTCTCGCTTGGCTGCCTTGGCGGAACGGGTGCGAGCCGGGGGTTAGTGCCCGGGCTCGGTGGGGCCGACCTGGGACGGGACGGCGGTGGGCGTCGCGCCGGCGGGCCCTTTGGACGTTGACGAACGGGCCCGAGTGGCGCGGCGGTGGGCCATGACCCGGAAGACGACCTGGTGGAGGGGCCAGAGGATCATCCAATAGGCAAATCCCAACGCACCCTTGGGCCGGAGGGCGCCGACCTGCTGGACCTGGGGACCGCCAACTTCGCCGGCATCGGTGATGCGGTAGCCGAGCCAGGCGTCGCCGCAGAACCAGGAGGTGGTGCCGAGCACCAGGGTGTCCTCGTCCTTGACCTCGACCCTCCACCAGTCGGCCCGGGCCCCGGGTTCGACCCGGGGCGGGCGGCGGAGGGCGAGGCGCTCCCCGAAGGGCCGGCCGAGGAGCATGCGGGCCCGCCAGGCCAGGGCCAGGCCGTACCAGCCCAGATCCCCGCCGATGACGCCCAGGTCGGCCCGGGCCGATCCGACGTCCTCGGCCGCCAGCCGGGCATGGGAGCGGATGGCGCTGACGCCCTCCACCGCCCCGGGGAGGAAGGACATGAGCCGGACCGGGATGGCGGCGGACTGTTGGTCCAGGGCGGCCCGGATGGCCTCGGTGACATCCAGCCCGTCGGTCGGGAAGAGCTCGTCCGGGCGCCTCACCACGACCTCGGTGGAGATGCCCTCGATGAGGGGATGGGCAACTTTGCGGTCTACCGGGGTGACCAGGTCGGCCCACCAGGCCGACAGGGACGGGGGCAGGAGGGGGAGGGTCACGATGCGCCGAGGGCGCAGGCCCCTGGCCTCCTGGTAGGAGCGCATCATGCCCAGGTAGGTGGTGACCTCGGGACCGCCGATCTCGTAGATGCCGGCGGGCGCGGTGGCGGCCGTCTCGAGGTGGCGTAGTAGGTCGGCCTCGGCGATGGGTTGGGTGCGGGTGCGGACCCAGCGGGGGGTGACCATGACCGGGAGACGCTCGGTCAGGGCCCGGAGCATCTCGAAGGACGCGCTGCCCGAGCCGAGGATGACGGCGGCCCGCAGCTCGACCACGGGAGGGCCGAAGCGGGCCAGGACCTCCCCGGTCTCCTGGCGGCTGCGCAGGTGCTCGGACAGATTGTCGGCGTTACCGAGGCCGCCCAGATAGACGATCCGGTCCACGCCGGCCTCCTTGGCGGCCCGGGCGAAGGACTCGGCCTGGCGGCGGTCGGTCTCCTCGAAGCCGGCGCCCCCGCCCATGGCGTGGACCAGGTAGTAGGCGACTTCGCAGCCGGTCAGGGCATCCGTGGTCGCCTCCACGTCTCCGACGTCGACGGCGCGCGGGACGATCCGGCCCGGCCCGGTCTTGGCCGAGGTGGCGCCAGGGGCGGCCGAGCTGCCGCCCCGGCGGCTGAGGGCAATGACCTCGGAGCCCGAGCCGGCCAGACGCCGGGCCAGGCGGCTGCCTACGTAGCCGGTGGCCCCGGCTATGGCGACGCGGTTGGGGATCAGGCCAAGACTAGACAAGCCGTGGCCCCCGATCGGCGGGCTATCGGGGCCGGCTCTTCTCCTGGGAAATGGCCGCCGCGTAGGCGGCGAAAGCCGGCTTATGAGTGCCGTCGTAGCGGACCAAGCCGTAGAAGTTCTGGTTGGTCGTGGTGGCGGTCCCGAGGTCTTGGGAGGAGTACCAGAAGAGAGCACCGAACCAGTTCTGGGCGGATGCGTACTGGACCGCCTGAGTGGCCATCTGGGCCTGGAACGCCTCGTCGACATGGTCAGGGTGGGCGGCCAGGTCCAGGTTGGACTCCGTGGCCATTGCGCCCGGGCCGTTGGTCGGAGCCCCGTACTCGGTGGCCCATAACGGCTTGGACCCGGCTCCGCAGCCCGCCATGATGCTCCGGTCGCTGGTAGCGGTCTGAGCGAGCTGGCTCCAAGCATTCCAAGAGGCGTAGTAGTCCGGGCCCACCGGGGCGGAGTAGGGATGCACTCCCACGGCGTCGGCAACGCTCAGGGATCCGTCCGAACAGAGGCTCTGCAGGTACGAGAGTTGGTCGATGTTGCCGTCAAGGTCGGCGGTGGGGGCCGGGCCACCACTGATGATGAAGGCCTGAGGATCGGCTGAGCGGATGGCGGCGGCGGTCAAGGCCAGCAACTTGCTGTAGGCGTTCGGGTCAGGGGTCGGCAGCCAGAAATTGACAAGATTGGGCTCATTCCAGACCTCCCAGTCGTGCACCCCGTAGGGCGAATAACGGGCGGCCGCGGCCGCGGCGAAGGCGGCGAAGCGGGACGGATCGGCGGGAGCGCACTTGAAGGAGTTGCACCCGACCGGTTGGGCCCAGCCCGGGGTGAAATCGATGAGGGCGAGGAGATGCATGTGATGGGCGGCGATGCCACTGACGATTGCATCCATCTGGGACCACCGGTAGACGCCTGGCTCCGGTTCCAGGGCTGCCCAGCTCAGCTGCTCGCGTATGTAGGTGACCCCCAAGGACGCTTGCGTGTCGAGGTCAGCGTTGATCTGGTCCGGAGTCTCGCTCAGGAGGTTCCCGTCCACCACGCCGAAATGGAGAGGGGGAGGCCCGGAGGAGGTCCCGGCCGCGGTGGCGGCCGGAGCCGCGAGCAGCACAGCCACCAGCGGAGCCGCCGCCATGGCCAGGGCACCGACCAGGACGGCCAGCGGTCCGGCCACGGCCCGGCGTCCTTCGGCCCGGCGGGAAGCCGCCGTCAAACCCGTGCCGCCAGATGAGCCAAACCCCGCGTGTCCATGCCTCTTCACTCGGCCGTCTCGGGTGGGATATTAACTAACTGTATGCACCGTTTGCACGTTTCTAACCATGGCGGTTGACGAGGTCCGGGGGCCGAAGCGCTCCCGGACCCGGCAGAGGCTGATCCTGCTGGTGGTCGAGCCCCTGCGGCTGACCTGGATCAACTCCCTGGCTGGCCTGCCGATCGTCCCCGCCCCGGTGCGGTACCTGATGTACCGCCTGGCCGGGTTCCGGCTCCGGACCATCCTGGTCAGTCCCCGCTGTGTCTTCACTGGACGTCAGGTGTCCATCGGCCCCGGGACCTTCATCAACTGGTCGTGCTTCTTCGAAGGAGGACCGATCGACATAGGCCGGGACTGCCAGATCGGGATGGAGACGATGATCGCCACCGGCTCCCACCCGATGGAGGATGGGAGGGTCACCAAGCGTCATGAGCAGCTCGGCGTCAAGATCGGGGACGGGTGCTGGCTGGGTGCCCGGGTCACGGTTCTACCCGGCGTGAGCATCGCCCCCGGGACGGTGGTCGGTGCCGGGAGCCTGGTCAACCGCAGCATCGATGAGCCGGGGATCTATGCCGGGGTGCCGGCACGCCGGATCGGGGACGTCCCGGCCTGACCCTCGGCCCGGGCCACGGCCGACATCGGTCTCAGATGGCGGCGGAAGCCTCCAGACGTTGGCCGCCGATGAAAGCCTCCGAGTCGCTGTCTTTCCGGCCCAGGCCGTAGAGGACGTACTCCCGGTCGTAGTTGGTTTCCCAGCTGAACCGCTCCTCGGCCATTCGTCGCGAATACTCGCCCATGGCCCGACGACGGATGGGATCCTTCAGGACGGCGGTTATCGAGGTTCTCAGGGCGGTCGCTTCCCGCCGGACGAAGCAGATCAAGTCCCGATCGACGTCGTACTCCCGGTAGGCCGGGTCATCACTGGTCACGATCGGCAGCCCGCAGGCCATGGCCTCCTGCATCACCAGGGTGAACATCTCGGACACGGCGGGGAAGACGAATGCGTCGGCCAGGCGGTATAGATCCCGCAGCGTGGTCCCGCTGGCGGGCCCGAAGAGGACCACGTGCTCGGGCACCGGACAGACCACATCAGGGCCCTCCCCGACCACCACCGTGGTCCACTCCGGTGTGGCCGCCTCCACCACCAAACGGGCACCCTTCTTAGGCACCAGGCGACCGACGAACATGACCACCGGGCGGTCCGGTGGCAGACCGTATCGGCGCCTCAAGTCAGGCTTGCCGGCTTCCGGCCAAGGAGAAAACCAGTCAACATCGATTCCGTTGTGCTGCATGGCCACCCGGTCCGGGACCGCCCCGTGGCCAACCACGAAGTCCCGCACCCGAGAGTTGTAGGTGACGACCGCGGCTGCGTTCCGGAACATGGGCCGTCCCATAACGGCATAGATCAGGCGTTGGACGACCACCACCAGGCGGCTGGGATGATCGACCACGGCTACGTGCTGGGTCATGTAATACGGGCGCCGGGTCAAGAGGCAGGCCAGGAAGGCGGCATGGGAGAGGGGGTAGAAGGCGTCGTGAATGTGGACGAGGTCGGCCCGGCGCACCTCCCTCAGCAGAAGGAAGAGCACAAACGGCGAAACCAACGGGAAGGTGACGCCCCAGCGGCGTTCGATGAAGTTGAGGACAGGCACCCTCCGGACCCGGTAACCCTCCGCGGTGGCCTCGTCCCTGGCGGCTCCTGGGCCGGGCAAGCAGGTCAGGACGGTTACCCCGTGGCCGCGGCGAACCAAACTGAGAGCCTGAGCCCGGCCAACCGCCTCCAGCCCTCCGACGTGGGGCGGAAAGAAGTCGATGACGATAAGGACGCGCCCACCCACCGGGTCCTCGCCGGCGCCCCGAATGTTGACCGGTCCGTCGGCAACTGCGGTCATGGTTGCGGCCACTCTGAAAGAGACGTTGCTGTGGCCGGAAGCTTGCGGTCAGCGTCCGACCCGCCGTCCGACCAGCAGCGAGAGGACGCGGAGACGAAGGGGGACGCAGAAACTTGCGGTCTGATCTCCCGAATTTCTTTTTCTCCCGCGCCGGCCGTGAACGCCGCAAGTTTGAACAGCAGACCTCGTTCCTAGGACATCGCGCCAGAACTCGGCGCACCCAGACGAGGGATACAAGCCATGCCCGATGCAGCTGTCCTGCCCGTAAGGGGATACCCGCCCGAGTCATTCACAGAAGCGGTGGCTGCTCCGACAACCACCCTCGAGGCCCTGATCGACCTGACCGACCTGGAGCGCGGGATGGCCGGGCCGGCTGGTGGCGTCCGGGGCCGGGCCGTAACCCTGACCCTGCTGATGCCGGTCTTCAACGAAGAGGCCACGGTTCTGGCCGCCATCAATGACGCTCTCACCGCCGCGTTCCCATGCGAGACACGGCTCATCGTCGTGGACGACGGAAGCACCGATCGCACACCGAAGCTGCTCGATGGGATAACCGATCCGCGACTTACTAGGATCCGCCATGACACCAACCGGGGCAAGGGAGCGGCCTTGCTGACCGCAGCCCGGGCCGCTTCAACCTCCCACGTGGTGCCCTTCGATGCCGACCTGGAGTATTCCGCGGCCGATGTGGCCCGGATGGTCAGGTGCCTGCAGACGGTCGACGTAGAGGTCGTCTACGGCTCCCGGGCGGTGGGGGGGGTGGTTCCTCACATCTCCCCCCTCTACTCCTTCGGCAACCGGGTGATGACCAGGATGGCCAACCTCGCTTACCGGTCCAACATCTCCGACCTGCATACCTGCCTCAAACTGGTTCCACTCGACCTGATGCGGTCCCTTCCTCTCACCCAGGCGGGCTTCGGCCTGGATACCGAGTTGACAGCGTGGCTACTCCTCCAGCAGGTAAGCATGACCGAAGTCCCGGTCAGCTACACGCCTCGCACCAGGTCACAAGGCAAGAAGATCTCCTGGCTAGACAGCCTTACCTGTCTGCGCATCCTGGCCGCCACTCGGCTCCAGGCTGACCGCATCGCCACCACACTGGGAGGTATTGGTTATGACATTGCTTGAGGAGCGAACATCGAAGGAAGCTGACAACCGGAAGAGGACCCCGAACACGTTCATCGTGGGCTCTCCAAAGTGCGGGACCACCTATGTGGCTGCCTGGTTGGCCACCAGTCAGAAGGTGTTTGTGCCCGGTGTGAAGGAGCCCGGCTTCTTCAATGACACTCGCCAATACCAGCTGGGGATGGCTCACTACCGGGCCCGCTACTACGCCGAGGTGGTTGAGGAGCCAGTCGTAGTCGACGCCACTCCGTGGTATCTGTATCCCGCCAACGTTCCGGAGCGAGTCGCACAGACCGTGGGCACCGACGTCAAGGTCATCGCCCTTCTGCGGGAGCCGTGCCGCCGAGCCGTATCGATGTACTACGAGCGCGTCGGCCGCCGGCGCGAAACACGAACGTTCGATCAGGTGGTCGAAGATGAGCTGGCCGTAATCGACCCTGTGGCCGCCATGAGCCGCGAGTTCAGTACTGAATACTTTGACCATCATGTACTCGGCGGCCTCTACGCCGAACCGGTGCAGCGGTATCTCGACACATTCGGTCCGGACAACACCCTGGTCCTGACGTCCGAGCAGCTGTGGGGCCAAACCGATGCGGTCCGGGCTCAGCTCAGCGGCTTCCTCGGCCTCGATCTACCTGCCGCCCCGGAGCGCTCGGTCAATCCGGCCTGGAAGCCCAAGTTGGAGATGGTGGAAAGGGTGCTGAACCGCGCCGAGGGCAGCACCTCCCGCCTTCGGGGGTTCGTGGCCGCCCGGCCGGGTGCAGTGAGAGTGGTCCGAGGGTTACTGGACTGGGCCAGTGCATGGAACCAGTCGGCCGCCCAGTATGAACTTCCAGACCCGGCGCTCATGGCCCGACTCCGGGACTGGTACCGGCCGGCCAACGAACGCCTGGAAGCGGTGCTGGGACGCCCGTTGGACGAGTGGCATGACTACCACTGAGTCCGCCCTCAACGAAGGGGCCGGGCGCCGTCCGCCGGCCCTAGCCGCCACCAGCGGCGTATGGGAGGAGATTGTTCCGGGCCGGGACCTGGTGGTGGCTGTCGGAGGCATCGCCGGTGGAATGGACATGCCACCCTACGAGTTCTTCGGGATGCTGTCCGACTGGCCGATCTCCAAGATCTTCCTGCGCGACCTCGACCAGGCCTGGTACCAGCGGGGCGTGGCCGGCCTGGGGCCGATCGCGGCGGTGGCGGAGAGGCTCCATGCCATAAGGTCTCCTGGGACCAACCTGATCGTCGGAAACTCCGCCGGCGGCTTCGCGGCGCTGATGCTCGGAGCACTCACCGGGTTTGAAGTCATCGCCTTCTCGCCTCAGACCTACCTGGGGCGGTGGCGCCGGCTGGTGAGCTGGGACATCCGCTGGCGTGCGGAGATCCGGTCGCTCGGCGCCATCCCCGGGGCCGTTCTCGATGTGGTCCCGTTCATTCGTGGCCTGCCGATGAGGGCGGAAGTTCACTATGCCGACGGGGACCGCCTCGACCGTCATCACGCTCGCCGGCTCGACGGTCTGGCCGGGATCAGGCTGGTCGCCCATCCAGAGGGTGATCACAGCCTGATCCGATCGTTGCGCGACTCGGGCGAGCTGCGCGACCTCATCTGCAGCCGACTGGGAGGCTGATGGTGGTGCTGAGTGCATCCCGACATCATCGGGTCTCCCGGCCCCGGAAGACGGGCTCGCCCGCGCCGCTCGTGGCGCCGTCAGTGACCATGCGGTCCGAACTAGGGGCCCTGGGGGTGTCCCCACCCGGGACGGAGCGACCGGTGGACTCGAGTCCGGTTTCCGTCTATGACCCCGCCGAGGATCCATTCCGGCGCCGACTGGGTCGGTTAGGAGGCCTCCTGCCCGCGACCCACAACCCTGTCGCGGCCCGAGACTTCTGGGCCGTGGTCCGTCGGGTAGGCATCGTGAGGTCGGCCTGGTATTCAGTTCGATTGCGGGGCAGGGTCCTGATCGCTCGCCGAGCCCGGGTCAAGATCCGCCACTCCGCCACGGTGGAATTCGGCCCTGGGGCCTTCCTCCTGCACGGCTTCCTCCACAACTCGCCCGCGCCGGCAAGCCTGGAGTTGGGCAGGAACACGACGCTGACTCTGCGGGGGACTGCCCAGATCTGGCGGGGGGCGCAGATCAAGGTGTACCAGGGAGCCCACCTCGACCTGGGCGACAGGGTGATCTTCAATGAGGGGTCGCGGGTCTTGTGCTGCGCGGGCATCAAGCTCGGTGATGGCACCGGGTTGTCATGGGGCGCCGAGATTTCCGATACCGATATGCATCCCATCCGGGTGAACGGCCAGTGGATCGATGAGCAGGCGCCAGTGGTCATCGGGGATCATGTCATGGTGGCGGCCCGGGCGATGATCCTGAAGGGCGTGCATGTCGGGGATGGAGCCATCGTGGCCGCCGGTGCCGTTGTGACTGAGGACGTCCCGGCCCGCTGTGCGGTGGGCGGGGTTCCCGCCCGGGTCATCGCCAGAGATGTCGATTGGCGCTGAACCTGATCGGGTCAACCGTGGAGGCGGGCGGTTAAAGGAGACCGGCTGCCGAGTCTCCTGACGTGGGTACGGAGCCGGCCCATCCTCGGTTCCGTTGCCTCGGTCGTGGTCCTGGTGGTCCTGGTGGTCCTGCTGGCGGGCCCATGGCCGGCTCACGGCCAGGCCCACGCCGCCCAGCCGGCCCGGCCCCAGGGGGCCTCCAGGCCGGTCTTCGGCATCGCCTATCCGGGACTGTTCAGGGACACCCCGCCGAAACTGAGCCAGGTGATGCACGACGCCCGGGCTCTGGGCGTGACCTACATCCGGGAACAGCTGAGCTGGGCATCCATCGAACCGACCCGCGGCCGGTATGACTGGGGGCCCTTCGACAGGGTGGTCACGGCCGTAGCGGCCAACGGGCTCTCCCTGCTGGTCATCCTGGACTTCACCCCTGCTTGGGCCCGTGCGCCCGGCTGCCTGTCGATGGCCTGCCCGCCGGCCGTTCCCGCCCAGTTCGCCGCCTTCGCCCGTCTGGCCGCTCAGCGCTACTCGCGACAGGGCGTGCACGACTGGGAGATCTGGAACGAACCGAACACATCTGAATTCTGGAAGCCGGTCGCCAACCCGGCGACGTATTCGCAGCTGGCGGAGCTGACTGCCCGTGCCCTGCGGACGGTCGATCGTCACGCCCTCGTCATCTCTGGTGGCCTGGCTCCCGCCGCCGATCAGGACGGCAATATGGCTCCGGTCCGGTATCTGAGCCAACTCTGCGCCGACGGCGCCCTGGGGGTGGTGGACGCGGTGGGAATCCATCCCTACTCCTACCCGGTCCTGCCGGACTATCCGGCCCCATGGAACGCCTGGGCCCAGATGAACGACCAGCCCGTATCCGAGCGGACCGTCATCGACGGGTGTGGGTATCCCCATAAGCCCATCTGGATCACGGAGTACGGGGCGCCGACCAACGGGCCCGGTCCCGCCGCTAGCGCCGAGAACCCTGACCTGCGCGCCCATCCCAACCACGTCACGCCCCAGCTGCAGGCCGACATGGCGACCGAGGCCATCCAGATCACCTATCGGTCAGCATGGATCGGAGCCTTGTTCTGGTACTCCGGGATCGACCAGGGGACCATGGTGGCCCAGCCTTCCAACTTCTTCGGTCTGCGCCGTGCCGATGGCATGCCCAAGCCGGCCTGGTCGGCTCTGCGCCATGCCATCGAGGCCGGCCCTTAGCGGTCCGTTCACCCCTGGACCAGCTCGGGGAGATTGGTTG
The DNA here is from genome assembly GCA_027315345.1 of Actinomycetota bacterium. GTDB lineage: Bacteria > Actinomycetota > Acidimicrobiia > Acidimicrobiales > JAJPHE01 > DAHUYE01. Next base: position 62,792 of record DAHUYE010000013.1, read on the forward strand.
CCGGGCGCCGAACGTGGATCAGAAGGGCGGCGGCCCCGATAGCCCCGGACACCAGGTTGCCCGCCGCCCAGGACACGGCGGCCCAGATCAGTCCCATGTGGATGGTGACGGCCACCAGGGCGACGGTGACGGCCGCCCAGGCGGCATTGGAGACCATGAGAGCCACCAGGCGGTCCCGCACCCGCAGGAGGGCGGTGGTCCAGTAATTGAGGATCACGGCCGGAGTCGAGGCGGCCAGGATCTGCAGGTTGGCGGTTCCGTGGGCCGCGTAGGCCGGCCCGAAGATGTAGAGGATCCAGTGGGCTCCGGCACCGAGCACGATTGCTCCGGGGATCAGAACCAACACCTGCAGCCTGGCCGATCGGAAGGCCAGTTCCCCAATCCGGGCGTTCCGCTGGGCGCCTTCCGCGAAGAGCGACTGGCTGGCGGCGAACGAACCGACATACAACAAATTGGCTGCCTGCAGCCCCAGGTAGAAATAGCCACCGGTGGCGGCCCCCAGATCGCGCACCGCGAATAGGGGCAGGCACACCACCGGGATCATCGACAGGACGGCGGCGATGTAATTGGCTGCTCCGAAGGCACGGACCCGATTCAGTGACGACCGGGAGATCTGTGCGGCCGGCCGATAGTTGAAGCGCGTCATCATCAGGACAATGCTGGCGACCACCGCCGCCGCCGCTCCGACCCCGAAGGCGGCGAAGAGGCCAAACGCACCCAGCCCCACCAGAGCTACCGGAAGCACCAGGCGAATGCCGGTCTGCAGGACTCCGTCCACGAAAAAGTTGTAGATGGCGGCACGCCTGGCGATGAAGACCGAATCGGTCAGCAGATTCACCGACCCGAAGGCCAGGAAAGCGACCACTGCAACCGCCTCCGGCCAGGAGGCGCGCAGCGGGCGCAACTCCGGGACGAAGTCCGGGATGAAGGCGATGTAGAGGGCGCCCATGACCAGAGCGGCCATGAAGACCATGGTCAGTCCGGTGTTTATCTCCGCGTCCGGCTCCTCCGAGGTGGGTAGGTACCGTACGAAGGTGGTGTTGAAGCCCAGTTGGCTGACGTATCCGACCAACACGGCCCCGGTAACGAGCGCCGTAGCCACGCCGACGGCCCGAGCCGGATAGAGGTGAGCACCGAGGATCCAGAACAGGAATCCGAGGAGGCCCATGGAGGCATTGGACAAGGAGATGAAGAACGAGTTCTTCACCAGACTGTCGCCGGCCAGTCGTGCTCGGAGGGCCGCTAACACCGGTCTCTCACCGGTATACGGCCACGGTGCCGTTGGTGTAGATCAAATTCTTGGCCGAATTCAAAATGGAGGTGGGGTACTTCAACCAGATCTCATAGCCGTCGGAGGTGAAGGCGCTCTTGTCATCGGTCGTGTTGGTGTAGCCGAGGATGACATAGGCGTCGCGATGGACGTCGGCTGGATAGTCGAGGTTGAAAGCGCGTAGTCCACCCAGGCTGCGGGCCAGGCCGAACAGGGCGTTGTCAACCTGGATGTCCGGATACGGGGTCGATTGGTTGGCCAGGTCCACGAGCCAGGTGACTCCGGCCACGTCCTGAGGGTGCAGGTACAGCTGGTCGTAGTAGTCACCGGCGTTGTTCAATTGCAGCTGGGGCCCATAGCCGCCGATCAGCTGCGGGACAAAGCCGCTGGTGCTGGCAAAGAGCCCGAGGCTGAGGGCGGCGGCGGCCTCGGGGGCCCGCCGGCTCCTTAGACCACCCAGGAGACTCACCGCGCCCAGGCCGGCCACCGGGCCCAGGAGGAACAGGGCCTGCTGCAGCGAGCGGCCCACCCCGTAGTCGGACGTGGCGGCCGGAACGGCCACCTGCACGACCAGGACGGTCCCGACCCCGACGGCGATGAGCAGGGCGTCTGTGTTCCAGACCGTGCGGAAGCGGTGGGACAGGAGGAGCCTGAGCATCCCCACGCCCAGAAGGAGCTGCAGGCCGAAGGCGGCCACCAGCCGCCACAGCCGGTTTATGAGGTTGGCGCCGTGCTCAGAACCTCCAACGGCGCGGCCCAGGGCAGTGACAGGCAGCATGTCCGCCGGGATCTGGGGAGAGACCGCCGCGCTTGGAGGAGGCGAGGGGATGTAGGCGCTGGGACGGTGGGCCCTGACTGCGGCCAGGCTGGCGAAGAGGTCGTTGAGGGCCTGCTGCTGGGACTTGCGGTGGAGACTGATGATCCCGGTCTGGGCGACCGTACTGGCCCCGGTCTGGCCATAGCCCTTGAGACCGTTGATCAACTCTGTCTTGAGAGGTGAGAAGGCTTGATTCACGGCCAGGTTCCACACGCCGATCACGAGAACCAGGATCGCCACCAGCCTCCACTTCAGAGCTCGCTCCGGCCGGCTGGGGCAGGGATCGTCCTTCGGGCTCCAGCCGCGGTCGAGGAAGCGGGGAAGGCGCGCCACGATCGGCCGGGCCAGAAGGGCGATGAAGAAAGCGGCCAGTGTGAAGTACGAGGTGGAGTAATGGCTGATGACGATCCCGGTCGCCAGGAGGGCGAAGACGCGGTGACGGCTCCGCAGCGGGTACTCGTTGCTGACCAGGACCAGGATGGCGGCACCGAAGAAGAGCATGCCGAGTTCCTGGCGATTCAGCATCGGCATGTCCTCGAGGTAGGCCACGAAGCCCAGAAAGAAGGTCACCGAGAGAAGGGCCAGGGTCTGGGAGCTGATACGACGGCCGAGGTAGTAGACGAGGACCGCGCCTTGGGCGAAGAAGCCCTGGAAGGCGACCTTGTAGAGGTAAGGGGGGAAGGCCCGCGTCCAACGCAACAGGATGGTGGGCAGGATGGTGATACTCAGACAGCTGTTGTAGCCATCGGTGGAGCTCGGACTCCAGCGGCCCCTGGCGGCTGTATTGAGAAAGACCTCCATTTCGTGCTGGATGTCATGACCCGTCGTAAACCAGCCCCGCAGTGAGGTCATGAGGAGAAGGGCCAGGGCCAGGCCGTATATCACCACCGGTACGGCCGCCTCATCGAGGCTCTGGCGCCACAGGAAGACCAGGCCGAGGCTGACCAGAACCACCCCGATGTCGAAGGTGGTCAGACCCCCCCCTCCGCCGTTGTTGAGCCGGGTGGCTCCCAGGGCTGCCATCGTCACGCTGCCGACGGCCAGAATCACACAGCTTCTCTCCCGCCATCCCCAGCCGAGGCCCAGCGGCACGGCCAATCGCGACGGCATGTCTCTCACCGCCCCCAGGGCCAGCACCAGATCAAGGAGATCGGTGAAGGCGAAGACGGGTCCGGTGTTCAGAGGGTGGGTGAGCCCCAGGTGAGGCAGGATGGTGTCGGCCACCAGCCCGACCAGCATCAGGGCCAGGAGGCTGAACAGGACGCTGAGGATGATGCGCTCACCCCATTCGCGCCACCCCCAAAGCCGCCCCGACAGGCGGTAGACCAGAAAGATCAGCGGACCCAGCAGGCCGGCCAGGCCCAGAGCGGGCGTCAGAATGGGAACGTGGGCGCCGCCCAGGAGAAGCAGCTGCGGAAGGGCCGCCACCGTTCCGAGCCAAACCAGCACGTGTGCACGTTTCAGGTAAAGGACCGCTCCAGAGCCATTGCCGGCGGCCCGGGCCGTCAGGTCTGTCGTCTTCGGCATGGTCATCTCCTGTCCGTGGTGAGATGGTCGCGTACCAGCCGGTCGTAGGCATCAGCGGTACGACGCCAGGTGTAGCGGTGCTGGACCGCCTCCTGGCCCCGCCGGCCCAGGTTTGAAGCCTCCACTGGATCGTCCAGGAGCCGGGCCATGGCCCGGGCCAGGGCGGGCGGGTCCCGGGGTGGCGCCAGCACCCCCCCTCCGGTGTCATCGATGACACCGGGGATGCCGCCGGCGCGGGTTCCGATCACCGGTGTGCCACAGGCCATTGCCTCGATGAGAACCATTCCAAAGGATTCGGCCGCCGTCTCGGAAGCCAGGACCAGGGCGCTGGCAGCCTGGTAGGCCCGGGCCAGGTCGGACCCGTCCAGCCGGCCGGTGAACTCCACCCGGTCATCCAAACCAATTTGGGCGGCCTCACGGCGGTGGTCCTCGACGGCGTCGCCGTCCCCAACCAGCTGGAGCCGAGCCTGCGGGTGGGTGGCAGCCAGGATCCCCATGGCCCGGAGGAGCGTGGAGACTCCCTTCCAGGCCGAGTCCCGGTCCATGCGGCCCACGTAGACAAGCTGGCCCGGACGCCGGATGGAGTCGAGGTCGGGACGAAATACGGACGTGTCGACACCCGGAGGGATGTATTCCACTTTGCCCTCCGGGATATAGGGCTCCTCCGCCACGGCCGGGCCGGTCACGACCACGGCGGCGGACCTGCGCAAAACCCGGGGAAGCACGGAGGTCTCATAGCCTGCGATGACCGTGTCGGTCCATCCCCCCTTCTTCAGCGACCCCGAGTGGTAGGTGGCGAGGAGGGGAATGGACGGCGGGGTCGTGAGGCTCACCAGGTCCGGCAGTCCCGGTTGGGGGGCGTGGGTGTTGATCAGGTCGGGTCTCTCGCTCAGGATGACCCTTCTCAACTGCCACAACCAAGTGGGCGATAGGGGAGCCGATGACAGGCTGGCCCAGGTGGGCACCCGGACCACCTTTACCTCGCCGACGCGGTCGGACTGGATCCTCGAACGCGAAGGTCCGGTGGTGAGGACCGTGACGACGTGGCCGTGTCTCTCGGCCAGACCCTTGGCCAACTCGAACACGTAGCGTTCCACCCCGCCTGTGCGAGGGTAGAAGTGAGAACTGGCGATCAACACCCTGCTCATTCGGCCGGACCCTCAGGCGAAGCGCAGAAGTAGGTGGATCTCCTCGCCGGAGCCGATGCTTACCTCAAGCATGGCGGTGGAGCCGGGCACGCCCGGGCGGACCACGACCGAGCGTTGAGCCGCCACCCCCTCGGCCAGACCCAGGCTGGACTGGGTGAGAAGACGGGTGACGCCGGCCGACACCAGGGACACTGTCACTTCGTAGTTCCGGTAGGCACCGGTGTGGTTAACGACGGTATAGCCGATTGATTGCGGCGCTCTTCCGACGACGCCGGAGGCGATGGCCACTGGGTCGGAGAAATACAGCTCGGTGAAGGGTGTGGGTTGCTCGCTGACCGACATCAGCACCTGCCGGCGCAACGACGGCCAGGTTCGCACCAAAGCGGCGACGTTACCGAGAAGCAGTAGTGCCACCATCAGGCCCAGGACCCGGGGGCCCCGGGTGCGCCGGGCCCGAAGACTCAGGCCCGAACCACCATGGCGTCGCCCTGCCCGCCTCCTCCACACAGGGCCGCCACGCCGGTCCCGCCACCCCGTCTCCGCAGCTCGTGGAGAATGGTGATGGCAAGGCGCGCACCGGACATACCCACCGGGTGGCCCAGGGCGATGGCGCCCCCGTTCACATTGACGATCTCCTCGGACAGGCCCAGGTCATCCATGGAGGCGACCCCGACTGCTGCGAAGGCCTCGTTGAACTCCCAGAGGTCGACGTCTCCGACCTTCAGCCCGGCCTTGTCCAGCGCCTGCCGGGACGACCGGGAGGGCTGGGTGAGGAGGGACGGATCCGGTCCGGCCACCTGTCCATAGGAGAGAATCTCGCCCAGGGGGCTGACTCCGATCGACTCGGCTCGGGCCTTGGACATGACCACCACGGCGGCGCCACCGTCCGAGATCTGGCTGGCGTTGCCGGCGGTGATGGTGCCATCGGCCTCGAAGGCCGGCCGCAGGGCGGACAGGCTCTCGGCTGTCGTGCCGGGCCGCACCCCCTCATCGGTGTCAACCATGATGGGGTCCCCACGCCGTTGGGGCACCGGCACGGGCACGATCTCCTCAGCCAGTCGCCCATCCTTCTGAGCGGCCGATGCCCGCTCATGGGAGGCGGCGGCCAGGGCGTCCTGCCGCTCCCTGGAGATCTCCTTGGCCCGGCTGTACCGCTCGGTACCCAGACCCATGGCGCAGAGATCGAAGGCGCAGAAGAGGCCGTCGTACATCATCGAGTCGATGACCTTGGCGTCCCCCAGCCGCAGGCCGGCCCTAGCCCCCGGCAGGAGGTAGGGAGCCTGAGTCATGGATTCCATGCCCCCGGCCACCACGACCTCGGCCTCGCCCGCTTGGATCAAGAGGTCGGCCAGGTAGATGGCGTTGAGTCCCGAGAGGCAGACCTTGTTCACCGTCGTGGCCGGGACGGTCATCGGGATCCCGGCCTTGACCGCGGCCTGGCGGGCCGTGATCTGGCCGGCTCCGGCCTGGAGGACCTGGCCCATGAAGACGTAGTCGACCTGATCAGGCTGGAGGCCGGCCCGTTCGAGGGCGGCGGCTATAGCGATTCCTCCGAGGTCGACGGCCGCCATGTCGGCGAAGGCACCCGACATCTTTCCTATGGGCGTGCGGGCCCCTGAGACGATCACCGATCCAGCCATGGACACCTACCTCCAGTTACAGGGACCGCGATTCTAAGGGCTCACCCCTCGGTTGCCCCAAGTCGGCGCCGGTCGAGCCGGGACCGACCCGGAAAGGACCCGGAAAGGACCCGGAAAGGACCGGGAACTAAGGTCCCGGCTCCATGACCCCCGACCAACGGGCCGACGCCGGCCTGCTCACAGAGATCGATCATGTCGCGATTGCCGTCCGGGACCTCGAAGCGGCCATTTCCTACTATGCGGACACCTTCGGAGCCACGGTGTCCCACCGGGAGCGGATCGAGTCCGATGGCGTCGAGGAGGCCCTCATCCGGGTGGCCGACAGCTACATCCAGCTGCTCACCCCCACCACTCCGGACTCCCCGGTGGCCCGGTACCTGGAGCGGAAGGGCGAGGGCATCCACCACGTCGGCTATCGGGTTGCGGACTGCGGAGCCGCTCTCCAGGCGGTCAGGGATGCCGGGGGCCAGCTCATCGACCAGACTCCCCGGCCAGGTTCCCGGGGGACCACGGTGGCCTTCGTCCACCCCAAGGCGGCCTTCGGCACCCTCATCGAGCTGGTCCAGGAGTAACCGCCGGTCCGGGGTTCCTCTCCGCGGCTTGAGCCTCGATCGTGGTGGGTTAGGGGTTTTTAGTAATTTCGGGGAAGGAGTTCGGGGCTGCCCGGCGAACCTAGACACTGGGAGTGAGTGCCAAGGGAGAGTTGGGAGTTCTGGGGGCCACGAAAGGGGTCCGTCGGTGGCTTTGCAAGTCGATGAGGTGGGGCTGTTCGACGGGACACTGGTCGAGCGGGCGCGCCGGGGGGACCCGGGTGCATTCGAGGACCTGTACCACCTGTATCACGACCGCCTCTACCGGTTCTGCCGCTACCGATTGAGCAACGTCCATGACGCCGAGGACGTCGTTCAGGAGACCTTCGCCCGGGCGTGGAAGGCCCTGCCCGGCTTCGCCGGGGAACAGGTTTATCCCTGGCTGAGGGTCATCGCCCGCAACCTCTGCGCCGATACCGGCCGGCGGCGGGCCAGGTCGGAGCCGATGGCTGAGATCGACTCAGGGGTGTCGGAGGGCTTTGAGGGCGAACTCGCCCATCAGGTCGACATCGCGCTGGTGCAGGCGGCTATGGCACGCCTCAATGAGCGGCACCGCACCGCCTTGCAATGGCGGGAGCAGGAGGAGCTCTCCTACGAGGAGATCGCCACCCGGGCCGGAGTCTCGATCGGTACGGTCGAGTCACTGCTGTGGCGGGCCCGCCAAGGGCTCAAGCGCCAGTTCGAGCTGCTGGCCGGCGCCGAAGGGGTACTGGCGGGAGTGCCGGGCCTGGCCTGGATGGCCTCCCGCCTACGGCGGTTCCACGCCTGGGCCGCCGACTGGGCCGCCCGGTGGGCTCAGCCTATTGCCAGTGCAGGGAATTTCGCCGCTATGAGCGTGGTGGGTGTGGCCGCGGTGGTGGGAGGTCTGGCCGGAGGCGGAACCCAGCTGTCCAGCCCGGCGCTGGTGGCCGCCGCTCATATCGGCATGAGCCCCCAGTCGCTGGTCTCAGCCAATGCCGTGGCCACCCGGAGCTATGGCGCCGGGCCGGTCATGGCCGCGACCACATCTCCGGGGGGAGGCTCGGCGGCCCCGGTGGGACAGTGGTCGACGGTGCACCTGACCAATCCGATCGGCACATCCGAACCAGCCGCCGGACGGGAGGCCGCCACCGACCCGCTGTATGTGAGTCTCCCCGGAGGCAACTCGGTCGGCGTCGACCCAGTCTGGACCGTGTCATATGCCGCGGCCGTGGTCAAGAACCATGTCCCCTTCTCGAACAATGGAGCGAAATGATGGGTAAGGGCTTGAAACTTTGCATCGGGCTGGCGGTGGCCGTGACCATGTCAATGGGCCTTCTCCTGGGGCTCGGAACGGTTCGGCAACGTTCCGTCGCCTACCCCAACTTCGTCTGTGCCACCGTCCTCAATACCTATGGAGTCTGCGTAGGGCCGCCTACCACGGACCGGTAAAGCCCGGAGTGTGGACCCCCGGAGTCTTGGTACGGGGTGACCCAGGACCCTCTGGCTAATTTGGCTGATGATGACGGCACTTGCGGGCAGGCCGGCGGATTTACCGAACCAAGACAGCCCGGTCGGGCGCCGGCGGCTGATGCTCGTCCTCCCTTATTTTGCTCCCCACGTCGGAGGGGTGGAGCAGTTTGCCCGACAGCTGGGCCTGGCTCTGGTGGCGACACAACGTTGGGAAGTTCACGTGGTCACCTCTGGAGACCGTGGCTGGCGCACGAGATCCTCTCGCCAGGACGGCTTGACCATCAGCCGCTTGGGCTGGTGGTGGCGGTTCTCCTATACGCCCGTCAGTCCGGCCTGGCCTTGGCAAATCCGCCGGCTGATCCGCCAGTGGCGCCCCGACCTCATAAACGCCCACTCACCGGTTCCATTGATGGCCGACTGTGCTGTCTTGGTGGCTGGGCCCGTCCCGGTTTTCCTCACTTACCACGCCGCCACGCTGCAGAAGGACTCCGGTCCGGTATTCGAGCTGGCCAGAAGGCTGTATTCACCTCTTCAGGCGGCCGTCTTCAGACGGTGTGCCGCCGTGCTGGCCGTGTCGGAATACGTTCGAGCCAGTCTCCAACCTCTGGACGCCCCGCTGGTGACGTTCTCGAATGCTCTCGACCCAGGGGCATTCCTTCCGGAGACGCCGCCTGGTGCCTCCGATCGCTTCCTCTTCATGGCCCGCCTGAACCGTGAGCACAGTTGGAAGGGGCTGGACCACGTTCTGCGTGCCCTGCAATTCGCGCCCGAGGCGCGCCTGGTTGTTGGGGGAGATGGGGACATGCGTCCTCACTACCAAACGGTTGCCCGTCAACTCGGAGTCGATGATCGCGTCGACTTCCTCGGCAGCATCGACGGTGATGCCAAGCGGGAGACGCTGTTGAGCTGTGCTGCCCTCATCGCCTACCCGACGACAAGTAACGATGCCTTTCCAACCGTGCTCCTCGAGGCGTGGGCGGCGTGGCGGCCCGTCATCGTGTCAGACATCGGGCCGATGCCTTCGCTAGTTGATGATGGCGTCACGGGCCTGGTGGTGGAACCGGCCGAACCAGCTGTCCTGGGAGCGGCCATGCGGCAGATATGTCATGACCCGGACTCGGCCGCCAGGATGGGCCGGGCCGGCCGCGACTCCGTTAGCGATCTGACCTGGGAAAACCAGGCTTTTCGCTTTGAGGAGCTCGCGGCGGAAGTGATCGGCACTCCGGCTCTTCGAGCCCGGTGGGCTTGGAGGCCTAGCCGAAGAGCTGAGGCGCCACCAGGCTCGAGGTCTTGACGGTCACGGCGCCCAGACCCAGCAGAGCCGGCGAGCCGAGGACCCACAGGGCGATGGGGGCGCCGGTGAAGGGAAGGCTCCCCGGGCCGGTGCCGGAGCTGGCCGTATTCGGGCCGGCCGGGGCCGAACCCAGCGAGCCGGACGCCGAGCTGGCGGTACCCGCCACGGCGGCGCCGGTGGATGCCGTACCCACTCCGCCCCCCAGGCCGCCGGCGCCGAAGGCGGTGACGGGCAGACCGCCGGTGCCGCTGGGCACCTGGGCCTGGGCCACGTCCTCGAACAGGTTCCCCACGCCGCCGGTGGCCGAAACGCAGTTGAGGGCCAGCAGGGACGGGATGTTGAGGTTGTTGCACACGCCCTGGAGGGCGCTGCTGGGCGGGATCTGGGTGCCGTTGATCCCAATGAGGTAGGAGCTGCCCTGGCCGTTGCTGTTGGCGTCGGCGTGGAGCAGGTCCACGTTGAGACCAGGGGCGGTGAGGATGGCCCCGTCAGTGGTGCTGGATCCACCGCTCTGGGTCGAACCACCGGAGCCGGCCCCTCCTCCGCCGCCCCCGCCCGGGGACGACGTGTAATAGGCCTTGGAGTCGGACTGGCCCACGGCCAGGGCGATCGAGCCCAGGTTGACGGTGGCCAGCGACGCCTTGCCCTCGGAGTTGGACGACCCGGCCGTCGGCGTCGAGCTGCTGGCCGAGTACGGGGCCACCTCGATGTCGGCCGGGGCACTGGGGCCAGTCCCGAGCAGGCTGCCCGACTGTGGGCCACTGCCGTCGGCGCTGGAGCCGGTCGATATGGGCGTCCCCGCCACGTCGAGCACGGTGGCGCTGGAGCCGTCGTGGTTCGGCCCGGCGTTGGCCGAGGTCTGAGACACTCCCACGATCGGTGATGACGGTGAGCCCACGGTCAGCACTGAGCCTGCCGCCGACCCTGGCGGGGCGGTGCTGGCCCAGGCGACCAGTGGTGTGGCGGCCAGCAGCCCGAGGGCACCCCCGGCGGCGGCTGTGGCGATCCTCTGTGCGCGCATCTGTAATGCCTTTCGGTCCGTTGAAGTTCGGGGTCCCTCCCCCTTGCCCAACTAGACGGGGACTCGATCTAGTCATGACGCGGAAGTGACTAGTCATGTCTTCCTAGAGACTTCGAACTCTGAAACGTGCCGAGGTGGATTTTCTTGCGGACGGTGGCGAAATTGCCAATTTTCACCACTTAGAGTCACTGCTCAGGCGCTGGCGGCGGCCTCCAGGATGGGGACCAGCTCGGCCAGCTCGCCCCGTTCGCTGGGGCTGAGGACCTCGTAGGAGGCGGCGCAGAGCCGGTCGGTCAGGGCCTCGGCCTCCTGGCGGCGGGCCCGGTGGTCCTCCCCGACCGGGGGAAACGGCTCGGGCCAGCCGAAGAATTTGGCCTGGCCCTCCCCGTCCCCGGCCAGGATGGCCTCCAGCGGGGTCAGGCCGGCGGCGGTGGTGGCCACCAGGTGGTTGGAGCCCCGCCATTCCCGTAGGACGTGAATGAGTTGGAGGGCCAGTCCGGGCGCATCCTCGACTCGGGGTTCCACCCTCCAGCCGGCGAAGAGACTCCGCCCCGAACAGTCCGCCTCCCCCACCAGTCGGGCGGCCAGGACGTTGAAACGGTCGAGGCCCTCACAGCCGGCCAGATGGTCCCGGCCCCAGTCGGCGGCGGCGGCGAAGTACCTCTGGGCCGCCTCCTTGGCCCCGTGCACCGCTATCCCGCTCTCCCACATGGGCCGGACGATGCCGGGAGCGAACCAGCCGAAGGCGGCGTAGATGACGTCGGCGTCGACCTCCCCCAGCACCCCGCCCCGGCCGGCGAAGTAGAAGGCGAAGGGATTGTCGTAGCCGTTCTCCCCGGCCCGGGCCATGGTCTCGCCATGGAGCATGAATGCCGATCCCATGTCGTGGATGGACTTGGAGATGGCCTGGTCGGTCTGGATGGGTGTCAGTTCGGGCATGCCCGGAGCCTGCCAGGCCGGCCGGGACCGGGCCACTGGCGCTGACTCGGGCCGCGCTGCCCCGGCCCTGATCTACCCCGCCGAACGGGCCAGCAGGGCCGAGACCCCCAGGGGTCCCTGCAGCTTGTCCACCACCCCGACGGCGCCGGCCCGCTGCGCCGAGGTGGTGAGGTCGATGGTCCCGTTGGCCGAGAAGAGAACGACCCTGGCCTCCGGGGCCACCCGGCGGATCTCGGGGAGGGCCGACAGCCCGTCCAGGCCTGGCATGTCCTCGTCCAGGATCACGTAGTCGGGCTGGCTGGCCTCGGCCCGGCCGATGGCGTCTCGGCCGTCAGCCGCCTCGCCCACCACCTCGTGGCCGTCCTGGGAAAGCACCAGGCGGAGCACGGTCCGCACGTCCGTGGAGTCGTCCGCAATGAGCACTCGCATGGTCTTCGCCTTCCGCCGGGGCCGAGGGGTCGTCGACCCTTTGACCGGATGAGGCCCGTTCGCCGGGCGTGAGGGGGTTCTTCCCGTCAGGCGGAGCGGCCTCCCTGGCCCGACCGGATCATTTTTGATGGTCAGAACGGGCCTGGCCCGCTAGGGCCCGGACGGCCATGCTGGCGGGATGGAGACAGCGGGCATCCGGGTCCATCTGGTCGACGGGACCTACGAGCTGTTCCGCCACCACTTCGGGGCCCTGGCCGCCACCCGGAAGGATCCCCGCGCCGGCGGGGCCGAGAGTCACCGGGCCGCCGCCCGGGGGGTGGTGGCCAGCGTGCTCGGGATGCTGGAGGGAGGCGCCACCCACGTCGGGGTGGCCACCGACCATGTCATCGAGTCGTTCCGCAACGACCTGTGGGCCGGCTACAAGAGCTCGGCCGGGGTGCCCGAGGAACTGCTGGCCCAGTTCGGTCTGGTGGAGGAGGGCCTGACGGCCCTGGGCGTGACCGTCTGGCCCATGGTGGAACTCGAGGCCGATGATGCGCTCGGCTCGGCGGCGGCGGTGGCGGCCGAGGATGCCCGGGTCGAGCAGGTGTTCATCTGCACCCCGGACAAGGACCTGGGCCAGGCCGTGGTGGGCCGGCGGGTCGTCCAGCTTGACCGCCGGGCCGACAAGGTCATCGATGAGGACGGGGTCCGGGCCAAGTTCGGGGTCGGGCCGGGGTCGGTGGCCGACTGGCTGGCCCTGGTGGGCGACAGCGCCGACGGGTTCCCCGGGATACCGGGGTGGGGGGCCAAGACGGCGGCGGCGGTCCTGGCCCACTATCTGCGACTGGAGGACATCCCCGATTCGGTGGAGGAGTGGGATGCGGGGGTGCGAGGGTCGGTCAGATCGGCTCCGAGGCTGGCCGCCGACCTGGCCGCCGCCCGTCCGGCGGCGGAGTTGTTCAAAGTCCTGGCCACACTGCGGATCGACCGGAACCTTCTGGCCTCGGTGGACGACCTGTTGTGGTCGGGCCCGACACCGGACTTCGCCGCCGTGTGTGAGCAATTGGGGGCGGCGGGACTGGCGCCGAGGGCGGAGGGGCTGGCCAATGCTCGAGGTTAGGAATTAGAAAATACAAAAGGGATTCGGCGGGCACAATTGACCCCTCAGCGGGGGGTGCAATTACCCCAAAGGGGACGCAAACTGGCCGCCGGGAGTGCAAAATGGCACCCGTCGGCAGGTAAAAGTGTCTGCACCTAGAACCTTGGGATAACACGGACCTGGCTGGACCGGTCGGCGGTCATGGCCAGGGCTAAGCCTCCGGCGCGGTCGGTTCGACTTCGCCCCTGCCTTCCTTGGACCGCGCCCATATGAGCCCACCGCCCCACCCAGACCTGGGAGAGACCATCCGGAACCGGCTGGCGGCGGCGGCGTCGGGCGCCTCCACCCGTCCCGGTGGCCAAGTGCTTCCTGGCTCGGCCCCGCGGCCGGACCTTTCGCTCCTGATCCGGCGTCTAGGGCTCGACATGAGCGGTCTGGACTACATCTATTGGTGCCTGGAGTACCTGGCGTCCCAGTTCCAACTCGATGACGCCATTCTGGTCATAGACCAGCCCGAACTGGGCCATCAGATTTTCAGGCTGCGCCAACGTTCTGTGGTCGAGACCATCGGGGCCGGCATGCTCCGCCAGGTCGGTCTGCACCTGTATCCGCCCCTGCTGAGCGATGAGGACCGCTCCACGGTGCTGACCCTGTGCCAGTCGGCCCTGACCCTGGCTCTGGCCAAGCACGACGCCGCCCACGATGCCCTCACCGGCCTGCTCAACCGGCGGTCCTTCGAGGAGGCCATCGCTCAGTTCGTGGCCAACGGGGCCCGTCACGGCACCGACTTCTCCCTGGCCCTGCTGGACGTGGACGGGCTCAAGCACATCAACGATGAGTCCGGCCACTGGCGGGGGGATCGGCTCCTTCAGGCCACCGGCCGGGAGCTGGACCGCCTCATGCGAGCGGGGGAGGTGGCCGCCCGCCTGGGTGGGGATGAATTCGGCCTTCTCCTGGTCGGCGCCGACTCCTCCGGCGCCGTCCGCATCCGCGACCGCCTCGAAGCCGCCGTCAGCAGCATCCTGGGGACGCCGACCCGGTACTCGATCGGGGTGGCCCGCTCCGGTGAGGCCGGTGCCGACCCTGCCGTCCTATACCGGCTGGCCGACGCTCGTCTCTACGAGGACAAGCGGTCGGGGCGGACAGAGCCGATCATGATCGACACGTCGGCTCTGCCGCCGCCGGCTTCCCCGGCCCAGGCACCCCCCGGGTCGGCCTCGGTCAGGCCCCCGGCCGAGCCGGCCTCCGCTCCGGCCCTGTCGGCCGAGGAGCGGAACCGAGTGGAACTGCGGCTGCGCCGCGTCCATGCCGTGGTCTGGGCCCGGGCCGTACCGGAGGCGCCCGACTGTCTGAGGGTTGAGGTGGCGGCTCGGGAGGACGACCGTTCCTGGTCGGACCGGGTGGTGGGGGACCTGGAGGCCGAGACCGGGGTCAGAGTGGAACTGCAGGTGTTCGACTTCGAGCCCGACCGGGCCCGGTCCGCCGATCCGGAGCGGCCGGCCCGGATCAAGGTGGAAAGTGTCCGCCAGCGCCTTCAGTATTCCCCCGGGGCCGACCCGATTCCGGGAGTCGAGGTCCGGCTCAGCCACGGTGAGAGGACAGGCACCGGCTTCGCCTGGGATGCCGTCCCCACCGCCGCCGTCAAGGCCGCCCTGGCCGCCCTGGCCGACCTGGGCGTGGCGGTGCCCTACGAGATCGAGTCGGTCACCCGCCTGGGCTTTTCCTCCTCGGCCCCGGTGCTGGCCGTGTTGCGCCGGTTGGGCACGGGCGAGAGCCGGATGGGGGTGGTGCGCCGGCCCGACGCCATGGACGCGGCGGTGCGAGCCATGCTCGACGCCACCAACCGGGACCTGGAGCGGGAGTTGCCGGGCCTCATCTCCGGCCCGATCGTCCGAGTCGGCGCCGGCGGTTCGGCTTCGACGGCGGGCCGGGAGCGGGTGTCCGCCGGGGGGGGAGTCGGCCCGGCCTGAGGCCGGCGCCCTTCGCCTACGCTCCGGGCCATGCCTGACCACCCCATGCAGGAGCGGCTGGAGGAGCTGGCCAAGCGCAAGGAGGAAGCCCTCCACGCCGGGCCTCCCCACGCCGTCGAACGTCAACACGCCAAGGGCAAGCTCACCGCCCGGGAGCGCATCGACTACCTCCTGGACGAGGGCTCCTTCCAGGAACTCGACATGCTGGCCCGCCACCGGGCCCACGGTATGGGCCTGGAGGACAACCGGCCCTACACCGACGGCGTCATCACCGGCTTCGGGACCATCGACGGGCGTAAGGTCTGTCTGTTCAGCCAGGACTTCACCGTCTTCGGCGGCGCCCTGGGCGAGGTCTTCGCCGAGAAGATCCACAAGGTCATGGACCTGGCCGCCTCGGTCGGGGTGCCCATGATCGGGCTCAACGACGGGGCCGGGGCCCGCATCCAGGAGGGGGTGGTCTCCCTGGCCTCCTACGGCGGGATCTTCCACCGCAACGTGCGGGCCTCGGGTGTCATCCCCCAGATCAGCGTGATCCTGGGGCCCTGCGCCGGGGGCGCCGTCTACAGCCCGGCCATGACCGACTTCATCTTCATGGTGCGCGAGACCAGCCACATGTTCATCACCGGTCCCGATGTGGTGAAGACGGTCACCGGTGAGGACGTAACCCTCGAGCAGTTGGGCGGGGCGACCAGTCACGCCAGCAAGTCGGGGGTGGCGACCTTCGTGGCCGGGGACGAGAAGGAGTGTCTGGACGAGGTCCGTTACCTCTTGTCCTTCCTGCCCTCCAACAACCTGGAGGAGCCGCCCCTGGTAGTGACCGGAGACGACCCGGAACGGCTGACCCCGGAGCTGTCCGAACTGATGCCGGACAGCCCCAACCAGCCCTACGACATGAAGAAGGTCATAGCCGCCGTCGTGGACAACGGTGACTACATGGAGTACTTCCCCCGCTGGGCCATGAACCTGACCTGCGGCTTCGCCCGGCTCGACGGGCACGTGGTCGGCATCGTGGGCAACCAGCCCCAGAACCTGGCCGGCGTGCTGGACATCGAGAGCTCCGAGAAGGGCGCCCGCTTCGTGCGGACCTGCGACGCCTTCAACATCCCCATGGTGACCTTCGTCGACGTCCCCGGCTTCCTCCCCGGCACCGACCAGGAGTACGGCGGCATCATCCGTCACGGGGCCAAGCTGCTCTATGCCTACTGCGAATCGACCGTGCCCCGGGTCCAGGTCATCACCCGTAAGGCCTACGGCGGCGCCTACGTCGTTATGAACTCCAAGTCCATCGGCGCCGACCTGGCCTACGCCTGGCCCTCGGCCGAGCTGGCGGTGATGGGGCCTCAGGGGGCGGTGGACATCGTGTACCGGCGTGAGTTGCAGGCCGCTGCCAACCCCGAGCTACGCCGGACGGAGTTGGTGGATGAATACATCGAGCGCTACGCCAACCCGTATGTAGCGGCGGAGCGGGGCTATGTGGACGACGTGATCGACCCGGCCCAGACCCGCCGGGTTCTGATCCGGGCTCTGGACGTCCTGCGTTCGAAGCGGGAGGAACTGCCCCGGCGCAAGCACGGCAACATGCCGCTATGACATTTCCCGGCTGGGGTCCCGCAGCCCCAGCCTCCTCCGCAGGGCGGGGGCCCCTGCCCCGCCGGCGGCCGTGGAGGTGCGAATGAGCGGCTCTTCCTACTCGCTCCAGCCACCCAACGAGGACGAGGCAGCGGCCATCGTGGCCGCCGTCGAGGCGGTCTGGCCCCGTCCGAAGGCCGGCGCCGGGGATGAGGAGACGCCGCCCACGGCCTGGCGCTTCTCGGGGCGTTGGTGGGCCGTGCCCCAGGTGGCCCGCCGGGACCGCCCCTGGCGGTGGTAGGAGACCCCCGGGCCGCCCACGCCAGCGGACACGGGCCGGCGGGCCCGAGGCCCGCCGCCGTCAACACAGAGGTCACGACGGTCAGCGATGACGACGTCGTCATGCACCGCCCGGCGGCCGGGGACGAGCCGGCGGCCGTGTTCAGCTACTCCGGTCTGGAGCCGGACACCGAATACGACTTCGGCGGCATCTCGGCGCGGACCCTGCCCCGGCCGGCGGGGGAACTGCTGGCCCGGGTCGCCACCGTCAACGACGTGCACTTCGGGGAGACGGCGGCCGGCATCGTGGCCGGCACCGACGTCGGGCCCGTCCTGAGCTCGGAACCGGGCGAGGATCCCTACCCGCTCCTGATGAACCGGGCCGCAGTGGCGGACATCTCCGAGTGGGCTCCGGATCTGGTGGTGGCCAAGGGTGATCTGACCGACGCCGGCCGGAGCGGGGACTTCAAGGCCTTCACCGATTGCTATTCGGTGTTCGGCTCCAGGCTGGTCGTCCTGCCGGGCAACCACGATGTGGCCGGCGGACCGCTGGACCTGGCCGCCGAGCCCTTCGGGGGAAGGGTCCCCAGCGCGGTGGATCTGCCCGGGGTGACTGTCGCGGTTCTGGATACGACGATCCCCCGGGCAGCCACGGGTCGGATCAGTCCGGAGCAGCTGGAATGGCTGGACGAGCTGGGAGCCCGGGCCGACCGGCCGGTGTTGGTGATGGGCCACCACCAGCCGTGGGGGCCGGGATCGAGAGTCCGCTCCGATGAGTACTTCGGGATCCGCCCGGCTGACTCCGAGTCCCTGGTGGATGTGTTCTCCCGCCGGCGGCGGTTGGCGGGGTACTTCGCCGGGCATACCCATCGCAACCGGGTGCGGCGCTTCGATGCCACCGGGACCAGGCCCTTCGTGGAGGTGGCCAGTGTCAAGGAGTTCCCCGGGGTGTGGGCCGAGTACCGGGTTTACGAGGGCGGGATCCTCCAGGTGGTGCGCCGTATCGGCGGGACGGCCGCCCTGCGCTGGTCGGAGCGCACCCGGGCGTTGTACTCCGGCACCTATACCGACTACGCCTTCGGCACGCTGGCCGACCGCTGCTTCCGGGTGGTGTGAGAACACCGGGTCTGGTCGCTGACCGCCCCGCCGAGGGGTCGGGATCCCCCGGACGCGCCGCCGGTGTCTGGCGGCTCAGCGAACAGGACTAGTCAGCCTCACCTGTGGAAAAGTGCGTGGCCGGCGTCCGTTTTGACCACTTTCCGCCACGTCCGGGCTTCACTCTGCCGGCGCTTCTTTAGAATTCCCTGGTAGACGGCATGGCAGAGAGTGGTTTTTCCGACGGGTGTGGAAAACCTTGTGGAGAAGCCTGTCGATTCCATGTGACAGGTGTCATAGTCAGGCCCGGCGGTGCGCCTCCACCAGATCGGCCATGTCGGCCATGATCCGGCCCATCTCGAAGTCCTTGGGGGTGTAGACGGCGGCCACTCCCAACTCGGCCAGGCGGGGCTGGTCGGCCTCGGGGATGATCCCGCCCAGCACCACCGGGGCGTCCACACCCAAGGCCCGCAGGCGCTCGATCACGTCGGGCACCAGTTCCATGTGGCTGCCGGAGAGGATGGACAATCCGACGATGTCCACGTCCTCGTCCCGGGCCGTGGCCGCTATCTGTTCCGGGGTCAGCCGGATCCCCTGGTAGACGACCTCGAAGCCGGCGTCCCGGGCCGCCACGGCTATCTGCTCGGCCCCGTTGGAGTGCCCGTCCAGGCCGGGCTTGGCCACCAGCAGCCGGGGCGGGCCGCCGGCCATCCCCTTGAGCCGGGCCGCCACGGTGCCCATGTCCGCCCCCCGGTGCCCGGCGGCGCCGGCCACCCCGGTGGGGGCCCGGTACTCCCCGAAGACCTCCCGCAGGGCGCCGGCCCACTCCCCGGTGGTCCCGCCGGCGTGGGCCAGGGCGATGGTCGGGGCCATGATGTTGGACCCGTCCTCGGCCGCCCGGCGGAGGGCGTCGACGGCGGCGGTGACGGCCTTGGCGTCCCGTCCGGCCCGCCACTCGGCCACGTCGGCCTTCAACTCCGCCTCCACCGAAGGGTCGACCTTGAGGAAGCTCTCGGCCCCGGATAAGGGGCTGGGGGCCGAGTCGGTGAAGCAGTTGACTCCGACCACCTTCAACTCCCCGGACTCGATGCGCCGGGTGCGGTCGGCCTGGGAGCGGACCAGGCGGGTCTTGAGCTCCTCGATGGCCTCGAAGGCGCCGCCCAGTTCGAGCACCTCGTCCAGCTCGGCCTGGGCCGCCTCCTCCAACTCCGAGGTCTTCTTCTCGATCACATGACTGCCGGCGAAAATATCCTCGTACTCCAACAGGTCCGTCTCCAACGCCAGCACCTGCTGGATACGAAGCGACCACTGCTGATCCCACGGGCGGGGCAGGCCCAGGGCCTCGTTCCAGGCCGGTAGCTGGACGGCCCGGGCCCGGGCATCCCGGGAGAGGGTCACGCCGAGGGTCTCGAGGACGATGCGCTGGAGGTTGTTCTCCGGTTGTTGTTCGGTCAGGCCCAGGGAGTTGACCTGCACGCCGTAGCGGAAGCGGCGCAGCTTGGGGTCCTTGACGCCGTAGCGGTCGGCGCAGAGCCGGTCCCACATCTGGGTGAAGGCCCGCATCTTGCAGGTCTCCTCCACGAAGCGGATACCTGAGTTGACGAAGAAGGAGATGCGCCCGACCACCTCATCGAAGTCCTCCGGCTCCACCTGGCCCGACTCCTTGACGGCGTCCAGCACCCCGATGGCGGTGGCCAGGGCATAGGCCAGCTCCTGGACCGGGGTGGCCCCGGCCTCCTGGAGGTGGTAGCTGCACACGTTGATGGGGTTCCACTTGGGGACGTGGCCCACGGTGTAGGCGAACATGTCCACGATCAGGCGCCGGCTGTGGCCGGGGGGGAAGATGTAGGTGCCCCGGGACAGGTACTCCTTGACGATGTCGTTCTGGGTGGTGCCGGTGAGCTTGGTGACGTCGCTGCCGGTGTCCTCGGCGTTGGCGATGTAGAGGCCGAGCAGCCAGGCGGCGGTGGCGTTGATGGTCATGGACGTGTTCATCTCGTCCTGGGGGATGCCGTCCATCAGCTGGGCCATGTGGCCGAGGTGGACGACCGGCACGCCCACCTTGCCCACCTCGCCCGCCGCCTCGGGGGCGTCGGGGTCGTAGCCGGTCTGGGTGGGCAGGTCGAAGGCGATGGACAGGCCGGTCTGGCCCCGGGACAGGTTGGTCCGGTACAGCTCGTTGGACGCCCGGGCCGTCGAGTGCCCCGAGTAGGTCCTCATCACCCAGGGACGATCAGCCATCGCATTACCTCCTACCCGCTCTTCTGGGGCCTACCTACCGCCCACCATGCCGCCACCAAGAGTGCCAGAAGGGGTCCGAGAGGCGCACCCCGGTCCGACGGGCGCGCCGCTACGGCCGGCCTCTGCTTCCCGCCGGGGTAGGCGGTGTGTGGCAGAGCCGGCTCAGGTCCGCCGGCGCAGGTCCGCCGGCTCAGGTCCGCCGGCTCAGGTCCGCCGGCTCAGGTCCGCCGGCTCAGGTCCGCCGGCGTGATCTGCCGGCGCAGGTCCGCCGGTCCGGCTCAGGTCCGCCGGCGGGTTCCCCCCGAACTCGGCGCCGCTGAGCCCGCCCCCGAACCGGCCATGGCTGCGGCCTTGGACTTGGCCGTTCCGCCCACCCCGCCACCGGCCCCCGCCTTCGCCTT
>DAHUYE010000025.1 GCA_027315345.1 Actinomycetota bacterium
CTGGCACTCACCGATCAGGACATCCGCTCTGCCCTGGCAGGGGACGTTGACTGGGCGAGCCTGATCACCCAGGTGGCTGATGCCATGCCCAGCGATACCTGGATCACGGCTCTTTCCGGGCAGCGGGGTACCGCCACCACACCCGGCACGGTGAGCTTCCAGGGAATGGGCTTCAATCCGACCTCCGCAGCCGAGTGGCTGTCGGACCTGGGCCAACTCGACTCCCTCACTAATCTCTGGGTCTCCTCCGCCGCCCGATCCGGCACGGGCGACATCATCACCTTCGCCTCCACTGCCAATCTGGGGCCCGGGGCCAGTTCTGGCCAGGCGGCCAGGATCGCTCGCTACACCGGGGGTGCTTCTTGATGCGATTCGGAAGCATCAAGCCCAGAGTGGCCGGCGCCGGCATCGGGGCCCTGCTGATTGTGCTCATCGCGTGGTATCTGGCGCTCTGGTCGCCCACCCAGCACTCCTACGACCAGGCCCACTCCGCAGCCCAATCCTCGGCTGCATCCATTCAGGCCCTCCAGGCGCAGATTGCCCAGCTCCGGGCGAGCCAGACGGGCCCAGGTCAGGCGGCCCTGAAGGCCAAATTGGCCACCGAAATGGCAGCCATTCCGGACGTTCCGGATCTGGCGGGGCTCATCGACCAGGTGAACAGCGCGGCCACCCAGTCCGGCGTTCTGTTCAGCAGCATCTCCCCGGCCCAGCCATCGGCAAATGCAGCGGTGACCACCGGCCCTCCGGTGATAGCGGTTTCACTGGCCGTCAGCGGCGGTTACTACCAGATCATCGACTTCATCAACCGACTCGACACGATGCCCCGCCTGATGGTGATCCAAGGGATAGACCTCGGCGCCGGCGGCGGTAGCTCGGAGTTGACGGCCACGCTGATGACAGACGTCTTCATCTCCAAGCCGATCGCGCCTCCGTCTTCGGTAACCTCCACCACCTCGGTAACCACCACCACCTTGCCCTCCACGACCACGACGTCGACGCCGTGACCAGACCGGGCGAGGGCAACCGGCGGGCCATGATCTTTGGCGGCGTGGGGTTGGTACTGGTGTTGTTGGTGGCGGCCGTCCACTTCCTGACCGGCGGGGGCGGCGCCCCGCCCGGAGCAGCACCGGCACCCCCGACCACGTTGGCGCCGGGCCTGCCCGGGGCCGGAGGGACGACCAGCACCACGGGCGTTCCACCCAGCGCCCAGATCTTCACCAGCAAGGATCCCTTCACCCCGCTGGCCGGAGCCGGGTCCACCGGCTCGGGGGCCCCGACCGGTTCCGGGTCAGCGGCGTCGTCCGCGCCGGCCTCCGGCGGAGCGACATCGACCTCGACCCCGACCGGATCGGGCGGCCCATCGGCTGTCGGCTCCACTACCACCACGACTCCGGGTTCGGGCGGAGCCAGCGGGGCCGGAACGGCCCCGGGCGGGTCGCCCTCGCCCACTTCGGGCCAGGAGTTCCAGGTGATGGATGTCTACGCCTCGGGCCAGAGCACCCAGGCGAGCATCCAGGTCGACGGCCTGCTCTATCAGGTGAGCCCAGGACAGACTTTCGACGGCAACTACTACGTAGTCGACCTCTCCCAGTCAACCCAGTGCGGGGACTTCACCCACGGGGGCGCCCCGTTCCATTCCTGCAAGGGCCAGCAGGTCCTCAAATAGGCGCCGGGACCGGCTGGGCCCGGCCGGTAGATTCCAGGGCGTGCTGCGCTACCTGACTGCCGGGGAGTCCCACGGGAAAGGCCTGGTCGTCATCATCGAGGGCCTGCCCGCCGGCCTGTCCCTGACCGCCGAGGAGGTCCAGGGGGAGTTGGCCCGGCGCCGGCTCGGGTACGGCCGCGGACCCCGGATGCGCTTCGAGGTGGATGAGATCACCCTCCTTGGTGGAATCCGCCACGGGCGCACCCTCGGCTCCCCGGTGGCCATCGAGATCGCCAACACCGAGTGGCCCAAATGGACCGAGGAGATGTCCCCGGCCCCGGGGGCGACGGCCAAGCCCCTGACCCAGCCCCGGCCCGGCCACGCCGACCTGGCCGGGATGCAGAAATACGGATTCGATGATGCCCGGGATGTCCTGGAGCGGGCCTCGGCCCGGGAGACGGCCGCCCGGGTGGCCGCCGGCACCTGCGCCAAGGCACTGCTGGCCTGCCTGGACATCTCGGTCCTTTCCCATGTGATCCAGCTCGGGCCGGCCCGCTCCGGTAACGCCGCCCGGCCGGCCCCGGAGGACCTTGAGGTAGTGGATTCGTCTTCGGTGCGGTGCTTCGATCCCGCCGCCGAAGAGGAGATGGTGGCCGAGATCAAGGCGGCGGCCAAGGTGGGGGACTCACTGGGCGGGGTGGCCGAGGTACTCGCCTACGGCGTTCCAGTGGGCCTGGGCAGCCACGTCCACTGGGACCGGAAGCTGGACGCCCAACTGGCCGGTGCCCTCATGAGCATCCAGGCCGTCAAGGCGGTGGAGATTGGAGACGGCTTCGATCTGGCCGGCATGCGGGGGTCCGAGGCTCACGACGCCATCCATTGGGACGATGCCGACCGGGCCTACACCCGGGAGACGGCCCGGGCCGGCGGCATCGAGGGCGGCATGTCCACCGGCTCCCTGGTGGTGGCCCGGGTGGGCATGAAGCCCTTGGCCACCCTCAACCGACCGGTGCTGGAGACGGTGGACGTGATGACCAAGGAGTCCACGGTCTCGTTCAAGGAGCGGACGGATGTCACCGCCGTGCCGGCCATGGGCGTGGTGGCCGAGACCATGGTCGCCCTGGTCCTGGCTGGGGAGGCACTGCGCAAGTTCGGGGGCGACTCGGTGGCCGAGTTGGTTCGCAACCGGGACGCCTTCCTGGCCGGCCTGCCCGAGCAGCACGGACTGGCCGCCTCCGCCCCGTGAGAGACCGGATCCTGCTCATCGGGATGATGGGGGCGGGCAAGACCACGGTGGGCAAGGAGGTGGCGGCCAGGCTGGGCTGGCGCCACTTTGACAGCGATGCCCAGGTCCAGGCCCGCACCGGTAAGACGATTCCGGAGATCTTCGCCCAGGAGGGAGAACCCGCCTTCCGCCGGGAGGAAGCCCACGCCCTGGCCGAGGCCATTGATCTGGACGAGCCCGTGGTGGTGTCCGTGGCGGGCGGGGCTGTTCTCGATCCGGCCAACCGGAGGCTCATGTCCGGTTCGGGCTCGGTCGTCTGGCTACGAGCCGACCCGGCCACCCTGGCCAGGAGGGTCGGGTCGGGGGACGGCCGGCCCCTGCTGGAGGACGACCCGGCCGCCAGTCTGGCCCGCCTGGACTCGGTCCGCCGGCCCCTCTACGAGGCCCTGGCTGACCACACCGTCGACGTGGACGGATTGACCCCCGACCAGGCCGTCGAGGACATCTGCCAGTGGTGGTCCGGACGCCGGACCGACCTCAAGCCGGCGTGATCCGGGTCACGGTTCCCCTGGGGGAACGCGCCTATGACGTCCTGGTCGGGGCCGGGGCCAGAGACGAATTGGCCGCTCTGCTTCCCACCACCGCCAAGCGGGCCGCCATCGTCACCCAGGAGCCGGTGGGGGTGAAGGTCGACACCGGCCGGGAGCAGTCCGTCTTCATGGTCCCCGATGGAGAGGAGGCCAAGAGCATCCCCGTGGTGGAGGAGTTGTGCCGCGCCTTCGCCGGCTTCGGCCTGACCCGGGCCGACGTGGTGGTGGGTGTCGGCGGGGGAGTCGTCACCGATCTGGCTGGCTTCGCCGCCTCCGTCTATCTGCGGGGCGTGGCCGTGGCCCATGTGGCCACCACGCTGTTGGCCCAGGTCGACGCCGCCATCGGAGGCAAGACGGGGGTAAACCTGCCGGAGGGGAAGAACCTGGTCGGCTCCTTCTGGCAGCCGGCGGCGGTGGTCTGCGACACCGAGACCCTGGCCAGCCTGCCTCCCCGCCAACTGGCGTCGGGCCGGGGGGAGATGGCCAAGTACGAGTTCCTGGGCGTGCCGGGGCTGGGAAGCCTGCCGATGGAGGAAGCCGTGGCCGCCTGCGTGGCGTGCAAAGTAGAGGTGGTGGGAGCAGACGAGCGGGAGACCTCCGGCCGCCGGGCCCTGCTCAACTACGGGCACACTCTGGCTCATGCCCTCGAGACGGCCGGCCATTACGACATCCTCCACGGGGAGGCTGTGGCGATCGGGCTCGTCTTTGCCGCCCGCCTGGCCCACCGGATGGAGCTGATCGGTGAGGAGCGCGTCCAGGCCCATGAGCAGGTCGTCTCGAGCTTCGACCTCGGATACGAACTTCCGGCCGGCTCTCGCGCCGAGGAACTCATCACCCTGATGGGCCGGGACAAGAAAGCCGTGGAAGGCCTCACCTTCGTTCTCGACGGGCCGCAAGGTTTGTCGGTGCGACCCGGGATCGATCCGGATGTGGTCGGTCAAGTCCTGCTCGAGATGGGGGCCCGATGACGGACCAAGGCGGGCCCGCCAGGTCCGAGTCGACTGACAGCCGCTGGGCGGGAGGAGTCATCCTCCTTCTGTCAGGGCCCAACCTGAGCCTGCTCGGCCGGCGCCAACCCGAGATTTACGGTCGGGAGACTCTGGCCGACCACGAGGAGACCGCCCGCCAGGCCGCCGATCGCGGTGGCTACCGCCTCGAGGTGCTCCAGTCGGATCATGAAGGTGAGTTGGTGGAGGCAATTCACGGGGCACGGGGACGCTGCGCCGGTGTGATCATCAATGCCGGGGCCCTCTCGCACTCCTCGTGGTCGCTGCATGACGCCTTGGCCGCCTTTCCGGGGCCGTCAGTTGAGCTCCACCTCTCCAACCCGGCCGCTCGGGAGCCCTTCCGGCACCGGTCGGTACTGGCCCCGGTGGTCGACGGCTCGGTGGCCGGCTTCGGAGGGTTGGGCTACCGCCTGGCCGTCGAAGCGATCATCGCCCTGGTCGGCACGCGAGGGCAGATGCCGTGACGCTCCGGCCGATGGAGGCGACCTCCCGGCTGCCCCGATTGAGAGATCGAATGACCGAGGCCGGCTGCGATGGGCTGCTGGTCACTTCTCTCACCAACATCCGCTACCTGACCGGGTTCAGCGGATCGGCGGCCATGCTCATGGTCACTCATGACTCCTCGATGCTGACGACCGATGGCCGGTACCGGACCCAGGCCACCGAGCAGTTGGGAGCGGCCGGAGTCGAAGCCATCATCGAGATCGGCCTCCCGGCCGGGCAGCAGGACGCTCTGGCCGCCTTCACCCGGAAGACGGGCGGCCGGCGCGTGGGTCTGGAGGCGGGGGCCATCACCTGGGCCGCCCAGCGCAGTCTGGAGACGGTTCTGGCTGGCGTGGAGCTGGTGGCCACCGCTGGGCTGGTCGAGAGCCTGCGCCGGGTCAAGGACGAGGGAGAGCAGGACCGGATCGAAGCCGCCGCCGACATTGCCGACGCCGCCTTGGCTGAGGTGGCGGGGATGATCGGCGGTGGTTGCAGCGAGGCGGACCTGGCCTTGGCCCTCGATACGGCCATGCGCCGTCGTGGCGCCCAGGGTTCGGCCTTCGAGACCATCGTGGCCGCCGGGCCCAACGGGGCCAAGCCCCACGCCCGGCCGACGGACCGCCCCATCCGCCCGGGGGAGATGGTGGTCATCGACTTCGGGGCCACCGTGGATGGTTATCGCTCCGACATGACCAGGACCGTGTGCCGGGGGGAACCCGACGGGCCTCAGGCCCGCCGCATGTACGAGGTGGTCCTGGCCAGCCAGGCCGCCGGGGTGGCCGCCGTCCGCCCTGGCCTGAGGGCCGCCGAGGTGGACGGGGCCTGCCGTTCGGTCATATCCGAGGCGGGCTGGGCCGACGCTTTCGTCCACGGAACCGGGCACGGGGTTGGCATCGACATCCACGAGGCCCCGGCCGTCTCGGCTACCTCGGCTGATACGCTCGAAGAGGCGTCGGTGGTGACAGTCGAGCCGGGCGTCTACTTGCCGGGCGAGGGCGGCGTCAGGATCGAGGACACCGTCGTTGTCACCGCCGAGGGCTGTCGGGCTGTTACCCGGTATCCCAAGGACCTGATCCTCGCTTGATCCCTGGCCCGCCCCGGCCGCCTATTTCCGATGTACCCGAGGTGCCCACCTGATGTCCGTCTCCACCAATGACCTGAAGAACGGGATGACCCTGGATCTCCCCGAGGGGCTTTTCGCGGTGGTCGAGTTCCAACATGTCAAGCCCGGCAAGGGCGGTGCCTTCGTCAGGACCAAGCTCAAGAACGTCCGCAGCGGTGCCGTCATCGAGCGTACCTACCGAGCTGATGAGAAGCTCGAACAGGCCATCGTGGACAAGCGGGAGATGCAGTTCCTCTACCGCGACGGTGAGGCTTATGTCTTCATGGACAACACCACCTATGACCAGCGCAACGTGGACGAAGACTCACTGGGCAACTCGGCCAAGTACCTCAAGGAGGGCGACTCGGCCGTGCTGCAGATATGGGGCACTGAGATTGTCGGAGTGGACCTGCCGGCCTCGGTGGAACTGAGCGTGCGCGAGACCGAACCGGGTGTGCAGGGCGACCGGGTATCCGGGGCCCGCAAGCCCGCCACCCTGGAGACGGGTCTCGTCATCCAGGTCCCTCTCTTCGTGAACACCGGTGACCGGGTCAAGGTAGACACCCGCTCCGGTGAATACCTGACCCGGGCGTAGCCCTACCTCCGTGCCCAGGACCGGCCGCCGGGCGGCTCGGGAGAGAGCGCTCTCCCTGCTCTACGAGGCTGAGGCCAAGGGTGAGGAACCCGGCCACCTGCTGGCCTGTCTGGCCGTGGCCCCGGATCCGTTCGTGGTGACCCTGGTCGAGGGGGTGGCCCAGCATCGGGACCGGATAGATGCCCTGATCTCCAGCCATTCCCGGGACTGGACGCTGATACGGATGCCGGCCATCGACCGCAACCTGATGCGCATAGCGGTGTTCGAGTTGACCTGCCGGCCGGACACGCCCGTAGGGGTCGTCATCGACGAGGCGGTGGAACTGGCCAAGCACTACTCGACCGAGGATTCAGGCCGATTCGTCAACGGGGTGCTGTCCGCCGTCGCCCGCCAACGGGACCAGGCCGCCCTCGCGGAGGGCGTCAGCGGGGAGGTCAGACCGCCTGTTCGGTCCCCAAACGGCCCAGACCCGAGGCCGGGTGCCGCAGCCGACGGAGGTTACGGAGAGGGTCCCGGATGAGATCTGAGGCGGCCGAGGGAACCGCGGCCCAGAGAAGGGCAAGCGCCAGGCCCCCCACCAGGAGAGTCCAATAGCTCCAGGGTCCGTAGTGGAAGAAGGAAACGACGGTGGTCGCCAGTACGACGAGACTGATCCATAGGAGCCGGGCAGAACCTGAGCGGGTCGCCAGGATCAGGGCACAGATCAGGGCGGGAGTGGCGTAATACGGCACGACCACAGCTTCAAAGGCGGCCCGGGCGGCAAAGGCAGAGGCGGCGCCGATCAGGAGGACATCCAGACGGCCTCGGTACCGGACTCCGAGGACCACGAGTCCGGATGCGAGAGCGATGGCGATGAGGCGCCCCGGTCCGGCAGCAACGGCGTCCTTGCTGATCCGGGGCGCCAGGGCCAGCCAGGGCGTGCTGTGATTGGCCGGCGCGTGGGGAAAGTTCGGTTGATGAAGCAGCTGGGCCACGGCGGCGTGCCAGTCGGCACTGAGAACAATGGCCACCAGCAGTCCGGGCAGAACGGCAGCCCGGGTCAGCCATCCCACCGACCTGCGTAGGCCGACCACTCCGGCGATGAGCGGCACGACCAGGATGGTCAGGGGTTGGACCGCCAGGGAAGCGCCCATCCACCAGGCGGAAGCGGTGATGCGACCGTCGCGGGCGCTCAGCAGGGAATAGAGACCAAGGGCCAACGCTAGGGCGTCCTCGGGGTGGCCGAAGAGGGCCAGGCAAGGAAAAGCGGCGGCCGCTACGGCCAGCGAAAGGAGTCTCCGGCTCGCGACCGAGCAGACCAGGCCCTCCGCTATCGCGTCGGCGGCGGTCACCAGGGGAGTGACGCAGGCCAAGCTGATCGGACCCAGGACGAGCCAGGCCGTCGGGTGCTCGGTCGGCAGAGGAAATGACTCAGTGAGGTGATAGTGGTCAGCGATGGAGCCGAGAGGTGCCAGGAGAATGGGCAAGCCAGGAAGGGTCACCAGATGGCTGCCGGCGCTGTAGATGGCGCCCAGGCCGCCCCACTCCACGAACTGCGCCGCCCGGAAGGTGGCCCAGAGGTCGGGCGGCGTGTACCAGGCGGAAGCGCCTCGCCACAGGGGCAGAAATAGGAAGGAGAAAGCCATCCCGACCACCACGAATACGGCACTGACTCCGAGAGGCCAGGCACGGTGACGCAGACGGGCCGAAAGGCTCATGCACAAATGGTCGGAATCCCGCCCGAATTCCTTTAGGCCCCTCGTGCCGAGGGCGGGCTCGGCGTGGTGTGATGGGGCATGGCCAAGAACGTCCTCGGTACCGATCTCGCCCCCTGCAGCCAGTCTCCGCTGACCGGATTCTACCGGGACGGCTGTTGCAACACCGGGGCCGAGGACGTGGGGGTCCACACCGTCTGTGCCCGGGTCACGGCCGAGTTCCTGGTCTTTTCGGCCTCGGTCGGCAACGACCTCAGCACCCCTCAACCGACCCATGGGTTCAGCGGGCTGGTGCCGGGGGACTGCTGGTGCCTCTGTGCCGTCCGGTGGAAGGAGGCCTACGACGCCGGCGCCGCTCCGGGGGTCGTCCTGGAGGCCACCCATGCCGCCACCCTGGAGTGGGCCAGCCTGCCCGAGCTGTCCGCCCACGCCGTCACCTGACCGCCAGCCGGAGGGCGGTCCGGCGCGGGCCAAAACGTGCCGCGGCGCGGTCGGCGGCTGCTAAGTTCTCTCCCTGACCGTGAAGCGGGTCCCGTGAGGCCCGAACGGACAGGTGAGGAGCCTCGTTGGCTGAAAGAGAGCGATTGCTGACGCCCCCGCTCGGGGGCGTTTTCGTTGCCCGGGCCCAGGTCATGACGGCCGAGGACGTCTCCCGGGCCACCACCCGCATCGCCCATGAGGTGGCCGAGCGCAACCACGGCCTGGACGATCTGGTCCTGGTCGGGCTGCAGACCGGCGGGGTACCCCTGGCCCGGCGGGTGGCCGACGCCCTGGAGACGGCCTACGGCCAGGCCGTGCCGGTCGGCTCCCTGGACGTCGCCTTCTACCGGGATGACATCGGGCTGCGCCCGGTCCTGCCCGAGGCGGTCACCAACATCCCCTGGGACCTGACCGGGCTGACGGTGGTGCTGGTGGATGACGTCTTCTTCACCGGCCGCACGGTGCGGGCCGCCCTCAACGCCCTGGCCGACCACGGCCGGGCCCGGTCGGTCCAGCTGGCGGTGATGGTCGACCGCGGCCACCGGGAGTTGCCGATCCGGCCCGACTTCGTGGGGAAGAACCTGCCCACCCGCCGGGATGAGATGGTCGACGTCAGCGCGAGCGGCGTCATGCTCGGGGACGTGGTCGTCAAATGACCAGCCTCCTGGCCGTCGAGGACCTCGGCGCCACCGGCATCCGGGAGGTCCTGCGGCTGGCCGACAGCTTCGTGGAGGTGAGCGAGCGGGCCATCCCCCGGGTGCCGGCCCTGCGGGGCCGGACCGTCGCCACCGTCTTTTTCGAGGACTCGACCCGGACCCGGCTGTCCTTCGAGACGGCGGCCAAGCGGCTGTCGGCCGACACCATGACCTTCAGCGTCTCCACCTCCTCGGTCAACAAGGGCGAGTCCCTCCGGGACACGGTCGAGACGGTGGCGGCCATGGGCATCGACGCCATGATCGTGCGGCACCGCTCGGCCGGGGTCCCTTGGCAGGTGAGCCGTTGGATCGACGCCAGCATCATCAACGCCGGGGACGGCTGGCACGAGCACCCCACCCAGGCCCTGCTCGACTGCTACACGGTGCGCCAGGCGCTGGGCCGGGACGACCCCTTCCCCGGCCTGCGGGTGGCCATAGTCGGGGACATCAAGCACAGCCGGGTGGCCCGCTCCAACGTGGCCGCCTTCAGCGCCCTGGGCGCCCGGGTCACCCTGGTGGCGCCGCCGACCCTCATGCCGCCCTCCCTGGAGGGCTGGCCGGTGGAGGTCAGCCACGACCTCGACGCCGTCCTGGCCGACACCGATGTCGTCTACCTGCTGCGCATCCAGGCCGAGAGAATGAACGAGGCCCTCTTCCCTTCCCTGCGGGAGTACTCGGCCCGCTACGGGATGACCCGGGAGCGGGCCGGCCGGTTGTGCAGCTCGGCGCTCATCATGCATCCCGGGCCCATGAATCGCGGCGTGGAGATAGCCGCCGAGGTCTCCTCGCTGCCCAACTCACTGATCACCCGGCAGGTGACCAACGGGGTGGCCGTGCGCATGGCCGTCCTCTTCCGGCTGCTGGGGGCGCCGGAAGCCTCTGAGGCACTGGTGGCCCATGCCTGAGCTCTTCCTGGCCGGCGGGACCGTGCTGGACGCCACGGGCACCCGCCGCGCCCATGTCCGGGTGGTGGATGGAATGGTGGTCGAGACCGGGGACGGAATCGAGGCCGGGCCCCGGGCCCAGGTCCTGGACGCCTCGGCCGCCGTCGTCTGTCCCGGCCTGGTCGATCTGCACACCCATCTGCGCCAGCCCGGTAACGAGGAAGCCGAGACGGTCGAGTCGGGCTCGCGGGCCGGGGCTCTGGGGGGCTACACGGCCCTGGTGGCCATGCCCAATACCGACCCGCCCATCGACTCGGCGGCGGTGGTCCGCCAGGTGCTAGAGCTGGGCCGGGCCTCGTTGTGCGAGGTGGCGGTGGCCGGGGCCATCACCATGGGCCGGGCCGGGGAGCGGCTGGCCCCCCTGGCCGAGATGGCCGAGATGGGCGTCCGCCTCTTCACCGATGACGGCGCCGGGGTCCAGGACGGCCGGCTTATGCGCCGGGCCCTCGAGTACGCCCTTCCCCTCGGCATCACCCTCGCCCAGCACTGCGAAGACGCCTCCCTGGCGGCCGGCTCGGTGATGAACGAAGGCGAGTGGTCCAGTCGCTTGGGCCTGCCCGGCCAGCCGGCCGAGGCCGAGGAGTTGATGGTGATGCGCGACATCGCCCTGGCCCGCATGACCGGTGGGCGGCTGCACTTCCTGCATCTCTCCACCGCCGGCTCGGTGGCCATGGTGGGAGCGGCCAAGGCTCAGGGTCTGGCCGTCACCGCCGAGGCCACCCCGCACCACCTGGCCCTGACCGAGAGCTGCCTGTCCGGATACGACCCCAACTTCAAGGTCAACCCGCCCCTGCGCACCGAGAGAGACCGGGCCGCCGTGCGCCGGGGACTGGCCGATGGGGTCATCGACGCCATCGCCACCGATCACGCCCCCCACACCCAGGAGGCCAAGGAGATGCCGCTCGACCAGGCCCCGCCGGGGATGGTCGGTCTGGAGACGGCTCTGGCCGTGGCCCACACCGAACTGTGCTCCGGGGAGGGGCCCCTGATGTCGCTGGCCGAGCTGCTGGCCGCCCTGACCTGGCGCCCGGCAGCCATAGCCGGCCTCCACACCCGCCACGGGGGCCCCATCGAAGCGGGACGGCCCGCCAACCTGTGCGTTTTCGACCCGACCGCCCGTTGGCGGGTCGACCCCGAGGCCATGGCCACCCGGAGCCGGAACAGCCCCTTCGGTGGGCGGGAGATGACCGGGCGGGTCCGCCACACCATCCGGGCCGGTGAGGCCGTGGTCATCGACGGTCAGGCCCAGCGGTGAGCGCCATGTCTCCAGCGACCGGCCCGGCCGGCCCGGCGCCTTACCCGCGGTCCGGGCCGCCTGCGGCGCCCGAACCGGCCCTGTTGGTGCTGGCCGACGGCGCCGTCTTCGAGGGAGAGATGGCCGGGGCCCGACCGCCGGGCGGGGTGGCCACCGGGGAGTTGGTGTTCAACACGGTGATGAGCGGTTACCAGGAGGTCATCACCGACCCGTCCTACGCCGGTCAGGTCATCGCCTTCACCTATCCCCACATCGGCAACTACGGGATGACCCCGGCCGACCAGGAGAGCCTGAAGCCCTTCTGCCGCGGGGTGGTGGTTAGGGACTTGGCCGTCCGGCCCAGTAACTGGCGCTCATCGGAAACGGTGGGGGACTTCCTCACCCGCTTCGGGGTGCCGGCCATGACCGGGGTGGACACCCGCCGGCTGACCCGCCACATCCGCGACGCCGGGGCCATGCCCTGCGCCTTCGGTACGGCTTCGGAGTCCGAACTGGCCCGGGCGGCGGCGGCCGAGCCGGGCACCGACGGCATCGACATGGTGGCCACGGTTACCACCGACCGGGCCTACCAGGCCGGGTCGGGCCCGCTGCGGGTGGTGGCCTATGACTTCGGGATCAAGCGCACCATCCTCGATCAGCTCGGCCAGATCGCCACCGTGGAGGTGGTGCCCGCATCCACCCCGGCCGCCGAGGTTCTGGAGCGGCACCCGGACGGGGTCTTCCTATCCAACGGTCCGGGGGATCCGGCCGCGGTCGGATATGCCGTCGAGGCCATCGGGGCCCTCCTGGACCAGGTGCCGGTGTTCGGGATCTGCCTGGGCCACCAGCTCCTGGCCACCGCCTTGGGGGCGCGCACTTTCAAGCTGCCCTTCGGCCACCACGGCGGAAACCATCCCGTCCGGCGCAGCTCGGGCGGGGCGGTGGAAATCACTTCCCAGAACCACAGCTACGCCGTGACCGAGGACAGCCTGTCCGGGGCCGACGTCACCCACGTCAATCTCCACGACGGGGTCATAGAGGGGATCCGGGCCAAGGGCATCCCCGCCTTCTCGGTCCAGTACCACCCCGAGGCCGGGCCCGGGCCCCACGACGCCCGCTACCTGTTCGAGGATTTCCGCCAGCTCATGGAAGCGCACCGCTGATGCCGAGACGAGACGATCTGGAATCCATCCTGGTCATCGGCTCCGGGCCGATCGTGATCGGCCAGGCCTGCGAGTTCGACTACTCGGGCACCCAGGCCTGCCGGGTGCTGCGCCAGGAGGGCTACCGGGTCATCCTGGCCAACTCCAACCCGGCCACGATCATGACCGACCCGGAGGTGGCCCACCGCACCTACGTCGAGCCCCTGGATCCGGACGTGCTGGCCGCCATCATCGAACGGGAGCGCCCCGACGCCGTGCTGCCCACCCTGGGCGGCCAGACGGCGCTCAACCTGGCCATGAGCCTGTCCGATCGGGGAGTGGTCGGTGACGGAGCTGTCCCGCTCATCGGCGCCTCGGTGGAGGCCATCCGCACCGCCGAGAACCGCGAGCGGTTCAAGGAGGCCATGACCGAGATCGGCCTGGAGGTGCCCACCTCCGGGTTCGCCTACTCCCTGGAGGAGGCGCTGTCGGTGGGCGACAGCGTCGGTTACCCCGTCATCGTCCGTCCTTCCTTCATCCTGGGTGGGCAGGGGACCGGCATCGCCCATGACCGCGACGCTCTGATCCATCTGGCCGAAACCGGTCTGTCGGCCAGCCCCATCACCGAGATACTCATCGAGTCGTCCATAGCCGGGTGGAAGGAGTTCGAGCTCGAGGTCATGCGGGACCGCCTCGACAACTGCGTGGTGGTGTGCTCGATCGAGAACTTCGACCCGATGGGCGTCCACACCGGGGACTCCATCACGGTGGCGCCGGCTCAGACCCTCTCGGACGTCGAGTACCAGGAGATGCGCGACGACGCCTTCAAGTGCATCCGCCGCATCGGGGTCGAGACGGGCGGGTCGAACATCCAGTTCGCGGTCGATCCGGTGGACGGGCGGCGGGTGGTCATCGAGATGAACCCGCGGGTGTCGCGTTCCAGCGCCCTGGCCTCGAAGGCCACTGGCTTCCCCATCGCCAAGATCGCCGCCCGGCTGGCGGTGGGCTACTCCCTGGACGAGATCGCCAACGACATCACCCGCAAGACCCCGGCCAGCTTCGAGCCGACCATCGACTACGTCGTGACCAAGATTCCCCGCTGGGCCTTCGAAAAGCTGCCCGGGGCCCCGGCCGTACTGGGCACCCGGATGCAGTCGGTGGGCGAGGTCATGGCCATAGGCCGCACCTTCCCCGAGTCCCTCCAGAAGGGGCTGCGCTCCCTGGAGCAGGGCCGGTTCGGCCTCAACTGTGACCCGGCCGAGTCCCTGCTGGACGAGCTGGACGATGACGAGCTGGTGCGCCGCTCGGCGGTGGCCACCCCGGAGCGGCCCTTCCAGCTGGAGGCGGCGCTGCGCCGGGGGATCAGCGTCGAGAGGCTCAACGAGGCCACCGGGGTCGACCCCTGGTTCCTCGACCAGTTCGCCCTCATCACCGCCGAGCGGGAGCGACTGAGCCGGATCGGCGCCGCCGGCATGCGCAAGGCCGACTGGCGCCGGGCTAAACGGCTGGGCTTCTCCGATGCGCAGCTGGCCCACCTCTTCGGCGCCACCCCGGCCGAAGTCCGCCGGGCCCGCCTGGACGCCGGGGTGGCGGTCACCTTCAAGACGGTGGACACCTGCGGGGCCGAATTCGCGGCGGAAACGCCGTACCACTACTCGACCTATGAGGACGAGGACGAGGTCCGCAGCGGCCGGCGCCCCAAGGTGGTCATCCTGGGCTCCGGGCCCAACCGGATCGGCCAGGGAATCGAATTCGACTACTGCTGCGTGCACGCCAGCTTTGCCCTGCGCGAGGCCGGCTTCGAGACGGTCATGATCAACTGCAACCCCGAGACCGTCTCCACCGACTACGACACCAGCGACCGGCTCTACTTCGAACCGCTCACCCATGAGGACGTGCTCAACGTCCTGGAGGCCGAGGCCCGCACCGCCCCGGGCGGAAAGCTGGAGGGGGTCATCGTCAGCCTCGGGGGCCAGACTCCGCTCAAGCTGGCCGGCGGTCTATCGCCCGGCCTGGTGCTGGGCACCAGCCCGGAGTCGATCGATCTGGCCGAGGACCGGGAACGCTGGTCGGCCCTCTGCTCACGGCTGGGCATTCCCCAGCCGCCGGGGGGCACCGCCGCCACCCTGGAGGAGGCCACGGCCGTGGCCGACCGGGTCGGTTACCCGGTGCTGGTCCGGCCCAGCTACGTGCTGGGGGGCCGGGCCATGGAGATCGTCTACGACGCCGACAGCCTGGCCCGGGCCATGGCCGAGATGGCCGCGGCCGGGTCACTGGGCCGGGAAGGCGGCTTGTCAGCCGAGCGCCCGGTACTGGTCGACCGCTTCCTGGAAGACGCCATCGAAGTGGATGTGGACGCCATCCGGGACGCCACCGGTGAGGTCCTCATCGGCGGTGTGATGGAGCACGTGGAGGAGGCCGGCGTGCACTCGGGGGACTCGGCCTGTGTGATCCCGCCCCCGACCCTGTCCCATGCCGTCATCGCCCGGCTGTCCGACCACACCCGGGCGATAGCCGAGGCCTTGGAGGTGAAGGGCCTGGTCAACGTGCAGTACGCCGTCAAGGACGATGAGGTCTACGTCATCGAGGCCAATCCCCGGGCCAGCCGGACCGTGCCCTTCGTGGCCAAGGCCACCGGGGTGCCCCTGGCCAAGGTGGCGGCCCGGGTCATGGTCGGCGCCAGCCTGGAGGAGTTGCGGGCCGAGGGCCTGCTCCGGCCCCCCGCCGCCGGTGATCACGTCAGTGTCAAGGAGGCGGTGCTGCCCTTCAACCGCTTCCCGGACGTGGACACCGTGCTCGGTCCGGAGATGCGGTCGACCGGGGAGGTCATGGGCATCGACTCCACCTTCGGCCTGGCCTTCGCCAAGAGCCAGATCGCGGCGGGCAGCCGCCTGCCGGCCTCGGGATGTGTGTTCTTCTCCCTGGCCGACCGGGATAAGGCGGCCGGGGCGGCGGTGGCCATCCGCTTCACGGAACTGGGCTTCAGCATCGTGGCCACGGCCGGGACGGCCGCCTTCCTGGAGGAACACGGGGTGCGGGTGGAGGCGGTGGTGGACAAGGTGGGCGACCCCGATCCGGCCGCCGGGCGCACCGACGCCATCGAGCTCATCTCCAGTGGAAAGATCCAGTTGGTGGTCAACACCCCCCAGGGTCGGGGGCCCCGGGCCGACGGGGCCTACATCCGCACCACCTCCAGCGTGCATCAGGTGCCCTGCCTCACCACCGTGGCCGCGGCCCGGGCGGCGGCGGCCGGGATAGCCGATTGGGGGCGCCACCCTCTGTCGGTGCGCAGCCTGCAGGAGTTCCACCAGGAGGGCCAGCTACGCCTGCCGGTCTGACCCCGCCTCACGCAGCCGTGGATCCGCAGGACACCGTCGTGGATCTGTCCGCCCGGGTGGGCTCGGTCCGGCTCCGCAACCCGGTCATGACCGCCTCGGGTACCTCCGGTCACGGCGCCGAGTTGGGGGCCTACTTGGACCTGGCCGAGCTGGGGGCGGTGGTGGTCAAGTCCGTTTCCGCCCAGGCGTGGCCCGGAAATCCGCCGCCCCGCTTGCATCCGCTGCCGGGCGGGATCGGGATGATCAACAGCGTCGGTCTGCAGGGCCCTGGCATGGAGGCCTGGCTCAATGACGACCTCCCCGCTCTGGAAGAGGCTGGGGCGGCGGTGGTGGCCAGCATCTGGGGGACCAGCGTGGACGCCTACGCCCGGGCCGCCGACCAGTTGAAGGCGGCCCCGGCCTGCGTGGTGGCGGTGGAGGTCAACGTCAGCTGTCCCAATGTCGAGGACCGCCGCCGGATGTTCGCCCACTCCGCTTCGGCCACGGCCGAAGTCATCGAGGCCACCGCCGCCTGCGGCCGGCCCCGCTGGGCCAAGCTGAGTCCGAACGTCACCGACATCACCGAGGTGGCCGGCGCCGCCCTCGGCGCCGGGGCCGAAGCCCTGACCCTCATCAACACCGTGATGGGCATGGTGATCGATCCGGTGGACGGCTCCTTCGCCCTGGGTGCGGGCGGGGGAGGCCTTTCCGGTCCGGCTGTCCACGCCGTGGCCGTGCGGGCTGTCTACGAGTGCCGCTCGGCCTTTCCCTCTGCCGGGATCGTCGGGGTCGGCGGAGTGACCCGGGGTGCGGACGTGGCCGAGATGATGGCGGCGGGGGCGGATGCGGTGCAGGTGGGGACGGCTACCTTCGCCGATCCCCGCGCCCCGGCCCGGGTGCTGGCCGAGTTCGCCCAGTGGTGCCGGGACAACCGCCTGCGCCGTTCCGCCGATCTGGTCGGCCGAGCGGGTCGTTCCACCGCCGTCAGCCAGTAGGGTGGCCGCCCATGCCTCAGCCTCCCTCCCTTTCACCCGAGCAGCGCCAGGCCGCTCTCGAGAAGGCCGGCGTCGCCCGGCGGGCCCGAGCCGAGCTCAAGGAGAAGCTCAAGATGGGCTCCACCACTCTCGAAGAGCTCTTCTCCCAGTCCAGCGGTGACGAGATCATCGGCAAGATGAAGGTCCTGGCCGTTCTGGAATCACTGCCCGGCGTGGGCAAGGTCAAAGCTCGCCGGCTCATGGAAGAACACGGCATCCCCGACACCCGCCGGGTGCAGGGCCTGGGCAGCCATCAGCGCGAGGCCCTGCTCCAGGAGACGCGCCGGCCCTGATCCTGGTCGTCATCGGGCCGGGCGGTGTGGGCAAGGGGACCCTGGTCCGCCGCCTGGTGGAATCGGATCCGAACCTGTGGCTGAGCCGGTCCTGGACCACCCGGGCCCGCCGCCCCGGGGAGGACGAGGACGCCTATGTCTGGGCCACCCCCGAGGAGTTCGAGGCCCGGGTCCTGGCCGGTGGATTCTTCGAGTGGGCCCGCTTCCTCGATCACCTGTACGGGACCCCCGATGACGAGCCCCCCTCCGGATCGGATCTCGTCCTGGAGATAGAGGTCCAGGGGGCCGAACAGGTCAAGGCCCGGTGGCCCGAGGCGGTGGTGGTGCTGCTGGTGCCGCCCTCGGAGGAGGAGCAGGCGGCCCGGATGCGGGGCCGGGGCGACCAGGAGGACAAGGTCGCCCAGCGGATCGAAGCCGGCCGCCAGGAGATGGAGCGGGGCCGGCGCCTGGCCGACCACGTGGTGGTCAACGACAGCTTGGATAGGGCCCTGGAGGAGGTGGCCTGTATAATCGCGGCCCACCGCAACGCCCCTGAAGGAGCCTGATGGCTGACCGACCCACGATGATGGACCCTCCGATCGAGGATCTCCTCGACAAGGTTGACTCGAAGTTCACCCTCGTGACCGTTTCGGCCAAGCGGGCCAGGCAGATCAACTCGTACTTCAACCAGCTGGGCGAGGGCCTGGGGGCCCTGGTTCCCCCCCAGGTCAGCTCGGTGTCGCTCAAGCCCCTGTCCATCGCCATGGAGGAGGTGGCGGCGGCCAAGATCACCTGGCTGCGTCCGGACGAGGTAGAGGAGTCGGTCAAGTAACCGACGCGGGTCGGGCCGCCCCGGCGGGCCCGTCATCCCTGGCGGGGGCGCGTGTGGTCCTGGGGGTGAGCGGCGGTATCGCCGCCTACAAGGCGGTGGAGGTGTGCCGCCGGCTCTTCGATGCCGGCGCCTACGTCAGCCCCGTCCTGACCCCGGCCGCCCTGCGCTTCGTGGGCGCCGTCACCTTTTCGGCGGTGGCCTCCGAACCGGCGCGCACCGCCTTATGGGACGACCCCGACCCCATTCCCCACACCCGGCTGGGCCAGAGCGCGGACCTGGTGGTGGTGGCTCCGGCCACTGCCGACCTGCTGGCCCGCTACGCCGCCGGCATGGCCGATGACCTCCTGACCGCCACCCTGCTGGCGACCCGGGCTCCGGTGTTGGTCTGCCCGGCCATGCACACCGAGATGTGGGAGCACCCTTCCGTGCAGGACAACCTGGCCACCCTGCGCCGCCGGGGCGTCCATGTCCTGGAGCCGGCCTCGGGCCGCCTGGCCGGCGGGGACGTCGGCACCGGCCGGCTGGCTGAACCAGCTGACATCGTCTCCGCCGCCGCCGGCGTGCTGGGCCGGTCCGGTCCCGGTCTCGATCTGGCCGGCCGCCGGGTGCTGGTCACGGCCGGGGGCACCCGGGAGGCCATCGACCCGGTCCGGGTCATCACCAACCGATCGTCCGGTAAGCAGGGCTACGCCCTGGCCGAGCGGGCCTCCCGCCGGGGCGCCGAGGTGGTGCTGGTGACCACCGTCGAGCGGCCCACCCCGCCTGGGGTCGAGGTGGTGAGGGTGGTCAGCGCCGCCGACATGGAAGAAGCGGTCGTGCCGAGGGCGGCCGACATGGACGTGGTCATCATGGCCGCGGCCGTGGCCGACTTCCGCCCCAAGGCGGTGGCCGATCACAAGATCAAGAAGGGCGACGGCCTGCCCGAGATCATCCTGGAACCGACCCACGACTTCCTCGAGGATCTGGGCCGGCACAAGCCCTCCGGCCAGGTGCTGGTGGGTTTTGCCGCCGAGACCGAGGCGGTGGAGGACAACGCCCGCCAGAAGCTGACCCGCAAGCGCCTCGACCTGATCGTGGCCAACGACGTCAGCGCCGAGGGGGTCGGCTTCGAGCACGACACCAACAGCGTCGTCATCCTGGGTTCGGACGGGTCGCGCTCAGAAGTTCCCCTCACCACCAAAGAGGCGGCCGCCGACGCCGTGTTGGATGCTGTATCCCATCGCCTCCGGGCTGGACAACGATCCTCCCGGTCCCCCGAGGAGCCGACCGGCTCGAGGAGTAGCTAGATGCCCGCCCGCTTCCGCTTCACATCCGAGTCGGTGACCGAAGGTCACCCGGACAAGATGGCCGACCAGGTTTCCGACGCCGTGCTGGACGCCGCCCTGGCCGCCGACCCCGACAGCCGGGTGGCCTGTGAGACCCTGCTCACCACCGGCCTCATCATGGTGGCCGGTGAGATCACCACCGAGGCCTACATCGACATCGCCCGCCTGGCCCGCCAGACCGTGTGTGAGATCGGCTACGACCGGGAGGAGTACGGCTTCGACGGGAACACCTGCGGTGTCCTCGTCTCCATCGATGAGCAGTCCCCCGACATCTCCCAGGGGGTCACCACCGCCATGGAGCTGCGCACCGGCAAGGGGGGCGAGGACAAGCTCTCCGCCCAGGGCGCCGGGGACCAGGGGATGATGTTCGGCTAC
Source organism: Actinomycetota bacterium (assembly GCA_027315345.1). Taxonomy (GTDB): domain Bacteria; phylum Actinomycetota; class Acidimicrobiia; order Acidimicrobiales; family JAJPHE01; genus DAHUYE01. The sequence goes on from DAHUYE010000025.1 coordinate 19,992, forward strand.
GCCTGTGATGAGACCCCCGATCTCATGCCGCTGCCCATCTGGCTGGCCCACCGTCTGGCCGAACGGCTGGCGGCGGTGCGCAAGGACGCCACCGTCGATTACCTGCGCCCGGATGGGAAGACCCAGGTGACCATCGAATACGAAGGCGACCGGCCCATCGCCCTGCGCACCGTGCTCATCTCCACCCAGCACGGTCCCAAGGTCGATCTCGAGCATCAGCTGCCCGACGATCTGCGCCACCATGTGATCGACCCCATCGTCCCGCCCGAGCTGTCCGCCGACGGCTTCGATGTGCTCACCAACCCCACCGGTCGCTTCGAGTTGGGCGGGCCCCGGGCCGACACCGGCCTGACCGGGCGCAAGATCATCGTCGATACCTATGGAGGGGCGGCCCGCCACGGCGGCGGCGCCTTTTCCGGGAAGGATCCGAGCAAGGTCGACCGCTCGGCCGCCTACGCCGCCCGCTGGGTGGCCAAACACGTGGTCGCCTCGGGGGCGGCCCGCCGTTGCGAGGTGCAGGTGGCCTACGCCATCGGCGTGGCCCGGCCCGTGTCCATCATGGTGGAGACCTTCGGCACCGAGACGGTGGATCCGGCCCAGATCGGCGCCGCCCTCGACAGCGTCTTCGACCTGCGTCCGGCCGCCATCATCCGGGACCTGGAGCTGCGCCGGCCCATCTACCGCCGCACCGCCGCCTACGGGCACTTCGGCCGGGCCGAGCCCGGAATGAGCTGGGAGAAGACCTCCCGCCTGGACGATCTCAAGTCGGCGCTCAACCTGTAGGAGGTCCGGCCCCGGACCGGATCATGCGGGTCGTCCGGGTCGTGCCCGACGTGGCCGGCATCGATAAGGAGTTCGACTACTCGGTCCCCGAGGCCCTGGACGCTCTAATCGGCGTGGGGACCTCGGTCCGGGTTCCTCTGCACGGACGGCGGGTGGCGGGCTGGGTGGTGGCCGATCAGGTCGCCCCACCCCCCGGGGTACGCCTGCTGCCGGTCCGGGCCGTGCGCGGCCTGGGCCCCGGGCCCGAGGTGGTGGAGCTGGCCGGCTGGGCGGCGTGGCGGTGGGCAGGGCGGATGGCCAGCGTTCTGCGGGCCGCCTCGGCGCCCCGGTTGGTGGACTCCCTGCCCCGTCCGCCGGCGTCCCGGCTGCCCGCCCCGGCCGGGGAGGAGCGACTCTGGGCGGATGCCTTCAGCGGGCCGCCCACGGTTGTGCGCCTAGGACCGGCCGCCGATCGCTGGCCTCTGGTGGAGGCGGCCGCCGCCCTCGCCGCCGGGGGAGGCAGTGTCCTGGTTCTGGCCCCGAACGTCACCGACGCCGGGGTGGTGGCCGGACGCCTGACCCGCCGGGGTGGGGCCGTGGCCCTGATGCCGGACCAGTGGGCCGAGGCGGCCGCCGGAGGGCGGGTGGTGGTGGGGGCCAGGGGGGCGGCCTGGGCTCCGGCTCCGCATCTGGCCGGGGTGCTGGTGCTCGACGGCCACGATGAGGCCTACAAGGAGGAGAGGAACCCGTGCTGGTCGGCCTGGCAAGTGGCCGCCGAGCGGGCCGCCCGGGCCGGCGCCCCGTGTGTGATCGCCTCCCCCTGTCCGACGGTGGACTTGCTGGCCGGGGCCCGCCTGGTGCATCCGCCCCGGCCGGTCGAACGTTCCCAGTGGCCGGTGGTGGAAGTGGTCGACCGCCGGGCCGATGACCCCCGGTCGGGAATGATCTCCGAGCGACTGGTGGGCCTGCTCCGATCCGGCCCGGGCCAGCCGGGGCGTCCCCTGGTCTGCGTGCTCAACCGGCGGGGCCGGGCCCGGCTGCTGGCCTGCCGGGCCTGTGGGACCGTGGTCCGTTGCCACGTTTGCACCTCGGCCATGGTGCAACGGCGCGGGGCGGGGCGGCTGTCCTGCACCCGCTGTGATGCCGAGCGGCCCCTGCTCTGTGCGGACTGCGGCGCCACCCGCCTGTCCGTGCTCCGCCCTGGGGTCACCCGGCTGGTGGAGGAGTTGAGCGCCCTGGCCGGGGTGGAGGTGGCCGAGGTGAGCTGGGACGTGAAGGCTGACGAGGAATGGGAGGGGGCTTCCATCCTGGTGGGGACGGAGGCGGCTCTGCACCGGGTTCGGCGGGCGGGGGCGGTCGTCTTTCTGGAGATCGATCAGGAGCTGACGGCTCCCCGCTTCCGCGCCGCCGAGCAGGCCATGGCCCTGATCGTCCGGGCCGGCCGGCTGGTGGGGGCCCGGGGCCGGGTGGTGGTCCAGACCCGGCTGCCCGAACACGAGGTCCTCCGGGCCGCGGCCGGGGCCGAGCCGGCGGAGTTGGCCCAAGCCGAGACGGAACGCCGGCGCGCCCTCCGCCTTCCCCCGTACTCGGCCCTGGCCCTCGTCACCACCTCTGAGCCCGCCGCCGTGTCGGCCCAACTGGCGGCGGCCGGGCTGGCCGTGGCCGACCTGGACGCCGGCTCGCTTCTGGCCCGGGCTCCGGACTCCGCCGCCCTGGCCGACGCCCTGGCCTCGGCCGGCCAGGCCATGGACCCGGCCCTGCGGGCCACCATGCGGGTGGAGGTCGACCCGAGTCGGGTGTGAGAAACGGCCCGGCCCCCCGGTAACATCGGGAGGTGGCCAGCTACGAGATCCGCATCTTCGGGGACCCCGGACTGCGCCAGCGGACGGCGGACGTCACGACCTTCGACGGTTCCCTGGCCCGGCTGGCCGAGGACATGATCACCACCATGTACGACGCCCCGGGGACGGGGCTGGCCGCCAACCAGGTCGGTGTGCGCAAGCGGGTGTTCGTCTACGACGTGGGCGAGGGCCCCCGCACCATCGTCAACCCCGAGATCGTCGAGTCGAGGGGGGAGTGGACCTTCGAAGAGGGCTGCCTGTCGGTGCCCGGCCTGTACTGGCCCATCGTGCGGCCCAAGGAAGTCCACCTGCGGGGCCAGGACCTCGATGGCGAGGAGATCTTCATCGAAGGCGATGAACTACTCGGCCGCGTGTTCCAGCACGAGGTCGATCACCTCGACGGCGTGCTCCTGCTGGAACGCCTGGACGAGGACCAGCGCAAGGGAGCCCTACGAACCCTGCGCACCCGCACCCTGGGCCTGCCCGACGGCCCGACCGGTCCCGAGCTCTAGTCCTGGCCCGCCTGGTCTATCTGGGCACCCCCGCTCTGGCCGTCGGGCCGCTGCGGGCCCTGGTCGAGGCCGGCCACCGGATCGAGCTGGTGGTGAGCCAGCCTGACCGCCGCCGGGGCCGCGGTTCAGGACTGGTGCCCTCTCCGGTCAAGGCGGCCGCCGCCGAGCTGGGGTTACCGGTCACCTCCCGGGTGGCCGACGTCAAGGACTCCGGAGCCGAGCTGGGGGTGGTGGTGGCCTTCGGCCGGCTCATCAAGCCCGACGTCCTGGCCGCCGTACCCATGGTCAACCTGCACTTCTCCCTCCTGCCCCGCTGGCGGGGGGCGGCCCCGGTGGAGCGGGCCCTCCTGGCCGGTGATGAACGCACCGGCGTCTGCCTCATGGCCCTGGATGAGGGGCTCGACACCGGGGCGATCTACCGGCGGGCCGAGGTGCCCATCGGGCCCCGGGTCACCCTGGAGGGGTTGCGATCCGAGTTGGTGGAACTGGGGACCGCCATGCTGATCGAGAGCCTGGCCGGCGGGCCGTCCGGCCTGGGCGGGGCCGTTCCCCAGGATGGGGCGGCGACCTACGCGGCCAAGATCGAACCGGAGGAGCTTCACATCGACTGGGCCCAGCCCGCCGTCCGGCTGGACCGGCTCGTCCGCCTGGGCGGGGCCTGGACCACGGCCGCCGGCAAGCGCCTTCGGGTCCTGGCCGCCCGCCCCGAGCCACCGGCGGCGGACGAACCGGAACGCCCGGCCACAGAAGGGCTGCCGCCCGGCTCGGTGCTGCCCGGCCCCGGCGGGCCACTGGTCGTCACCGGTGACGGGGTCCTCCGCCTGGAGCGGGTCCAACCCGAGGGGCGGGGCCCGATGGATGCGGCGGACTGGCGGCGGGGTGCCCGCCTGCCCGACCCGGCCGTCCTCGGCTCTTGAGCCCGTCCTTGACCCCCAACGCCCGCTCGGTCGCCCTGGAGGCCCTGGCCCGCATCGACGGCGGCGCCTACGCCAATATCGTCCTTCCCTCCATCCTCCGCCGCAGCGGGCTGGACAGCCGGGACCGGCGTCTGGCCACCGAGCTGGTCTACGGCACCACCCGGATGCGGCGGGCCTGCGATCACCTGGTGGACCGCTTCGTGCGGGGTGAGCTCGAGGCCGAGGTTCGCCGGGTCCTGCGCCTGGGGGCGTATCAGCTGGCTTTCACGGACATTCCCGACCACGCCGCCGTCTCCGCCACCGTGGACGAAGCTCCCCGCCGGGCCCGGGGCCTGGTCAACGCCGTATTGCGCAAGGTGGCTCATCTCCCACTGGGTCAGTGGCCGGACCCGGCCACCCGGCTGTCGTATCCGGACTGGCTGGTGGAACGCCTGGGGCGCGATCTGGGCCCGGCCGACGCCAGCGCGGCCCTGGAGCAGATGAACCGCCGGCCGGTGGTCACCGAGCGCGAGGACGGCTACATCCAGGATCAGGCCTCCCAGTGGGTGGCCGAGTACGTCGGCGCCGCCGGAGCGCACCGGGTAGCCGACATCTGCGCCGCTCCGGGGGGAAAGGCCACCGCCATCGCCTCGGCCCCGGGCCGGCCCGTGGTGGTGGCGGCCGATGTGGATCCGGGCCGGGCAGGGCTGATCGGCCAGAACACCCGGCGGCTGGAGTTGCCCAACGTGGTGACGTTGGTGGCCGACGGGACCGCTCCGCCGTTGCGCCCGGGGGCCTTCGACGCCGTCCTGGTCGACGCCCCCTGCTCCGGCCTTGGAGTATTGGGCCGCCGGCCGGATGCCCGCTGGCGCCTCGACGCCGACGGCCCGGAACGCCTGGCCGGGCTGCAGCGCCGGCTGGTGGCGGCTGCCGCCGCCCTGGTGGCCGGGGGCGGCCGGCTGTACTACTCGGTCTGCACCGTCACCGCCGCCGAGACGCTCGGGGTCGACGCCTGGGCCAGGGAGAACCTGCCGGGCTGGGAGACGCTGGCCGGCCCGGAGCCGGCCGGAGCGAACGTCGCCTGGCGTCCCCACGGCCGGGGCTGGCTGTTGCTGCCCCAGGACGCCGGCACCGACGGCATGTACGTCCTCGGATTGCGCCGGCCGTGATCACCGAGGACATAGCCTCGGGCCGGCCATGAGCGACTCGGAGCGGAGCCGGAGGGTGAGTATCGCCCCGTCCATACTGTCGGCCGACTTTGCCGAACTGGCCCGGGACGTGGAGTGCGTGGCGGCCCAAACCGACCTTTTGCACGTGGATGTCATGGACGGCCACTTCGTTCCCAACCTCACCATCGGGCCGCCGGTGGTGGCCGCCCTGCGCCGCCACAGTCGGGCTTATCTCGACTGCCACCTGATGATCACCGATCCGGCCGATTACCTGGAGGCTTTCGCCTCCGCCGGGGCGTCCGGCTGTTCCGTGCACGTCGAGGTCGGCCAGACCGAATCCCTCATCGCCCAGATGCGCGACCTCGGCCTGGACGCCGGCCTGGCCGTCAACCCCGAGACCCCCTTCGAGGTCTTCGCCCCCTTCCTGGGCCAGGTCGACCTGGTGCTGTTGATGACGGTCCATCCCGGCTTCGGCGGCCAGTCCTTCATGGCCGAGGTGCTGCCCAAGATCGCCCGGACGGCGGCGGCCCTGGAGGCCGGGGGCCACCCGGCGGTCCTCCAGGTCGACGGCGGCATCGACCCTGACACCGCCCCGCTGACGTCGGAAGCCGGGGCCCGGGCCTTCGTGGCCGGCAGCGCCATCTTCGGGCGGGACGACCCGTTGGGGGCCGCGGCCGCCCTGCGTCGAGCCGTAGGGGGCGAGGGAGCCGCCCGGCCCTGGCACCACCCCGGGGACGCCTGATCATGGCCTGGGCCGCCAAGGTCCTGACCGTTTCGGACGGAGTGATGGCGGGAACCCGGGAGGACCGCTCGGGCGCCGCCCTGGCCGCCCGCCTGGTCCAGGCCGGCTTCGACCTGGCCGATCAGCAGGTGGTCTCCGACGGCCGGGACGAGGTGGGCCGGCGCCTCACCGGGATGGCCGCCGGCTGGACCGGGCTGCTGGTCACCACCGGTGGGACGGGATTCGGGCCCCGGGACCTCACCCCCGAGGGCACCGCCGATGTTCTGGAGCGGGACGCGCCCGGCCTGGCCGAGGCCATGCGGCTGGTGAATCCCCTGGGGCGGCTGTCCCGGGGTCGGGCCGGGACCATCGGAACGTGCCTGGTCCTCAACGTCCCGGGATCCCCGGCCGGGGCGGTGGAGTGCCTGGAGGCGGTGCTGGACGTGATACCCCATGCTCTGTCGCTCTTGGCCGGGGAAACCGGCCAGCACTAGACTGGCCGGTCAAGAAACCCGGCTGGGCCCGCCCCGGGGCCGCGGCCGTTCGTCACGGAGTGCAACTTGCACGACCATGGTCACGGAGTGCACAGGCACGACCAGTCCGACGGAGTGCACAGGCACGACCAGTCCGACACGGATGGCGGCCTGATGGGCCTAGCCCTGGCCGCGGCCGAGACCGTTCGGGCCACGACGTCGCCCAACCCCTGGGTGGGGGCGGTCCTGGTGACCCGGAGCGGTGACCGCTTCCAGGGGGCTACCGAGCCTCCGGGCGGCCGGCACGCCGAGGTCGTGGCCATCGACGCCGCCCGGGCGGCCGGGGCCGAACTGGCCGGTTCGACCCTGTACACGACCCTGGAACCCTGCTGTCACCAGGGCCGGACCGGGGCCTGCACCGATGCCATCCTGGCGGCCGGGATCGTCCGGGTGGTGGTGGCCATAGCCGACCCGGATCCGCTGGTCGGAGGCCGGGGCCTGGAGATCCTCAAAGAGGCGGACGTGGAGGTCAGCCTGGGTGTCGCGGAGGCAGAGGCGGCCGCCCAGCTGGCCCCATACCTCAAGCACCGTCGCACCGGCCGTCCTTATGTGACCCTCAAGATGGCCTCCACCCTGGACGGCCGCAGCGCTGCCCCGGACGGCTCCAGCCGCTGGATAACCGGACCCGACGCCCGGGCCGACGTCCACCGCCTCCGGGCCGCCCACGACGCCGTCCTGGTGGGGGCGGGCACGGTGCGGGCCGATGATCCGGAGCTGACCGTCCGGATGGTCGAAGGTCCCCAGCCCCGGCGGGTGGTCCTGGGTCGGGCCGGGCCGGGGGCCAAGGTGCAGCCGGCCCTGGAGCTGTCCGGGGATCTCACCGAGGTGCTGGACGAACTGGGCCGCCAGGGGGTCCTCTCCGTGCTGGTGGAAGGGGGAGCCACGGTGGCCGGTTCCTTCCACCGGGCCGCTCTGGTGGACCGCTACGTGGTGTATTTGGCCCCGGCCCTTATGGGTGGGGACGACGGGCGGGGCCTGTTGGGGGGAGCCGGAGCGGCCACCATGGACGACGTCTGGCGGGGCCGGATAATCGGCGTCCAGCGCCTGGGCGAGGACCTGCGGGTGGATCTCGAGGCCCAAATCCGGCCTGCGGCGGACGCGGCCTGATGTTCACCGGCATCGTCGAGGAGATGGGGGTGGTCGAGTCCCGGGAGGGAGGGCGCTTCCGATTCCGGGCCCCGGTGGTCAGCCAGGACGTCGAGCTGGGCGCCTCCATAGCCGTCAACGGCTGCTGTCTGACCGTGGTCGACTACGGGGACGGCTGGTGGGAGGCCGACGTGGTGGAGGAGTCCCTGGGCCGGACCAACCTCGGCGACCTGAACCCGGGGGACCCGGTCAACTTCGAGCGGCCGGTGCGCCTGGCCGACCGGCTGGGCGGGCACCTGGTCCAGGGTCACGTGGACGGGGTCGGGGTCATAGTCTCGCCCGCTCCGGATCTGGAGGTCCGCACCCCCCCGTCGCTGCTGCGTTACATCGTGGAGAAGGGCTCGATCACCGTGGACGGTTGCAGCCTCACCGTGGTCACCCCCACCGAAGAAGGCTTCCGCTGCGCCATCATTCCCCACACCACCGAGGTGACCTCTCTGGCCCGCAAGGGGCCGGGGGACCGGGTCAACCTCGAGGTGGACGTCATCGCCAAGTACACCGAGCGGCTGTTGAGCTTCGCCAACGTGACCGCTGATCAGGAAGGCTGAAGCCATGCCCTTTGCCCCCATCGAGGATGCCATCGACGCCATCGGCCGGGGTGAGATCGTGGTTGTGGTCGATGACGAGGACAGGGAGAACGAGGGCGACCTGATCATGGCGGCCGAGTTCGCCACCCCCGAGAAGATTGCCTTCTTCCTGGCCCACACCTCCGGGCTCATCTGCGTGCCGATGACCGGGGAGCGCCTGGACGACCTCGATCTCCCCTTGATGGTGAGCACCAACACCGAGTCCCAGCGCACCGCCTTCACCGTGACGGTCGATTACCGCCATGGGACCACCACAGGCATCTCGGCCGTGGATCGGGCCGCCACCATCCAGGCCCTCATCGACCCGGGCACCAAGCCCTCGGACCTGGCTCGCCCCGGCCACATCCTCCCGCTCCGCTACCGAACGGGCGGGGTGCTGAAGCGGGCCGGCCACACCGAGGCCAGCGTCGATCTGGCCCGGGCCGCCGGCCTGTTCCCAGCCGGGGTGCTCTGCGAGGTGCTGAGCGAAGACAAGACCGACATGGCTCGCCTGCCCGAGCTGGAACGCTTCGCGGCCGAGCACGATCTCCCGCTCATCTCCATAGCCGATCTCATCCGCTACCGCCGCCAGAAGGACAAGCTGGTCAAACGGGTGGGGGAGGCGAGGCTACCCACCCAGTACGGGGAGTTCACCTGTTACGCCTACGAGTCGGTCATCGACGGTGAAACCCATCTGGCCTTCGTGCACGGAGCGGTCCAAGGGGCCGACAACGTGCTGGTACGGGTCCATTCCGAGTGTCTGACCGGTGACGTGTTCGGGTCGTTGCGGTGCGACTGTGGACCGCAGCTGAACGCGGCGATGCAGAAGATCGCCGCCGAAGGGCTCGGGGTGGTGGTCTATCTACGGGGTCACGAGGGCCGTGGCATCGGGATAGGGCACAAGCTGCGGGCCTACAACCTCCAGGAGCAGGGCCGGGACACGGTGGATGCCAATCTGGAACTGGGTCTGCCCGTCGACAGCCGGGAATACGGCATCGGATCACAGATCCTGGTCGATCTGGGGATCACCACCATGAGGGTCCTGACCAACAACCCGGCCAAATACGGTGGACTGGAGGGCTTCGGGTTGGAGATAGTGGAGCGGGTACCGCTGGAGTCGAAGCCGACTCCAGAGAACATTGCCTACCTGCGCACCAAGCGTGATCGCATGGGACACCTACTGGAAGGCCTCGATGACGTCCTCTGACCAGACCCGCCGACCCGCTTACACGGGAGGGGTGCGAGGCGACGGGATGCGCATAGCCGTGGCCTGCAGTCGCTTCAACGACCTCATTACCGAGCGCCTCCTGGCCGGCGCCCTCGACACCCTGGAGCGCCACGGCGTGGACCGGGCCTCCATTACCGAGGCCTGGGTGCCGGGCGCCTTCGAGCTACCCCTGGTGGCCAAGACCCTGGCTGCCTCCGGAGAGGTCGACGCCGTCATCTGTCTGGGGGCGGTCATCCGGGGCGCCACCGGCCACTACGACCTGGTGGCCGGGCAGTGCGCGGCGGGCATCCAGGCCGCCCAGCTGGAGACCGGGGTGCCCATCATCTTCGGCGTGCTCACCACCGAGACCATTGACCAGGCCATCGAACGGGCCGGGGCCAAGATGGGCAACAAGGGATCGGAGGTGGCGGTGGCGGCCATCGAGATGGTCGATCTGCTCCGCCAGCTGCCCAAGCCCGCCGCCGGTTAGGCCGGGGACGGAATGCTCAGGCTGGTCCTGCCCAAGGGTTCGCTGGAGAAGGCCACCATCGCCCTGTTCGAGTCCGCCGACCTCACCGTCCGGCGCAGCTCGGAGGTCGATTACCGGGCCAGCATCGATGACCCCCGGGTCGACGACGTCCGCATCCTGCGGCCCCAGGAGATTCCCCGCTACGTGGCCGAGGGCCTCTTCGACATCGGCATCACCGGCCGGGACTGGATCGAGGAGACCGGGGCCGAGGTCCTGACCCTCGGGGAGCTCAATTACTCGAAGGCGACTTCGTCGCCCATCCGGGTGGTCCTGGCCGTGGCCGAAGGCGACGCGGCCGCATCGGTGGGCGACCTGCCCGACGGCGTCCGAGTGTCCACCGAGTACCCCGAGCTGACCCGGCGCTTCTTCGAGAAGCACGGCGTGCAGGCCGACATCCGCCTCTCCTATGGAGCCACCGAGGCCAAGGTCCCCGAGATCGCCGATGCCGTGGTCGAGATCACCGAGACGGGACGGGCCCTGCGGGCGGCCGGCCTGCGCATTCTCGACACCATCCTGGTCTCGCGCACCGAGTTGATCGCCAACCCGGCCGTGGCCGACGACCCGGTGCGACGCCACGCCATGGCCCAGTTGTTGACCCTGTTACAGGGGGCCCTGGAGGCCCGGGACAAGGTCCTGGTCAAGCTCAACGTGGCCCGGGAGGCCCTCGATCAGGTCATCGCCATGGTTCCGGCCATGAAGGCGCCCACGGTCTCGGAGCTGTCCGGCCAGGGCGGCTTCGCGGTGGAGACGGTGGTGCCCAAGTCCCAGATCAACATCCTCATCCCTGCCCTCAAGGACGCCGGCGCCACCGACATCATCGAACTGCCGATCTCCAAGATCGTCCACTGATATGACGGGGACGGTGGCCGAGTTCGACGGTCAGCGGGGGATGGGCACGGTCGGCTCCGATGACGGGGCCGGACCGTTCGTCTTCCACTGCACCGCCATTGCCGACGGGTCCAGGACGATCGACCCAGGCGTGAGGGTCGACTTCGAGGTGGTGGCCGGCCATCTGGGCCGGTGGGAGGCCGCCCACATCCGGCCGGTGGCGGTGGACAACCGGCCCGCTGCCGCGGCGGGCTGAAGCCGGTTCAGCCGGTGGGGGCGCCGCCGGCCTGGACCTGGACGAAGGCCAGCCGGATCTGGGCCAGGCCGTCCTGGAGATCGGCCTCGACGTCACCGAGCCGGCCGGCCAGGCCCTCGACCAGCGCCCCCATGCCGTCGATGGCCAGGCGGGCGGCCACGAAGTCGGGCCGCTCCTGGGAAAGGTGGAGGGCGGCCAGCTGGAACAGGCCGAAGGCGTGGTTGGCCACCACCACCTCGGGAGGAGCCTCCAGCAGCTGGCGCTGGACCCCGGCCAGTTCGGCCCGGATGGCCTCCTCCTCGGCCGATTCGGCCGGGAGGTCAGTCGGCCCGCCCGCCCCGGAGCTCCCGGACGGAGGCGGGGAAGCCGGGGGGTAGGGGGTGGACGGAGCCGGGTCCGGACGCTCGGATGCGTGGCCGGAGCCGGGGGGCGGGACCGGTCGTTCCCCACCGGGGGTCCAGAGGCTGCTCATGCGCTGATACCCTATTGGCCAAACCGAATAAGGAAGCGGGGCGCCCAGGCGACCCCCACCCGCCCACAGCCGCTCCGGCGGATTCCGTGCGTCGGGTCGACGGGCCGCCGACGGCGGGTGCCTGCTTCCGGGGCCCCGCCGTTTTGCGCGCGGATCCCACAAACCAGGAGGAGACCGGATAGCCACTGCCCCGATAACCAACGAGCCCAGGATCAACGACAGGATCCGGGCCCGGGAAGTCCGCCTTGTAGACGCCGATGGCCAGCAGCTTGGGATCAAGCCGCTGCCCGAGGCCCTGCAGATAGCCCAACAGGCCGATCTGGACCTGGTGGAGGTGGCTCCCCAGGCCAACCCCCCGGTCTGTCGGATCATGGACTACGGAAAGTTCAAATTCGACGCCGCCCAGAAGGCCAAGGAGTCCAGAAGGAAGTCGACCAGCGTCGGGATCAAGGAAATGAAGTACCGGCCCAAGATCGGGCCCGGGGACTTCGAGACCAAGACCCGTCAGGTCGGCCGCTTCCTGGGTGAGGGCCACAAGGTCAAGGTCACCATCATGTTCAGAGGCCGGGAGATGAGTCACCCGGAGTTGGGCAAGAGGATCCTCGACCGGGTAGCCGAGGAGGTCGGCGCCGTAGCCAAGGTCGAGTCGGCCCCCAAGGTCGACGGGCGCAACATGATCATGGTCTTGGCGCCGGACCGCCGAAGCCAGGCCGTGGCGGCCAAGGCCAAGGAGACCTCGGGCGAGGAGCACAACGGAGCCGTGGAGGCTCCGGCGCCTGCAGCCGAGGTCACCAACGGAGCCGTGGAGGCGCCGATGGCGGCCACCGCCGCCGCCGAGCCGAACATCGGGACAGATGACGGGGCCTCCGCCCCAGCCACAGTCGCAGAGCAGTAGCAATCGCGGCGGGAGCCGCAGGAGATCAGCAGATGCCGAAGATGAAGACCGACAAAGGTGCCGCCAAGCGGTTCAAGGTGACGGGCACTGGGCGGCTTCGCCGCCGCAAGGCCTTCAAGAACCACATCCTGGAGAAGAAGGGTCCGACGCGCCTGCGCCGGCTCTCCCGGGATGCGGATGTGGCCCCGGGCGACGCCCGGGCCGTCCGCCGCATGCTCGGTCTCTGATCACCCGCCCCCACTCTCACCCACCGAACGAAACGAGGAGGAACCATGGCCAGGGTAAAGCGCGCTGTCCACGGCCGGAAGCACCATCGGGCCGTACTGGAGAAGGCCCAGGGTTACTACGGAAACAAGAGCCGGAGCTTCCGGGCCGCCAACGAGCAGGTCATGCACTCCATGCAGTACGCCTTCCGGGACCGGCGGGCCCGCAAGGGTGACTTCCGCCAGCTCTGGATCCAGCGCATCAACGCCGCCGCCCGCCAGCACGGGCTCTCCTACAGCCGGTTCATAGCCGGTCTGAGGGAGGCCGAGATCGAGGTGGACCGCAAGGTGCTGGCCGATCTGGCCGTCACCGATCCGACCGCCTTCGGCCGTCTGGTCGAGCTGGTCCGCTCGGCGGCGCCGGCCACTCCGGCTCAGGCCCCGGTTGCTCAGGCTCCGGCGGAGTCCTCCCGGTCGGAGAGCCCGCAGGCCTCCGAGGCGGCGGCTTCCACCGCTGAGTGAACGGGCCGGCGGGCCTCGGGAGGAATCCCGGGGCGGCGTCGGCGGCGGTCTTCCCTACCGCCATCAGCGGGTCGTCCGTCTGCGCCGGCTGCTGAGCCGGCGCAGCGTCCGGCTGTCGGAGGGCTGCTACGTGGCCGAGGGGGTGACCCTTCTGAGCGAAGCCCTGCACGCCGGCGTGCCGATCGAGTCCGTCTACGCCGCCCCCGACGCCCCCGCCGATCTGCTCGACCGGGCCGCCTCCGCCGGTCTGCGCATCTTCGGTCTGGCCCCCGGCGTCCTCGAGCGGGTGGCCGACACCAGCACTCCCCAGCCGGTGCTGGCCGTGCTTCCCATCCCCACCACCCGGTTGGAGGATCTGCGTCAAGCGTCTCTCATCGTGGTCGGGGTGGAGCTGAGGGATCCCGGTAACGCCGGGACCCTGATCCGCTCGGCCCGGGCCGCCGGAGCTGACGGGGTGGTGCTCTGCGGTGAATCGGTGGACGCCTACAACCCCAAGACGGTCCGGGCCTCGGCCGGAGCGATCTTCCGCCTGCCCCTGGTCCAGGCCGGGCCGGCCGCCGAGGTGATGGACCGCCTGGCGGGGTGGGGTGTCACCCGGCTGGCGGCGGTGGCCCGGGGCGGCCGGGACCCCGCCGAGGTGGACCTGACCGCTCCCTTCGCCCTGGTGGTGGGAAACGAGGCTCACGGTCTGGACCGGCACGCGCTGACTACCGTGGAGGGGTCGGTCACGATCCCGATGGCCGCGGATACGGAGTCGTTGAACGTTGGCGTGGCAACCGCGGTGATCTGTTTCGAGGCGGCCCGCCAGCGCCGTGGCGCCGGGGGGTCTTCATGAGCTTGTCCATCGAGGATCTGCCCGACGGGGTGCTGGAACTCGACGCCGGCCGGGTCATCACCGCTGCCAACGCCGCCGTGTGTCACCTGACCGGTCATGTCGTGGCCGAATTGGTGGGCCGGCCCTGTTCGGTGGCCCTGGCGCCCCGGGACGACGGCGGAAAGGCGTTGCTGGTGGACGGCTGGCACAGCTCGGTCCGCCTGCCCCGGGTCAGGATGATCCCCGAGCACGAGGTGGTGGTGAGCGCCTCGGACGGCACCGACGTGCGCACTTTCGTGACCGGCGTGTACCACCGGGACGCCGGTGGGGCGGTCAAGGGAGCGACGCTGATGCTGCGAGACGCCGGCCGCCGCCGGGAGCTGGCCGCGGCCGGGGCCCAGGTCGTCTCCACGGTCAGCCACGAGCTGCGCTCCCCGCTGACGTCGGTGAAGGGCTATACCAGCCTGCTCCTCAGCCGCTGGGACCGCCTCGGTGACGATGACAAGAAGATGATGCTGGAGCAGGTCAACCGGGATGCCGACCGGGTCACCCGCCTCATCACCGAACTGCTGGACATCAACCGGCTGGCGTCGGGCCGCCTGGTGCTGCGCCGCCAGATGGTGGACCTGGCCAAGCTGGTCCGGTCCGTCCTGGATCAGCTCCAGATGGAGCACGGGGACATGGAGGTGACGGCCGACTTCGCCGAAAATATGCCCGAGGTCTACGCCGATCCGGACAAGCTGGTGCAGGTGGTGACCAATCTGGTGGAGAACGCCTGCAAGTACGCCTCCCCCAAGGGGCTGCGGGTGCTGGGTCGGGCCGGCCACTCCGAGGTGACCGTCGACGTCATCGACCAGGGCGAAGGCATCCCGGCCGAGGACCTGCCCAAGGTCTTCAACCGCTTCTTCCGCCGGGCGGAGGGAAAGCCCACCGGCTCCGGACTGGGCCTGTGGATCAGCCGAGGCCTGGTCACGGCCCACGGGGGCCGGCTCACGGTCAGCTCGGTGGTGGGCCAGGGGACGACCTTCCGCTTCAGCCTGCCCCTGTCCGCCTTCGAAGACGCCCACACCCCATGAGCGGGCCCGTGACCGGGCCCCACGGCCCCAGCGGCGCCGGCCCGGCCCCGCTCGACCGGCGGGAGGAAGCGGCCCGGATCGTGGCCGAGGGCCTCAGGGCGGTGGCCGAGGCCGCCTCGCTGGAGGAACTGAGGGCCCTGCAGGCCGAGCTGGTGGGCAAGCGCTCCGCTCTGGCCGGACTGGGCCGGAGCCTGGGCAGCCTGGAACCCGAGGCCCGCCGGGTGGTCGGCGCTGAACTGCAGGAGGCCCGCTCCGGATTGGAGGAGGCCATCGGCTCCCGCCGGAGCGCCTTGGAGCAGGCCGAACGGGCCGTCGCCCTCCAGTCCGACCGACTGGACCTGACCGAGGTCCTGGCCGGCTCGAGCCGAGGTCATCTGCATCTGCTGACCCAGACCCGCGACGAGTTGGAGGACGTGTTCATCGGCATGGGCTACCGGGTGGCGGAGGGACCCGAGGTGGAGGACGACTGGCACAACTTCGAAGCCCTCAACCTGCCCGCCGCCCATCCGGCCCGGGGCATGTGGGACACCCTGTATCTCGACCAGGGCGACTCGGAGTCCATCCTGTTGCGGACCCACACCTCCCCGGTGCAGATCCGGGTCATGCAGACCCAGCCGCCGCCCATCTACATCGTCGCCCCGGGCCGGGTGTTCCGCCGGGACACTCCTGACGCCCGGCACCTGTCCACCTTCCACCAGATCGAGGGTCTGGTCATCGATCGCGGCATCACCCTGGGGGACCTGGCCGGCACCATCGAGTCCTTCACCACCGCCTACTTCGGGCCGGGCATGCACTCCCGCCTGCGTCCGTCCTATTTCCCCTTCACCGAACCGTCCGGGGAGTTCGAGGTGACCTGCCCCATCTGCGCCGGGTCAGGCTGTCGGACCTGCACCGGCACGGGATGGATCGAGCTGGGCGGTTGTGGGATGGTGCATCCCAATGTGCTCGGCGCCGTCGGTCTCGACCCCGAGGAGTGGTCCGGCTTCGCCTTCGGCTTCGGCATCGATCGCTGCGCCCAGGTGCGCCACCAGGTGCCGGACATGCGGGTCTTTCTCGACAACGATCTCCGTCTCCTGACCCAGTTCTGAGGCAAGGATGCGGACACCTCTCTCCTGGTTGCGCGACTTCGCGCCGATCGACGCCGACGCCGACGTCGACCGTCTGACCGAGCTGCTCAACGAGCTCGGCCTGGTGGTCGACGGGGTCAGCCGCGTCGGGGAGGGCCTGGATGGGGTGGTGGTGGCCCGGGTGGAGGAGATCCACGCCATCGAAGGGGCCGACCGGATCCGGGCCGTGGTGGTGGACGTGGCCGGTACGCCCACCCACGTGGTCTGCGGGGCCTGGAACTTCTCCGTCGGTGACCTGGTCCCCCTGGCCCAGGTGGGCACGGTCCTCCCGGGCGCCGACTTCGCCATCGCCCGGCGCAAGATGCGGGGGGCCGAGTCCAACGGGATGCTCTGTTCCGGAGCCGAACTCGGCCTGTCCGCCGACCACGCCGGCATCCTGGTCCTGCCCGAAGGACTGGAGACGGGCCGGGCCTTCACCGAGGCCATCGGCCTGTCACCGGACGTGGTCTTCGACCTCGACATCACCGCCAACCGGCCCGACGCCATGAGCGTGGCCGGGGTGGCCCGGGATCTGGCCGCGGCGCTGCGGATTCCCTTTGCCGTGCCCGCCCGTCCCGGTCCCCCCGGTTCGGAGCCGGCCGGGGCGGCGCCAGTGGGTCCGCCGGCCGGTCCGGGTTCAACTCCGGGGGCGGGGGAGCGCGATTCGACCACGGGGGCGCGGGTGGGAACCGAGGATGCGTCGCTCTGCCCGCTGTTCACGGCCCGGGTGGTCGAAGGGGTCACGGTCGGGACGTCCCCGGCCTGGCTGACCACCCGCCTGACCCTGGCCGGCATGCGCTCCATCAACTCGGTGGTGGACGCCTCCAACTACGTGATGCTGGAACTGGGCCAGCCCACCCACCCCTACGACCTCGACCTCCTCCCCGGTCCGGCGCTGGTGGCCCGGGCCGCCCGGCCGGGCGAGACGCTCAAGACCCTCGACGGGGTGGAACGCACCCTCGGTACGGGTGCTCATCCCGATTGCGTCATCACCGACGGGGACGACCGGGTGGTGGGCATCGGCGGGGTCATGGGTGGCGAGTCCTCGGAGATCTCGGCCCGGACCACCCGGGTGCTGGTGGAGGCGGCTTACTTCGCCCCCATGGCCGTGGCCCGCACCTCCAAGCGGCTGGGCCTGCGCAGTGAGGCTTCGGCCCGCTTCGAGCGGGGGACGGACCCTGACATCGCCGCCGCCTGCGCCGACCGCGTGGCCGCTCTGGCCGCCGGGGCGGGGGGGACGCTGGGCGCCGGTCTGTCCACCGGCCGGACACCGGCCCACTCCCGGATCCGCCTGCGCACCAGCCGGGTCAACGCCCTGTTGGGCACCGACCTGGGTGACGCCGTCGTGCACGGCCACCTCCAGCGGATCGGCTTCGGGATCGCGGAACTTTCCCCAGGCGAGGCCGAGGTGGAAGTCCCTGGCTGGCGGCCCGACGTCACCGCCGAAGTCGACCTCATCGAGGAGGTGGCCCGTCACCACGGCTACGCCCAGGTGACCCGGACCGTCCCCACCACCACCCAGGTGGGCCGGCTCAGCCCCTACCAACGGGACCGCCGGCTCCTGCGCCAGGTGGTGGCCGGTGCTGGGCTGGTGGAGGCGTGGACGCCGTCACTGCTCGGTCCCGATGACCACGGCCTGGTCGGCCGCCCCGAGGAGGCTCCCGGCCTTGCTCTGACCAATCCCATGACCCGGGAGGAGTCGGAGCTGCGCCGGACCATGATGCCCGGGCTGCTGCGGGCGGTGCGGTTCAACGTCGGCCACCGCAACGAGAACATCCGCCTGTTCGAGGTCGGCCAGGTCTTCGCCCCTCCGGCGGGCGGGCGGGGTCTGCCCGATGAGCATGAACAGCTGGCCGCCGTTCTGGCCGGCCCGGGGGACGACGCCCCCGCCGCCGTGCGGCTGTGGCGCACCCTGGCCGACGGTCTGCGCCTCCGGGAGCCCGGCATCCGGGCCGCCGCCCCCCCCGGGTTGCATCCCACCCGGTCCGGGGAGCTCACGGCCGGGGCGGCGGTGGTCGGTGTGATCGGGGAGGTGGATCCGGCCGTGGCCGCCGCCTTCGGCCTGGAGGGCCGGCTGGGCTGGCTCCAAGTCGACCTGGAGGCGCTGGCCGGGGCCGAGCGCCGCCCGGCCGCCACCGCCGAGGTCTCCGTCTACCCCTCCTCCGATGTCGACCTGGCCTTCGTGGTGGACGAAGCCGTCCCCGCCTCAGAGGTTGAGTCCACCCTGCGCCGAGCCGCCGGTGATCTCCTCATCGGCCTGCGCCTCTTCGATGTCTTCCGGGACGAGGCCCTCCTGGGGCCGGCCCGGCGCAGCCTGGCCTGGAGCCTGCGCTTCTGCGCTTTGGACCACACCCTCACCGACGCCGAAGTCGCCTCCCTCCGCCAGACCTGCGTGGACGCCGTTCAGTCCTCCCACCCCGCCGTCCTCCGGGGCTGAGCGCCGGCCACCCGTCCGGTGATTCCTCTGCATGATTATGCAGGGTCGTGTATGGTGGCGGGGTGAACGTCGGGATCATCGGGGCGCCGGGCTACACCGGGGCGGAGCTGTTGCGGATGCTCGTCGAGCACCCGTCCCTCAAGGTCACCGTGGCCACCGCCGACAGCCACTCCGGCCAGGGGGCCGCCGAGCTGTACCCCAGCCTGGCCGCCGCCTATCCCGACCTGGTGTATTCGGCCACGGACGTCGAGCGGCTGGACGGGTTGGATCTGGTCTTCCTGGCCATGCCCCACGGGCAGTCCCAGGCCCTGGTTCCGGAACTGGCCGGCCGGGTCGGCCACCTGGTCGATCTGGCCGCCGACTTCCGGCTCAAGGACGCTTCGCTCTATCCCACCTGGTACGGGGCCGAGCACCGGGCTCCCGAGTGGCTGAAGCGCTTCGCCTTCGGCCTCCCGGAGCTGTTCCGTTCCGAGCTCACCGGGGCGCCTCTGATTGCGGCCGCCGGCTGTTACGTCACCGCCGCCGCCCTGGCCCTGGCCCCCTTCGTGCGGGCCGGATTGGTGGAGACCACCGGGATCATCGTCGATGCTGCCAGCGGAACCTCGGGATCGGGCCGGGGGCTGCGGGACTCCATGCACTTCGCCCACGTGGACGGGGACTTCAGCGCCTACGGGCTGCTTGATCACCGCCACACCCCCGAGATGGAACAGGCCATCGGGGCCCAGATCCTCTTCACGCCGCACCTGGCTCCCATGACCCGGGGCATCCTGGCCACCTGTTACGCCCGGCCCGCCGGCGTGTCCACCACCGCCGAGGCCATCGAGGTGCTGCAGACCGCCTACAGGTCCGAACCGTTCGTGGTGGTGACGGAGGCTCCGTCCGGGACCAAGGCCACCTTCGGATCCAACTGTGCCCATGTCACCGCCCGGGTCGATCCGCGCACCGGCTGGCTGGTAGTGCTCTGCGCCCTCGACAACCTGGTCAAGGGAGCCTCCGGACAGGCGCTGCAGTGCGCCAACCTCGCCCTCGGCCTGCCCGAGACGGCCGGCCTCCCCATGGCGGCGGTGTACCCGTGAGCGAGACCGGCCTGGCCAGTTCCAGGTCCAGCGCAGTGGACCGGGGGACGGCGACGGCCGCCGCCGGGACGGGTCGGGTGACGCCGTGGGTGTGACCACGCCGGCCGGCTTCCGGGCCGCCGGACTGGCCATCGGCATCAAGGACGGCTCGGTGCCGGACCTGGCCGTGGTCAGCACCGATGACGGCCGGCCGGTGAACGCCGCCGGGGTGTTCACCTCCAACCTGGCCGCCGCCGCTCCGGTGCAGGTCAGCCGGGCCCACCTGGCCACCACCGGCGGCCGGGCCGCCGCCGTCGTCCTCAACAGCGGGAACGCCAACGCCGCCACCGGGGAGACCGGGCGCCGGGACGCCAGGCGCATGGCCGAGTTGACCGCCGCCGGCCTGGGTTGTGCCCCCGAGGAGGTGCTGGTCTGTTCCACCGGGCTGATCGGGTTCTACCTGCCGGCCCAGTGCCTGGAGACCGGGATCCCGGCTGCCGTCGGCGCGCTGGCGTCATCCGAGGAAGCCGGGGTGGCCGCCGCCCGGGCCATCATGACCACCGACACCCGGATGAAGACGACCGACGTCGACGGGGGCGGCTTCCGCATCGGGGGGATGGCCAAGGGGGCGGCCATGCTGGCTCCCAACATGGCCACCATGCTGGCCGTGCTCACCACCGACGCCGCCGTCGAGGCCGGGGATCTGGCCGCCGCCCTGGGCCGGGCCGTGGCCGGTTCCTTCAACGAGATGACCCTGGACGGGGCCACCTCCACCAACGACACCGTGCTGGTCCTGGCCTCGGGCCGGGCCGGGCCGGCGCCCCTGGTCCGGCTGGAGGAAGCCCTGGGGCAGGCCTGTGAGGACCTGTCCGCCCAGATGGCCGCCGATGCCGAGGGCGGCACCCGGGTGGCGACCATCCGAGTCACCGGCGCCCGCAGCCAGGCCGAGGCCGCCGCCGGGGCCAGGAAGGTGGCCGAGAGCCAGTTGGTCCAGTGTTCGCTCCACGGAGGCGACCCCTACTGGGGCCGGATCGTCAGCGAGCTGGGCTCGGCCGGCATCGGCTTCGACATCGACCGGGTATCGGTGGCCTACGGCGGGCACGTGGTGTGCCGGGCCGGCGTGGCCGCCGAGCACGATCGGGCTGCGGTGAGCGCCCACCTGCAGGGGGTCAAGGTGGAGGTGTCCGCCGACCTCGGCCTGGGCCCGGGGGCGGCCCGGATCGTCACCCGGGATCTCACCGCCGACTACATCCTCGAGAACGAGCGCACCTCATGAGCGCCCTTACCAACCCCGACGTCACCGCCGCCGTCCTGGCCGAGGCCCTGCCCTACATCCGGCGCTTCTGGGGACGGGTGGTGGTGGTCAAGTACGGCGGCAACGCCATGGACGATGACGAATCGCTCCCGCAGTTTGCCCAGGACATCGCCCTGATGCGATCGGTGGGACTGCACCCGGTGGTCGTGCACGGCGGCGGCCCCCAGATCGGTGACCTCATGGCCCGGCTGGGCAAGACGCCGGAGTTCCGGGACGGCCTTCGGGTCACCGACGCCGAAACTCTCGACATCGCCCGGATGGTGCTGGTGGGCAAGGTCAACCGGGACATCGTGAGCGCCATCAACGTCCATGTCCCCATGGCAGTGGGACTGTCGGGCGAGGACGCCGGGCTGATCCGGGCCACCGCCCGCCAGGCCGACCTCGGTTTCGTGGGCGATGTCGAGGCAGTGGACGCCGGCATCCTGCACAAGCTGCTGGCCCAGGAACTCATCCCGGTGGTGGCCACCATTGCCTCGGACCGCTCCGGCCAGGCCTACAACATCAACGCCGACACCGCCGCCGCTGAGGTGGCGTCGGCCCTCGGAGCGGAGAAGCTGGTCTTTCTGACCAACGTCAAAGGGGTGCTGGCCGATCCGGATGACCCCGACAGCCTGGTGAACCGGGTCACGGTGGGAGAGGTGGAGAAGATGATGATCGACGGCACCCTGAGTGGAGGGATGATCCCCAAGATGGAGGCCTGCGTCACCGCCGTGCGCCAGGGGGTGAACCGGGCCCACATCATCGACGGCCGGGTGCCCCACGCCCTGCTGCTGGAGTTCTTCACCGACCAGGGCGTCGGCACCATGGTGGAGCCGTGAGCCCGTCCGCCGCCGCCGCCGCCGAGCGGTCCTACTGGCCGCTGATGCCGTATCCGCAGCCTGCCGTCACCTTTGTCCGGGGCTCGGGCTCCGAGTTGTGGGACGACCAGGGCCGGCGCTATCTCGACTTTCTGGCCGGCGTCGCCGTCTGTTCCCTGGGTCATTCCCATCCCCGGGTGGCCGAGGCCGTGTGCACCCAGGCCGGCCGGCTCCAGCATGTGTCCAACCTGTTCGGCAACGAGCTGGCCCCCCAGCTGGCCGAGGAGATCGACACCCTGATCGGGGACGGCACCCGGGCCGGGGGCAAGGTCTTCTTCTCCAACTCCGGCGCCGAGGCCAACGAGTGCGCCTTCAAGGTGGCCCGGCGCTGGGCCGGCCACGGTCGTTACGTGGTGATCAGCGCCTACGGTTCGTTCCACGGCCGGACCCTGGCCACTCTCCACGCCACCGGCCAGCCGGCCAAGCACGAGATCTTCCAGCCCCTGCCCGAAGGTTTCCGGCACGTGGCCTGGGCCGAGCCGGAAGCGCTGATCGACGCCATCGACCCGTCCACGGCGGCGGTGTTACTCGAGCCGGTGCAGGGGGAGAGCGGGGTCAACCCGGCGCCCCCCGGTTATCTGGCTGCGGTGCGCAAGCTCTGCGACGAACGGGGAGTGCTGCTGATACTGGACGAGGTTCAGACCGGGTTGGGCCGGACCGGGCGCTGGTTCGGCTTCCACCATGACGAGGTCAAGCCCGACATCGTCACCATGGCCAAAGCCCTCGGCAACGGCATGCCGATCGGGGCGTGCTGGGCCCGCCGGGAGGTGGCCGACGCCCTGTTACCGGGCGAACATGCCACCACCTTCGGGGGTCAGCCCCTGGCCGCCTCGGCCGCCCTGGCCACCCTGGCGGTGATGCGGGAGGAGAACATCCCGGCCCGGGCCGCCCGGATGGGGGAGATCCTGGCCGGCGGCCTGGCCCGGATCCCGGGGGTGGTCAAGGTCCGGGGCCGGGGCCTGCTGCTGGCGGCCGTGCTGGCCGAGCCCCGCTCGGCCGAGGTGGCCGCCCGGGCCCTGGAGACGGGTCTGGTCGTCAACGCCGTCGCCCCCGACGCCATCCGGCTGGCCCCACCGCTGCTGGTCAGTGAGGCCGAGATCGATGAGGCGGTCAGCTTGCTGGCCGACGCCGTGTTGTCGACCAATAGTGGAACCGTCTCCGGTACGGATGTACGCACGGACAGGGAGGCCAAGTCATGACCCGACACTTCCTGGAGGTGGATGACCTCAGCCGGGCCGAACTGGCCGAGGTCCTGGACCTGGCCGCGCAGCGCGACTATCCCCAGGTGCTGGCCCGTCGGGGCGTGGCCCTGCTGTTCGAAAAGCCCTCGGCCCGGACCCGCAACTCCACCGAGGTGGCCGTGTTCCAGCTGGGAGGCCACCCGGTCACCATCCGGGGCGAGGAGGTCGGCCTCGACACCCGGGAGCCGGCCGAAGACGTGGCCCGGGTCCTGGCCGGTTACCACGCCGCCATCGGGGGGCGGGTCATGGACCACCACACCCTGGAGCGCATGGTGGCCGCCATCGACGGCGCCGGGATGACCGTGCCGGTGTTCAACCTCCTGTCCGACCGGGCCCATCCCTGCCAGGCGGTGGCTGACGTCCTCACCATCAGGGAGGCTCTGGGCGGGACCGAAGGGGTTCAGATCGCCTACGTCGGGGACGGTAACAACATGGCCCGATCCCTGGCCCGGGCCGCCGCCCTGGTGGGCGCCTCCATCATCCTGGCCACCCCCGAGGGGTACTCCCTGCCGGCCTCTGACATCGAGGCGGTGAGGGCCATCGGGGGTGCCATCGAGGTCACCACCCAGCCGGAGGAGGCGGTCAAGGGCGCTGACGTTGTCTATACCGACGTGTGGACCTCCATGGGCCAGGAGGCCGAGGCCCAGGCTCGCCGGGCCGCCTTCACCGGCTTCATGGTGGACCAACGCCTCATCGACCTGGCCTCCCCCGAGGTGCTCGTCATGCACTGCCTGCCCGCCCACCGGGGCGAGGAGATCAGCGCCGAGGTGGTCGACGGCCCCCGCAGTGTCGTCTGGCACCAGGCCGCCAACCGCATGCACTCCGTCCGGGGCCTGATCGCCTGGCTGATAGCTCGTGCCTAAGAACCAGAGGCAGCACCGGATCAGTCGGATCCTGGAACAGCACGCCGTGAGCAGCCAGGCCGAACTGGTCGAACTGCTGGGGGCCGAAGGGGTAATGGCGACCCAGGCCACCGTGTCCCGGGACCTGGAGGATCTGGGGGCGGTCAAGGTCAGGGTGCCGGGAGGGGAGACCGTCTACGCCATCCCCGAGGTGACCAAGGACCGCTTCGCCCCCGAGGACCATCTGCGCCGGGTGCTGGGGGACTGGGTGGTGGAAGTGGCCCACTCCGTCAACCTGGTGGTGGTGCGCACCCCGCCCGGCTCGGCCCACGTGGTGGCCTCCGCCCTGGACCGATCCGGTCTCGACGGCATGCTCGGCACGGTGGCCGGTGATGACACCATCGTGGTGGTGGCCGCCGAGAAGATGGGTGGCGCCGGGCTGGCGTCCGTACTTTCGTCCCTGGCCGGTCTTTGATCCGGTCCAATCCGGCTGCCCACCTCCGGTCGGCAGCCCGTTTCCCCAAGGAGATGCAGTGGCAAAACGGGTAGTGCTGGCCTACAGCGGCGGTCTGGACACTTCGGTGGCGGTGCGCTGGTTGATGGAGGAGACCGGCGTCGAGGTGGTGGCGGTGGCCGTCGATGTCGGTCAGGGCGGTGACTTCGAGGCCATCCGGAATCGGGCCCTGGCGGCCGGGGCCGTGGAAGCCGTGGTGGTCGACGCCCGGCGGGAGTTTGCCGAGGACTTCGTGGTGCCGGCCCTGCGGGCCAACGCCAAATACGAGGGCAAGTATCCGCTCGTATCGGCCTTGTCCCGGCCCTGCATCGTCAAGCACCTGGTGGCCCAGGCCCGGGAGCACGGCGCCGACGCCGTGTCCCATGGTTGCACCGGTAAGGGCAACGATCAGGTCCGCTTCGAGGTGTCCACCCGGGCATTGGCCCCGGATCTGGAGACCATCGCCCCGGTGCGGACCTGGGGCCTCACCCGCGAGCAGTCCATCGAGTACGCCGAGCGCCACAACATCCCCATCACCGTGACCAAGTCCAGCCCGTACTCCATCGACCAGAACCTGTGGGGCCGCACCATTGAGTGCGGGATCCTGGAGGATCCCTGGGAGCAGCCGCCGGAGGAGGTCTACGAGCTGACCACGCCCACGGCCACCGAGCCCATCGAGATGGTCATCGGGTTCGACCAGGGGGTGCCGGTGTCCATCGACGGGCGGTCGCTGCCCCTGGATGAGCTCATCGGTGAAGTCACCCGGGTGGTGGGCTCCTACGGCTGGGGCCGCCTCGACATGATCGAGAACCGCCGGGTCGGCATCAAGAGCCGGGAGGTCTACGAATGCCCGGGTTCTCTGGCCCTGCTGATGGCGCATTCGGACCTGGAGGACCTGACCCTGGAGCGGGACCTCTCCCATGAGAAGGCCCGCCTGGAGCCCCGCTACGCCGACCTGGTCTATGACGGGTTGTGGTTCAGCCCCCTCAAAGAGGCCCTGGACGCCTTCGTGGAGCGCAGCCAGCAGTTCGTCACCGGTGAGGTGCGTCTGCGTTGTGAGCTGCCCGGCCGCTGCCTGGTGGTGGGCCGGCGCAGCGAGGTCGGCCTCTATGACTACTCCCTGGCCACCTACGAGGCGGCCGACGCCTTCCGCCACCAGGACGCCGAGGGCTTCGTCCGCCTATGGGGCTTGGGGGTCGAGACGTGGGCGGCCCGCCAGTCCCGGCGCCGGCCGTGACTCTCTGGCACGGCCGCTTCGGAGACCAGTCCCCGGCCGACGCCCTCATGGCCCTCAACGAGAGCCTCTCTTTCGACCGTCGCCTGGCCGCCGATGACATTGTCGGATCCCGGGCCCACGTGCGGGGCCTGAGCCGGGTCGGCCTGCTGGCCGGGACCGAGGTCGAGGCCATCCTCGGCGCCCTCGACCGGGTGCAGGCGGAGCTGGAGGGCGGGGAGTTCGTCTTCATTCCGTCGGATGAGGACATCCACACCGCCATCGAGCGCCGGGTCACCGAGTTGGCCGGGCCGGCCGGGGCCAAGCTGCACACCGGCCGCAGTCGCAACGACCAGGTGGCCACCGATCTGCGCCTGTGGGCCCGGCGGGAGCTGGCCGGGGTGGGGCGCCTGGTGCTCAACCTGCAGCTCACGCTGCTGGCCCGGGCCGAGGAGGTCGAGGACGCCTACCTGCCGGGATACACCCACATGCAGCGGGCCCAGCCGGTGCTGCTGGCCCATCATCTGCTGGCCCACGGTTGGGCGCTGTCCCGCGATATCGACCGCTTGCTCAGTGTGATCACCCACATGGACTACTGCCCGCTGGGGGCGGGGGCACTGGCCGGTTCGTCCCTGCCGCTGGACCCGGACGGGGTGGCTACCGACCTCGGCTTCAGCACTCGCTTCGAGAACTCGCTGGATGCGGTCAGTGACCGGGACTTCGTGGCCGAGGCGCTCTTCGCCGTGGCCCTGCTGTCCATCCATCTGTCCCGGATGGGCGAAGAGGTCGTCATCTGGTCGAGTTCGGAGTTCGGCTTCGTCGTCCTCGATGATGCCTACGCCACCGGCTCGTCCATGCTGCCCCAGAAGAAGAACCCCGACGTGGCTGAGCTGGCCCGGGGCAAGGCCGGCCGGCTGATCGGAAACCTGACCGGACTGCTGGCCACCCTCAAGGGTTTACCGCTGTCGTACAACAAGGACCTGCAGGAGGACAAGGAGGCCCTGTTCGATTCCGTCGATCAGATCCGCCTGGTCCTCTCCGCCCTGACCGGGATGGTCGCCACCGCCCGCTTCGACACGGTCAAGATGAGGGCGGCCGCCGATGAGGAGACGGGGGCGGCCGTGGATCTGGCCGAGTGGCTGGTGCAGGAGGGGACCCCCTTTCGGGAGGCCCACGCCGTGGTCGGGGCGCTGGTGCGGGCCTCACTGGAGCGCCACGTTCCCCTGGCCGAGCTGGTGGAGGCCGATCCGGCCCTGGGCGCCGAGGCCAGGAAGTTGCTGGAGCCGGGCGTGGCGGTGACCCGGCGGACGTCGCCCGGGGCCGGGGGCCCCGTGGCCGTGGCCGAGCAGCTGACCCGCTTCCGCCAACGGCTGGGGGTGGACACCGACCGCCTCGGCGGGGAGTGACGCCGGCGGTCCGGGGCCGCCGCCTGCCCCGGAGCTTCTACGCCCGGGACGTGTTGGAAGTCGCCCCCGAGCTGCTCAACAAGGTGCTGGTCTGTGGGAACCGGGCCGGGCGCATCGTGGAGGTGGAGGCCTACCGCGGCGGGGAGGACCCGGCCTCGCACGCCTACAAGGGCCCCACGGCCCGTAACGCATCCATGTTCGGACCTCCGGGCCGCCTGTACGTGTACTTCACCTACGGCATGCACTGGTGCGCCAACGTCGTCTGCATGCCGGAGGGCACGGCCCAGGCGATCCTGCTTCGCGCTCTATCGCCCCTGGCCGGCCTGGAGGAGATGCGGGCGGCCCGCCCGGCGGCGCGACGCGACCGCGACCTGTGCCGCGGGCCGGCCCGGCTCTGCCAGGCCCTCGGCATCGACCGGAGTTATGACGGCGCCGATCTGGTCCGCCCCGGCGGGCACCGTTTGAGCATCCTGGATGACGGCGCCGATCCTCCGGCGGCACCCGGCACCGGCGAACGCATCGGGATCCGCCTGGCGCAGGACCGGCCCTGGCGGTGGTGGGTCCCGGAGGATCCGAACCTGTCCCGGGCCGATCCGATCCGCTCCTGATGGGGCTCAGTCACTGATCTGCAGAACCACCGTGCTGCCCCCCGGCACGTCGGTACCCCCGGCGGGGGACTGGCTCACCACGTAACCAGGCGGGTACTCATTGTTGGGCACGCTTTCGGTCCGGACCACGAAACCGTCCCGGTCCAGTTGGGCGGTGGCCTGGGCCTCGGGGAAGCCGACCACGGCATCCACGGACAGGCCGGCCGGCCCGTCGATGGCGGCGGCCGGCCCCGAAGGCGGGTTGGGGAAGTCGACCACGGGTTGATCGGCCAGGGCGGCGGAGGCGTAGAGCTGGAAGATGCGGGCCGGCCAGGTTCCCCCCGTGATCTGGAAAGGGGTGGCGGGGGGCACCATGGGTCGTTCCGCCCCCGGGTAGCCGACCCAGACCGCCGAGGCCAGCTGGGGGGTCCCACCCACGAACCAGGCGTCGGCCCAGCTGTCGGTGGTGCCGGTCTTGCCCGCCACCGGACGCCCGATGCGGGCCTCCACGCCGGTGCCCTGATCCACCACCTGTTGGAGGACCCCGTCGACGGTGTAGGCCACCGCGGCCGGCACCACCCGGCGGGCGTCGCTGTGGTGGCGATAGAGAACCCGCCCGTGGGGGCCGTCCACCTCGCTGACCATGAACGGGGAGTTGTGCACGCCCCCGTTGATCAAGGTGGCGTAGGCGTCAGCCATCTCCAGGGGGTCGACCGGGTTGGTGCCGAGCACGGCGGCCGGGTTGGCCTGCAGCGGGGTGGTGATCCCGAGACGGGCGGCCACGGACACCGCGCTGGAAGGGCCGGTCCGCATCATCAACTGGGCGTACACGACGTTGTCGGAGAAGATGGTGGCCTTGACCAGGTTCATGGTCCCGACCGGCTCGCCCGGGTAGTTCTGGACGTTCCAGGTGCCGCCGGTAATAGGGATGGAGATGCGGGCCGGGGCGGCGAATTCCTGGTTGAGCCCGATCCCATGCTCCAGGGCGGCGGTGAGTACGAAGGGCTTGAAGGTCGACCCGCCTTGCCTTTCCGACTGGGTGGCCAGGTCGAGCTGTGAACCAGGTCGTCCGGAATAGAAATCCCGGCCCCCGACCAGGGCGGTCACCGCCCCGGTGGTCGGGTCGACGGTGGCCAGGGCTGCGGACGGCCCCCTGGCGGGCAGCACCCGACCCGCCGCCTGTTCGGCGTCGGCCTCCTGGGCGAGGTCGAGGGTGGTGTGGATAATGAGCCCGCCGCCGTAAAGGGCGGCCCGCCGGGCCTCGGGGGTGGCGCCGAAGGCGGGATTGGCGAGGATGGAAGCCTCCACATCGGCCACGAAGTACGGGGCTAGCTCACCCTCGGGCACCCCAGCGGAGCCGGAGCCCGTCCCCACCAGCGCCTCGGCGGCGGCGGAGGCCGCCTGGGCAGCAGTGATATCCCCGGCCGAGCGCATCTCATCCAGCACCACCTGGCGCCGGGCGGCGGCGGCCTGGGGATGAACGAAGGGGTCGTCGGCGCTGGGGGCGTGGATGACCCCGGCCAGGAGAGCGGCCTGGGCCAGGTCGACCTGGCCCACCGGCCGGCCGAAGTAGGTGAGGGCGGCGGCGCCCACGCCGTAGGCGCCGGCCCCGAAGTACACGGTGTTGAGGTAGAGGCCCAGGATGTCGGCGCGACTGTGCTGGTGTTCCAGCTCGTAGGCCAGGGTCGCCTCCCTTATCTTTTCGCTCAGGTGGCGGTTAGCGGCCTCCCCGGCCAGGACGGTCTTGACGTACTGCTCGGGGATGGTGGACGCCCCCTGGGTGGCCTGCCCCTGGCGCAGATCGGTCAGGGCGGCCCGGATGATGGCCCGGACGTCAATGGCCGGCTCGGTCCAGAAGCCCCGGTCCTCGGTGGTGATCACGGCCTGCTGGAGGATTTCCGGTACGGCCGAAAGGGCCACCGGCTGGCGGTCGATAGGGCCGTGGAGAGTGGCCAGCACCGATCCGTCGGCGGCCAGGACCACTGAATTGCGCACCCGGCTGACCGAGCCGGCCCGCAGGGTGGGGATCTGGTAGCTGCACGCCGCCGCCAGCAGGCTCAGGCCGGCCAGGGCGGCGGCGGCTGGCCGTGGCCACCGGGTCCTGGACATATGAGGGTCAATTCTCCCGGGTGGGTCTACGGGGGTGGCGGACCCTCGTCCGACCGCGGCGCGCCTGCCCATTCCTGGCGCCGTAGTTCGTAGAGGGCGATGGCGGCGGCGGTGGCCACGTTGAAGGAGCCGACTTTGCCGAGCTGGGGGATGTAGGCGGTGGCGTCCACCGCCGCCAGGGTCTCCCGACCCAGGCCATGGTCCTCGTTGCCGAGAACCAGGCAGACATCCGGGGCGGCCTGGAGCTGGTGGAGGGCCACGGCCGTATCGGTCAGTTCCAGGCCCAGGACCTGGAAGCCCCGGGCCCTGGCCGCCTCCACCGCCGGACCGGCCGGACCGGTCTCGATGACCTCGAGGTAGCGCTCGGTGCCCATGGACAGGCGCCGGGCCTGGGGGTGGGCTGGCCCGGTGGATCCGGCGGCCACCCACAGGACCTCCACCCTCATGGCGGCGGCGGTGCGGACGATGGCGCCCACGTTGAACGGGCTCTGGACCCCGTCGAGGATGAGGGCCAGGCGCCCGTCGGTGCGCCGCCGCCAGTCCCGGTGCAGGCGCTTGAGGTCGGTGCTACGCAGCTGCACGCCCGCCCACCTCCAGGACTCGGTAGGCGTTCTCGGAGGTGACCCGCCGGGTCGGATAGCCCTCCGCCTCCAGCCAGCGGGCCAGGGAGTCCGAGCCCAGATGCTTCTGGACCACCAGGCGGGCCCAGGCCGACGGGGCCAGGCGGTCCAGCCAGCCGGTGAGCAGCCCGTGGAGGGCCGGCTTGCCGATCCGGATGGGCGGATTCGACCACATCCCGGCGAATCTGACCTCCCCACCCACATCCCCCTCCACTGCCGCCCGGAGATTGGCCAGGCCCAGAGATTCGGCATTGCGCCGGGTCAGTTCCAACGCCCGCTGGTTGGTGTCCAGGGCCCACACGGTGGCGGCCGGGGCGGCCAGGGCCAGGGCCACCGCCACCGGGCCGTAGCCGCAGCCGAGATCGAGCAGGTGCCCCTCGGGCGGCACCGGGCCCAGATTGCGGAGGAGGACCTCGGTGCCCGGGTCGAGCCGCCGGGCGGAGAAGACCGCCGCATCCGTCTCCAGCTCCACCCTCCCACCCGCCAGCTGCAGGGCGATCCGGCCGGGCCGGGAGGGGGCGTCCGGGTGGGATTGGAAGTACTGAGGCTGGCCCATCTCCGCCCAGGGTAGGATGTGCAGCCGCCCGAAGCGGACCCCACCCGGTTGACGGGAGCAAGGATTGCCTATAAGGTTTTCCTTCGCCCCTGGAGCCGGTAAGGCCCTG
The DNA here is from genome assembly GCA_027315345.1 of Actinomycetota bacterium. Classification (GTDB taxonomy): domain Bacteria; phylum Actinomycetota; class Acidimicrobiia; order Acidimicrobiales; family JAJPHE01; genus DAHUYE01. The sequence goes on from DAHUYE010000025.1 coordinate 50,886, forward strand.
GAGGCGACACCCGGACGAGCCGGAGGATCGGTCACCGACCGAACCCCATGCTCACCGGCGGTGGTAAGGACTCCGGCCCTTCGCGGGCCTGAGTTTCCCACCGGATGATCCTTGACAACGGAACAGAGAGAAGCCAAAAGCTAGTGCGGGCGACCGCGCCCGGCTCCGGTAACACGGGGTCTGGTGAAGGTCGTTCACCAAGTCAATGCACAAAAACGGACAACATTTTTAACCAGTCCGTCTCGTGCCAGTCGGCCCGAGGGATCAGTGTCCCAGACGGCCGGCTCTCCGATCTAAGCGGGTTTTCCCCCGTGATGATCTCGATGGAGAGTTTGATCCTGGCTCAGGACGAACGCTGGCGGCGTGCTTAATACATGCAAGTCGAACGAGGTCCATCCGGTAGCAATACCGGTGAAGACCTAGTGGCGAACGGGTGCGTAACACGTGAGGAACCTGTCCCAAAGACTGGGATAACCCCGGGAAACCGGAGCTAATACCGGATACCCCCATCGGGTCGCATGGCCTGATGAGGAAATGAATTTCGCTTTGGGAGGGCCTCGCGGCCTATCAGCTTGTTGGTGGGGTAACGGCCCACCAAGGCGTCGACGGGTAGCTGGTCTGAGAGGACGACCAGCCACACTGGGACTGAGACACGGCCCAGACTCCTACGGGAGGCAGCAGTAGGGAATCTTGCGCAATGGGCGAAAGCCTGACGCAGCAACGCCGCGTGGGGGATGAAGGCTCTCGGGTTGTAAACCCCTTTCGACAGGGACGAAATTGACGGTACCTGTGGAAGAAGCCCCGGCCAACTACGTGCCAGCAGCCGCGGTAATACGTAGGGGGCGAGCGTTGTCCGGATTTATTGGGCGTAAAGAGCTCGTAGGCGGCTTGGCAAGTCGGGTGTGAAAACTCCAGGCTCAACCTGGAGACGCCACTCGATACTGCCATGGCTAGAGTCCGGTAGGGGACCACGGAATTCCTGGTGTAGCGGTGAAATGCGCAGATATCAGGAGGAACACCGGTGGCGAAGGCGGTGGTCTGGGCCGGAACTGACGCTGAGGAGCGAAAGCGTGGGGAGCGAACAGGAT